>JAKFER010000042.1:0-2050 GCA_036675565.1 Chitinophagaceae bacterium
AATTGCGCAGTAGTGCCCCTTGTAGTTATAGCATAACTGAATAAGACATTAGGATTAAAATTTTCATAGTCCAGCATGTTGTCCTGAAAATCATTGAGCCAGCCATTCCACTCTTCATCAAAATGGTTGCTGTTAAATTTCTTATGGTGCAGGCAGCAGTTGTAGGCAAGATGTGCTCCATACATTAACTCTGAAAAATCATGGGCTAAGATCAGCATGGCTTTCAAGTTAGCTGCAATTGGAAGTGTGATGGCTGCTTTAGCAAACTGCATAAAGTTGTCGGCCTTTATAAATATTTGCCAGAGTTTATCGTTTTGTAATAACTCCGCAATCAGTTTATTTTTGGCTATTGAAATAATCCGATCCTGAAAAAACTCCGCCTCTTCTTTGTGTAAGTCAAGTGTAAGGTTTTCATTCCAGTTTAATTTTGGTGATACTCTTATCTTAAACACATTCTCATGCTCCGCATCTGTATCATCGCCGGTAGAATCATCACCTTGCTGCACTGATGAGAGAAGTGTTACCATAGATGGATTTACTGATTGCTTTAAAAAACTTTCAGCAGCCAACCCTTTTGTATTAATAAACTGGTACGTGTATAAACCATTCCAATAAATGGCAGATGGCCGCCTTACTATTTTGTTTGGCTTACGTTTGCTGATGCCTATTACACCATTGCCCTCTACATAATTATATTTTTCAGCTAACTGCCACATTACTTCATATTCTTTATCCTCCAAGAATCTTGATGGTGTTTTACCCCGGCGCTGTGCAGGTTTTGCAGCCTGGTAGTCGTATAAAATATAAGGAATAATGAAAAAATATTTTGCTCTTGTTTGGATGGTACTGATACCGGGGAATAACTGGTTAGCCAGGGCATCACGGATCGTGCCCATACCCAATTCATCCACCATACCTTCAGGGCGAAGCAGGTCTAAAATAGAACCTACACGGTTTCTATCATTAGTTGAAAAATCTATCCAGCCTATTGTTGCCATCGTTTATCTGTTTATTTTTCTAAGCGTTCTTTCTATTAGCATTGTATCCAAATCCGTTTCGTTTAGTGCTGGTTTGCCATCATCCGCATAAATTGTATTTACATATTCATGTTGAAAGCATTCAATAAACACACTTAAGTTTTCTATTTTATTTTTCCTGCCATATTCCCATGCTTTCATATAGGCAGTGATCTTCTGAATATTAAATTCATCTGTTTCGTCATGCACAATATCTTTACTGCTAAAATAGTTCTCTCCGTAGTATTCGGCTAATTGAATAGCATAGACTGTCGCATACTCCTCAGATTTACCTGCCATTATTGCATTCTCAAACGCAGTAGCATAGCCATAAGCGTAGGCTTCATTATAATCAGAAGCAAAATTATCAGCATAATGATGTGAAAAAATTGCTGACTTACCCAATGCAAGCTTTTCGTTGCATGCTTTAGAATAAATTGCAGCCAACTCATCCGGGCCCGGCAAAGCAGCGCCTTCGCCCTGCTCCATCAGGAAACAAAAATGCTTCTCATATAAAGGATCAGCCTTAATATGTTTGCAGTGAATTTTAAGTTCCGCTAGAGCTTGAACTTTATTTAATTCTTTTATGGCGATATAGGCATCATTGAATGCATGTGGGTGCTCTTCCATGCTGTCGGCATAAAGTCTTGCCCACTTTAGGCTATGGCCTTTTTTTAATTCAGAAGTAAACTTGTTTATATAATCCAGTGAAGCGCTTATAGCACTTTCCCCCATATTTTCAAAATCTCCGATACCAGTTTTTACATCTTCGTCCATTAATTTAATTTCGGATTCAAATCTTGAAATGAATTCCTTATGATATTCTTCCGCAATATTATTTTTACAGGCAATTTCTACTAATTGTTCTGAAGAATAATATTCATCACTTAAGTCTGACATGGTTATCCCTTTTCTAAGTAATAAATGGGTTTAAGTTATTTCACCTGTAACTTTCCGCTAATCAACCTCGGCAGCAGCCTATCTCTAATTTTACGGAGCTGAGTGTTTTGTTGTTCAAGGATTTCTTTTTGATC
>JAKFER010000240.1:0-2037 GCA_036675565.1 Chitinophagaceae bacterium
AGTATTCTTTCTGCAAGGATAGGAGAGTTGCTGGGTATTGGCAATAATTCATTTTTACTTATAATTATCACTGGTGCTGTGGGCGGTCTGGTGGCAGGCTTCGCTGCTATGAGCGGAAGTTTTCTGAGAAGTAAAAAGGCATAATTTATTTTGAGTTAATGCAGGAAAAGGTTTTAAGGGCTCCGTAGGAGCCAAATGTTAGTAGAGAAAATATCGAAAATGAGAATTTGAACCCCGAAGGGGTGATATGTTTTTTTGATTTGCACGATAACATAGCGCTCTTATCGGAGCTTAACCAGGTATGTTTTGTTGTTATCTCTACTACTAACATAATGTCTCTAACGAGGCTTAAGATTGACATCAAATTTTTTTTGAGTTTGTGCCGACAAAGCAGTCGTTTGAAGAGAGGTTGGACTGAGATCTTTACTGACTTTGGGTTTTCTGTAACATCCACAGAAGTATTTTCGTTTCATTATTTTTTTATATGAAACCAACTTTACTCTCCTTTCTTTTCATATTATCATCTTTATTTTCAACAGCGGGAAAAATTTCCGGTCTTATCACTGATGATAAAGGAAGTCCATTACCTTATGCATCGGTAAGTATTAAGGGAACAAAAAAGGGAACTACTACCAACAGCTCCGGGAGATATTCTATCAACCTGGAACCGGGCCAGCATACATTGATAGCGCAATATGTTGGCTATGCAAAAAGCGAAAAGACAATCACTGTTACAGGTAACGAACAGGTTGTCGATTTCACGCTTTCCATACAGGAATTGACACTAAGCGAAGTGATCGTTAAAAAAGGAGAAGATCCTGCTTATGAAATTATCCGGAATGCAATCAGGAAGCGAAATTTTTATAATGACCAGGTTGATTCATTTTCAGTAAGCGTTTATATAAAAGGATTGATGCGTTCCGGGGCTATGCCTAAAAAAATATTTGGAAAGAAAATAGAGCGGGATGCTAATGATGGGTTGGACTCTTTGGGTAAAGGCATTTTGTTTTTATCAGAATCTGTTACGCAGGTTGATTTCACCAGGCCCAATAATATTAAGTTCCGTGTTATTTCATCAAGAGAAAGCGGCGGTGGTTATGGATTAAGCTTTCCTTTCTTTATTAATTTTTATCAGAACAATGTTTCGGTATTTGATAATAACCTGAATCCCCGGGGCTTTATTTCTCCTATCGCTGATGGCGCCCTGAATTACTATAGATTTAAATACGAAGGTAGTTTTATGGAAGATGGTGTGATGATCAATACGATCAAAGTGACACCGCGGCGTAAGAATGAACCGTTGTTCAGCGGCACGATACAGATAACAGAAAACGACTGGCGGATTTACAGCACCGACCTTTTAACTACTAAAGAAAATCAACTGGAGTTGCTGGACACGTTGCGGGTTACACAATTACATTCCGCCGTTGATCCCGGTATCTGGAAAACAAAGAACCAGGTACTCTATCTCTCGTTAAAACAGTTTGGCTTTTATTTGACGGGTAACTTCGTCAATGTTTATTCTGACTATGATATTAACCCGGATTTTGAAAAAAAGCATTTTGGCCGAACGATCATGAAATATGATACAGCCTTTAATAAAAAAGATACCAATTACTGGAATGCCGTCCGTCCTGTCGCCCTGGAAAATGATGAAAAAAGAAATTTTGTTTTCAAGGATAGTGTATCGAAACTATTAAGGGATTCAACACGTTCAAAAGCTTATGTGGATTCGCTGCGCAAAAATCAAAAACCAGTTACGGTAAAAGGGATATTCTGGTCAGGGCAGACACATAATTGGTATAGTAAAACGTCAACGCTTAGCTGGCGGCTCAAGCCATTGATACCACAGACAGAATATAATACCGTGGAAGGAGTATCATTGAATGTAGAGCAAACTTATACTTACTCGCGGATAAAAAGTAAATACAACTACCAGCTTGACTGGAATACACGATATGGTTTCAGTAATACACATTTGAATTCTTATGCTGATCTTATGATCAGGCCAAAGAAGTATGGCTATAGAAATCGTTA
>JAKFER010000307.1:0-14053 GCA_036675565.1 Chitinophagaceae bacterium
ACCGCGGAATTGAAAAACGCGAAACTAACCGGAGAAAATCTTGTGTATGCAGACCAGATAATGCTAACTGGATTGCAAAACAAAGTAAAAGCATCAATAAACAATGTTTACCTCGATAACGTGCAGCTTGATGATGATGCAGAAGAAATTGTGGTAGATGGATTAAGGTGGGGAAGTGCAAATGTTTTTATCCGGGCTATGCCTGCAGGAAAACAAAAAAGCAACAATAATGAAAACAATATTATCATTCAACGTTTCAGCGGCAGTAATACCCAGTTGAAAATTGCCAGTGGTGGTAATTTAATATCAACATTTATTCATTCCTTAACGGCCTCCTCATTAATTAAAAATGGAAATGATCCCATTCGTGTAAATGGATTTACCATGACCGGTAAAGACTTTCTTTTTACAAATCCGCAAATGAATTTAACTGCGGCGGCATATAATCTGTCTGATGAAAAACTTTCATCATTAACATCGGTACGACTGGCACATATAAAAGGACGCGATAGTTTGATGGTCAGTTCCTCTTATATTCAACTGCAAACAAATTTAAATGACCTGGTCGCGAATAATTTTCATTTGCAATCATTACAGGCAAATGACCTGGTATTAGTTTTAAATAAATGGGATACAGCAACTTCACCAGCAGGTAATGACCAACCGCAAAATGCATTACGTATTGATCAATTAACAGCGGCTGAACCGGATATCACCATAAGCACCCATCGTAACGATTCGGTCAGTATCATCAATATTCCAAAATCGGAAAATAGTTTGGTTAAAGCTTCCGATATTTTCTTGTCCCCCAATGAAATGAAAATAGGTGCTTTAAATGTAAATACAACAGCAGCTACCTATTTAAAAAACACGGGAGAAATAATAGGGATTGAAAAAGGAAAAATACAACTGGATCTTTTTAATATGAGATTAGCAACGCATAAAGGAAAGATAACCTGGAGTGGATCTGCCAATTTGATTTCATTGCAAAATCCAAAAGGATTGTCAATGGGTGGAAGAAACAATAATTTTTTATTTGAAAATGCATCGCTGGGTAACCTGAATTTATCGTCTGAACATTTACCCGATTTCAGCCAGTTATTTAAAGCCAACCTATCTGCCTGGCTGCATATACCCGAAGGAAAATTTATTGACAGCAACAGAACGGTTCAATGGCATAATGCCCGTTTTGATAACAGTAAAAGGACACTCAGTCTGGATTCATTTTCGTATCATCCAACGCTTTCGATTGATTCTGCAGTAGCCCGTGCACTTTACCGGTTTGATTATATGACCTTAAAAACCGGGGCGATGAAAATTTCCGGTCTTGATGTGGCACAATATGAAAAGGACAGTTCATTTATTGCGGAAGAAATAAAAATTACGGATCCTGTATTTACAGTGTATAATGATTTAAAATTGCCACGCAATACCATAAGAAAGGATAAGCCTTTGCTGGTGAACATGATTAAAAACATGGACTTACCCGTATCTGTAAACGCAGTAGAAATTGAAAATGGAAGCATTACCTATACTGAAAGAAATGCAGGCTCGCGAAATGAAGGTGATTTGTTATTCAATAATGTAAGTGCCAGGATCGAAAACATCAGGAACAGGAATCTTTTACTCGGTGATTCACTCACAATTATTGCAAAAGCAAATTTGATGGATGCTGCGGAGATAAATGTTAACCTGCGCCAATCCTATACCGATTCACTCAGCGGCTTTGTATTGAATGGAAAAGTGGGCGGCACTGAGTTATTTGTATTAAACCCATTTCTGCTTCCTTCAGTTAATATAAAAATTGACAAAGGTGTTTTGGATTCGATGCATTTTAAAGTGATTGGCAGGGATGATGTGGCTTTGGGAGAAATGAACCTGCACTATCATGACCTGCAAATAAAATTTATTAAGGATGGAGACCCGGATCATTCAACATTTACTCAAAAGATCTTAAGTTTTGCTGCTAATAGTTTTATACTCAAAAATAATAACAGCAGCCGCAAAGGAGTGATGTATGCAAAACATGAGATCAAGAGTTCTTTCGTCAACTATATCGTTAAAATGACCTTAAGCGGTTTGTCCACCAGTGTTGGATTTAAAAGGAACAGGAAAATGATGAAGGAATACAACAAAGAATTGGAAAAGAATGGGAATGCTGAAATTGTTTTTTAGTGGAGTGGTGGACAGTAAAACCGTATATAACCATATCATTTCGCAAAAGAATAAGCTCCTAATAAACCTCCATCTCCCCAATCACATTCACTAAATACTGATCATTTACATCCTTCCACCATTTAATATTTGCATTGGCCAACTTGATAGCGTAGGTATTATTATATTTTAAATCGGCAGAAGGGTCCGGGATCCAGATGCCAATTTTATATCTACCCGGTTTATAAGTATGGTTTATGGATACGTCTTCTGTTACATGATATACTCCATCATCATTTCCAAATGTTGGAAATATTTCTGCAGTGCTCAGTTTGGTTTTATGTGCTGTAACATGATTTTGTTCATCTATCAAAACAATATAAATATCCCTTGCATTGACTGTCCTGGAAAACCCAAAATTCTTAATGAAGAATTCAACCCTTGCCGTTGAATTGATGGCAGACCGGGCAGGAATTTTTGCCGATCGTAATTGAAACCGGTAGCCCAGGTGATCCCTGATATAATCAAATGCTTTTCTTGGAACTTCATGACCATTTTGGTTTAGAAAATAATCATCTGTCACCAATGTGCCGTCATTCCTGAATTGAGCCGGATACAATAATTGCGACTTCCAGCTTTTAATATTTGTGTTGAAATTGTGAATGATGCTGAAACTTGTATAGGCATGTGCTCTCATTCTCCTGGCTGCATACCAACCGCCTTCATTTCCATAAGCAAGGGTTTTAAAAGAGCCCTCACCTTCATCATAAGGCATCTCACCATCCATGGCTGTAAAAGCCGCTTCGGATTGTGCCTGGTAAAAATCTTTATCAGGCCATTTATAATCCCACTGTGCATTGGCTCCCTGGTCTAAAACAAAATAATCATTATGAAAACCAATTCGGCTCTTTTGGGTATTGGTTAATGCCGGGTATTGATAATAACTTTTTACACCGTATTTAATATAGTCTGTATATCCATTGCGGGAAGCAGCGGCGTGGGATTTAAAAGCGGTTTCCCTTAATTGTATTTTTTTTGTTGGTGGTATATTTTTCAGCAATTCCCTGATGAATAATCCCTGTGCACCGGCATCATTATCGTATGCGGAATGATGCCATTCACCCCATTTGCCCAGCATACCTGCCTGGATAATGTAAATGACTGATTCATTTTTGGCCAGGAAATTCTTCAATGCTGAAAGATGCCTGGTTATATCACTTAACGACGCATATGGGGCACCGTTATGATGCCTGTAGGCAAACCGTAAAACAATTTTTATCCCTTCATTTTTACATTGATCAAAAATGTACTGCATGTTTTTAAAAGCGGAAACATCAATGTCGGTCCGGAGGTAATCCGTTAAGTAAAAATATACCTGTGCCAGTTTGATTTTATTGTTGCCGTATGCGATCTCTTCTGATTGTAAAATATTTGTGAAGTGGTCAGCATATCCAAAACCATGGTATGGGTTAATCAAATCCTTTGCGGTCATAATAAATTCAAAACGAAAGCCCCGTTCCGGGTTGTCTAAAGCTTTCAGTCCCCCGGGATCATCGGGCCTGATGCCCCTGAATGACAGGTTCTGTACATTGGTGTCAGGTATTGAAACGGCTAAAGGAATTTGTTCTGTGGCATTACAGGTAGCACATGGATCCGGGTTATCCAATATGATTTTAGTGCAGGAAAATAAAATGGAGCTTACAATAATTATTATGAAATAAATAATGGTTCCGGGTAATACCAGTTTGTTATTACCTGGCAATTTTTGAAAGAATGCCCGGACACTCATTAGTTAGTTTTAGCTCTACAATTAACAATAATTTTCGGACAATTCCTAAGTGTTTATACTAAAAAAATACATAGAACCCATTAAAAGCATTTTTTAACTGGTTTCTTTCCAGGTTGATCATTTCAGAAAATGATCCGGTGCAGGTGAAGGATTTTAAACAAGCAGCAGCAAGAGATTATGAAAAAGCTAATGGTCTGGTTAAAGATTATTGCCGGTTTAGTGAGCTGGTGCTGGGATTCAACCTTAACAGCCGCATACAGGCATTTGGAAAATGCAAATGAACTGGCGTTATGAGAAAAATTTAACCATCAAATGAATGGAACAAAAAACGGGTGATTGGCTATATAACGGGTTAGATGATAACGGGATTATCCGGCGGACCTGGGATATTATATGGGATATAAGATCTGAATTTTTCCTTGAAAAGCTAACCCTTAGCCTTAACCTGAATTTATTCTTTGTCTGAATGGGATTAGTTGATAGGTTCAATAGTTGATTAGTTGGCATGTAAAGAAGCTATCTTAAACATGAGTAGATCTTCATTCAACTAAAATCTAAAAAAAAATTTTTATCTCCTACCCAACCTTTGTAAAAAAGGTGGCGTACATGGGGATAAACGCGAAAAATGAAAAGAACACTTATCCTACTGATGGCGGCAGCCTTCTTAACTTCCAGTTGCCAGAAAGAACTTTCATCGAACAAAAAACAAACACCCACTGAAAATATCTGGGATGGTTTTGCGGCCCGCCAGCCGGGGGCACAACAGTTTACGATCCCTGCCGCATTTGCCACCAATTTATTTGGCCAAAAAGGTACCAGGCTGCAAATACCGGCCAATGCCTTTGTTACGGCAGCCGGTACACCAGTAACCGGGCAGGTTGATATTGAGCTGCAGGAAATTTACGAAGTATGGGAAATGGTATTGAATAACAAGTTTACCCAATCGGGCACAAGACCGATTGAGTCGGGCGGGGAATTCTTTATCCGTGCTACACAAAACGGGCAGGAGTTGAGGCTCGCCCCTAACCTTATCCTCAGGGCGAGCCTCCCTGCTTCTAATCCTTTGCCGGGCATGGAGGTATTTTACGGCAGCCGTTTGGATTCTGCAGGCACCAGTAACTTTTCCTGGCAGTTGGCAGAAGATCGGGTAACCAACAACGTTAGCATCGGCATGGATTCGGTGAATATGGGCAGCTACCTGATGGAAGTGGACTCTTTAGCCTGGATCAATTGCGACCGGTTTATGAATGAACCCATGAGCCAGGTAAATATTGCATTGACCAATTCTCATGCCGGCGACGAGGCCAGTGTACTGGTTCATTTTACCGGTATGCGTTCCATCATCCAGGCATGGAATACAGGATTGGGCATGTTTAAAAGTTCAGTGCCATCACGTGCTGCCACAATCATTGGCGTGACTGTCAGGGATGGGCAATTGCATACGGCGTTTCTCCCTGTTCAGTTGCATGCAGGAGGAAATTATTCCCTCACCATGTCACCGACCACCGAAGAAGCATTTATCAGCAGGTTAAAGCAATTGAACTAGGTTGTATATTGATCCAAGATTCATCATTGATTGCAGCAAGCGCAAAACGATATATCTGAATTAATCCGGGGTTGTAAAAGGGGCGACCGCAATTCCCAGGAACAATTGTACAGGACTTTTTACAAGGCCATGGTATCGCTTTGCCTTCGGTATACCAGGCAGCAGGAAGATGCGCTTGAAGTGTTGAATACGGGTTTTTTAAAAGTTTTTCAGCATATAGATAAATACGAGCCCGGCAAATCAGCTTTTTATACGTGGATGCGGGCCATCATCCTGAATAGCTGCCTGGATTTTATCAGGAAGCGATCCAGGGAAATAACGTATATAAAAGAAGAGTATAACGGTGATGTATACCTGGAACCGGAGGTGCTGGAAAAGATGAAATTGGATGATATCATGGAATTGGTACATGCTTTGCCGCCGGCCACCGGTGCTGTGTTCAATTTATTTGCCATCGAAGGTTATGGACATAAAGAGATCAGCGGCATGCTCAATATTTCGGAAGGCACCAGCAAATGGCATTTGAATTCTGCCAGGAAACTATTGCAGCAACAATTAAAAAATGTTCAACCACTGCATGAGTAAAAAACTGACATACGAAGAAACAGACCGTCTCCTCATCGGGGATCAATTACCTGATGAGGATGGGGCCTGGACCGATATGAAGCGGCGGCTGGATGAGAATAAGCGCCGCCGCTTTTTCCCGCTGCCACCAATTCTTAAAAGTTGTGGTCTTTGGCTGTTGACCGGCATGCTGTTATTGGCCATTGGCATTTGGTACTGGCAATATGAGCAGGATAAAAACATGCCAGCGGTTTCTTCTTCGGTTATGGATCAACGTGAAAAGAAATCTTCTTCAAATGATATCGCTCCTGGACCAATGAACCCGGGCGTAACAATCAACGCAAACGTAGCTGATTCAACATCGATGTACCCGTTGCAGGAAACATCACCCTTAAGTTCCCGTACAAAAGCAGGGACCACGCCGGCAGGCAACAAGAACATCGTTGGTAAAGCCAGAAACCACTCACCATTAAGAGAAGACAAAGAGTTATTCCCTGGCAGGAAAGTGGGGAACCCGGTATTGTTCCCCGAAACCAATCAAAAGGATAACTCTGATAACCTGCTAATGAATGAAAAAAATGAATTGTTACCCTTAACCAGGGATAACAAAAATGTGCAGGTTCCTTATACTAAAAGGCAAACAGGAAGCCTGCGTGCATCCATGTTGAAATGGGAAATGGAAAGCATCAATAGAGAACTGTTTAAGTCCTCTCAATCGTTAAAGAACCTGGCTGTGTCGGCAGGAATTGCCGGGCAGCAGCAGGTTCCTTTACCTGGACAGAGCGCTACTCCTTACAACTATTTGGGACGTAAAGGTTCGATTGCCGATTATATACCCGCTTTTTACCTGCGGTTGCATGTGGGTGATAAATGGTTTTTGCAAACCGAATTTAAATATGGTGCGCCGCAACATACCAAAGAGTTTGTTTATAACAGCAAGATCATCAGGGATACACTAGGTGTCCAAACCCGGGCCTCCTATCGATTAAAAAAAACCTATTATCATCAATTGCCGCTGGGTCTGCATTACCAGTTAAAGCCCGGATTTTCGGTGGGGGCGGGCCTGGTGATGAACAGGTTTTTTGGCGCAATCAGTGAACAGGAAATCAGGCAACAGGTGAATCCTGTTTCGGATACCCTGGTCAGTAAAGGAATTATCCGGGATCGCAGTGACACCCTGTTCCGTGCCACACATTGGCAATGGTTTTTAGAAACACAGTACAGGTACAGGCGGTTTTCACTGGGGGCACGCTATGCCAGCGGGCTGCAACCTTATATCAATTATAAAAATGCTTTAGGCGAACCACAGCAGGAGAAAAATCATTCCCTGCAATTATTTCTTCGGTTTGAATTATGGAAATCGGGTAATCGTTAATTGATTACACAATGAGATAATTTGAAAATTTGAGGATTTGAAAATGCGGCTCAAATAAACTTTTAAATGGGAGTACAGATTTGATTTTTGAATTTTGACTTTTCCCTGGAATGCTAACCCTTAGCCTTAACCTAAGTTTTTATTCTTTTATCGCAATCCTTATTTCCTTCAAATTAAATCCACCCCTCTCCACATAAATTCTGAAACGGTTCATTCCTTTTTTGAATGAAATATTTCCAATCTTTATTTCCTTCCAGGTTTGTTCACCTTTGTTTTCTATGCTTACCGGTGCAAAAACTTTTACACTGTTATTCAAAATGGATAGTTTTCCACCGGTACTATCTGAAGCCACTATTACGGTAACAGCATAAATGCCAGCATTTTTTACATCTAAACTATACTGCAGCCACTCCCCATCTTCTGTTGCAAAAACATAATATCCATCTTCGTTTTTGGCAATGTCCACACCATCATTACGGTACATACGTCCGCGGTTGCCTCTTGTATCTACACCAGGGGTATATTGATACCAGGCAGAGTCTGCGTCATAGTACGCCACTCTTTGACGGCCCAGGTCAAAGTCAACTGCATCAATGGTCAGTGTTTTATCCAGCACATGTTGTTTGAATGGAATGGCTGCAAGCGAACTTACCTGTCGGAACATGGCGTCAATAACATCTTTATGAAAAACATTGTTTTCAATTTTGATGTTCTCTAACAATTCCTGCAAAATTACCCATGCTTCTCCTGGTGATGGTTTCTCTCCTTTGCCCAACCAGTAGTTCAATAGCTTTTCATAACCTGCAGGTCGCTTTATTTCCAACGGATTATTAATACCCATTTTTTTCTCCTGCCACCATGCCCATCCTATGCCATGATCTTCTGCCAATTGAATGGCTTCCGTAAACCAGGTGTTTGAGTTTTCGCCCGATTCTCCCAACCAAAGAGGTGCGATATATTTATTACGCAGTTCAAGAAAATTTTTGATGGCATCTGCGGTATTAAAATTTCCATACTTGTGAAAACTCAACACCATATTATCATCCCAGGTTGGCAAGATGCCGCGGTAATTATTTCCAAAACCATTGCCTTCGATGATGATGATATGCGTTGTATCAACTTCACGGATGGCTTTGGTAATATCCACCATTAGTTTTTTCAAGGGTTCATTTTTATTTTCTGCCGTGCCCCTGAAATCTGCTGAATCTTCAAATCCCCAATTGGTTTCATTGATAATATCATATCCGCCTATCCACTCTTCACCGGCATATCTTTCCGCCAGTTTTTTCCATAAGGCAATTGTTTTTTGTTGATTGGCTTCACTTTGCCATAGAGAAGGTTTTGCAGGATTTCTGTCAGATATGGCCAGGTCGTTCCCCTGTCCACCGGGCGCCGCATGCAGATCCAAAATGAGATACATATTATTTTGGCGACACCAACTCAGTAGACTGTCCGTCATTACAAATCCTTTTTCTATCCAGGTCTGACCATCTTTGACGGGTTCATCTTCTACCGGTAATGTATACAGGTTGTAATGCATGGGGAGTCGGATGGAATTAAATCCCCATGCTGCCATAGAATCAATATCGGCTTTGGTGGTATGATTAAATAGCCATGAATCATAGAATTGTTCCGTTTTTTCTTTCCCAACCAGTTCACTGATTTTTTCTTTGATGCGGTATTGCTGTCCGATGTTGCCCAAATGAAACATATAACCTTCCTGCAACATCCAACCACCCAGGCCCATACCTCTTAAAATGACTTTTTCTCCCTGCTGATTAACAATATGTTGCCCTTCTGCTTTTAAAAAGCCTTGGGCATGTACGTTAGAAGAAATCAGCACTAAGGCAAATAGAGTAATGATTTTTATGATATGATTAAAAAGGGCGCTTTTTTTAAGTTTCATGCGGTTTTGTTGTGAGATGTAAATTAGTTAAAGGTGGTTGGTGCACAAAATGTTCCAGCAGAGCGATGATAGGACTTCAGTTTCTATATTACCCATAAGATGTTCCTATGAAACAATTATTAAATCCAAAATGGTAATAGTGCCTTTTTGTTTCCCGTGTTCCAGGGGAAACGCATGGTGTTGATTTGGGGTACATTGATAATTCACAAAACGTTCCTACGGAACGTTGGATGCTTATTGTATGTGGTTATTACCCATAAGATGTTCCTATGGAACATGTAAGATTAAAAGGTGAAACACAAATAATTTTTTTTACCCTTGTGTTCCATCAAAGCACTTTATAAACAAGAGGATTTTAGCGATACGATGTTGTGTTCCATCGGAACACATTGTTGGTAGTAGAAAATTATAAGAGGGTTTTGAAGCGTTCCATAGGAACGCATTGTGTTTATTTGGGTATCTGACATTTAAACATACGTCACATTCCTTCAATTCTACACCATTCAGGCAGTATCAAGGCAAGAAAATATAAATGTTTAAAGACTTATGGTTGGTTGATCCATTCTTTAAAACTGCAGATACCTGTCCCTGGCCACTGTTTTCCAAATGCCTGTTATTTTCCCGTTTTCAACCACCTGCAAACGGTCATATAAATTTACGGTTGGACATACATGGTAGGGTAATCCATACAACACATCACCCACTTTATACCCAGTATGGTCCTCTTGTTGTAAGACCAGGTGTTCTTCACTCTGGCTAATGGGTGTTAAATGTGTGGCATTCATAAAATGTATCCTGCGGGTTAGTTCATTTTCAGCAGCCATAGCTTTATGTCCTGCATCGGCAGTAATGATACCCGCTGCAGGTTTGCTCACTACCCTGGTAAAAATTACGATGGCCGGTAAAAACTTTTGTTCAGGGCAAATGCTGGTATAACCCTGATCCCAGTAAATAAATGTGCCGGGACTGCAAACTGCACCAGGTCTTTGTGAATGAACAGAAAATGAAGGTGAGCCACCACAAATTAATTGCGGCGCAGATAATTGCATCGTCGCAAGTGTATCAACCATGGCCTGCACCGGTTCAAAAGCCGCATCAACCAATTGTTTCTTTTTCAAAAAATCCGGAGTGCGAATATGCCCGTCGTACAGGTGCAAACCCTGGATGTGTAGGTGCTCATTTTCATGACAATAACGGTAAAGGTAAACCGCATCTTCACCGGGCGATATGCCCGTACGGTTCATCCCCACGTTGAGGTCAATATAAACCTGGCCGGTTATATGGTGTGCTGCACAGATAGCAGCTTGCTGGGAAGCTGATTGGAGATTGTCAGTTAAAAATGAAAAAGCAGTACCGGGAAAATGAGCAATTAGTTGCACCAGTCTTTCCAGTTTGGGTCCAACAGCCTGGTAAGCCAGCAACACTTGTTGAGCACCGCAGTTGGCAAGCAATTCAGCTTCGGCAATAGTAGCAGCTTTAAATTTATAAATACCTGCTTGCAGCATCAGCCCGATAGCTTCTGCGCTTTTACAGGTTTTTACATGTGGCTGCAGCCTTGACGCATCGCCATTCACCATGGCAAGGGCTGTGGCAATATTTTTTTTAACCCTGTCCGGGAATACCAGCAAGGCCGGTGAATCCAGGTTGTGCGTTTCCGTTAGTTGATACCATTCATTACCCATGGCTAATCTTTTATTAAAAAAATGGCTTCTATTTCGACTGCCACATTGCCGGGCAGGGAACCCATCCCAACCGCACTGCGGGCACCTACGCCATTTGTTTCACCAAACACATCGCGAAACAATTCACTGCAGCCATTGATGATGACCGGGTGATTGGTATAGCTTGGTGTACAGTTCACCATACCCAGCAACTTGATGACTTTGTCAATCCTGTCCAGTGAACCCAGGAATTCTTTTGCCGCAGCGAGCAAAGCCAGCCCGCATTGGCGTGCTGCTTCAATCCCCTGTACATCGCTGCAGTCATCACCCAGTTTGCCTGTAATAGGGCTGCCATCAGCACGTACTGAAATATGGCCCGACATATATAACAGGTTACCCGTTTGCACACATCGTTTGTATAACCCCTTGCTTTGAGGTAATTGTGGCAATGAATAACCTAAATCTTTAATTTTTAATTCAATAGCATCGCTCATAAAAATATGTTTAGTGATAGATAAATATAGTTTAAAGTCAAGCGCCTTCCTGCACGGTTAAAAAAATTAGAGGGAAGAAACCATGTTCAGATCCGTTTCTTTTTGTGAATAAATGATGATGATTGCACAAGACGTTATTTCTTATTTTATTTTGACCTGCCTTAAACCTTCCCTGCCAAAAAAAGTAGGGAAATACATCATTTCTGCTTTAGCGGGATTTAGATTATACCTGCCGTTGTATCTTGGCAATAAAGGAATGATAAATGAATAGGAGCCTTGTTTTAAGCTGCTGCAAAAAATGCTGACTTTATTTTTAAAATACTCACGGTGTACTTCATTATTAGTATTGGGCTGAGGTTTATCCTGGTAACTACAACCTGCTGGAATCGGAATATCTATTAATACATAATCAGCATCTCCTTTCACTATTACGTGAATTTTTAAATTTACAGGCTCTCCTGCTTTCAATTCCGTAATAGTTTCCATATCCTTTTCAAAAAATGACTTTACTGTAAATGCATTCGCAACCGCTTCGGGTTTTTTATTCCATAGTTGTTGGTATGCTGTAAAATATACAGGAAGATCTCCTTTTTTAGTAACCTGGATTTTATTTCCCCCATCAACCATTTTTTGGAAAGGAAAAGTTGTGATCTCTTCACCAGGTAAATCTGAAAAAGAAATTGAAGAACCCCGGGAAGCTTTATTACCGGTTACAAGACCAGGAAGAATTGTTTCCAGAATCAAACTTGATTCATAAGTATTTCTCCACTGACCACTCTTTCTTTTCTCTAAAAAATAATTACGTATTTTCTTCAACGTAGTGCTGTGTCCACCAGTTCTTTCAAGAATGCGATACATGAGTAAAGTATTCTGTACCGAATTATCAAAAAAGGAAAATTTTTCCTCTCCCCAATATAAATTTCCAAAAAGTGTTTGTTTGGAGGTTGCAATTAAGCTATCAGTTTTAATATTAATGTCTGCTTGTTGTTTTATTTCAGTAAAGCGTAATAGTTCATAAAGAGAAAAATTATTCACCCCCTTTTGAAGTGAATCTATGAATGTTTTATAATCAACCTTTGCTTCCATTTTCTGCAATAATCTTATAGTCAAAAGTTTATCAAGGCCGCGGTAATTCTCCATATTAAACAACAGATAATCTGTTAAAACTGATTTAGACAAATTAATTTTGTACCCTTCTTTTTCAGCTTCAAGCAAAGCTTCCACCACATGTAATGATATCCAGGCAGATGGTTCATTATTTGCCCACCATCCCCATAGATTACCTGTTTTATTTTTATTTAACCTGGAGATATAATCTTCAACAAGCCTTTCTTCTATAAAATCTTTTCCAAGTAGTTTATAAACTTTTTTCTTACTTAGTAATGCTTTTAGTTTGGAAGCTATTTGTTCATTGCACAAAAATTCATAACGCCGTAAATGTTCCATTTCATCTAACAATACAGGGAACAAGGATGCTTCTGCATATAAATTTATTTCACCCAATGCCGGATCCATTTCAATACTAAATGTGGTATCATTTTCAAGCGCAACAAAAATTCCCAGTGTTTCTGTTACACCTTGTTTAAATACCGGGATTGTTCTCTCCTCACCATCAAAATATCCATCCATTTTTTGAATATCTACATGAAACAACATTGAATCTATGTCGGGAATTGTTGCTGTCACTGTATCAATAAATGAATTTTTAAAATTTAATTGTCCCTCTTTAATTAACTGATCATTTAATTTTATTTTTCTTGTTAAAGAAATACTGTCTGCCCCATAATTTAAAGTCTTGCTGATAACGTTTATACTATCACCTACTAATGCAAATGGTGGAATTGAAAGATTGACACTGATTGGTTTAAAAGACCTGATCATCCCTTCAGCAAAACCAGTTCTTTTATTTTCACCCATCGCAATGGCAAAAGTTCGCCAGCTTGTCAGATCATCAGGGAATGTTACACTGAATCTTACTTTGCCTTCTTTATCCGTTTGCAAAGCAGGATGCCAATAAGCATCATCTCTAAAATTTCTGCGAAGAGAATTGCCTGATTGTGGATTATCTACATCTAACGTTATTAGTTCATTGGCCGCTTTTTTTGTAGTAATCAACAAAACCCCATTAGCTGCTCTGGTCCCATACAAAGCTATTCCAACCTCTCCCTTTAGAGTTGTAATACTTGCAGTCATGGCAGGATCGAGGTCTTCCAGTTTGCCATTATATGGAATTCCATCAATTACAATCAAATGTTCGTAATTACCATTAACTGATGCTGCGCCCCTGATTAATATTCCTGCGGCACTCCCAGCCAATCCATTTAAAACTGATACAGATGCTGTCAAATTCTTTTTCCTGCTAATTCCATATCCAACAACCACTACTTCCTGCAGGTTATTATCTACCTGGGTTAAAAAAGCATTCAAATTGCCTGTTGTAATAGATTGTTCTGTAGAATTGAAACCCACGCTACTAAAAACAAGTGTACCGTTTTCGGGTGCACGTAAGCGGTAGAAACCATTCTCATCTGCAACAGTACCAACCCGGGTGCCTTTTACTGATA
>JAKFER010000220.1:0-13967 GCA_036675565.1 Chitinophagaceae bacterium
ATAATACAAGATTATGCACCCGTGCAAGTCCTGGCAGGTATACGGAACCGTTAGTAAAGAACTGGTAGCCACTGATACTGGTTATTGCATGCCGGTATTGTGTTGTTAAGCCATAACCCAGCCTGGGAAATATATGTTTCATTGCCTGTGGTACTTGCTGATTCCAATTAATGAAATGTGACAGGTAACTAAAATCATTTGCTGCCATTCCTTTTGAAAACCCGGTGTTAAATTCGTTTCTTAATGAATAACTGCTACCCATATTAAAAAACTTATAACTTCTTCCACCTGTTGCATTGATGGGTATATTAAATCCAAAACGGGAGTCCAGCTGGTGAAACTGCCGCATATTTCCATTTTCTTCAACCAACCGGTCAAAAGTAAATTGCATGCCTGCACTGAGGTAAGGAAATAATCCACCAAAAACAGTATTGAACCCCGCAGTATGATCCTTTTCATTTTGATTATACTGGTAATAAAGTTCTGTTTGTAAAGTGTTCAAAACATTTTCCCCAAAAATTGAAAAGCTAAATATCGGATCTTCATAATATGGACGCCAGCTATGAAAATTAAATAAACCGGTTGATTTGGAATAGGGCTTTGTTTCAAATGATCTTACTGGTAACTGCTGTAAAAAATTGTTTATCGAATCACCAGCCGGCATGGACAATAGGCTTTCAAAATTGTTTAAACCTGTTGTATCAAATTCTTCCCATTCAGCAGGATTAATTTTTATTTTTTGCAACTGAAAACCCTCCGTTGTAAACCCGGAAAAATACAATACCGTATCCGAAGTATTTACATTGTATTTACCCAAAGCAGCATCTGTAATATGAAATAGTTTTTTATCATCCAGGTTGACTGCAAATAAATCATCATTGCCTGAATAAGATGAAGTAAAATAAACTGATTCATCTTTGATGGATGGATTACCAACCACTTTCATAGTCCTTGGCGTAATGTTCTGCATTGTTTTACTGGCAAAATTTATCCTGACCATGGCCATACTGCCATCATGATACCGTGCTCCGGCAATGACTTCTTCACTATTCAAAAATTTTGGATCGGTAAATAAATTTACAGCAGGATGAATAAACGAATTAATTACTTTAGAATTACTAACATCCAAAACATGTAATTCGTTTTTACCATCCGCTGGCAAATGCGTGGCAACAATTTTGGATCCATCTTCTGAAATATCAGGCCAAAAGTATTTTGTATGTCGTGTTATATTTTGCTGGATGCCGGTTGCAATATCTATTAACCTGATTTCACTATAATCTTTCCATCCCCAACGCGGATCAGGGTTATATGTTGTATAAACAATTTTTCCATTCCGAAATCCAAAATATTCGTCCTGCCCAATATCCCTGTAACGCAACAATTTTTCCTTCCCATTTATTCTTAAAAAAAAAGCGGGACGTTGATCAAAACCGCTTTTTAAATAAACCAATGAATCGCTCCCCATACTATAAGGGAACTGGTAATTGGTGACCGATTTTTCATTAAGAAGTGTTACGACCTCTATATCATTGGTGTTTATTTTATGCTGAACAAGTCTATTATTTTCTGACAGGTCATTTTTGTAAAATTCAAATGCATCATGAATAAAATCTTTATAACGAATACCTGAATGTTTTTTTATGGCTTGTTGAAATGGGTAAAATAATCCATTGAAAGCGCTTGCATCCAGGGTAACTTTTTCCCAAAAATCTTTACCATATTTTTCTCTTCCATAAGCAACCAATAGGTATCCCAGGTGATATTCCGATGGTATATAATCCTTCAAAGATCCATTGCGCAATTTCATCCAACCATAGTCTTTGTTTGCAAGCCAGAGTGATTTATATGCATTTAAAAAATTGGGAAGCCTGCCCCTTCCCTGACCTGAAAGTATCGTTTCACTGTAAACAGCATCACCTTCGTAAAACCAACCTGGAATGGCAGCATTAATGCCGAGTGCCAATCCTTCTTCACCAAACAAATAAAACATCAGGTTACTCAGACCATTACGAAAATGATTAAACTGCTGAACATGACGATATTCATGAACAGCCAATTGATCAACCCATGAAATGCTGCCTAACTCAAAACTATTTGCTGATGGCGTTAAATAATATTCACTACGGAACGGGCCCAAACCAGCATAACCATTTGCAATGGTCGTTTGATGCTGTAAAACAATATCTATTTTTTTTAGTTTACCCTTCGTACCTGGCGGTTGTTGATGCGCCATAGCATGAACGATTGAAGCAATACGCAATGCCTGGCTATCAAGTGAAGTTGGGTATATGATCCTGGCTGTATCTGTATTGATTTGTTTCCACTTTTGGGCAGGTGGATGACCACCAAATTGCTGTGCACTAACGATCATAGATACTGTCAACAAACCCAATCCTAGCAATATTTTTTTCATCAGATATTCATTAAAATCCCATTCAATTAATTGTTTCGAAAATTACTAAGTTATCCCTGTTTGATCATGACGAAGATAGAGCGTGATGAAAAAAAATCTATCTTAGAGTTAAGATATTATTTAATATAATATTTTATCGTTTGGATGAAGTTCCAATTATTAAAAATAAACCAGTTCCTCTTATTTTGGGTTTTACTCACAATAGTTTTATACTATGGTAAAGTAATACTGATCCCCGTAACATTTGCCATAATGCTGGCCATGCTGATGGCACCCGTTTGCAGATGGCTGGATAATAAAGGTTTTCGGCGAGTGTGGTCAACCATTTGTTGTTTATTGATACTCATTATTATTTTTTCATTGGTTATATGGATTGTTGCTGCCCAGGTAATGAGCTTTGCACAACAGATACCCCTGATTGAAAATAAGATTGAAACGTTTCTTCAATCAGTCAATATCTATATCAATGAGAACCTGGATATTCCAGCTTCCACTCAAAATGATTACCTGGCAGAAAAAACGGAAAACCTCGGAAGCATGGTGCTTAACTATGCTCGCAATTTTTTGGGTAGTATAACCAGTTTATTGGCTGGGATGGCCATTACGCTGGCAGTTACATATCTGCTGCTTTATCACAAAGAGCGATACGAAAAATTTTTCCTGATGCTGGGTAATCGTGAAAACAATGAAGAAAGGAAAGCCGTGCTGAACGATATCACTAAAGTATCACAGCAATATCTTACTGGAAGGGCCATTTCGATGTTTGTACTTTTCATTTTATATGCTATATCTCTTTTTATTATTGGATTGGAGAATGCATTGTTATTATCAGCTATTGCTGCGCTGATTAATATAATCCCCTATTTAGGACCTTTACTGGCAGGAGTTTTTCCTGTTTTAGTTGCATTGGTAAGTTTTGATAGCTTTAATCCGACCATTTGGGTAATTATTAGTTTCAGCATTATCCAGGGCATAGATAATTATTTTGTAACACCTTCCGTTCTTGGAGGTGAGGTTAGCCTGAGTGCATTATCCACCATTTTGATCATTATTTGCGGTGGATTTGTTTGGGGCATAGCGGGTATGATCCTTTTTATTCCATTGTTAAGTATTGTAAAAATTATTTTCGACCATGTTCCATCACTTATGCCTTATGGGTACCTGATTGGTGATCCGGTTAACAAACGCCCTTCATCTGCTTTCAAAGAATGGATTCAACGCAGGTTGAAAAGGAAATAATTTCAATGAACATTTCTTTTAGATTTAATTATTGTATTTTGAACCCTAAACCTATTTTACAAATTAAACCACCTATGCTCTCTTCACTCAAATCATATATTCGTAAAAAAATCACAGAGGTAACCCTGCCTTTAATTGAAGAAAATAATCACAATAAAAAAAAGCAAATAGCTGATGATCCCAATCTTTCTTCAAAATTAATTTCGCTTAATGGTGACCGTACGGATTTTATCATTGACCTGGTTCCTGAAAGTGAAAAATTTAAAAATAACCCACTGATTGTTCCGCCTCCTGAATTATGGGAAGGTTATGCTGAGGCTGAATCTGATTATCTGGAATACGGTAAACTGGATATTTCTAAAATGCTAGACATTTTAGGAAAGGCGGGAGAATCGGCAGAAACATTGACCAAAGTAATGGACCTTGGTTGTGCAGCTGGCCGGATGCTTCGTCATTATCCATATTATGAAGGTAAATCCGAATTGTGGGGTTGTGATATCAATGCAAATCATATTGATTGGTGCCAGCAACATTTAAGTCCGCCATTTTTATTTGCCACTACCACTACCGCCCCTCACCTGCCTTTTGAAGACAATTCATTTGACCTGGTTTATTGCGGGTCGGTATTTACGCATATCAGTGATTTGTCTGATGCATGGTTCCTGGAGATCAGGCGGATTTTACGCCGCGGTGGATACGCGTTTTTAACCATTCATGATAAACATACTTTTGACCTGATGCTGAACAAATATATTCACATGGACAGGTTTCATAACATTGCCGCTTATATTAAAAACTTTGATAAAAATACTGGTGTTAGTAAAAAAAATTATGCTTACTTCTCCATTGGCACAGATCCGCTTTCACAGGTATATTATGATGCAGATTACCTTATAAAAAAATGGTCAGCTTTTGCAAAAATGATTTCTATTCATCCAGAAACCTACAATTACCAGACTGCGGTTTTATTTCAAAAACAATAGTAAAAAAGTGCTTCTAATAAAATATGCAGCATCTTTTAAAACCAGCTTTTTTTTGCGATCATTCGAGATAAAAAAATTTGATATACAAACATCCGAAGCAATATTTATTAATGCTGCCAGAAAAATTTGAAAACCTTTTTGGATTCGTTCCTGTATTGCTGGTAAAGTTCGGGGCGGTATTTTTTAAACGTCTTTTTTTCGGCTTCAGTAATTTTTACCTTAGTAGTGTATAAACGATGGAGTAAATTTTCAAGTAATTTTTTGCAATAATATTCCTGCAACCAATAAATGCCTGTTTGCAGACATTCTTTTTCCTTTTCATTTTCCAAAAAAGGTTCCTGTTTCTGCAGAACCATTAAGGCAGTTTCTAATTGAATGGGAATGTTACCGGATTTGTTTTTTTCATGATTGCGGTATACGGCAATTAACCCGGTATGATGTACAACCGGATATTTTCTTAATATTCTGAAGTACTGATCGTAGTCTTCGCAATTCTTTAAACCGGTGTCAAATGGAAATTGAACAGCTGCCCAACGTTGATACATAACCGCAGATGGCATCCCGATATAATTTCCCATTAACATTTGCTGATAATGGTCTGAGTCGACTTCTTTAATTATATCCCACTTTTTATCTTCCGGTTGATAATAAAATATATGCGAACCTGATACCAATGCAGCATCAGGATGTTGATGCAATTTTTGCAGGTTTTGTTGAATGGCGTCTGGTAACAGCCAGTCATCTGCATCCAGGAAAACAATGTAATCACCTTTGGATGATTCAACGCCCCTGTTACGAGAGGCAGAGAGACCCTGGTTTTGATGATAGAAATAAATTATCTGGCCATATTTTTTAGCAACCATCGCGGTTTCATCAACAGATCCATCATCAATAACGATGATCTCAATATGATCATACGTTTGGGCTAATACACTGTCAATTGCACTTGCCAGGTAGCGGCCATGATTATAACAGGGTATAATAACCGAAACCAGAGGATTGTTAGTTGGCGATTCATTCATTGTGGTTACTATTTATGTGCGACGGAGAGTCTTTATGCTTAAAATAATAAATAAAACCTTCTGCTATTCCTATCATTTCGGATTTTAAAGTTGTATATCGAAAATTAAATCCAGGGAAACCAGCTCTGAATAAATTGATGTAATATTTTGGCATAGCCTGGAATAATTGCTTTTTATAATTGGCAGATGGGTGTTGACGCTGTTGCAGCAATGCAGCTACCACAAAACCTCGCATGTAATTTTTCAACTGTTTTTTTAAAACCTCCATTCCTTTCCGGTGGGTATGATATACAATGCACTTTGGTTCATAATAAATAGTGCCTTTTTGTTTAAGAATCCGAAACCATATCTCTGAGTCTTCGCTGCATCCTGAAGTTCCAGCACCTAAACGTACATCAAACAACCCGACTTTATCAAATACTTCTTTTTTAAAAGCCATATTGGCGCCTGCACCCAACTCCCATACCGGTGGACCATAAGCCAGTTTATTATTAAACCAATCCAGGTCATATGTTTTTGGAATATACCCGCGGTTAAAAGTCCAGTGCTTTTCAAAAACCTGCTGGCTTTCTGTTTCCAGTTCGGCAGCCAAAACAAGTCCTAATACAACATCTGCATCCGAATCCATGAATGCTTTCCAAATATGATAACACCAAAGCGGGTGTAATGTTACATCGTCATCAACCCATGCTATAACAGGTTTGGTTGCTTTCTTAATTCCTGTATTCCGTGCATAGCTTAAACCTTTTTGTTGTTCAAGGCAATAAATGGCGTTCCATTTCTCCGCTATTGATTTTGTGTTTCCAACGTCCGGTGAATTATCAACAATAATAATCTCTTCAGGCATACAAGTCTGTTGTGATAAACTATGTAAACAAACTTCCATGTCTTTATTCCTGTTTGCCGTGCAAATGACCAGGGAAACAGGTACAGTTGCCGGAATGTTTTGGGACAGTTCACCATCAAAAACCTGTTTAAGCAATTCAGATAACAGATCATTATTGTTAATGAAACTTTCTTTTAAAACTTCTTCATTGACCTTTTTGTTATTATAAAAATAAATAGCGGGAGAAACTGCATTCCAGACTTTTTCACGCCAATCTTTATATTGCTGGCCAGCTTCCAAATATAAATGTCCCAATGCTATGGAATGATACCAAAGTACCAGGTAGTATGATTCATTCGGTTCCGGAAAAATATTGTCATCCTGCTGTAGATTATCCAACCTTACATGCCTGATTGTATAAGGCTTTATTGGCTTCATGAATCCTTTTTGATTGGTAGTGGTCTTACAAGACGAATAATAGGTTCAGCCCAAATGCGCATTAATAATATACCCATTTTCATAGCTAACCGGGGATCCTGGTATACTCTTAATGATTCCCGGCACTGTTTATAAACGATCTTATTATTTTTTGTCTGGTACCAAAGATCTTTGGTGAAGGAGTAGGCCCAGTACAAATAATGCCTGTGAGCTTTTTTGTGCATTCTCTTTTTTTCTTCCGGAGTTAAATAACTGTAAATAGTTTGAATGACCTTATTGATATCCCGGATATTATTTCCTGAAAGAAAACTTTGCATAGATATGGTGGATTCATGTTCGCGGTATTCAACCATAAAATCAGGAGTATAAGCAGTGGGGTAATGTTTTGCAATCCTGGCCCACATCTCCCAATCTTCTCCATATATTACACCATAAAAACTTCCGAGTTTTTCATAAACTTCCCGTTTCACTGATATGCAGGCATATTGTAATCGCTGATGCTCGGCCAGTTTAAATAACCAGTCTTCAAGAATGCATTCTTCTTCCATTTCTACCCTTGAATGCCTGATAAAATTATCCTTATCATCAATATAATCCCAGGCAGAATATGCCGCACCCGCTTCGGGATAGCGGTTAAACAATTCCGTTATCTTTTTATAATAACCATTTTTAACCTTATCATCTCCATGCAACAAGTGAATAATATGTCCCTTTGCACGATTTATACAAGTTTCAAAATTCCGCAGGCTCCCTACATTTTTTTCCTGCCTGAAATATCCCACCCTTCCATTGCCTATACGTTGAACCAATGCTTCTACATCCGCATCGGTACTGCCATCATCCACTACTTCAATTTGCATTTGGTCTTCTCCCATATCCTGGAGCAATACACTATGTAATGTTTTCTCAAGATACACTGAGCAATTATAAGCAGGTATCATTACAGACCATAATGGCCGGATAGTTCCAACAGGAAGTGGTTTGATTTCAGGAGGCGAATCCGGTATTCTTCCAAATTTATACTGTTCCATCAATACCCTTTTTTGTGTACCTTCTCTATGGGATTTTATTAGTTCCACTATCAAGTTAATTTTTTATCATCACAAATGATCATGTTCAAGTTCCACAAGTCCCCTGTAAGGAGTATCATATTTTTTTAATGTGCCTGTAGTTGGTTTTTCACGGATCGTTATTCTCTTCAGATCATATATGTCTTTATATGTGTCATTAATAAAATAAAAAAATCCGATATAGTATTCACCTTCTACCAGGTTGATTTTCCTGATCAGTCCATTATAATAAAAATGGGTATCGGTGTACGTTATATATTCAAAGTAAGGCCTAAGGTCGATCATTGCAATCCGCATACTTTTTGAATTGTAAATCAACAAAGCGAGTTCCCTGATTTTTGGTTTCTGATCAAATTTTACTTTTATTTTAAATTCCAAATTATCTCCAGAATCAATTGAATTACTACCCAAATCCAATTTTTCAAGACTTACACCCGGCGCCAATTCCCGCTCTGTTAATAACATGTGGGCGTTTACATCATCCAGATATTTATTTACCACAGTCGTAGCCTTTCCTTTTTCTGCCACAACCCCATTATGCAAATAAATGGCATGACTACAAAGTTGTTCTACGGTAACTACATTATGACTAACGAATAAAACCGTCTTTCCCATATTCCTGCTAATATCTTTTATCCGGTTCAGGCATTTCTTCTGGAAAGCCGTATCACCAACCGCCAGAACTTCGTCAACAATCAGGATATCTGGTTCCAGGTGCGCAGCTACTGCAAAGGCAAGACGTACATACATACCGGAAGAATACCGTTTTACCGGTGTATCTAAAAATTGTTCAATCTCCGAAAAAGCAACAATTTCATCGAACCGGCGTAAAATTTCCGCTTTATTCATCCCAAGCATATGGCCGCTTAAAAAAATATTCTCCCGGCCTGTTAATTCGTAATGAAAGCCTGTTCCTATTTCTAATAAACTGCTGATTTTTCCCTTGCCCCGAACAATTCCTTCTGTGGGTTTGATAATGCGGGAAAGTATTTTAAGTAAAGTAGATTTTCCTGCTCCATTACTGCCCACAATACCCCACACTTCCCCTTCCCTGATTTCGAAACTTACATTTTTTAATGCCCAGATATGCTGCTTACTGATTCTGTCATTCTCAAAAAAAGGATCGTTTTTATTTATGACTTTTTTATTCCACCAACTTTGCATATCCTGCCTGAGAGAACCTGTACCAATAGTTCCCAGCCTGTAAACCTTTGAAATATTATCTGCCTGTATGATTATATCTGACATATTAATTAAGCTATATCCATCAGCTCCTCATTCTTTTTATTAAACAAGAAAATTCCAGCAATAACAACGGTTAACATAAATAATGTACTGTATAAAAAATTGTAAGGATTAATTTCCCCTTTATTTATAAAACCATATCTGAATAATTCAAATTGTGATGCAAGGGGATTTATAGTTACAATCCATTTAATTTTTTCGGGTACCATTGATAAAGAATAAAAAATGGGACAAACGAACATAAACAACCGGATCAATATGGAAATCAGGTTTAGTAAATCCTTGTATTTTGCCGAAAATATAGAAAAGATTAAACCGGCTCCTAATGCAATGCCGGCAGTTATAATTACTGCAGGTATACATAATAATAAATTACTGAATTGAATATCAACCGCATCAATAAAATAATAATACATCAACACAATAATTAATAAAACCAACTGAATCAAAAACCTTAGCCCGTTCAATAACAATAGGGAAATGGGAATAATGATACGAGGGAAATAAATTTTATTGAATACAGCTGCATTTACCGTAAATGCATTGGAAACAATAAGGAATAGATCAGAGAAAAGTCCCCAAAGTGTGATACCAATGAGGTAATATAAAAATGATGGAATACCATCTGTTGACAAACCTATAACCCGGTTAAAAACCAACACATAAGTTATAACTGTAAGAATCGGCTGAAGAAAGATCCATGCCGGTCCTAACAATGTTTGTTGATAGGAAGTCAGGAAATCTTTACGTACTAACCGGTAAATAAGATCTTTATATGAAACAATCTCTTTAATACTGCTTCCATACCATGTAGTTTGCGGTTTAATTTCCCATTCCCATTCAGTTTGGCTCGTTGATGTTGATTTGTACATGATTAAAAACTTCCCACAAAATTTCCTATTTCAACTTTTGAAATATATTAAAGAAAATAAGTTCTAAATTTTGATACGCTGCCTTAAATTGGGTTTTAAAAAAGAAATATAATGCTTGATTTTTTAGTCCCCTAATTCTTAAATTAAAGGCTTGCCTGATTTGCTTTTTATCCAAAGGGCAATTTTCATTCAAGAGGTACTCAACCCTGATGTTCTCATAAACTTTCATGTATTTTGGAAAATCAGTAAACTCCTGATCCGGGTGCTTACGGTACCATATCAGCCCATCGGGCATAATCAATAAATTATGTTTTTGTGCCAGGCGGTGCCAAAATTCAAAATCGCTGCTCATTCTGTTTGCTAAAAAACCATTTTCTGCAAAAAACAATTCTTTTTTAAAAATTGCATACATAGGCGATTTATTGAATAAGCTTTTACCCAAATAATGATGCTCATAAGCTTCCCTGGGTGTTAGCTCTATTGGTAAAGGTCCATTGGAATTAAAATCAACTTTGGACACACAAAGCCCCCAACCTACATGGGGGTAGGCCATCATCATATTTACCATTGTTTTTAAACCATATGGATAAATATAATCGTCTGAATCCAGATATTTAAGGTACTCGCCACGGGCATATTGAGCGGCGTTATTCCGGTTTGCATAATCGCCCAGGTTTTTTTCATTCACAATTACCCGGACCCTGGAATCTTCTTTAGCAAATTTATTAGCTATTTCAACAGTTTTGTCTGTAGAAGCATCATCAACAATAATCAACTCGAAATTTTCATAATCAGATGCAAGTACGCTTTTAATTGACTCTTCAATATACTTCTCTCTATTATAAGCAGTCATCAAAACACTGATCAATGGTGAATTGTCCATTCCTAAGATAAGGTTAACAGTTATACATAATGGTCGTTTAAAAACATTTTCTGGCAAGCCAGAAAGGCTTTTTTGGATATCAGGGTACAGGTTTATCCATAAAAACAAGATAATAACTACTAAGCATGGAACCTATAGGTTTCCTAAAGGATTGTAGGAAGGGCCTAAAACTAATAAATTTAACCTAGAGTCGAAAGAATATAGCGTCTAATTATTTTTTTAATCGTCTTTTTCTCAAATCATAATTATTTGAAATAAAGCATGTAAGCCATTTTAATAATAAGGTAAATTGAAATCTGCGCATCACATAAATCATTGCATGGCATAATTTTTAAATAATAATTAAAAAAAATATTTTATGCAAAATTGGCTTAAAACTTTAATCGCTGGCTATGCTGGATACAAATGGGGAGGTGGTTGCCTCGGATTTATTGTAGTTTTTGCTTTGGTATATTGGTTATTGGGTAGTTGCTGATTTAATCCGGATGATTATTCTGCACAGTCAAAATTCAAATACCAGCTAATTAATATCGAAACAGCCGTTAAACTTACTATACACGGCTGTTTTCAATTTAAAATGATGGCAGGCCCAATTAAAAAACAAGCATCATGATTGAGGATCTTTGGTATAAAAATGCGGTAATCTACAGTCTTGACCTTGAAACGTTCAGAGACGGAAATGGTGATGGTACCGGTGACTTTACCGGGCTTAACGCAAAATTAGATTACCTGCATGCATTGGGTGTTGACACATTATGGCTGGCTCCTTTTCAACCAACACCTAATAAGGATAATGGTTATGATGTAATGGATTATTTTGGTGTTGATCACAGGCATGGGTCAAGCGGTGATTTTGTGGAATTTATGCACCAGGCAAAAAAAAGAGGTTTAAAAGTAATTATTGACCTGGTTGTCAACCATACTTCCGATCAGCATCCATGGTTCCAGGATGCCCGAACAGGTGAAAATGCTAAACACCATGATTGGTATGTATGGTCAGACAAAAGACCTGCAAACTGGAATAAGGGAATGGTTTTTCCCGGTGTTCAAAATGCCACCTGGACACGTGATGAAAAGTGCAAAAAATATTATTTCCACCGGTTTTACAAATTTCAACCAGATTTAAATATGGATAACCCCGAGGTACGGGAAGAGATCCTTCGTATTATGGGATATTGGTTGCAGTTAGGTGTTGATGGTTTTCGCGTTGATGCAGTTCCATTCATTTTAGAAACGCCTGTAAAAGGGAATGGTAAACCTAAAATGACTTTTAAATACCTGAATGAAATGCGCAGGTTTTTACAATGGCGAAAGGGTAATGCAATTATGCTGGGAGAAGCCAATGTACTCCCTACTGAAAATAAAAAATATTTTGGCGAGGAAGGTGATGGTATTCACCTGATGTTTAATTTTTTTGTTAACCAATATTTATTTTACAGCCTGGCTACCGGGGAAGTTGAATCATTAATCAAGGCTTTAAATGCAACAAAAGATATCCCGGCCATTTCACAATGGGCTCAATTTTTACGCAACCACGATGAACTGGACCTGGGTCGTTTAACAGAAAAACAAAGGCAAAAAGTTTTTGAGGCATTCGGTCCTGAAAAAAGAATGCAATTATATGAACGTGGAATAAGAAGAAGACTTTCTCCTATGCTGGGTAACAGGCAAAGATCGGAATTGGCCTATAGCCTGATATTTTCTTTACCTGGAACACCAGTAATCCGGTATGGTGATGAAATAGGAATGGGTGATGATTTAAGTTTAAAAGAAAGAGATGCTGTTCGCACTCCTATGCACTGGTCAAATGATTTCCAGGCAGGATTTTCAGTAGCAAATAACTTAGTTCATCCCGTTATAAAAAAAGGACCTTATGCATTTCAACATATTAATGTAGAAGATCAGCGGCGGGAGCCTAATTCAATGTTGAATTGGTTAACTTCTTTGATCCGTTTACGTAAAGAATGTCCGGAAATTGGTTATGGGCAATGGGAAATCATTGACACTGAACGCAAACATGTTTTGTGTATACATTATACCTGGAAAGAAAAGTCTTTATATGTCATTCATAATTTTGATTCAGAACCACATGAGATCCACTTAAAGAGGAAACAAATTGATGGAGAAACATTACACGACCTGATGGTTAGAACTGAATGCCCACCGGATAAAAAAGGTATTCATAAAATAACGCTTGAGGCATATGGATACAAATGGTTCAGGGTAGATAAAATTTATGCAAATGACAGAGAAGCCTGAAAAACTTTAAACCAGGTTGCGACCTTTTAATTCAAGGTATTTATTGAGTGTATTGATAGTAAGCCGTGATGGCGTGGAGAGAACGGAAAGAATTCCGTTCTTGCGCAACTCTTTTACTATTAGTTTCTTTTCATGGGCGTATTTTTCTGCAATTGTTTTTATATATATTTCTTCAATGGTTATTGCATTGGAATGAATAAGTGATTCCACTTCTGTATTTTCGAAAATAACGACTAGCAATAGATGATATTTTGCCATCATCCTTAAAGATGGCAGTTCTCTTTCCAAACCTTCCAATGTTTCAAAATTTGTAAATAGTACCAGCAAACTTCTATGCGTAACCCGATTTCGTAATACAGAATATAAGCTTTCATAATCAGCTTCTAAAAAATTCGTTTGTTGCCGGTACAGAGATTCCATCAGCAGGTTCATTTGGGTAACTTTTTTATCCGCCTGGATATAAGTATCCGTTTTTTCAGCAAAAGTGATAAGACCAGCCTTATCCTGTTTACTGATCACAACATTGGAAAGTACTAACGATGCATTGATGGCATAATCCAGCAAACTCATTCCATCAAATGGCATTTTCATCAAGCGACCTTTATTGATCACACAATAAACCTGCTGACTTCTTTCATCTGTAAAGCTGTTAACCATCAGGTCTCTCTTTCTTGCAGTGGCCTTCCAGTTAATGGTTCTGTAGTCATCCCCTCT
>JAKFER010000094.1:0-13748 GCA_036675565.1 Chitinophagaceae bacterium
CCAGTAACTGCGCTTGTGATAAAGCACCAACAGGTAGCAATCCTGCACCAACACCAAATGGATCATTAGCTGGTTGTTTTGTTACCACTTTATTTAATTCAATTAAAGCATTGACAAGATCTGGTGGGTTCATTCTTGCATAAGCTTCTGCTTTTATCAGGGTTATTTCACCTGGCAAATAAATAGGGAAACCGGTTGTTGTGGAAGCAGCAAATCCTTGCATCACAAATGGTGCAGCAGTTGATCCGCTTGGTGCCATATAAAAAGGAACTCTTTTATCGTTGGGATCTGGTTGCAGACTTGCCGGCAATCCCATGGTTTCATCAATGGGTTGGTAAACATTAAAATTACTACCCGCAACATCATAAATAGGGTTAGGTGTTGCCGCTTCAAAATTCAATACTGATTTTTTTGTGAGATCAACCTGGTTTGCTGCCGTGAGTGCCTGCGTATAATCACCAATAAATAAAGAATACCTGGCCTTTAAAGCATACAATGTGTTTACAATATCTATACCTGCAGGAATTGATGCCACAAATGAAGCACTAACCGGGTTGGCACTTATAACAGCCAGTGCATCATCTATAACGGCAATAGCTAGCCTATAACCATCAAACCTGTCAATAAAACTTATGTTCTCGCCAATACCTTCTGGTATTTGTTCCCAAAACATCGCCATATTTCCAATGGACAATGCTTTGAAAATAGAAGCATATCCAATCAATCCACTCGCCGTTCCTTTATCTGCAAGGTTTGCAGCATAAGCAATAACCTGGTTAGCATCATAAATGATTTTATTACTGTTTGTCCATAACCCGGATAACATCGTATTCGTGCCATCGACTGCAGTACCTCCCGTGCTCAGTTGAAATTCAGGAAGATTACCCTGGTTTAATAAACGCAATTCCTTTGTAATAAACCCATTTATAGAAACAACATTATATAGAGAACTTCCCCTGCCCAAAGAATAAGCTCTCTGCAAACCAACACCTACACCGGTTAATCCACTTACTGATTCAAAGACCTGGTCACTGGTTGCCCTGTTAGGGTCATCATAATTCTTTTTGCATGATGTGATGAAAAGCGCCATGACGGCAAAAATCATCAGCCAATTATATTTCAGAATAGACATAATTTGAAATTTTTAAGTTTAGAATTTTGCCTGAACGCTTAAACTGAAAGTTCTTGGAATGGGAACTGCACCAAAATCAATTCCTCTCAGAATCGTACTTTGTCCGCCGGCATTTACTTCAGGATCATAACCTTTATAATCATCCCATGAAAAAAGATTTCTTCCGCTTAATAGTACAGATAATCCACTAAAAATATTACTGACTTTTCCAAAATCATAACCTAAAGAAACCTCCCGAAGCTTTACAAAAGATCCGTCATCAATACGCCATTCCTCAATTCCATAAACACCCAAAATATAGCCCCTGGGTATTTGGCCCCTGTGTTCCTGTTCTGCAATTTCGCCATTGCCAACACCCTGTCTTGTTCTCCAGTCAGCATTGAAAACATCAACACCCTGTACTGCATCAAATTGTACACGAAGGTTGAACCTTTTATAGCTTAATTCATTAACCAAAGAGGCTGTATAGTCTGGATTCGGATCACCAATAACTTTACGCAACACCGTTCCTGAAGGCAAACCTCCAGCATCTCTTTGCGTTGTATAATCTAATGCACTATTTTGTGTTCCTCTTTCTGTAAGCGGTATATCGGAAGTGTTTTTAATTTCATTCCCGTTTGCGTCCCGTGCAAAGAAAGTTCCATAGAAAACCCCAATGGGCTGACCTTCTAAAATAGCTACAGGTGCACCACCGTTCGTACTTAATAATGTAAGTGCCTGTCCAATTCTCACTGCCTTGTTCCTGTTTTGATTATATATACCGGTCAGGTCCCAGCGAAAATCATTTCGCTGCACCAAACCAAGATTCAAAACAACTTCGAAGCCTTTATTTTCCAGTGATCCAAAATTATCCAGCAAACTGGAAAACCCGGTTGTGGGTGCTATAACCCGGTTTATCAATAAATCATCTACTTCTTTGATGTAATAATTAAACTGTATGCCTATGCGATTATTCATAAAACCCAGATCAGTACCAAATTCAAGTTCAGTTTGCCTTTCTGGTTTTACCGTAGTATTGGCTAAAGTGGAACTGGAGAAAAAAGACGTTTTACCTAAAAATGCAATACTTGAATAGGAATTAAAACGGTCATAAGGACCGATGCCTGTTAAATTCCCCGATTCACCATAAGCCATTCTCAGTTTGAATAAATTCCACCAACCGGATACACCCAGGCTTTGCCAATAGTCGGCCCCGGAAAGCACATAGCTACCACTTGCTTTTACATATACCTGGTTGCGTTCATCTTCACCAAAAACAGATGAACCATCAACCCTTACCGCACCTGTTAAAAACAAATGATTCCTGTATTTAAAATTCTGTTGTAAGTATGCCCCTGAAACAGATAATTCTCCCCGGCTATCCGTGCCCGGTAGCGAAGTACTTGCACCAGTGGCCACTTCTACAAAAGGAGCTAATCCCCTTCCCTGCAATAAACTATAACTAGATTTTTCATACTGTAATGAATAACCCAGTTGGGTAGTTGAACCCAAATCATCGGTAATCCTTGCCTGGTAAGTTGCATTTATTTCATTATTGATCTGGAAATAATTACTATTTGCAGTGCTTGCATACCCATTCTGAGCAGGATCAAGAGTTATCCCGCCTCCATAAAATCCCGGATTAACCGGGTAAGCAAACGGAGGAATAAACGTTTTGCCATTTTGATTGTAATTATCAATTCCCATGGTATAATCAAAAGACAAATTTTTTATGGGTTTCCACTTTAATCCTATGCTGGATAAAATTCTGCTCGTCTCCTGCCGTTGCTTGATGTCTTCTATTACTGAAACGGGGTTTACACGTTGCCTTTCACCAACCACTTTAATATTCCCTAATGCATCCCTGGTCCACAGATCGTGAAAATTTCCAATGATATTAATTGAGTTCAGCGGGGAAAAGAAAGAGTTGCCATCCGGTTTTTCATTGGAAGCACTGTTTATGTAGTTTAATCCAAGCGTAAAACTGAGTTTATCATTTATGACCTGATCGATATTACTCCGAAAACTATACCGCCTGAAGTCTGTATTTTTAATAATACCCTGGTTGAAGAAGTAAGAACCGGAAATGTAATATTTCGTATTATCCTTTCCACCACTTACTGAAATGGTATTATCTGTGCCTAAGCCGGTTCGAAAAATATAATCATTATAATCATATCTCGTAACGGGTGTAGTGTTGGTCCATGCCAAAGTAAGTATATCCTGTGTTTCCACATCTGGCGAACCGCCAAATTTTGTAGGTGCCTGGTTTACATCAACAGATTTACGAAGTTCTGATACCATCATACCTGTAGATAAACTAACAATTGGCATGCCTGAGCTTCCTCTTTTTGTAAAGATTTGTACAACTCCTGCATTTGCTCTTGATCCATAGATTGCAGCAGCTGCAGCACCATTCAAAACTTCAATTCTTTCAATGTCGGCGGGGTTAATGTCTGCCAAGCGGTTCTGGCCAATGGTGCCAACAAAATTCTGTCCATCATAATTGCCTGATGTGTTGGTAACACGTGTCGTTGCATTATTTACAATAATGCCATCAACAATATATAATGGTTCTGAAGAACTGTTTATCGAACTGATGCCTCTTAATCTTACAGAAATACCACCTGCAGGATCACCTGAGTTTTGGATGATCTGTGCTCCGGCAGTTTTCCCCTGCAATGCAGCTAATACATTCGAGGTTGCACCTTTATTCAATTGGTCTGCACTCACTGTACTTACATAACTTCCCAATTGTCTTTTGGTGGTGCCTTCAGAAGTTCCGGTAACTATAACTTCATCCATACTTAATGCGTCAATTTCCAATTGAACATTAGCTGTATAAGATGCGGCAGTTCCAATTTGAATAGTTTGTTCTTTACCCTGGTAGCCAATACCTGTAAAGACCAAAGTATAATTACCTTGTTGAAGATTGCCATTGATGTTGTAATTACCATTTACATCAGTTGTAGCGCCGAGTGTGGTATTGCGTATCGTTACAGAAATAGAAGGTAATCCTGTCCCTTCCGGACCGGTTACTTTACCTGATACCTGTACCTGCGCATTGGCGTAAAAGAAAAAAAACTGAATAAAAATTATAATGGAAAATGAAATCCATTTCTTTTGTTTTAACCGTAGCAGATTTTTCATAATGCAGTTTTTGAGTGAAACATTTGGTTATTAAAATTAATTACCCCATAGAGAACAGGATCCAAATTTTACACAAGGTTTCAAATGGGCTACATCATCAGAACTTGTTACTATTGATTGCGTCTTTTATCCTGCATAAATTTTAAGTTTTTTACAGGAACTGTTTGAAAAAGTGATGAAAGATGTTTTCATGGTATGATTTCCAAAAGCGAGGGTTGCAAATAATTTTCCAGTTAAAATAGTGATACTGTTTATCAGTTTCAATATTTGGCCATCCATTTTTTTGTACCGGTAAATTTTCTCATGAAGTTTGTAAACAATAAATACCTGCAGGAATTCCTGGCGAAGGTTAATAGTTTGTAATTCTCTATAAAGCATATAGATTTGGAAATTGCACCCTATAGCAATTTAGGTTTTTTCCAAATCCTTTCAAAAAATGAATGAGGAGAATATATGACCGGTAAATTATAATTTCCTCCCCGCTTTAGTTGGCTTCTGCAATAAGTAAATGGGATGCTGAACTTAAGGGATATTTATTTTTTTAAGTAATTTATTTCCCAAGTTAAGCGTGTACTGATATAATTTAAACCATAATCGTATGTATAAACATCACCCGGACATGGTGGCACTAAACAAGGGAAGATGTATGTTTTGATATGGCGTACTTTTTTATAATTATAACTACTGCTTAATAATAGATTGTGCTTTTCCCCAAGCTTAAAACGAAATCCTAAGCCGGCATCTGCATATAACCCACCCTCCCATTTTTCTGTTCCGGGGTAAGACCATATATCAAAGGTTTCCTCGCCTTTGGGAAAATGATACCCGCTATTTAAATATCCAAAGAACTTTTTTCTTTTACCGAAATCCAACCGGAGATCTGCAAATACAGGAAATGAATTGTATCGATAACCATCATAACCACCACCAATACCCAGTTTAAAATTTTTAAAACTTATACCTGAACTGATTTGCGCTACAGGAAAAACACCAGACTCACCAAAGAGATAACCAGCAGATGCTAAGCTGTAAAAATGATTTGATTTTGAATTTTCCTTTTCCTGTGTACAGGCAACAAAAGGAATGACCATAATAAGAACCAATACCTGTATGATCTGTCTCATAGTTAACGATTGTAATTTATCTTGCTCAATAACCGGATCTCATTGGGATTACTGTAATCATATTGATATAACCCATCAGAGGCAGAAACGATCGCTTTCTGATTCCAGGCAATGACATCATAAGTTGTCAATCCGGTAAGATGTTTGATCAAATAAATATTGGAAGGCGTTGCGGCATTAAAAACTTTTAAGCCATCCGATCCATCACAGATAAACAACAGGTCGCCATCTTTGGATAAACCATGCGGGTTGGTAAGTGTATAAATTTTTACTAAAGCTGGATCCGTGATCCCATTTAGTTTCAATACTTCCAACTGATTCGTAAAACCCTGGCATTCTGTTCCCGAACGAAGGGTAACATAAGCATACTGATCATCTGCAATTACAGGGTCACAACTTTGCACATGGCCAAATTTCCCAGTCAATTTAGGCTGATCAGCATTACTAATATCATATATAAACATACCGGAGGTGGAGCCAATGAATAAATTGTTTTTGAAAGGATAAATAGTTTCAATACCCCAACCCACATCTACTTTACTGGTATATAAAGGATCTATTGCGTTTTGAATATTAAAGACCGTCAGGTCCTCGTCAGATACCGTATACAAACGGTCCTGCACAATCGAAAACCGGGCCATGGAACCACCCATGCCATATGGCGACGAGCTCTTAGTGTTTGAACCACCCGCATCACTTGAAAAAGCCAATGCATTCTCGTTACTCCAGAACTCAAAACTATTGCCGCAATCCTCTGTAATGGTTGTATCCCTTGTGACCCAGTCCACAATCACTTTTGAAGAATCCATTGCAAACCCAGAATCATAATAGCGATATGGGAAAACACCTTGCACCACTTTTTTCAATGAAACATTTTCCGGATCAGAAATATCCAGTGCAACCATATCTGTATACATATCTGCATACAAAATGCTTCCTTTTACGGCAAGATCTACGTTACCTGGAATATCAATAAATGAAACATTGCGCGGACTGGCAGGATTGCTGTTATCTATAACATGAATTCCTTTGTCTATTTCATTTAGAAAAATATAATGTCCTTTGATAAATAATTTACCCGGACGCTCCATTTCCTTTGCGGAATTGCTTTTAATATTTAATCTCACCTCTTCATTTGTCTTATATACCGGAACATACATGGTGTATGAACGAGATTGACGACAGGTGTCTTTAATACATCCGCTAAAAATGATCATTGGCAGGATCGTAACCAGGATGTAAAATGGGAAAAGCAGCTTTTTCATATAGTTTATTTGACAAGGTTGACAACACATGCAGCAAAAACGTTGCAGCACTAATCGATGAATAAATGAACACGTAAACCTGCGGAAAAAAGGTATTTGTTCTGATCGTAAGCAGCCTTACGCATACTCGTTATACCGGCTCTTACCTGCGGCCCTATACTCCATTTCAATTTTTGTTTTTGATTAAACTGGATGTTTATTCCACTGCTCAGACTAAGCATGGATTGATTGAATTGGCCTTTTTCTTCATAATAAATACCGGCAAGTGCTCGATCATAAACCAAACCGTTTGTAGATAATAACTGGCTGAAAATTAAACCTGCCTGTAATTGAACAGGGATTTTACTTTTCTTATTCAGCAGGTAATGATATTGCAAAGGCAATTCTATATAGTGGTAATGATTCTTGTACCATTGATCATTCCCCCGGTAATAACTACGTACGGTATTATTAAAACTTCCACTTCCTGAATTTGAATTTTGGACCCTGATGGTACTATCATAACGAGAACCTGCTAATATCCGGTCACTGGCGTAAAAATATTGCAAGCCGGTAGCAATACTGCTACGAAGCGTCAATTGTTTTTTAAGAATCAATCCTGCTTCAATGGCTGTGCCGGTTTGAGAACTTTTGGATGGAGAAGCAAACAAAGGTCCACCGGCATTAGGTGAACTGTTGTAATCCATTGCAACTGGGGCAAAACCCGGAACAGTTTTGCTTCCTGGTTTAGATGCTCCTACAGCAACATGTATTCCCCAAACCCATTTTGGACGTTTTTCTTTTTCGATTAGTACAACTTTGGAAGTATCTTTTATTGATGCAATAGAATCAGGTATGATTTCATTTTGTTTCATATCTGGATTAAGCAAAACAGAATCCAGCAAATTGTCTGCATCGCTGTTTTGATTAATGTTTAATTGCGTTTTTTGGTCAACAGCCGATTCAACCAATATTTTTTCATTGGTATGATGACCAGTTTTGCTTTGGATTTGCCCTGAATCTAGAATACCCATGGGTGTTTTCATTTCTTCAACAGGATTTTGTTTGGCTATGGGAAATGAATTGGGGACGGCATTTATTTTAACCAAATCATGATTCGCTTTTATTTTCGTTTGTTCTATATCGTTATCAACTGGCAATGAAGTTTGGTCACCACGTTGTATGGTTATAGAATTTTTTAAATCAGGTGTGTTACCAGTAATGTGGTTTTCATTGCTCAATGCCGAGTTCTGTAGTTTTTCAACAGGTGATTTAACGATCTCTTTTTGCGAAACAGGTAAAGTATTTGTTTTTGTAAGAAAATAATAACCGGTAACCAATAAACCAGCCATTAGCGGGATCAGGAAAAAGAAAATTCGTCTTCTCCGTTTTTCCCTGATCCTGTTTTTTATGGCAGGCCATACTTCTTCCGATGGAGTGAATTTTAATTCATCCATCAGGTGCTGTACCTGGTTTTCAAATTTATTTTCGGACATACTTCATTTTTTTGTCTTCTGAATGTTTTTCTATCCAACTGATCAACAGGGCCCTTGCCCGGGCATATTGAGAACGGGAGGTGCTGTCCGTGATGCCCAGCATTTCCCCTATTTCTACGTGCGTATAACCTTCAATGGCATGCAGGTTAAATATGGTTTGATAACCTGCCGGCAATTGCCTGATCAATCCTGCAATTTGTTTTGCTTCCATTAAAACTGCAGGATCCTGGTTGGTTACCGGGTGCAGGTAATTATCCGTAAAAACCAGTTCATCCTGGTATCGCTTATTCTTTTTTAAAAAATTCAAAGCTGTATTCACCATGATCCGTCTGATCCAGGCTCCCAGCTCTCCCTCGTATTTATAACCCGAGAGGCTGTTGAATACTTTCACAAAGCCATCCTGCAAAACATCTTCTGCATCTTTAAAAGATTTCGTATACCGGTAACATACGCCCAGCATAGGTTCGGCAAACTCCTGGTATAGCAGGCGCTGCGCCGTTCCATTCCCTCTGAGGCACTCTTTTATCAGTTGTTTGTGATCCATGTACTCTTAGGTGCTTGACAACTGGCACACTCTCATCGTTGCACCTTATGTGTAATAATTATTAAGGTTGTCTAAATAAAAAACCTGCATGGGCATGCAGGTTTGATTGTTTCAATAAAAAAAGGGTGATTATCCTATAGGAATAGCAACTTCTGCATTATCCCAGCGGATAAAAAGATTATTATTTTCCGGAACAATAGTTAACTGTTCTGTTACCGTGCTGCTTTTTTTAACCGGCACATTTACCTGCAACACATTGTTCTCTTTGTTTTTCTCATAGCTGTAAGCGCCCCATTGTTTTAAAGTACTGTTTAAAATAATGGTCCATTCATTTTCATTAGGAATGGCAAACAAAGTGTAGGTGCCGGCTTTTACATCTTTACCACCAAATTTCATATCCTTTTTAAAAGTAATTTCAGTGGCTTCATCCGCCCCTACTCTCCAAACTTTTCCAAATGGTTCTAACTCTCCAAAAATAACCCTGCCTTTTTTGTACGGCCTGCCATAAGTAACCTTTACATCGGCGGTTTCAACGGTGTCGTGCGGGCTGTTCCTGGTCTGTGCATCAGCGGTTGGATTGATGGCCAGCATGCAACAAGCAAATAATATAAAAAACAATGATTTCATAAGTAAAATGTTTAATAGTTAAAAATTGGATGTGAAATTTACGAATCTTTATTCACCTGTTTAAAATTTGTGATGAATGGCTGCTGTCTATCAGGTGTTCAAGATTGCTTAAGCCCTGCTCCATGGTGGCACCATACATTTTTTCATATAGCATACTACCAAATTTTTCCCACGGATACCATTTCAAATTAAAGTCCATATACCATTGAAGAGTAACCGAATCGCTTTGAGGATGGGTAATGGCATTAAAACCATTCATGATCCTTTTACCTTTAGCCCCTACAAGATCAGCCAATACCTGCTGATCATTGGCAGAATTTATAATTACGGTTGATCCCGGAATGTTCATTACCGGTTTGCCGAATTCATTGGTAAAATGGATTTTATCTGTTGAAATAGATTTTAAACCAGGGTACCATTGGGCCCATTGATCAAGATTTCTAACGGGAACCAACACCTGCGATGGATCAGCATACACATTTACTGCTCTCGAAATACGCACCGTAGAAGGAATGAATAAAGAGATCAGCGTTATAAGTATAAAGAGGAAAAAGAAACTTAATAACGCCAGTTTAATTACACGCATATATTTAAGTCAAAATTTAAAAGTAAAAGTTGTTTAAGGTTTAGAGTTTAGTGTTGAGTCGTTTAGTCGTTTAGCCCAATTCCAAATCCCTAATTCCAAATTCCAAAACCAATCAACTAATCAACCAATCCATCATTCCCAACGGAAAAATTTGATGGCTAATAAATAAACAATAATTCCCCAAATGCCCAATATGCCTAGTTGCTTCCAGCAATCATCGAGATGAGCACCTTCAAATGCAACATTACGCATGGCATCATTCAAATGCGTTAAAGGTAAAATTTTGGAAACAGGCTGTAACCAGGATGGAAAATTATCAATAGAAAAAAAAGTCCCCGCCAATAAAAATTGCGGCAATGTTATGATATTGGCGATGGGTGGAATGGTACTTTCATTTTTTGCCAGGCCACTCACAACAAATCCGAATCCCATAAAAACAACCAAACCGATAAAACTCAACACCAGCATTTCCAGGAAAGTGATCCATCCATTGACCAATGTGAAATGAAAAAAGAAATAACCCACACCTAATATTACAACAGCGGTTATCATTTGAAAAAGTATACGGCTCAGTCCTTCACCAAATAAAATATTGGAACGTTTTAATGGTGTGGCGAAAAACCTTTTTAGTACAAGGGTTTGCCGCATATTAAAAAAAATAAAGGCGACGCCAAAAACGCCTGAACTTAATAATGAAAAACCTAGTTGACCGGGTAATATAAAATCAATTGTACGGTAAATACGACCAGGCACTTTTTCAATTTCATTACTCACTTCAGCAATGGAGGGTGCATCAGGATATTTTTCTTCATTGATATTCTTAATGATACCATCCAGGATGGATCGCAATACCACCAGGTTTTGCGGGTTTACGGCTTCAGAACTTTTCATACTCACCAGGTATTCTGATGAAACAGTATCTTTTGAAGGTTGAAAATTTAATACAGCCGTTATCCGTCCTTTTTCAAGGTCTTCATATTCCTCCCTTTCTGATTTATTTACTATAATGATTGCTGGTATGTCCCTGATTGCCCGAAACACGGCATTGGTTGTATCAGCAGCCGGATCAATAGCAATTTTTACTGATACCCGGGAACCACTACCCAGGAAACCAAAAACCAGGATAAAAATTAAAGGAAACAAAAAACTAAAAATAACCGCTGATGGACTTCTGAAAATGGCTCGAAAACTTGCTTTTGAAATAGCAAGTGTGCCCGTGAGTTGATTATATGATTTTGACATTCATGTATTTCCTTTTAGGACTGTATGATCAATTGTTAATAATAAAAGTAAAAGGTAATCTTGCCTGGATGTTACCCGTCATTTGCTGCACTTTTATTAATTCCTCGTAAATTTTAAAATTCTGCTCTCCAATTTGCTGTTTGATCTTACTGCTGTAATCAGGTGTGGATGATGAACCCAGTATGCGTTCCAATATTCCTTCAGGTTCAGGATACTCACGTAAACGATACCCCGAAAGATTTGCCATACCCGCAGCGCAATCAACAGCATCCTGAATGCCACCAAACCGGTCAATCAATCCAATATCCATTGCTCTTGTTCCACTCCAAACCCTGCCTTGCGCAATGCTGTCTACTTCATTTACACTCATGTTTCTACTATCGGCTACTCTTTGCATAAAATGCTGGTAAATGCGGTCAATTTCTGTTTGCACTGTTCTTTGTTCAAATTCAGTAAGAGGTTTATATATGGCACCCATATTAGCATGAGGCGCAGTTTTTACACCATCGAATGTAATACCAAGTTTATTATTGAAAAACCCTTCCATATTAGGTATTACTCCAAATACACCAATACTACCGGTTATGGTTACCGGGCTGGCAAAAATACTGTCGGCTGCACTGGCAATATAATAACCCCCGGATGCTGACACATCGCCAAAACTTACCACCACCGGTTTATCTTTGCGTGCCATGGATAACTCTCTCCAGATATTTTCACTCGCCATTACACTGCCACCCCCGGAATTGATGCGAAAAACGATGGCTTTTATATTTTTATCCAGCCTGGCCTTTCGAATTAATTTCATATAGTCTTCACTCCCGATTACACCCTGGTCTCCCGGTCCATCAACAATGTTTCCTTCGGCATAGATCAAAGCAATTCTCTCCGTTCCTGAATTTTTAAAAGTAACTGCTTCTGCATAGCGGTTAATATCAATGAATGAAATCTTATCATACTTATCAATATCCAGTTTTACTTTGATTTCATTTTTTACTTCATCATCATACTTTAAGCCATCAACCAATTTATACTTTAATGCATCATTTGCATTCTGAACACTTAAATTAACCGCTAAACCATGTAATGTAGCTGTATCTATCTTTCGTACATCAGCCGTGTTCATTAAAAAATGAACATACATATCATTAAGCCATTCGCTGGTTTGGAGTTTATTTTCCGCAGTCATCTTTTCTGCACGCAAAGGTTCGGTAGCACTCTTGAATTTACCCGCATAAAAAATCTGGGGTTTGATATCAAGTTTATCCAGTGTGCCCTTTACAAAAGCAATATCAACACTGTATCCAACCCACTCCAGCATGCCCTGTGGATTAATATATACACGGTCCGCGATGTTTGCAATGGCATATGCGTTTTGCGTCATATAATCACCATGCGCCAATATAAATTTTTTGCTGGATTTGAAATCTTTTAAAGCATTCCGGATCTCTTCGCTGGCTGCGTACCCGTTTGGACTTGATTGTGCCTGGATAAAAATGCCTTTAATATTATCGTCGTCTTTTGCATGTTTTATTAATCGAACCACATCGTATAAAGATGGCACATCAGTCTCTTCCCCGGAAAAGGCAGAGAAAATGTTTTTCTGCTCTTGGTCCTTATAATGTTGTCCAAGGTCAATTAGCAATACCGTGTTAGTGGCAACCCTTGGTTTGTCTTTTGAAGCCAAACCACTCACCACTGTTAAAACCAGGAGGAAACTCAAAAAGCAAAAAATCACCAGTGCTAAAAAAGAAGCAAAAAATATTTTAAAGAAACTACCCATTATTAATATTAAAATTTAAAACGACAAAAATAAAGATATTTGAATCTACCGAAGGAAATGAGTTTATGAATACAGCTTTTTTATTGATAGGAGGTAATTTAGGTAACCGTGCTCAGCATCTTGCAAAAGCAAGGTCATTGATACACCAGCGATGTGGGAATATTATCAAAACTTCATCACTATATGAAACGGCAGCCTGGGGAGCAGTAAAACAAGCTGCCTTTTTAAACCAGGTCCTGAAAATTCACTCCTTGTTAACTCCAGCGGGATTGCTGAATTGCCTGCTAACTGCTGAACAAAAAATGGGAAGAGTAAGAAGACAAAAGTCAGGGCCGCGAACCATTGATATTGATTTACTTTTTTTTAATGATGATATCATTGAGGCCTCCGGGCTGGAAGTGCCACATCCACGTCTCCATCTGCGAAGATTTGTTTTAGAACCGATGAATGAAGTAGCGCCCGATTGGGTTCATCCTGTTTTTAACAAAACAATCAGCCAGTTATTGGCAGAATGTACGGATGAATTACCTGTGCAAAAGTTGTAAAAACTTTTATCACCATTTACTATTTCTTTGCAAACCAAACAAGCTTTCACCATCACCAGCACATGAACTACCAGTTTATTACCATAGAAGGAAATATAGGGGCCGGTAAAACCACCCTGGCTCATTTATTATCCAAACATTTTAATGCCCGGTTAATACTGGAAGAATTTGCTGACAATCCTTTTCTGCCAAAATTTTATGAAAACCCGGGACAGTTTGCATTTCCCCTGGAATTGTTTTTTATGGCTGAAAGATATAAACAGCTTAAAGAATTGTTGCAGCAAAAAGACATGTTT
>JAKFER010000003.1:0-1960 GCA_036675565.1 Chitinophagaceae bacterium
GAGTTTCCGGGGTAGCCATCGTAACGCCAGCTATAGGTAAGTTTTTTACCGGCAATTACATCGGTTATTTTACAGAGATGCAGGTATTGTTTATCATCTTTCCCTCCCATGAACTGGAATTCAAAACCAACTTCAGGTTTAAAAGCCGGCAGGTTGAAATACCACTGTTTCATTTTCTCATTATCGGTAAGGGCTTCCCATACTTTACTTGCAGGGGCATTGAAGGTTCGTTCAATAACAAAAGGTTGATTGTTCATTTTTTTAGTTTTTTAGTTTGTTTATAGCCTTTAGGCTCTTTCGTAAGAAACTGATCAAGGGCATCTAATTTGCGGGTCCAGAAGACACGGTATTGTTCTACCCACCGGGATACTTCATTGAGTTTTTTCAGTTGTGCTTCGCAGTAACGTTCCCTGCCTTGCTGTCTGATAATGATAAGGCCACATTCTGTAAGGATCTTAATATGCTTTGAGATGGCAGGCCGGCTTATATCAAAGTTTTCCGCCACCGCATTCAGGTTTAAGGATTGCTTTGCGATCATGTTTATTATTTCTCTCCGTGTTGGATCGGCTATCGCCTGGAATACGTCCCTTCGCATATGTAAAAGTAATTATGTAATCAACCGGTTACAAATTTATAGGAAACCTTTTGGTTACACAAATATTTTTTTTTAGCCTGTTGAAGGAAGGACAGGGAACTGGCTTTAAGGCCTAAAGTCTATTTAATAGTTGTACTTTTTAGTCAACGTGTTGAAATCTCCTTAAATTTTTGAATCCTGTTACCATGAATATCGCCGGTATAAATATTTCCTTTATCATCAATAGCCACATCGTGGTACCAGGATATAGGTCCATCGTAAAAACCACTTCGCCCAAAACGGGTTTGTATATTTCCTGTTGAATCAAAGATTATAATGTCAGATCCCCTGTGCTTGATTTTTAAAAAAGTGACATCATCAACGGCAATTAGTTTTTTATTTCTTTTGTCAAACACTACGGAACAGATATTGCCAAAATTTTTGTTTGAAAATTGTTTTAAGAATTGGCCGGAAGAATCAAAGACTTGAACCCGGTCGTTTTCCCGATCGGCTACATAAACATTTCCTTTTTCATCGAGATCCAGCCCATGAGGTATGTTAAATTCAGCTTCCCCTCTTCCTTTCTTTCCCCATTCAAAAAGATATTTTCCATCCGCAGAAAATTTGATAATTCTGCTATTGCCGTAGCCATCACTTACATAAAAAGAGCCATCATCAGCAATCGCTACATCAGTTGGACGATCAAAGTACGAGGAATCATTGCCATCCACTTTTGTGATTCCAAGTGTCATCAAAAGATTGCCATCATGGTTAAATTTGAAAACCTGATTTAATCCTACATCAGTAACCCAAACATTATTGTTCTTGTCCACAGTTACCCCGTGGGGCATAATAAAAATTCCAGCACCCCAGCTATTTATTATTTTTCCACTTTGCCTGTCCAACAGTATGATGGTAGTAGAATTGATTTTACTTTCAGGCATTGCGCCAATTAAGGGCCATTTCCGATTTCCCCTGTGAAAAATAAAAACGTTTTGATTTGTATCAATTCCAATTCCTGTTGGGTTGCCTAATATAAGGCTGTCAGGTAATTGGGGCCATTCCTTTACAAGTTCGTATCTCGTAAAATTATCTTTTCCTTTTCCAATTTTTTTGTCCTGGAATAAATAGGCTGCGACAAAAAGTGCAAACAATGATATGATCAAGTAAATTATTTTCTTAAGTAGCATTTCCAATAAAGATTTATAGTATGCAGCATACAACAAAACTTCCGCAATACAACAGAATCCGGCAAACCTGGTGTTGAAGTTATACACTGGTTTCTACTTAACAACCTGGAGCTTAAACGAACTTAATAAAGAATAAAAAAAACCTGCTCCAACGAAGCAGGTTTGTAAAAATAAATTTAAAATATAATTTATGGAA
>JAKFER010000182.1:0-1958 GCA_036675565.1 Chitinophagaceae bacterium
TTGGTGGATCAGTACGGGTGCTGATTTTAATAAGAAAGTAAAAGATTTACCACAGACGGAAAAGATAAAACCTGTTTTGCTGGCATTGCAATCCGGTTCTGCAGATGGACAAAATAAAGTGACCGATGTGCCCGAAACTCCGGTTGCAAAACCCGATGAAGCAATCATTAAACGTTTAAAAGATGCCGGGGTAGTCATAATCCCTGTAGCAAAAAACAGTAATTATTTGTCCATCAGCTTTGTTACTGCCGGTTCCGGTGCTGATAGTTTGGTAAAATTGCTGGAACCTTTAAAAAAGCAATTGGTATGGTTAAAACTGGATAATGCAGCTATCAGCGATGCAACAATGGATGAAGTGGCGAAGCTTCCGGTACTTACACGTTTATACCTGAGTAACACAAACATTACAGACAAAGGATTGTCAAAACTACAATCGCTGCAACAACTGCAATCCTTGAATCTTGTGGGTACAAAAGTCACTGCACAAGGTGTAATGCAGTTGAGTAAACTAAAGAGCCTTAAAAATTTATATTTCTATCATACAGGAGTTAATAACAACGACTGGGCTTTATTGCAAAAAACATTCCCGGCAACACGGCTTGACTCCGGTAAATATGTAGTTCCTACTTTTGTGACAGATACTACTGAAGTAAAACCACCAAACTAAGCAACTGACTTAAATCAATAAGCATGAAACGAAAAGAATTTCTCAACTTATCAGTTCCTGCTATTTTATTATTGGCAAACGGCAGAATATTAAAAGCACATGATTATTGGTTATCAGAAGAACACAGGAGAAAAGTGAAACTTCGGTTCGTGGTTGCTTCTGACGGGCACTATGGGCAGCCTAAGACGGATTATGAAAATTATTTCGCTACGGTGGTTACACGAATAAACGAAGAACATAAAAAGAACCCTTTTGCTTTTTGTGTCATCAATGGTGATATAATTCACGATGATAAAAAATATTTCCCAGCCGCAAAAAAAGCACTGGATGCTCTTCATCCAAAATATTATGTAAGCCAGGGAAATCATGACCATGTCACTGCAGAAGAGTGGGAAGCTATCTGGAACATGCCCGTTAACCTGGATTTTACTATAAAAAAGAATTCATTCCTTGTTGCAACCACTTCCAACGAAAAAGGGACTTATTTATGCCCGGATGTTGCATGGTTTCAACAAAAGCTGGAAGAGCATAAGGGACAGGAGAATATTTTCATTTTTATTCATATCAACCCCGGCAAGTTGACAAAACATGCAGTTGATTGTCCGGAACTATTTGAACTTTTTTCAAAGCATAAGAACATAAGAGCCGTGTTTAATGGGCACGATCATGATGAAGAAGGAATAAAAACGAGGGATGATATTCCTTTTGTATTTGATGCCCATTTTGGCGGCAGTTGGGGAACAGACTACAGGGGATTCCGGATAGTAGAGCTAATGAAAGATAATTCCGTATTCACTTATATTATGAACCCTGTAGAAAAGATCAATGAAGCAACTATCGGAGACCCCCAAACCCCCTAAAGGGGGCTTTAGAGTCTGATAGTTGAATTTGCTTTAGTGACTCCCAAGCCCTGATCCTTCGGCAAGCTCAGGGCTTTAGAGAACTAAATTTGAATAAACGTTTAAAAAAAATAGTATGCAAAGAGTATTCAACAAGCAGATATGGGTTGTTTGTTTTTTGAGTTGCACATTTTTTGTTTTACAGGCACAACAGAAATCAAAAGATCCATTACCAACCAGGCAACAATTAGCATGGCATGAAATGGAATATTACTGGTTCATTCATTTTGGCCCCAATACATTTACGGATAAAGAATGGGGACATGGTGATGAACAAGCCGATATTTTTAACCCTTCACAACTGGATTGTCGTCAATGGGCAAGGATTGCGAAACTATCCGGTGCAAAAGGCATCATCATTACTGCCAAACATCATGATGGTTTTTGTTTAT
>JAKFER010000067.1:0-1928 GCA_036675565.1 Chitinophagaceae bacterium
TTACGAGGAAAGCCGGGCCATGATCCCTGCACCAGGCATCATTAGTAGGGTGGAAGTAGAACTCTATTTTACGCAGGTCGGCATTTATATTTTCTAAATGCATGACAGCAAATTGCATCATCATTTTATCGGCTACGTTGATGCGTACAATCTCGCCTTTGGTTAGCTCTTTTATAAATTGAGCGTAGTAGGGAAAAATAGTATCAAGTTTCCCCGGCCATGAAGCTTCTTTATGTGGCCAGCTCAACCAAGTTGCAATATGTGGGGCAAATTCTGCAGGAAAATAATAACCGAGTTGTTTTGGAGATAAGGTTTTTTTTATCATAAACAAATAATCCAGTAATCTTTATAAAAATTTGATGTTGAGATGATTGATAAAAATAATTACTCATCTATAAACCGCTTTGTGATCTGCTGGTAACTGTCAATCCTGCGATCCCTCAGAAACGGCCAATGAGTTCTATACCTGTCTGTTTTGTCCAGGTCAAGCTCTTCCACATGCACTTCTTCATTTTCATGTGAGGCTTTGTAAATAATGCTTCCGAATGGATTGGTAATAAAAGAACCGCCCCAGAATTTCATGGCGCCTTCCTGTTCAAGTCCCACACGGTTTACACTGACAACATGAAGGCCGTTAGCAACTGAATGGCTTCTTTGAATCGTTTGCCACGCATTGTATTGCTCAATATTCGTGTCCTCATCCTGCGATGTGGCCCAACCGATAGCCGTAGGATAGAAAAGTATTTCGGCTCCCATCAGGGCGGTGATCCTTGATGCTTCCGGGTACCACTGATCCCAGCAGATCAGCACGCCGATCTTAGCGAATTTGGTATTGAAAACTTTATAACCCAGGTCGCCGGGGGTAAAATAAAATTTTTCATAATACGCCGGATCATCGGGGATATGCATCTTCCTGTATTTACCCAGGTAAGTTCCATCGGCATCCAGAATGGCTGTTGTATTATGATAAAGCCCCTGGGTTCTTTTTTCAAATAAAGAAGCGATGATCACAACACCCAATTCTTTGGCAATTTTTCCCAGTGCTTCAGAAGAAGGGCCAGGAATAGGCTCCGCTAATTTAAAATTCTCATAATCTTCCACATCGCAGAAATAAAGCGAGGTAAACAGTTCCTGAAGGCAAACGATCTGGGCGCCTTTGGCTGCAGCTTCTTTTACTTTTTCAATTGCTTTTTGCAGGTTGGCTTGCTTATCAGCAGAGCAACTCATTTGCACTATTCCAACTTTTACTTTTGTCATGTATCTTTATTTGAGTTGCAAAAATAAGCTTACTCAATAAGTATTTTGTGGAATAGATTTATAAAAAAACGCCCGATGAAGGGGCGTTAATATATCTGCTAATTAATATTTAGAGGTGCTGAAAAAGTCCGAAGGACTTTAATGTTAATAACCGTGAGTGAAACTCATGGAAAGCAAGAATCTAAAGGTAGAGCAACCCCGAAGGGGTTGAATCTGTGATAATACAGTCCTCTCCAATTTGTTTTACCATCTTTTGGCTGCCGATGTTTTGTGCCGAAAATATCATAATAAAAAATTTGATGGTAGTTGCCTGTAAGCTTTATTTTATAAATATATTTTGTGAATCACATTCAACCCCGAAGGGGTTGATGCCATGACATTTTCTGTAATCCCCTGATTGCATCAGGGGTTATTCACATTAAAGCCCTTTGGGCTTTTATACTTCATATTGACACAGCACCTCAAAACAAGAATTTACCTGATTACAAAAAAACGCCCCGGTAAAGAGGCGTTAGTATTAGTTGAGTTTTATAATAAATTAATGAGCGTGTACATGATGATGAGGACCTTTGCCCATCTCTTTCAAAAAAGCTACATGTGATGCAACAGCCGTACGTACCCTTTTATATTCTATATATTGAATGCCGTATTCCTCGCAGGCTTTCTTAATG
>JAKFER010000060.1:0-60854 GCA_036675565.1 Chitinophagaceae bacterium
CTCTTAAATATTCGGTTGCTAATATGGCATCTTTGAATATGCCACCTAAGGTTAAAAACGGTACCTGTGCCACATAATCTGCCAACACCTTTGCAGCAAGTGGTTCATCTTCTACAATAATGCAATTTATATCAGACATGACTTGCAAGATTAATTTTTAAAGTTGCTATAAAGCTTCCCGTTTCCTGCTGCACGGTAAGGTCATAGTCTGTGTAAAGTAACTCCAGTTGTCGCCTTAAGTTTGATAGTCCTATGTTTTCCTTTATACCTGGTGTAAGTTCTGTACCATCAACAGAATTTTTTACAACAAACAACAATTGCCTTTTATCTACCGATAAATGAATATCAACAAAAGGAAATCCTCTTGTTTCCGAAACGCCATGTTTAAATGCATTCTCTACTAAAGGTATTAACAATAGCGGCGGCAAAGCCTGCTTCATATCTTCTACATTATGGTTAAAGTTGATGCGCAAAGATTCATCGTATCGAAGTTTCTCCAAGCCAATGTAATCTGTCATGATCTTTATTTCCTGCTCAATAGCAATATAATTTCCGCTTGTTTCATACAACATGTAACGAAGGATCTTGGACAAACGTAAAATTGCTTCAGGAGCAAGGTCACTCTTATCTCTTGCCAGTGAATAAATATTGTTTAAAGTATTAAAAAGAAAATGCGGGTTGGTCTGGGACTTAAGATAATTTAATTCAGCTGCCTGTTTTTCTATCCGCAGTTTTTGCGTTGCCTGTTTTAATTTCTGGTAATAATATATATGCCGGATGATGCCAAAGAAAAATATGGATGCAACGGAAGAACCCATATGAAAACCTACTTCTTCATAGAAGTCGGTATCGTCGCGGTAAGAAGTATAAATATCTAATGCAATGCCAAATGCCCTCCAGCCATACAATCCAAATGAATAAAGCATCAGCATTACCCAAATCAAAAAAATACCAACAAGAATATTGTAAAAAAGGTAGTCTCTCTTTTTAAAAATAAATGGAAGTACAAATTCGAATAAAAGGCAGTTAAGGCTAATAAGATAAACATCTCTCCATATCTCATTGACTGTTCTTTGCCAAAATGTTTCGGGGTGTTGAGCAATAATGGTCAGCTCCCAAAAAAAGAACCATGCAAGCCCTATCCACAGGTAAAGTATAAATCTTTGTTTGTTCAGCGTTGGCTTCATGTTAATAAATGTCGGCAAAACTTTCTCTTTTTAAACTCCTGACTATAGAAGTTGAATTGTGGTATACAAGTAACGACAAAAAGCCAACGAATAAAAATTCAATGACGTTGTTATTCTTACTCCAGTTTCTTAAATAGTCAGTTCCTGTTACAAACACCATCTGCAGTAAATGGTTATTTGTTGACGATGTTCTGCTGTTTATTGATGGTCGCTACCACTGCTCCTGATATTTAAATATTGTTGCACAGGGATGCTTATTGATCTGAAAAAATTGAATAAAAACAACCATTTAAAAACAACTGATATGAAAAGTGTACTTCTCTTAATGACTCTTGCGGTTACGGTATTGTTTGCGAAATCGCAGACAAGTTTAAAAATGAATGCTGCAAATGATGAAGCAGCCAGCTGGCCAACTTATTTCTTAAACAATAGTAACGGGATTACCATTGCACCACCACCCGGTAAAGATGCAACCAACGCAGAGTTACAAATCGTAAAACAAAAAGTGTCAAATGTTAATGCAGCAAAATTGAAAGAGATAAAATACTGGGATGCCGGTGCACCTGCCTACCGCTGGAACCAGGTTGCCGGCAAATTAATATCCTGGAACGATCCGGATCTTGCCCTGCGCTTTCCAACCACATGGGTCAACATTGCCATTTATGATGCAACAGTCATTGCATGGAAAGAAAAAGAAAAACATAAAAGAGAACGCCCCAACGTGGCAGATGCGGGTGTAAAGACCCTGATCAATGCACCCCTTACCTATTCCTATCCTTGTGAACATACCGTAACAGCATCCGCTGCTGCACATGTCCTGGGTTATTTTTTCCCTGCAAAAAAGGATTCACTCCTGCAATTAGCCAAAGCAGCTTCGCAAACCAGGATAGATGCAGGGGTACAATATCCCAGCGATGCAGAAGCAGGCTGGAAGTTAGGTGAACAAGTGGCGTTGCAAATTATTGAAAGAGCCAAAAAAGACGGCTCCCATATTAAATGGGATGGTAAAATGAATACTGATCCAAAGAAATGGACAGGTCCTTATCCGTTAGGTATTACAAAGGCACAGCATGTTCCCTTATTCCTGAGATCCGTGGACCAGTTCAGGCCGGCGCCACCACCCGATTTTGAAAAAGAAATGATGGAAATGAAAAACTTCAAAAAAACATTCGCATCCAATTCCAATGCATATTTCTGGGCAAATACGCCATATGATTTTTGGCAGGACATTGCCAATAAAAAAATCTTTGAATACCGGATGTCAGATGATGCACCAACTGTTGCCCGTATATATACATTGTTAGGCGTTGCCAGTAACGATGCTGCGATTGCAACCATGGATGCAAAGTATGCATACTGGGGAATCAGGCCATCGCAATATGACACAACTTATAAACCCCTGATAGGAACACCACCGTTTCCGGGCTATCCGTCAGGACATGCCCTGGGTGCAGGAACATCCGCTGCAGTATTATCTTACTTTTTTCCCGAAGATGCAGCTTACTTTAATAAGCTTGCAGCAGCATGTGCAGAATCCAGGTTTGATGCAGGCATTCATTTTCGAACAGATAATGAAGTGGGACTGCAAATGGGAAAAGAGATTGGCAACTATATTGTAAATGCCTGGATGAAAAAATAGGGAAGTGGTTATAAAACGAAAAACTCTTGAATTCAGGAGTTTTTTTTACTAATGCCTTAAATCCAGGTGATTGCAGTAATTGTTAATGGTGATAATTTAAATTTTACGCAGTTGCTGATGTTCTGGTTTAATGTAAAATGCTGGAAAAAGATTGTTTCTTTGGGCTAACAAACAATTGGGTTGTATGCTGCTTTAAGCTTCGTAAAAGAAAAAAAATCAAATAAACATGGAGAAACTCCTTTTTGATTACCTGTCACAGTACATAACGCTTTCTGATGAAGAAAAAAAAGCATTACTTGATTTAGACATTTTCAAACAATTCAAGAAAGGAACAATTCTTCTTAAAGAAGGAGAAATCTCAAATAGTGGTTATTTTGTTTTAAAAGGATGTATCAGAAGCTATTATGTCGTTGACGGAAATGAAAAATCAACCGCTTTTTATATTGAGGCGGAATCATTAGATCCTCCATGTATTTTAAGCGGCAAACCGTCAGAATTTTTTGTATCCTGTGTAGAGAAATCGATACTTATCGTTCATAATAAAGAAATGGAAAAAATAATTTTTCAAAAATTTCCAAAATTTGAATCCTTATGCCGAATACTAACTGAAAAACTCCTGGCAAAGAACAAAGCAGAATTTGATGATTTTAAAATTTCTTCCCCTGAGCAACGCTATTTGAATTTACTCCGGACAAGACCTGATTTATTACAGAGAATACCCCAATATCAACTCGCCAGTTTCCTGGGAATAACAGCGCAATCATTAAGCAGAATGCGTAACAGGATAGTCAAAACTCCGGCTGCGATGCTGAATTGATTTCTTAACTTAAGTGAACGAATAATAAAACAACGCACTGTTCCTTTGCATCTCAATAAATTTTAATTATAAAATAAAAAGATGCAAAAGAAAGTTATTCTATCGTTTATTCTGTTTTCAATGACCTTGTCTTCCACATATGCTCAGGATGCAGAAGATTCTACTTACAAAAAATTCATCATTGGGAGTACATTCCTGATGTTAGGAAATTTTATTCCTAATGACCCAAATCGACCTGATTTTATACAATTAAATGTTGGATATAGGATAACACCTAAAGATGTTGTTTTCTTAGAATTTAAAACATCGAAGTTTAATTGGCCATTAGGTATGCCTTGGGAAAAATTATTTGATAGAGAGCGAGAAAACTTTCCAGGATATGTACGCCAAAAAGTAGTTGGATTAGCATACAATCGTTTTTGGTGGAAAGGATTATATACAGGTGTTCATGCAATGAATGCTTTTCAAACATATAGAAATGAGGATAAAACAAAGATTACAAATGGATACACATTATTTATGACCTACCGTTTGGGTTACCAGGTTAAACTATTTAAAAACCGCTTCTTTATAGAGCCATCTGTTGGATTAACCCATTGGCCTGTAAAAACGAATACACCGGAATCTTTTAAATTAGAAGAAAGTAAATGGCCTAACTACTTTGGTTGGGAACCAGGGCTTCATTTTGGAATTAACTTTTAGATTTTTTTGAGAGAGAATTCATGAGAATATAAGTCAAAGAATAACTAACCGCACCTTTTCACAAGGGGTGCAATTTTCAAACCTGGCATTGTGCTACATAGATTAAAATGCAAATACTATCAAATATTAAAAGCTCATTTTATGAATAAATTTTATTACTTTTTTATAGCAGCAGCAACATTATTTATCTTAATTAATTTAATTGGCTGCAAAACACCGTCAAATGATAAAGAATCAAATAAGAACACTTTCAACCACTCAGCTAACATGGAAAGTGTAACATCTATACCCGATTCAGTAGTTCAGTATTTAATTCATTCTGCTGCCAAAGATTTTTATGATCATCAGCCACCAACAGTTATTGATATTCGTAATGTAAAAGCTGGATTCATTTCATCCAACAATGACACGACTTACATCATATGTGGAGAGTTTTTATCTAAGGAGACAAAAGATTGGGATTCATTTGAAACAATAAAAACATATGGCTATGAACAAAATATTGGTAACAGCTTTTATTGTCAGAAAGCAACTTTTGAAAAGACTGACAACAACATTCTTTCTGAAGCGCTTAAAAGTAAATTGAATCAACTTAGAAAAAGTACTGCCATTATTAAAGAGTATCCCTGGATAACAACAAAGCATTTCGTATTTGCTATTCTATGGTAACGGCTAATGTGATTAATTTTTAACCGGGCCAAAAGAAACATGAAATCTGAAGATCCATTATACCAGCTTTAAAGTTTAAATCCAGTGATGACCAGGTACCTGATTTTACTACTGACATTTTTCATAAATTTTTCAATTATGGCACAGAACAACAAAGAAGTAGAAATTTTAAAGAGAATTGAATTAGATAGCTTTTCGAATCGAACAGCAATGGAAATGGGTTTAGCAATTATTGATTTAGCAAAAAAGAAAAACAAGAATATAGCGGTTCAAGTTGAAAGACTCAATCACACCATTTTTTTGTATGTGGATGAGAACCTTCCTGCAGACAAACATGATTGGTTAAAAAGAAAGGCAAATGTGTCCAAACGTTTTGAACAAAGCTCTTTGAGTGTAAAGAATGATTTACTGAATGGAAATATGACTTTAAAAGAAACTTTCGCTCTTGACGATAAAGAATATTTAGCCAAAGGTGGATCCATCCCGGTTTTTGTAAAAAATGCAGGAATGATAGCCATCATAACTGTTTCAGGTTTGCACGATGAAGAAGATCATAAAATTATTATTGATGCTTTGAAAGAAAAATTTTTTGAGTAACAAACAAAACCCAACCCCAAGATGATGCTATACCGGATAATTTCCAATGAAGAATGGATAACTTCTCAGGAAGAAGGTAAAGTGCCCCGTTGCAAGTCTGATGAACGCGAAGACTGTATTCATCTTACCAAATATGAGGATATTGTTTTGGTGACTAATAAGTATTTTATAAAGGAAGAAAAACCGGTGGTCATAGAAATTGATGCTGAGATTTTTAAGGAACAAATTACATGGGTTAATCCTACTACCGAAAAACCCTGGCATCAACCCAATTTATATTTAGAGAACATTCCCTGCAATATTATTTCCAAATTTTGTCATTTAAATTTTAATGATCAGACCCAAACTTTTGAAATTCCCGAATTTTTTTAGATCAAAATATTCCTGATTCAATATGTAGCAATACAAAACAATTAATGCATCTATTAATCCCATCTTGAAATATCACCATTAAATCATTTTTGAATGAACGCTGTAAAAACAAATATTTTTTTACTATTCACAATTGGCATTTTCAATGCTTCTTGTGCCCAGGAATTAAAATCAACACAGAAGCCTATGGCCTCAGTGGATATCGCTTCCCTCTATACGCCAGCCACGATTATAGCCGCTGCGCAACAAATGCCTGAAGAATTTTATTCCTTTCGCCCGACCCCTGAACTGCGAAGTTTTGGAGAGTTGATGGCTCATATCGCTGAATCTAACTTCCAGATGGTGTCTATTGCAAAGGGAGAAGTCAATCCAATGTCAGAGGTAGCTCCTACTAAAACAGAAGTAATTGAAGCGCTAAAAAAATCCTTTGATTATGCTGCTGAGGCCAGGAAAAATATGACTACTGAGCAAAAAGAAAAAATGGTAAAATTTATGGGTGGAGATCAACCGGCAGGGAATGTTATTGATTTTTCCGTTTTTCATTCCTTACAACATTATGGAAATGTAATTGTGTATATGAGATTGAAAGGGTTGGTTCCACCATCTTCCCAGGAAGGAAACCCGGGAAACGTTCCGGTTAAACAATCAACAAAGGAGTAGTATGCTAATTTTCAATTTTTATTATAGCTTTTTGGGATCGGGTTGTTAGTGTAATTTTTTGTAGAACGACAATTATTTATTTGAACATCATTACCTCATAAAAACACAAATATCACTATCAAATTCAGAGGTATTCCTGTGCAATTATTACAATAGGATACCCAGATAATAATTTAGGAGAAGCCATGGTTAATATTTATATTTAATATATTCATCACCCAAAACTAACAACATGAAACCATACTTTCTCCTGCTATTTGTCATGGCGGTTTTCACGGCTTGTGATAACAATACAAAAAAGGACACCACAGAAGACACTGTAATGACCTCTGACCTTTTACAACAAAACCTGAAAGGAAAAGTAAAAAGCATTACCGAAACAACTACGAATATAGATAGTGCTGGCGCAGAAAAACCAGACTCGCTTATCGCCTACACTTCCTATGATGAGAAGGGCTACCAAACAGCATTCCAAAAAAAGGACAGTTCGGGTAAAGTGGTTTCAGAAGAATTTGCCGAACGAAACGAGTCCGGTTTAGTTACCGAATTTGGCACAAAGAAAGACGGCAAAATAGTTTCACGTGTAGTAACCGAGATTAGCAATGATGGCCAATACCTTGGAGGAAAAAGATATGACTCTACAGGTAAACAAGATGGTTATTATAAAGACCTCATGCAAAATGAATATGCAATTGTGTACAGTGGCAAGCTTTACGATATGAATGACAAATTGAAAGAAACCTTTGATATGAAGTACGATAAAACCCATTTCCTGGGAGGCAAAGTAACTGACAGTAGCGGCAAAACTACTTATGAAGGAACGGCTAAAGTGAATGATAAAGGCGACATGTCTGAGGAAGAATACACCTATGTAGAAGAAGGGAAATCAAAAGCAGAAAAGAAAACCTACAAATACGATAATTACGATGCCAAAGGCAACTGGACTCAACGAACCACATACGACGATAAAGGCAAACCCACACAGGTGGTTAAAAGAAGTTTAATGTATTATGAATAAGCTGATATAACTTTTTATTAAAGTTCCCCGGTTCTCCGGGGAACTTTTTTTTTAAGACATTGTTGGTGTTCAATCAAATACCTCCCGCCTATTTTTACGAATTCACCAACAACCAAACTCCAGGTATTTCCCGGGCAATAAATGTCAATAGCCATAAACAACATTCCTGTATATTGCCAGTTCACCAACAAGCGGATTTAAAGTTTTCAAATAAAATATTCAACTTGAAGTGGGTGATGTGCCGTATTCATTCAACTCTATGATCATACTGCAATAGTTACATTTCATTTGGGTGAAGGGCAAAGTTCTCTGTACAGGAGAACAATTATTTTTTGTTAAGGAGAAAGAAGATTGGAAAATTGTTCACCTGCATGCATCTAAATCAGTTAAAGAAATAGACGAATAGCATTTCCATGAATAAAATAACCCAGGCAAAGTTCTTTCTCCGTTGTTAGAATTCAAATTAATTACATCTCACATTTTTTTACAATTACTCCAACAACCCATTCAAAAACTGCTTAAAAATAAATGGAAAAATAGTCCTGAATAAACAAAAATAATCTCTCCAAAAATCGAAAAGGTTATTTTTTATATGCATTTACGCATAGTGAATACTGTGAGATAAATTACTTTCCTTCAGGTGTACTAATTACCTGATACCACTTTCACAATCCTGTACACCACCCTGGCACTTTGATGTGTTCTCATTTTAGTGAACATATCCATATTCTCAGGAAATACAGTTGCAGGATCCCAGGGTGTAAGCAGTGCATCCTGCAGGGTGCGGAACAGGTCGTAAGAGACGGTATTAAATTCCATATCTCCACCCGTTGGAGAGAGTACCATGGCATTATCAAAGAGTATCGAAGAGCCCAGCATAATAAAATTTAAATCGAAGTAGTTGGTCTGATTAATGCAGGTAGATTTTTTAAAGTGGAAGAATCCCCAATAACGGCGTAAAAAAACCAAAAAACTATTGATCTGAAACCATTATAATCCAGGTTTCAAAAATCCGTTTAAAAAAAATTTTCTATGAAGCTATTTATTAAATATATGGTGAGTTCACGTTGCAAGGAGGTTGTGAGGACCGAACTGACAAAGCTTGGCGTACAATCACAATATGTTTTGGTAGACCTGGGAACAGTTGAAATCCTGGAAACCATCACCAAAGAACAAAGAAAAATGCTGGAACAAAATCTCAAACACTCCGGTTTTGAAGTATTGGACAGCAAGAAGAGCAAGCTGATTGATAAAATAAAGAAAGTGATCGTGGATATGATTCAATCAGAACACATGCCTGAAATAAATTATTCTGATTATCTCAGCCAAAAGTTGAAGCAGGATTACACTTATATGGCCAATATATTTTCTGATGTTAAAGGAATAACCATTCAACAATTCATCATCATGAATAAAATAGAAAAAGTGAAAGAATTACTCATGTATAATGAATATACGCTTACAGAGATATCGAACCGGATGAACTACAGCAGCGTTGCCCATTTATCTCACCAGTTTAAAAAAGTTACCGGGCTCACTCCTTCATATTACAAGCAGATCCGTCAAAAAAGAGAAATGGCCATGTCTGATGTGTGATTTATGTAAATGATTATCAGAAGAGTATAACGCACTTCATTTTTCGGGATATACATTTGTGGCATTAATCCAATGTTGTGCAAGAAATAGGATCATCCATTTTTTTGGCAACAATTGAAATCATTTTAAAATCCTTATGATGAACACGCGACACCACACGCAAACGCAAAGCATTGCGCCTAAGCAAAAATTTTCAACGCTAAATTTTTTTTCCCACAAATTCCTTTTTGTTTTACTCCTTGTTGCATTTGCAGCTGGATGTAAAAAAGATGTTGAGGAACCAGGCCTGGAGGGTATATGCCCTGAAGTAGTTTCCACGGATCCTTCCAATGGGGCCGTAAATGTTCCCACGATCACAGAGATCAATGCCAGTTTTAATGAGGAGATGGATCCAAAATCGCTAAATGCTAATACATTTTACGTAAAACAAGGTTCCAACCTGGTATCCGGAACCATTAGTTACACGGGGAGCACCGTTAGTTTCAACCCTACTGATCCGCTTGCTGCCAACACAGTTTATACGGCAACGGTCACTACGGGTGCAAAAGATCCTGCAGGCAATGCGATGATCGAAGATTATGTGTGGACTTTTAATACAGGAGCTGTTCCTGTTGTGGTTTCTACCGATCCTGTCGATGGTGCCATCAATGTGCCATTGAATAAAGTGATCATGGCAACTTTTAGTACTGAAATGAATTCCAGTTCGATAACTGCAACCAGTTTTCAATTAAAGCGGGGAGTAAATGTCATTGCCGGAACAGTTACCTATAGTGGACTAACTGCCAGCTTTACACCAACACTTCCCTTGTCTCCTAATACTGTTTATTCAGCAACAATAACTACAGGCGCCAAAGATCCTGCAGGCAACAGTTTGTCTGCAAATTATACCTGGAGTTTTGCTACGGGAAATGTGCCTGCTGTTATTTCAACAGACCCTGCCAACACGGCTACCGGGGTAGCTTTGAATAAAAAAATTACAGCAACCTTCAGTGAGACAATGAATGCTGCCACGATCAATTCCAGTACGTTTTTATTGAAAGAAGGTACCAATTCAATTACCGGGATAGTAACCTATGTTGGAACAACAGCCAGTTTTACCCCAACAGCTAACCTGGAGGCAGGAACTACTTATACAGCAACCATTACAACCGGCGCACAGAATCCGGGTGGAAACCCGATCGCTGCCGATTATATTTGGTCCTTTACTACAACACCAGTTGTTTCGCAGCCTCCTACTTCTTTCCTGGGTACTGCCGCACAATTTGGTGTATTTGGTGGAAGTGCAGGTATCACAAATTCCGGGTTGAATACGGTTATCAACAATGGCAGCATCGGTACAACCGGCGCTTCTACGCTGATCACCGGATTTCATGATGGCACTACCGGTGATATATATACGGAAACGGATTTGAACGTTGGCCTGGTAACAGGGAGAATCTATACGGCTCCACCTGCACCGGGAACTGCAACTTCTTTTGCTATAGCCCAACAGGGATTATTGGATGCGGGAATTGCATATAATAATATTTCACCTGCATCAAAGCCAGGTGGTACCGATCCGGGTGCCGGCGAATTAGGAGGCTTAACGCTTGCTCCTGGTGTATACAAATCTGCCAGTGGCACTTTCAAAATAACCAATGGCAACCTTACACTTGACGCCATGGGTGATCCTAATGCAGAATGGATTTTTCAAACCGCTGCAGGCCTCACCGTAGGTATAGCTGGTCCGGCTGGCGCACGCAGTGTCAACCTGATCAATGGAGCGCAGGCTAAGAATATTTACTGGTATGTTGGTAGTGCAGCAACGATCAATGCCGCTGGTGGTGGTATTATGTCGGGAACCATCATTTCATCTGCAGGTGTTACTTTTTCAACTGCAGGAAATGCTGTACAAACCGTTTTGAATGGTCGTGCACTTTCATTGAATGCATCCGTTACACTCGTTAATACAACCATCAACGTGCAATAATAACAGCACCGTTTTTCAGTATCCCATTTAAAAATAAATTCATATCAAACAATATTTTATGTTACTATCTCATTCAATAAAACAAAAAACATCCCTGCTTTCGCTGGTGTTAATCCTGGCAGGATCCACCATCGAAGCACAAGAGGTTAAACGTACTGAACCCAAATGGTGGTTTGGTCAGTCAGTTGCAGCTAATTTTAATAATTACCGCGGTACTACTCAAATGCTGAACGAAGACCTCACGGTTCCAACTGCATTTCATAAGGGTTCCGGTATTAAGCCATACTTCTCCTTGCTTACAGAATACAGGCCCAATAAAACATGGGGTGGCATGCTGAACATCGCATACGATAACCGTGGCGGTAAGTTCGATGGAGTAATGGCTCCCTGTGATTGCCCTGCAGAACTGGAGACCAATATTAGTTACCTGGCTTTTGAGCCAAGTCTGCGCTTAGCTCCGTTTTCTTCTTCCTTTTATATTTTTGCAGGTCCTACACTGAACTTTAATGTAGCTAAATCATTTGATTATACCCAGGAAAAGCAAGAGGATAGAAGCGGTGACTGGAGTGATATACACAAGACATCCATTTCAGCACAGGCTGGTGCAGGAATTGACCTGATGTTATCAGCACCTTCAAATGCAACCCAGGTTAGCCTCTCGCCTTTTGTTTCTTTTTTAACCGATTTTGGTCATGAACCACGTGCCGATCAATCCTGGTCATTTTATACAGTGCGTGCAGGTATGGCATTGAAAATAGGTGCACGTAAAAGAAAAGAGGATGCTCCAGTGGTTGTTGCAGAACAAATAGTTGCTCCGGAACAAAAAGTAAACTTTTCTGTCCGGGCACCCAAAATTGTTTCTCCAAACCGCCAGGTTAAGGAAACATTTCCTTTGCGCAATTCCGTGTTTTTCAACATGGGATCCATTGAAATACCAACCCGATATTCGATGTTAAGCAGTGCACAGGCACAAACTTTCAAAGAAGAACAATTACAGGAAAGCCAGCCGGAAAACCTAACGAATGGCCGCTCTTCCAGGCAACTGGCTGTGTATTATAATATTTTAAATATTTTGGGTGATCGTTTGCGTTCTAATCCACAAAGCTCCATCACATTGGTAGGCGCTTCTGATAATAATCCTGCAGAAGGAAAGCAAATGGCAGAAAATATAAAAGATTACCTGGTGGCCATTTATAAAATTGATGCATCACGCATCACTACCGAAGGAAGAGATAAACCATTGATTCCTTCTGAACAGGCCAATGCCACCAAAGAACTTTCCCTCCTGCACGAAGGTGACCGGAGAGTTGATATTGTAACCAGTTCCAAAGAAATGTTGATGCAGGTAGGAGGAAATACCATTTTTTTAAAGCCTGTGCAAATTAATGCAGTACAGGCCGACCCCCTTGACGGTCATGTAATTTTTAATGCAGTGGGTGCCAGTGAAACCATGAAATCATGGACAATAGATGTTACAGATGAAAAAGGTGCAGTGCAGCATTTTGGTCCCTACACAAAAGACCAGGCATCCGTATCCGGAAAAACAATCCTTGGCAATAATAAACAAGGTAACTACAAGATCGTTTTGAAGGGTGAATCAATGTCAGGAAAAATGATAAGAGAAGAAAGCTCTGTGAGTTTATTGAAGGCCGAAGACGACCAGCAGGAAGGATTGCGCTACAGTATTCTTTTTGATTTTGATAAATCAAAATCTATCAGCGCATATGAAAAGTTTCTTACCGAAGTAGTTGTACCGCAGGTACCGGAAAATGGAACAGTGATCATTCATGGTCATACCGATATTATTGGTGAGGAAAATCATAATATTTCACTTTCGCGGGACAGGGCCATGGGTGCCCAAAAAATTATGGAAGCAGGTTTGTTAAAGGCAGGAACAAAAGGAGTAAAATTTTCAAGTATTGGATTTGGTGAAGACAATGGCAATTCTCCCTTTGAGAATAATTTACCTGAAGAAAGATTTTATAACAGGACCGTTATTATAGATATCGTTCCAAATAAATAATAAAGTAAGATTGTGGGTTTTGATTAGGTTTTAGCCGTCTAAAGAAATTTAGGCGGCTATTTTTATATGATAAGGTGTCGAGAGCTCAAAATCTGGGAACTAATAACTTTTAGTAATAACAAACTTAGATTCTGGCTGCACATACTTCCGGTGAAGTTTAGCTAACTTAGAAAAACATTTTCCCCGGAAACAGCAGTTAACTTTTTTTATGAAACAGATTGGATTATCGCCTTTTGTATTTCTGCTGATACTCCTTCCCTTTTGCAGGCAAAAAACTGCCAATCCGTCCATCGCATTGCTAGATTCAATAGATCTTAAAAGAGGACAAATTATTTCGTGCGGTCCATTGGATAGCCAGTTTGGTTCAGCGGATTTTCAAACTTCATGCAGTGAGGTGGTAAAGGAAGATTTTAATCTTGCCATTAAATTATTGCACTCATTTGAATATGATGAAGCAGAAAAAGCTTTTGCCAAAGTGATTGACAAACAGCCCGATTGTGCCATGGCATATTGGGGCGTAGCCATGTCTAATTTTCATCCGCTATGGACTCCGCCAACAGAAGCGGAACTGGCTAAAGGAGCACTGGCCGCAAACATAGCCGCATCGTTAGCATCAACCAAAAGAGAAAAGGATTATATAGCTGCCATAGCATCATTTTACAAAGACTGGGCAAATACGGACCACCGCACCCGTTGCCTGGAATTTGAAAACGGAATGGAAAAAGTTTTTGCAAAATATGAGAACGACAAAGATGCTGCGGTGTTTTATGCGTTGGCATTAAATGCTGCAGCAGACCCGATGGACAAGACCTTCATCAAACAAAAAAAAGCCGGGGATATTTTACAGGCGCTTTATCCCGGTCAACCCAATCACCCGGGAATAGCGCATATCATTATTCATACTTACGATTATCCCGAGCTTGCACAGCATGGTTTAGATGCTGCAAGAAAATACGCTTCCGTTGCGCCTTCATCTGCACATGCTTTGCATATGCCATCACATATATTCACCCGGTTAGGATATTGGGATGAATGCATTGCTTCAAATATTGCTTCTGTTTTTTCTGCCCAATGCTATGCTAAGGCTGTGGGTATAAAAGGTCATTGGGATGAGGAACTGCATGGGTTGGATTACCTGGTTTATGCCTACCTGCAAAAAGGAGAAAATGATTCTGCAAAAAAACAATGGGATTATTTGAAAACAATAAATGAAGTACATCCTGAAAATTTTAAGGTAGCCTATGCATTTGCATCTATTCCTTCGCGGTATTTGTTAGAGAATAAAATGTGGAACGAAGCCGCTAATCTCAAAGTAACCCCAGCCAATTTTCCGTGGAATAATTATCCCTGGCAGGAGGCGATTATTCACTTTACCCGTGCAATGGGAGCCGTTCATATGAATGATCTTCAATCAGCCAACAACGAATTAAAAACATTAAACCGTTTGCAAAATATACTGATCAATAAAAAAGATCCGTATAAATCCAACCAGGTAGCTATACAAGCGAAGGCTGCAGAAGCATGGATACTTTTTAAAACAGGAAAGCATAACGAAGCTGTGGCGCTTATGCAACTTGCCGCCGATATGGAAGACAAAACGGAAAAGCATCCTGTAACGCCGGGTGAAGTTATTCCTGCGATGGAATTATTGGGTGATATGTATATGCAAATGAATTTGCCAGGAAAAGCATTAACAGCTTATGAAACTGATTTGCAAAAACATCCCAACCGGTTTAATGGATTATATGGTGCAGGACTGGCAGCAGAGAAATCCGGAAATAAAGCAAAGGCCAAAACTTATTTCAAACAATTAATGCATGTTGCAGGTAGTTCAGAAAATGCCAGGGCAGAAATTCAGTATGGCAAAAAGATGCTGAACCTATAATTAAATAATGTTCGATTAAGCATGAACGTTATTAATGCTCAATGTGTATCCTTTTTGGCTAATTACCTGGCACCACTTTAAATATGGCAGTTTGAAAAAAGGTTTCCAGATGGTTTAATCTTGCGCTTGTGTTCTTTTTAGTCGCAGATTTGCAACAGGAGCTACAATCAATGGAAATTTTTCTACCACCACATTCGCCGGATCTAATCCAAATCCTCTTTCTTCTGACAATGAAATTTCTTTGAGCCAAAAGTGAAACTTCATGATTAATCGTTCACCAAAAGGCAATTCATTATCCTGGCTCAGATATTTTTCCATTACAATAAACTGGAAGTCTCCCATTACATTGGTCTTTTCAAGGCTGGTATAACGACTGGTTACATTTACTTCTTTATTATTTACCAGATCTTCCACCACTTTACGAAACATTAAATCTATTCGTGGCTGTACCCTGAAACCTAATCTGAATTCCACCCTGATCATATCATTTGGAATAATGTGCGAAACGGTGTATTCCATTGTATAAGGCTCATCTACCGTATCCACATGAATAAACCAGTATATATCTGCACGTTTGGGTTTTCGGTTCAGTATTGAATAAATGATTTTATGCTCTATCTCTTTTGGATTATCAGCACTTGTGAGGTATACAAGATGTGTGGCATATTTTTGGATCGTTTTATCATTACTTAACTCCTGTATTTTAGGAATGTAATGATCCAGCCTGACAAATTCCACATAACGATTTTTTATCTTCCTGGCCCTGAACCAATCGTACATCACAAAAAACAACAAACCTCCTATAATTAATGTAACATATCCCCCATGTGGAAATTTTTCCAAATTTGCATAGAAAAAGCTAAGTTCAATAGTGAAGTAAACAACCAGGTACAGGTAAACGAAAATTGGTTTTGTTCTCCGCAGTACTAGATAATTGGCAAACAATATAGAAGTGGCAATCATGGTAATTGTAATAGCCAGGCCATATGCTGCTTCCATGTTCGATGCTTTTTTGAAGTACAAAACAATTCCAATACAACCCACATACAGTAAAAGATTGACAGCGGGTACAAACAATTGTCCTTTGTCTTCAGTAGGATAATTTATTTTAAGTTTAGGAGACAAATTCAGTCGCATGGCTTCACTTACCAAAGTAAATGACCCTGAAATTAAAGCCTGGCTCGCAATGATTGTAGCAGCAGTCGCGATGGTAATGCCAAAATAAATAAACCATTGTGGCATTATACCATAAAAAGGATTAAACCCTGTTTCAATAAGTTCCGGTGTTATAAGAGTGCCATGATGGTTCATTAACAACCAGGTTCCCTGGCCAAGGTAATTTATAATAAGGCATGTTTTTACAAATGTCCAGGAGTACCGGATATTCCATTTTCCGCAATGTCCCAAATCTGAATACAGCGCTTCGGCACCCGTTGTACACAAAAAGACGCCTGCAAGTACATGAATACCGCTTGGATAGGTTATTAACAGATTAATACCATAGTAAGGATTAAATGCTTTAAAAATAGACAAGTCCTGAAGCAGTTGCACAAGTCCAAGCGTAGCAAGCATAGTAAACCATACAGTCATAATGGGGCCGAACGACCTTCCAATAATTGCTGTTCCAAACTGCTGTACAAAAAAGAGAACTGACAAAATTCCTATCACAATCCATATAACCGTCCACTGGGTAATATCATGTAATGCCGGCACCTGTTTTAATCCTTCAATAGCTGAAGTAACAGAGATAGGTGGTGTGATCATGCCATCAGCCAACAATGCGGCACCACCGAACATAGCTGGTATTACCAGCCATTTACGTCTTCTGCGCACCAATGCATATAAAGAGAAAATACCACCTTCTCCTTTGTTATCTGCCTGGAGGGTAAGGATTACATACTTGATGGTTGTTTGCAAAGTCAGCGTCCAAATTATGAGCGACAAAGAACCGATGATTAATTCTTCTGTAATGACCTTACCATTGGTGATTGCATTCAGTACGTACAATGGCGAGGTGCCAATATCACCAAAGATGATACCCAGCGCAATCAATAGCCCCGCACCACTTACCCGATTATGAACTGACATTTTAATAAAGGAATTTGACTGCCAAAAGTAGATTGGACTTATTAATGGAGGCAACAATTGAAACAAATCTTTATAAAATCTTTATATTGATTTAAGATGCATATTCACCTTCTCTGCAAAACAGAAACTAATTTTGCTTCACTTCCTAAAACATGAAAATGTTTTCATTCACAACACCGGACAAATCAAAACAATACCTGATAAGTATATCAATCATTGTGGTTGTAGCAGCAGTATGCTTTGCATTTTCACAATATATAGGTTACAAGGTTGCTGCTTTGATGTTATTGGTAACGGTGTCTTTACTGGCTATAACATTTGATATATTACCGGTACTACTTTCTGCAGCATTAAGCGCATTTATATGGAACTTCTTTTTTATTCCGCCACGCTTTACCATTCACGTTGATGCAACAGAAGACCTGATACTTTTTATCATGTACTTTATTATTGCTTTGATTAGTGGCGTGCTTACACATAAGATCCGGCAGATAGAAAAAAAAGCAAGACTGAAAGAAGAAAAAGCAAACAGTGTAAAACTGTATAACACAATTATGAACTCATTATCTCATGAACTACGCACACCTATTGCAACCATAATTGGTGCTACTGACAACTTACAAACCAATACAAACCTCACTAAAGAAAACCGGGAGCAGTTGATTGCTGAAATCTCAAAAGCATCATTAAGATTAAACCAGCAAGTGGAGAACCTGCTTAATATTTCACGATTAAAGTCAGGTCATATTCAACCTAAATATGACTGGACTGACATTGGTGAATTGATATACCAAACCGTTAAATCAGTAGAAGAAAACAACCAGGGCAGAAAGATAAACATCAGCATCAAACCGGATTTACCGCTTTGTAGTTTAGATAAGGGAATGTTAGAGCAGATCATCTATAATTTATTAAATAATGCAGCCATTCATACAAGCGCCGATTGCAGAATAAATATAGATGCTACCTGTTACGCAGATGTTTTGGAAATAACTATTGAAGACAGCGGAAAAGGTTTTGCCGATATTAACCCAAAAGATTTATTCAACAAATTTTCAGGAACCGCCAATAGCAAAACAACAGGTTCGGGTCTTGGGCTTTCCATTGTCAAAGGTTTTACGGAAGCTTTAAGAGGAAATGTTGAATTAACAAGATCGCAGTATGGAGGATCAAAATTTATCTTTACGCTTCCTGTAAAAACATCACAATTCCATTCAACAGAATAATGAGCAAAGCAGAAATATTAATCATAGATGATGAACCTCAAATCAGAAAGCTTCTGGACATAACATTGCAGAGCAATGGTTATTTGGCAAAGTCTGCAACAACTGCAAAGGAAGGTTTGATTATGGCAGAAAATCATCCGCCGGAATTAATATTGTTAGATCTTGGTCTTCCAGATGACAGTGGTCACAATGTATTGAAGAAGCTCCGGCTTTGGTACACCAATCCCATCATTATTTTATCAGTTAAAAAGAGTGAAGAAGAAATCATTCAAGCCCTGGATAACGGCGCTAATGACTTTCTTTCTAAACCTTTCCGCACTGGCGAACTGCTGGCACGTATCCGATCGGCATTGCGTGCCACCAATAACGATGAAGGTGAAACCATTTTAAACTTTAAAGATTTGAAAGTTGATTTTAGCTCAAGGTCTGTTTGGAAGAAGGATCAATTACTAAAATTAACAGTAACAGAATACAATTTGTTAGCACTGCTCATTCGTAATGAAGGGAAAGTATTAACCCACCAATATTTATTACGTGCCATCTGGGGTCCCGGGTACATTAGCCAATCACAATATTTAAGAGTGTATATGGCACAAATAAGAAAGAAGATTGAAGATGATCCAAATATCCCTGCTTACTTACTCACTGAAGCCGGTGTAGGATATCGTTTTGTAAACAATGTTATTGAAAATAAAAATTAATTTTAATAGCATTTGCGTCAGCCGCTATTTGACTTCAACTATTAAAAGAAAGCTACAAATATTTTGGTTTTAGGCATTTTGGGTTCATGTAAGAATATTTCAGGCAAAACATGAGACATAATGAAAGATAATTTTTCTTTACAGTCTGACAAATAGGCAAAATACCGACCTGCTTACCCGTCAGCCTTTTTTGAATATATCAATGCATTGGTTCCCATTAAACAAAATGCCTGGGACTGCAGCACCGGGAACGGGCAGGTGGCTTATGCATTAGCAAAAACTTTTAAAAACGTTTTTGCCACAGACATCAGCCGGTCACAAATAGACCATGCTTTGCGGGCAGATCGGCGTATAAAAACAGTAGAATGAATAATGAGCTTTGTAACTTTACCCGGGAGCAAGACCAGCCAGGGCTGGCAGATGGTAAATATTTAAAGGACACCTGGAATGAAAATAAGCAGCATTAGTAAAACGGTTATTACAGAAGGTGAGGAAGTAAAAGGACAAGATATACGTGAAGGCATTTTTAACCTGATTAAACAAGATTTTCCAGGGTTTAATGCAGATGACAGCATAACATTATCGGAACTGAATAAATACCGGCGGCTTTATCTCACATCGCTGATTAAGCAGGAAAAAGGTGAATTGGCAGTTATTGACCAGGATGTGATGGATGCCATTAAGAATAACTCAATACTTTCTGAAAACATTCATGAAGACATAGAAATTGATTTAACCTTCGGACAACGCATTGCCGATAAAGTTGCTTCATTTGGTGGCAGCTGGACTTTTATCATGTCATTTTTCCTATTCATTTTAATCTGGGTAATATTTAATATCTGGCTTTTAGCGTCAAAACCATTTGACCCCTATCCTTTTATTTTATTAAACCTGATTCTATCTTGTTTAGCAGCTATACAGGCACCTATTATTATGATGAGCCAAAACAGGCTGGAACAAAAGGACAGGAAACGCAGTGAGCATGATTATAAAATCAATTTGAAGGCTGAACTTGAGATAAAGTTGCTGAGTGAAAAAATTGATCACCTGCTGGTTCATCAAAACAAAAAATTATTAGAAATCCAGGAACTCCAAACTGACTATCTGGAAGACCTGATGAAAGAATTAAAGAAGAGATGAAATTATAAAACCGAAGTCAAAAAGGCAACTCCTTGCCTCATATCTTAACCAGGTTTGCCGTTACAGATTTTTAATTCTGCATAAAATATATTTTTTCAGGTACAGGTGACCGTTATTAATATTTTTTAATAGACCCATACAGGCATGTTGTTTTTATTTACAACTCGTCCGGGATATCCACATAAAAAAGCCTAAGGTTTTCCCTCGTTGTACATATTGACATTTATCAACCGTATTTCTTGCTTATAGTTAACGGCAGCCCTTGTTACAGGCGCTACCTTTATCTGTCATCAAATAACAACATTATGAAACAAAAAAGAAGATTTATACATCCCAATTTTATCATCGGGTTAATCAGTTACCTGTCGTTGCTTGTTGGTGTCATCCTGTTTGCAAACGGCTCCGAGACCGGTAAGGCAATTATCATTGGAGCCATATTATTAGGCGGCCTGCATTGGCTGGTAAGTGTGTTTAACGTGAGCAGGGATGGGTTGATGAAAAAAGACCAGGGACTCTGGTATTTTTGGTTTGCCACTGTTTTGATCATCCCACCATTAGGCGGAATGATTTATTACATGGTGAATGATAAAAGGGTTACTATGTAGTATTCAAGTTGCAATGCTATTAGCCTGCTGGTGTCTTTTGTCAAATTGCTTTATGCAAATGAAACTTTAATTTTATAATGACAACGAATTCTGCCTGGAATCATCATATTGATTTGATTTTTTTGGGCAAGATTCCGGACAGTTTTGAAAACACTTGTTCCCAGTATTCTGTAAAAGTTAGTACAAAAAATAACCCTGGTTCAAAAATCAATGAACCAGGGCAAAAGGAAAACCAGATCAAATGTCTCTTAAAACACAATTATTCCATTGATAACTTTTATTCCTACATCATTTGTATTCTGCGGATTAAAATAGCCCTCACTATAAAAGTTTCCAGTGGCATTGGCAAACTTCCCTGTGCCTCCAAGTATTTCTGCATCTATATTGAATGTTACCCTTGTTTCACTTTCAGGAATAATAGGAATCGTGCCTTTTGCACGTGCCCAGATAGAATTACCATGCTTGTCAAAAAGTATGACTGCAACTGCATCCGGAACTGTAATGCCCAGCGCATTTAATTCATTTGAAAAAAAGAGATTTAGCGGAGCAGGTGAACCTTGTAAACCAGAAGGTCCAAAAGTGGCATACATATTAACAAATGCCTGACTCTTGCCAAGGAGATTGAGGTGACCTACCGTTGCTACGCCGGGATACCAGCCGGGTGCTGGATTTGGAATAGTATAACCTGCTGTCATGTCTGGTACAAAAGAATAATAGCCGGCAGTATATTCACCTTTGAGTTTGTGTTCTTGCGGACTCTTAATATTATTATCAGCCCGCTGGGTTGCATTGTCAGCTGAAAATTCATTAAGAGACAAGGACTCTTTTTGGCACCCAAATGTGAATGATACGGCTGTAATAAACACGGCCAACCTGAAAACTGGTAAAATTTTCATTGTAATAAGTTTTAATGATAAATAAAATTGCCTATTCGTATTGCTTCAATTCAGAGCAGGTGTTTGCATCCAAGAGGTAAAAGGAAGATTAGTTTTTCAACTGATACTTCAACAGTGGAGTTTAAGAAGCATTAAACAATATTATCATCAGGAATAATCATGTACTATGATGGCAAACAGTTAAATCAATGATATGTATCACTCATCTTAAATTTTGAAGCAACACCAGGTTTCCAGTACTTAATACCTGCTCCTGTTGCCATACAACAATGAACATCAATAAATTTGAAATTTTCCTTTTCAGTAAGATTCCGGATACACTAAAAGCATCTGGAAATATTGCAAGCCAAAAGTGAGTAGCTTATATTAGCATAAATAAGAGGAAGATCAAGAAATGGCAAATACCTTTTTACAAGCGGAATGGAGAAAATTAGCCATGGTTAATTATGCTGTGGACATAAACAGGCTTAAAAATTATTTGCCTTTCAAAACAGAGATTGATTTATGGAATGGCACCTGTTATATCAGCTTAGTCGGTTTTTTATTTAAAAACACCAAACTGAAAGGAGTCAGCATTCCATTTCACATAAATTTTGAAGAAGTCAATCTCAGGTTTTATGTAAAGTATTACGACGATGGAAGCTGGAAACGAGGCGTTGTATTTATCAAAGAAATTGTACCCAAACCCGCGCTGACATTTGTCGCGAATACGATTTATAAAGAAAAATATGAGACCATGCCCATGAGCCATTCGTGGACAACTTCGACCGATACATTAACCGCTGAATACAAATGGAAAAAGAAACGGTGGCATTCATTATCGATCAGTGCTGACAAAATCTCTATTCCGATTGTAGCTGGCAGTGAAGAAGAATTTATAACAGAACACTATTGGGGTTATACAAAAATTACTGAATCAAGAACTTCAGAATATGGCGTGGAACATCCAAGATGGGAAGTTTATCCAATAAAAAATTACCAAATTGACGTTGACTTCGGGGATATTTATGGACCTGATTTTGGTTTCTTACAAATTGAAACACCAAAATCAGTTTTTTTAGCAGAAGGATCGTTGATTAACGTAAAGGACGGAAGAACAATATAAAATTGCGCATCAATTTGTAATACTGGTTGGTTGCTTCATTTAAACAAAACCCCGCAATGAAAAAAACGATATTTTTTTTGACCGTGTTAATTATGGCATCTTTTTATTCATATTCGCAAACAGAAACCAAAACAAATATTTTATTTGATGGTTTTTACATAGCCAAAACCGGGGGTGTTCCCGCTGCCAATATTGAAATATTTACTTACTTGCGATTTTATGAAGATGGAATTGTAATCCTGCAAGCGATTTCTTCAAATGATCCCAAAGCTGTATCAAAATGGTTTAGCCGTGACAAGAAATTTTCTCAAAAGGGTACTTACAAAATTGATGGAGCGAAAATTATTATTAATGTAAATAATAAAGAATCGGGAGATTCCAGGCTGGAAGGACCTGTGGAAACTAACTATGAAGGAACCATCAATCAAAGCAATCAAATTTGTTTGATCCGGGATAAAGAAGCTGATGAAAGGTGTTTTGTTTTTTCAAAAATACTGTAGCATTGTTTCATGTTCATGAAAGTAAAAAGCTTTAACAATAAAGTAGAACAACAAGTTAGAATGAATATAAAAATATCCTGAACCCGGGTATCTTTTTCATTCATTTAAAAATCAATCACATTTCACACAAGGTTTGCCACTATAGCCTGCTGAATTAGCCCAGCTTTGACATTGTTCCCTGGTAGCAAAGCAGGGTGTGCCTAAATCAAGCGATTCTACTTTCCATGGTGTTGAACCCGGGCATCTGCTTCCACAAAATATTATTTCATCATTGTCCTTTTTACAATTGAGCATGGAAGCAACCAGGATGATTGCAAGGTTGATCTTTAAATGTTTCATTTACCTAAGTTCTTACTAACTGCAACTGCAAACAATGATGGAAATCATTAAAGCAATTACTTTCCCGGCGGGTCTCCCGTGTTTGTTTTTTCGCTGCTACCCGGAAGCATCAGAATTTGAAATGTTGTTTTGGTCAAGACCCGGGTTACAATAAATTTTGTTTTGTCAGATTGCTTCTAATTCATACTTTCAATTGGGGTCTTTATACCGGGAAGGATAACCTATAATTTACGTTCTGCTTAAAAGTTCTGTGTTATTGATTGATGCAACGGATTTGATTTGAAACTTGTATATAACAGTAATCATTTTTCGAAATTGAATGCACCACATTTCGCCGATTTTTGATTTACACAGGTAGCTATAATTAACATACAATAACTGCTTATGAATATTCATTTTCACCGGCCAGCCCGGAAAGTAAATAAAAGCTTCCCTTGCCTTTTAATGTTGCTGGTATTGGTCACAGCAAATGATGCATCCAGCCAGAAATATGAAAGTTTAGGAATTTATAATACCCAGACAGCAATGCCATTTGGAAAGTTCGCCGGTCTGTTTACCAGCCCTGTTCATCCCGGTATAGAATACGGGCGGGGTTACATACTCTCTTCAAAGAAAAAACACGACTGGTTCCTGGAAGTTAAGGCTGGTTATTTTTTCCATCGCTTTGTACAACATGGTATCCCGGTTTACGCAAACGCAGGCTACCGCTATCATTTCACTGACAGGATCTCTGCAGAAACTGCTATTGGAGCTGGTGGTATGCAATCCATTCCCGCTACCGGTAAATATAAATTGAATGATAATGGTGAATATGAAAACAATAAAGGGATTGGAAGAGTCCAGGCGATTGCTACTTATGGAATCGGGGGCAGTTACCTGTTGACACCCTCAGCAGAAAAACCCATGCGTGGTTTTCTTTTGTACCAGCAGAAGCTGCAGTTCCCCTTTATCCGAACCTATGTACCACTACTACCCTATAACAGCTTTATGATCGGCATTACCCGTACGATTTCAAAATCCAAATAACTGCAAACATGATACATATTTTTCGGCTATTGATATTGGTGATGATCGGGTTAACAGCGTGTAAAAAACCTCAGATAGGCGAGACCAAAACTACAGGACCTGCTGTACCCTGGCAGGATACCAGCAGCACACATCCAAAGAATGCCCAATACCAATCATTACTGGATAAATATAAAATGAAAGGTTTCCCTGGTATTTCTTTACTCGTTCGCGATGGTAATGGCACCTGGGTTGGCAGTCGCGGCAAAGCCGATATCGGGAATAATATTGATTTTGTTCCCGGAACAATATCCAAAGTAGCCAGTATCACAAAGTTGATGATGGGCACACTTGTATTCAAAATGATGGAGGATTCAACCCGTACAGGTATAGGATATTCCGCACTCAATAAAAAGATCAAAGACTGGTTACCTTCCCGCATAATAAACCGGTTAGCCAATGGTGATCTCATTACCCTTGGCCAATGTATGAAACATGAAACCGGCATTCCGGATATCATCGAAAAAGATGCTTTTTACCTGGCAGTACTTAACGAACCCAACAAAAAATGGAAACCCGAAGAATTATTGAAATTTGTATATGACGAGGATGCATTGTTTGTTGCAGGAGATACAGCTACTTATTCAAATACGAATACGATACTTGTGGCCATGGTGTTGGAAGCACAAAGTGGTAAAAATCATGCAGACCTTTTAAAACAATACATTATTCACCCGCTTGGTATGATCGATACTTATTACCAGCCTCATGATGAACTGCCGAATTCTGTTGCACAAGGGTATTTTGATTTATACAATAACAACACGATACTGAATGTATCCAACCTGGTTCCTGGCAGTGGTAATGGATTTGGTGGGATTTACAGCAATTTGTTCGACCTACACAAATTTGGAGAAGCGCTTTTTATTCGCAACACTTTATTAGATCCGAAATCCTGGTCTGTTATGCAAACTTATGGCAAGCAGGACGGCGTTAACTTTTATGGATATGGATTGCAAAAATCGTTTTTAAACTTTGGTGTCAATTATGGAATTGGTCACAAAGGCAGGGATGTAGGCTATACAGCTAACCTTATGTATTTTCCTAATAAAGGAGTTATGCATATATTTTTTATCAATTACGGAACAGATGGAGACAGCCGCCTGGGTGATATATTTTTTGAATTCCAGGAAGAATTGATAAACCTCACACTTAATTAAAAGATCAATGTAAGAATTCAAAAGTTAAAAGTCAAAACTCCGTTGTTTGAAACATTTTCATTGTTTATGAAGATTGATTCGAAACTATTTCGATTATCAATCGATGGTAGGATCATTAAATGGTGACAGTTTTATTTTTATGGCTGCCTTCCAACATAGTAATTCTGACTGGTCTTTCATTTATGTTATTTGGCTATAGGATAGGTTTTTATATATACTTAGTGGAACAACTGATCTCATTTATTTACCCAATAATGACGGGAACAATGGATACAGTTTGGGGCATATTAATTTTGCCCATATTAATTGTGCCAATTTTCTTTGGTGTTTTTTATTACAGGAACTTAAAGAAAATGTATTGATAGATAAAGGAAGTTATTCATTTTTGATTATGCATTATGGATTTCACTTTGATGATTTTAATTTTTTACCACAGTGAGCTTTTATTCTATCCCAGTTTTACTGATGTCATCGTTAATGAACCTCCAACCGCATTATCATTAAAAAATGAAACATCGTCTTTACTACCTTTTACACCCAACGTATACATTAATGGCAAATAGTGTTCAGGGGTAGGAATTGCTAACATTGCTTCTTTACCCAATGTGCTGTAATGGATCAATGGCTTATGATCACCAGACTGTATTAGTTCCTTGAAGGTTTCATTCATTTTTATTGCCCAGTCAAATGCATACCCTGGGTCGTTCAGTTTGTCCCAGGCCACCATCCTCAGGTTGTGAACCATGTTGCCACTTCCTATGATCAGCACACCTTTTTTTCTTAATGCATAAAGTTCTTTAGCTAAGTCATAATGGTATTGGGGACCCTTTGTGTAATCGATACTCAGTTGTAATACGGGAATGTTGGCTGCAGGATACATATGTCTCACTACGGTCCATGTACCGTGATCCAAACCCCAGTCATGATCCAGTTCAATATGAGCGGAATGTAATAAATCCGTTGTTTCTTTTGCAAGAGCCGGGTTGCCTGGTGCAGGATATTGCACATCAAATAATGCCTGTGGAAAACCTCCAAAATCGTGAATGGTTTTGGGAAAATCCATAGCGGTGATTTTAGTGCCCTTGGTAAACCAATGCGCTGAGATTACCAATACCGCTTTAGGTGTTGGGATCTCATTTGCCATCTTTGTCCACCTGCGACTGAACTTGGTGTCTTCAATACCATTCATGGGTGAACCGTGACCTATAAACAGTACAGGCATTACCTGCTCCTGTTCGCCTAAGCCATTTGTAAAATTTTTGAATGCTGATATTGTTGTCATTCCTACTGCTCCTGTTATGATTGTTTTAATAAATTGATCTCTTTTCATGCAGCTCAGATTTAATTACCAGGCTATGGTAAAACGTTGACGGGTATGCGCAGGTTGCTTCAGTTAACAATTTAAATCCTGCAGATAATTTTTATAATAAAAAATTACGCACTGTCAATCTATCGCTTCATTGATCAGGTCATGCTTTGACAATGCGTAAAAAATATTTACTGTGCCAGATAACCACCATCAACCGGGTAATAGGCGCCGGTAACAAACGATGACTTACCGGAAGCCAGCCACAGGATCATTTCGGCTATTTCTTCTGATTCACCTAAACGACCCATGGGATGTAAACCAATTAATCCGTTCAATGCATTGGTGTCCAGTGAATTCATAACAAGTGGTGTTTTTATATATCCCGGACCTACGGAGTTAATACGGATTTTTTTATCTGCATATTCCAGTGCAGCAGCTTTGGTAAGTCCCACCACACCATGTTTTGCAGCCACATAGGCAGGTGAAAATTTTGTACCTGCCTGGCCCAGGATAGAAGCGATATTGATAATACTTCCGCCTTGGGGAAGCATGGCGGGAATCTGGTAACGCAACCCGTAAAAAACACCGGAAAGATTTATGTCGATCACTTTTTTCCATCCATCAATGGGATACTCGCCGGTAAGACCCAGTTGTCCGCCAATACCCGCATTGTTTACAGCAATATCCAATGAGCCATATGTTTGAATCGTTTGTTGAACCAGCGCTTCGTTATCCTCTGCTTTGGACGAATCAGCTTTTACAAAAAAAGCCTCACCCCCATTTTTTTTAATTTCATCTACAACACTTTGGCCATTCTGTTCACTGATATCAGATACAACTACTTTGGCTCCTTCTCTTACAAATAATTCTGCTGTTGCTTTTCCAATGCCAGATCCGGCACCGGTTATAATAGCTACTTTGTTTTCTAATGATTTCATATGATTACTTTTTTATTTGATAAATATTATTTTGTTCCGATTTTTTTTATTGCACAAACTCTCCATCCGCTTTAATATACACATCATCGCTGATCATGGGCGGTGGAAATCCATTACTAAGATTAAAATCAGAGCGTTTAATGATACCCGTTACCTGGAAACCCACTGTTTGTTTATTATTCATCGCATTTACAAATGAACCATGTTATTCCATATCAACGGTAACTTGTTTGGTAATGCCATGCGGGGTCATGTCGCCGGTTAGTTAGCTTTTATAATGGCTATAATTTTTTTTGTTTTGTTTTGCTATTCATTGATTACACAAAGCTACCTCAACATCATGCCCTGTTCCATTGCGTTTGGGCAAGAAAGAGCATTGATAAAAGTCAATGAAAAAAGAAAGGAAGTTTTTATTTACGGGTCATTTTTCTCCTTACACGACTTAATGTTTCAGGTGTCAAACCCATGTAGGAAGCGATCATATGCTGCGGCACCCGTTGCACGATTTCCGGGTAAAGCGATGTAAAACCCGCATATCGCTCTTCTAATGAAAGACTGATAATAGAAGTCAGTCTTCTTTGCATAGCGATATAAGCACCGGTGATCTGTAGCCTGATCCAGGTTTCGTATTTTGGTAATTTCTTGAGCAATTCTTCGTGAGCAGTTTTGCTGATGAGCACCAGCTCCGAACCTTCCAGTGCATCAATATTGTAAGTAGCAGGTTCAGCAGTCAGGAAGCTAAAGAGGTCGGAGATGATCCATCCCTCAAGGGCAAACTGAATAATACGTTCATTACCTTTTTCATCAATGGTATACGACCGAAGGGATCCTTTTTCTACAAAAGCGATAAACTTACACACATCGCCTTCCTGCAGCAGGTATTGTTTTTTGCGTAGTTTTTTAGGTGTGAGATATGTTTTTAAAATGGTCAGTTCCTCTTCATTGAAAGGCACTTTGGTTTGCAGGGTTTGAAAAAACAGTTCGTACATGAATGAACCTCTTTTGGAAGTAACAAGTTCCAATTTTTATCAAACACAAAAAAGATTTTTCAATTAATGAATTCATCTGCAAATGAAAAAAGAGAAAAATCATTCTAGATATGATTTTTCCCTTTTGCGGAGACTGAGGGATTCGAACCCTCGATACCCTTTAGAGGTATACACACTTTCCAGGCGTGCTCCTTCAACCACTCGGACAAGTCTCCATTTGGGCGGCAAAAATACAATTCACAAACTTACTGAAACAATTTTTTTGCATTGGTTGTAGTGATCGCCGAAACATCTGCTAATGACATATTCTTCAAGGCCGCCAGTTTTTCGGCTACTATGGAAACATAAGCTGGTTCATTCCTTTTACCGCGATATGGAACCGGTGCCAGGTATGGCGCATCCGTTTCCAATACCAGGTTATCCAATTTTAGTTCCTGCACCACTTTATCCAAACCTGCATTTTTAAAGGTCAGCACGCCTCCAATACCCAGGTAAAACCCTAAGTCAATAATCTTTTTACCCTGTTCCAATGTACCCGAAAAACAATGAAACACACCTTTTAAAGAACCATTTTGCTTTTCACTTACAATATCAATGCAATCATCAATAGAGTTACGGGAATGGATCACAATGGGCCTGTTATAATGCAGGGCGAGGTCGGTTTGCCGACTCATCGCCATCTTTTGCTGCTCAGCAAAACTGGTATCCCAGTAATAATCCAGCCCGATTTCGCCCAAGGCAATAAATGGTCTCTTTTCAAACCAGCCTTCAATCAACGCTAGTTCCTCTTCCACTTTTTCATTCACCGAACAGGGATGCAGGCCCATCATGGCCCAAACACAGCCTTTTAATTGCTCTTCAAGGTCTAACATCCCCTGGTGCGTGGAGGAATCAATAGCCGGCATATAAAACTGCTCCACACCCAGTTTGCGGGCACGATCCATCATTTCATCCCTGTCCTGGTCAAATTCGGGTAAATAGATATGACAATGAGTATCAATCAACATGGTATTTATTTGTTCAAAACTGGTAAAATAATTTAATATCTGTTAAACTTTTAACGTTCTTCCTAATCTGACTAAAGTTTACTATTTTTCTTAATAACTACCCAACAAATGAAATGAGTCTTAGCTAATATGAACACAACCGACGAATTCCATTTGGCAAAAAAACATTAACTAAAACAAATGAAATGAGTCTTTGATATGATCATTACCCTGAAATTTATTTAGACGAATTCCATTTGGCTAAAAAAAATAACTAAAACAAATGAAAACTACCCTAAAACTTAACCGCACCCTGGTGGCAGTATTTTTATCTGTCGCCTTTTTTGTTTCCTGCTCAAAAGAAAACAGCGAAACCCAGGATCTCAGCACGGAGGATGAAACACAGGCACTTCAATATTCAACAGAAGCAAGCGCTGAAGCCGATATTATTTTCAACAGCATTTTTGACGATGTGATGGGCGCCAATGACGAAGTGGGTATGGCCGGCCTGGGCATATTTGGTTCGATGGCTCCTACAGAATCCGGGCAAACCAACCGGGTTACGGCCTGCTTCACGGTGACCATTAACCGAACACCCACTACCAATTTCCCTTTGGAAATTATCCTCGATTTCGGTGCAGGTTGCCTGGGAAGAGACGGGATTACCCGTTCAGGTAAAATGAAAACTACCTATTCAAACCGGATGCTGATGCCGGGCGCAAAAGCCACAACAGTTTTTGAAAATTTTAAAATGAATGATATCTCCATTTCCGGCACACATGAAATTACCAATACCAGTACAGCTACAGTTTTCCAATACAATGTAGTGGTTGAGAATGGCCGGTTAAGCAAACCCAACGGTAATTACATTGAATGGAACAGTAATAAAACCATTTCACAAGTGTCTGGCTTAGGTACACCATTTATTCCGTTAGATGATATATACCAGGTGACAGGCATGAGCAATGGGAAAACAAAAAGAGGTGATGTAGTAGTTGCCTGGAAAAATGAAATAACTCAACCATTAGTAAAAAAATTCTCTTGCCGCTGGGTAGTAGAAGGGCGAATCAGCACCGTTAGGGAAAATAGCAGAACTAATACGCCATGGGTTGCTGTGCTTGATTTTGGTAATGGTACCTGTGACAACAAAGCCACGATTTCAATTAACGGAACAGTTTATGAAATAAGTTTGCTCTAATAAAAAAATATTATACCTTTAAACCAGTTTTCATAGGGTACGGATTAAAAACGGGCCAGGGTTTCTACCCAGGCCCTAATTTTTTTAACTGATAACCAGTTTATTACCGCTTCTACAAGTATCCACTTATATTCCTTTCAGGACAATTTTTCGAACCTGAATCCTTGCTCCGAAAAGTATTTCAACACCAAAGGCAAGCAAACATTCAATCGTGGCCATGCTTTTTCGCTATCATGAAATACAAGGATGGAGCCATTCCGGCTATTTAATAAAATATTTTCTGCGCATTGTTTTCCTGTAAGTGCTTCGTCGAAATCACCACTTAATACATCCCACATAATAATAGAGGCATTTTTAACACCCATAGCCGATGCCACATATTTGGATTGGAAACGGGTGATTCGTCCGTATGGCGGCCGGAATAAATATGAGTCTATACGCTTTGCAGCTTCGGCTATGTCTCGCAGGTAGTCTGCATCCGGAACCTTCCAGCCATTTAAATGATTTTGGGTGTGATTACCTGCTGCATGGCCTTCATCCAATATGCGCCTGTATATTTCCGGGTGGTTTTCTACATTTTTCCCGATGCAAAAAAAACTGGCCTTTGCACCGGCTTTTTTCAACTCATCCAAAACAAATGGCGTGGCAATTGGATGAGGGCCATCATCAAAACTGAGGTATAATATTTTTTCATCCGTATTGATCTTCCAGGTATAAGCAGGATAAATCTTACGCAGCCAGCCCGGTGTTCGGATAAAATATTTTTGCATCATTACAAAGATAAGCAGCCAATCAACTGTACCCTTTCATAAGAGCCTGCACCCACATCATTCTAAATTGTAATTTTGGCGCTATGAATAATGAAGCCATTGTACGTTTTGCTCCCAGTCCAACAGGGGGCTTGCACCTGGGCGGTGTAAGAACTGTTTTATACAATTACCTTTTTGCCAAACAAAACCAGGGTGTTTTTATATTAAGGATCGAAGACACTGACCGTAACCGTTATGTAGCCGGCGCAGAAGAATATATTTTTGAATGTTTAAAGTGGTGTGGATTGCAACCCGATGAAAGTGTTGAAAATCCCGGCGAACATGGACCCTATCGCCAAAGCGAAAGAAAAGAAATTTATCGCCAGTATGCAGAGCAGTTGATAGCATCGGGTCATGCATATTATGCATTTGATACACCCGCCGAACTGGATGCCATGCGGGAAAGACTGACAACACCTGAAAATCCGAATCCGCAATACGATCATACTACGCGGATGCATATGCGCAATTCATTGGTTTTACCCAAAGAAGAAACAGATGGTTTATTGCAAAATAATGAGCCCCTTGTTATACGTATTAAGATGCCGGAGCATGAAACGGTTACGTTTACAGATATGATTCGCGGCGAAGTCCATTTTGAAGCGGGTATTTCTGACGATAAGGTATTATTAAAAGGCGATGGCATGCCCACTTATCACCTGGCGGTTGTAGTTGACGATTACCTGATGAAAATTACCCATGCCTTTCGCGGCGAAGAATGGTTGCCCAGTGCACCTGTCCATATTTTATTGTGGCGGTATTTGGGTTGGAGAGATAAGATGCCTAAATGGGCACATTTTCCATTGATTTTAGGGCCCGAAGGAAAATTGAGTAAACGTGATGGAGCCAAATACGGATTTCCTGTATATGCAATGAACTGGAAAGATCCTGAAACAGGAATTCTTACAGAAGGGTTCAGGGAAAAAGGTTTTTTACCGGAAGCGTTTATTAATCTGCTTGCTTTATTAGGCTGGAACGATGGATCTGATAAAGAGATTTATACACTGGATGAACTGGTGGAGAGTTTTAATATTGACCGTGTTCACAAAGGTGGCGCCCATTTCGATTTCGAAAAAGCAAAATGGTTCAACCACGAGTGGATCAAAAGATCAACGGCTAGGAGATTATTGCCTGATGTAAAAAATGTTTTGACCAATAACCAGGTTCAATTTCCTGATGATGAAAAACTAACCCGAATTATTGAACTCGTTAAAGAGCGTTGTTCCCTTTTAACTGACTTCTATGAACAAACGAAATTCTTTTTTATTACGCCTGCAGAAATTGATACGGCTTCCGTTCTGCCAAAATGGTCTGAAGCTAAAAAAGATTTCTTTGAATCATTTGTGCAGAAAGTGAACGGGTTAGAAAACGTTGATACCCCGGACTTAGAGAACACTTTTAAAGAACTTGCCCAGGAAAAAAATATTAAACCGGGCGAATTGCAACTTCCGTTACGGATCATGCTGGTTGGTGGAAAATTCGGGCCACCTGTTTTTGAAATTGCAACCACGATAGGTAAAGAAGAAATGATCAAAAGAATTAAACACACGCTGAACCTTTTAAAATAAATATATTTATTGTTCAAAGGTTTTCCATGCTAACTGCTCCGGTTCAAAAATTCAGGCCTTATTGGCCTGTTATTTTAATACTTGTTGCCATCAAACTGTTGCTGCCGGTTTTATTGCAACATGAAATGTATGAATTGCAACGTGATGAATACCTGTATTATCAACAGGGACAACACCTGTCTGCAGGTTTTCTCGAAAATCCGCCCCTGATCGCTTTTTTAGGATCTGTTACAGGCTGGATGGGCGGAGCGGAATGGATGCTTAAATTGTGGCCCTTATTTTTTGGTGCGCTAACGGTGATCCTCACCTGCTTAATTACCGCTGAATTTGGTGGCAACCGTTTTGCTCAATTCTTAGCGGGACTCGGTATCCTGACCGGCGCTTACATGCGGATGCATTATTTATTTCAACCCAACTTCCTGGATATTTTTTCTTGGACGCTGGTGCTGTATTTTTTACTTCGTTATATTAATACAAACCAAAATCATTTTTTGTACCTGTTGGGGATCGCAACCGCTATTGGCTGGTATAGTAAATATTCCGTTTTATTCCTGGCAGTTGCCATTGCTGTATCCGTCTTACTGACCAGGCATCGAGGACTGATCACAAACAAACACCTTTATTTGAGTGTTGGATTATTGCTGCTATTGATACTTCCTAATATCTATTGGCAGTACACGCATAATTGGCCCTTGTTTCATCATATGGATGAATTGCAGGCAACCCAGTTAAAGTTCCTGTCACCACTTGATTTTATTAAGGACCAATTCCTTTACCTGTTACCAGTGGTATTTGTATGGATTGCAGGCCTTTTATGGGTATTTAAAACAAGACCGTATGCCGTTTTTGGATGGACTTATATATTGGTCATTCTATTACTCTTGGCCGGAAGTGGTAAAAGTTATTATGCAATGGGTATTTATCCTATGCTTTTGGCAGCCGGAGGCGTGGCCATTGAAAGATTTACATTAAGGTATACATGGCTTCGCATAGCCCTGCCTGTTATTGTCATATTATTAACGCTTCCGTTTGTACCTATGCTCCTGCCTCTTTGGGAACCTCCAAAACTGGCAGCATTCTATAAACAGTATGATGTTGAAAAAACAGGATTGCTTAAATGGGAAGACCAGGAAAATCATGCCTTACCACAGGATTTTGCAGATATGCTGGGGTGGAAGGAATTAACAGCGAAAACGGAAAATTTTTATCAATCACTCCCCGATAGTATTCAGAAAGATGCTATCATTTTTGCAGATAGTTACGGACAGGCGGGAGCATTAAAATTTTATAGTAAGGATGAAAGCTTCCAGTCAAAAGTTTATTCAGATAACGGTTCCAACTTATTATGGATCCCTGACGATTTTAATTTTAAACATATTATTGTAATCGACCGGAATAAACCAAAGGCCAATAATGAAATTTTCAACCGCTTTGAAAAATTTACTTTTGTTGATTCCGTAGCCAATCAATATTCCAGGCAGTTGGGTGATAAGATATTTTTTTACCAGGGTGCTGATCCGGAAGCATCGAAAATGGCTTCCATGGAATTACAGCAAATGAAGAAAAAGTTTTCCCGTTGATCCTCAACCTTGTTTTTCCATCATCTCCAAAACGGGTTTCCATTGTTCATTGGCCATTTGCAATAACCGTTGCTGATCTTTTGCAGAAAGCTTTTTTAATCCGGAAGTATTTTGTTTTACATGCTCCGGCGTCCGGATTCCTGGTATTACTGTACTAACTTCTTTGCAGGATAATATGAAACTTAAAGCGAGGGAAGTCTTAGAAATTTGTTCTTCATCTAAAATGGGCCAAATATCCTGGTTCAACACTTTTAAAGTGGCGGTTATAATTTCAGGTGTAAGCCGGAAACTTCTATGATCATTTTTATCAAAGGTTGTTCCCGGTGTGATCTTGCCCGTTAGTAAACCAAATTGCAATGGCATCCGGGCGATAATACCATAACCTGCAGCAGCGGATTGCTGCATGATTTTGTATGCTCTTTGGTTCATTAAATTAAATACCAATTGAAATCCATGTCCCCATTTATTTTTTATCATCAACTCCGCTTCGGGAGCAGGATTGAATGTGTTTAATGATAATCCCCAATACCTGATTTTCCCTTGTTTTTCCAACAACTGCATGGCCTCAATGCATTCTCCATGCTCTAAATGATTTAGTCTGGCTGAATGCAACTGGTAATAATCAATAACATCCCTTTTTAAACGACGCAGGCTTTTATCGCAGGCCTCAATGATATAATCTTTTGAATAATCCAAAACAATTTTCTGTTCAACTTCCCGGTGCCCCACTTTGGTGGCAATGATGGCTTCTTTGTGCCCTTTTAAAACTTTGCCAATCAAATCTTCTGAATGACCCAAACCATAAAAATCAGCCGTATCAAAAAAATTTATTCCTGCATCCAATGCAGCATGAATGGCTTTAACAGATAAGTTGTCATCTGCAGGTCCCCACCCAATGGGCGTATCTCCTACTTTTGCATCGCCACCGATGGCCCATGCACCAAAACCAATTTCACTTACCTGCAGATCCGTATTTCCAAATTTTCTGTAGTTCATACCTAAATTTACACAGTGTAGAACTAACTTGTATTTTTACCAACATAATTTTCCTGAATGACAAATGAAATTAAAAGGCCGATACGTGTATTAGTGGCAAAGGTTGGGTTAGATGGGCATGACCGAGGCGCTAAAGTGATTGCAACTTCTTTAAGAGATGCCGGCATGGAAGTTATTTACACCGGTTTGCGGCAAACACCGGAAATGGTTGTAAACAGTGCATTGCAGGAAGATGTGGATGCGATTGGTGTAAGTATTTTGAGCGGGGCCCATATGACGGTATTTAAAAAAATTATTCAATTGATGAAGGAAAAAGAAATGGATGATGTTTTGCTCACGGGTGGCGGTATCATACCTGATGCAGACATGAAAGAGCTGAATGAAATGGGTGTTGGAAAATTATTTCCTCCTGGCACAACGACCACAGTTATTGCAGACTATATTAAGAACTGGGTAAAAGAAAACCGTTCTTTCTGATTCTTTAAATAAATTCTTCTTCCAAAAAATATTCTAAATGTATACCACACTACTCACATCTACTGAAAACAACATTCTAACGATCACCATTAACCGTCCCGAAAAATTAAATGCATTGAACCAGCAGGTTATGGAAGAACTGGGAAGGGCTATTGATGAAGCGGAAAATGATTCACAGGTACGTTCAGTAATCATTACCGGCGCTGGCGAAAAAGCTTTTGTAGCAGGTGCGGATATCAAAGAATTTTTAGCGGTATCAGAAGGTGAAAAACTGGCAAAAAAAGGACAGGATATTTTTTTTAAGATTGGAAACGCATCAAAACCGGTAGTGGCAGCTGTTAACGGGTTTGCACTTGGAGGCGGCTGCGAGTTAGCTATGGCCTGTCATTTCAGGCTTGCTTCTGAAAATGCGAAGTTTGGACAGCCGGAAGTAAACCTGGGATTGATACCAGGCTATGGTGGCACACAAAGATTAACACAGCTCATTGGTAAGGGCCGTGCCATGGAGTTGCTGTTAACCGGTAATATGCTGGATGCTGCTACTGCACTGCAATACGGACTGGTTAATTATGTAGTTCCGGCAAATGAGCTTATGTCCCGCACTAAATCATTACTTGAAGTGATCAATCAAAAAGCGCCTATTGCTATCCGTGAATGTATCAGGGCGGTTAACGCCGTGCATGATCCATCCAAAAAAGGATTTGAAGAGGAAGCAAAGAGTTTTGGAATTACCTTCATTACAGATGACATGAAGGAAGGGGTTTCAGCATTTATGGAAAAAAGAAAGGCGGCATTTACGGGAAAATGATCATCACTGCATGTTTAGCTTTTAATATTTAATGAATCGAGTCGCATAAGATCAACCTTGATAAGATCTCCACTTAATCAATGTTTACGCCCAATTAATCAATTGGGCTTTATTTCACTGTTACCTGCATTTAATTTCATACAGTGTTATTTCAACACCAATAAAGCAGTTAAATTAACGGCTTTTAAATATTACTGCGCAGTAATTATAACACTATCAAAACCATTTTTAATCATTAAAAAAATAAAAATGAAAAAGTATTGTTTTATACTTGCCTGCATGGCATTGATTATTGGATTTACTGCATGTACTAAATCAATAACAAATGAAGATGATCAATTAATGATCAGCTCATCGGCAAAAAAAACTGAAAAACAATTGCCTATAAAAGGAACTTACACTACTTCAGCCAGGATATTAGTGGGCCCTCCAATAATGCAACAAGAAATTACAGGTTATGGAGAATCTTCTCATTTAGGCCGTAGCATGTTTATCGCTTACCCAACAATTTATTTTACTACACCACCGCCATTTAATAATTCTGGCACGGCTGTTTTTAAGGCTGCCAATGGAGATGAATTTTACACCACTTTTACCGGCACAGTAACACCAAATCCCCAGGGTTCAAATACAGTAGTAATGGATCATATAATAACGGGAGGTAAGGGAAGATTTAAACAGGCAACCGGCAATTTTACTGGTTTTACAATCGCCATTCCTGGACATACAGAAGGCACTATTACTTACGAGGGAACCATATCATACTAAATGAAAATACGTTTGACCTGGTTTATTGCCGGGTCAAACATATTCCTATTATTTCCAACAGATAAAAGTAAATTTAATGGGAATTGGAAAAAGTCCATTTATGTGCTTTCGACCATTAATCATCATCCTTTTAATGTCGATGCAATCTTTTGCACAAACGTCCCAGGTTAATGAATTAAAAGAATCATTGTCTGGATTAAAAGGAATTTCAAAGGCTGATTGCCTTAATAAGATAAGCGAGCATTTTATTTATCATTTTATCCATTCGGATTCAGCTCTCCTGTATGCAAGGTCAGCTTACGCAGAATCTAAAAAAATAAATTATGAAAAGGGCAAAGGCTTATCCCTTCTTTTGCAAGCCGAAACGTTGGGGAAGCTTTTAGGAAACCTGGATAGTATGATTATCCTTTGTAAACTGGCATTATTGGAACTTCAAAACCCAGTAAATATTTCTTTACAATCAACTGCATACCGGTTACTTGGATCTGCATATACATTGAATGGACAAACAAAGGAAGCTGATACAGCCTTGAAACATGCACTGGAAACCGCTCATCAATCTGGAGATAAAACTTCAATTGGCTGGGCTCACCAGGCAATCGGGTTTAAATATGCAAAAAAAGGAACTTACTGGAAGGCTTTTGAAAACTTAATAGAATCTCAAATGATCGGTAAGCAGGTAAATGATTCATTCCTGACTGCAATATCTCTTGCTTTTATCGCCAGGTCTTTTAACTATTCTGGCGATGCAAAAAATGCATTGCGATATTACCATGAGTTTCTTTCCTATTGTAATAATTCATTTATTTTTTTATGGCCTCATTTACAGGATATCGGTTATGCTTACCTGCAATTGAATCTTGTTGATTCCGCTATTTATTTCCAGGAAAAACATAAACATGATTTATCAATCATAACCCAGGACAAAGCGGTCCAGGAAAAATTCAATGACTGGATGATGTTTGATTTTAGTCATTATGCTAAGTTGAATAATAAGGAATACGAAAAGGTATTGCAACATTTTTTGCCAAGGATTGAAAAAATAAAAAAAAGTGAAGATAAGATTGTGCTTATGCATGCTCAATTAATGATGGCAAAGGCTTATGAAGGGAAAACTGAATTTAATAAAGCATTAATGTATGCCCGTCAACTAAGCCAAAACAGTGACCGGGCCTCAAACAACTATTTTAAAAAAGAAGCTCATTTATTGATGTCATCTCTTTTTGAAAAACTCAAAAATACGGACAGCGCATATCATTATTTCAGGCTATATACTATAATGAAAGATTCTATCGACAAAGAACAGTTTACTTTAAGAACGGCTCTTTATACAGCTTCAGAAGAATCGGCGGCCAGGATGGAAATCCTGGAAAAAGAAAATCAAAATAAGCAGGATGAATTAGCAATAAAGGAAATACAATTACAAAAACAATCCCAGCAAAAAAATTTCCTTTTTATTAGCCTGGGTGTTATTATTCTTATTGCAACATTAATCTTCCGCAACATTTTATTAAAAAGGAAGAATGAAAAGTTGAAAAATGCACAGGAGCATTCAGCATTAAAAAGAAAAGCATTAGAGCTGGAAATGCAGGCATTAAGAGCACAAATGAATCCACATTTTATCTTTAATTGCCTCAGTGCCATTGACAACCTGGTACAAACCAACCAGGCAGATAAAGCCACATCATACCTGTCACGATTTGCTAAACTGATTCGTTCGGTACTTGACAGTTCAAAGAATAACCTGGTTTCATTTCAACGAGATTTTGAAACATTAAAACTTTACCTTGAAATGGAAAAATTTCGTTGTAATAATAAATTCAATTACAATCTTATTGTTGATGAAAAATTAATGAATGGTGATTATAAAGTTCCTCCAATGATCATACAGCCATTTGTTGAAAATGCCATTCATCATGGCTTACTGAATAAACAGGATAATGACCGGCAACTGGATATCTCTGCCGAACTACAGAATGATCAGATCGTTTATTATGTTTCTGATAATGGTATCGGTCGAAAACAGGCTGCAGAATTAAAAGCCATAAACAAACCGGATCAAAAATCTTATGGAATAGATATAACCCGGGAACGCATCAGTCTCTATAATAAAAATGGGACCAACGATATTGAAATTATTGATCTTGAAGAGGAAGGAATTTGTTTGGGAACCAAAGCCATGGTCAGGATAAACAGCTAATTAATCCAAATACAAAAATGCTAAAAGCAGTATTAATTGATGATGATGCAAGTAACCTGAGTGCAATGAGTGAAAAATTGAATAAACATTGTCCACAGGTAGAAATCATTGCGCTTTGTGATAATGCACAGGAAGGCATCCATACTATTGACAGCCTGCACCCCGACCTGGTTTTCCTGGATATTGAAATGCCGGTAATGAATGGATTTGTAATGTTACAGAAACTTAGCTATAAAGATTTCGAACTCATATTTGTTACAGCTTATGATCATTATGCTATCAAGGCCATCAGGTTTAGTGCATTGGATTACCTGGTAAAACCGGTGGATATAGATGATTTGAAATTAGCTGTTGCTAAAGCCGTGGATAATAAAAATAAACAAACGCCTGGTTTACAATTAGAACATTTGCTCGAATGCCTGCAAAAAAAGCCACCCCGCCGTATTCCCATTCCAACTGCAGAAGGATTGCAATTTATTAACCTGGAAGATATTGTTTACCTCGAAGCAAGTAACAACTACACCTATATTTTCCTGTCTTCCAATCAAAAATTTTTAGTTTGCCGTACATTAAAAGAATTTGAAGAACTGTTGCCGGCAGAAAATTTTGTACGTATTCATCATTCACATATCATCAATAAATTTTACGTTGAAAAATATATACGCGGAGAAGGTGGTCAGGTAGTGATGCGCAATGGTATGGTGCTGGATGTTTCAAAAAGAAAAAAAACCGATTTCCTTCAGGCTATCGGTTATTGACGGGATGATTATTTGAAATATTTAAAGCATTTCTTCCGGAAAAATCCGGATCACTTTTTCAAAACGACCCATATAATATTTTTCCAAAGGTGTTATCACTACTCCATTGGCTTTCCCTGAACTGGAGTGAATAAATTCCAGCAAACCATTTTTATTAGAAATTACCAAACCCATATGGCCCACAACACGGATGCTGCTATCCGTACCGGTAAATAAAATAAGATCGCCCGGTTTTGCATTTTGCAAATCAACAGTCTTTCCCATATTGGTAAAACCAACAGAAGAACGTGGCACCGCTATATCAAAATGATTAAAAATATAGGTGATGAAGCCGGAACAATCAAATCCCTGTGACGGGTCGACAGAAGCATATTTGTATGGAACATCAATCAATGTTTTAGCAAAAACTATCAATTCAGCAGGTCTTGTATTTCCCGTATTAATGGAATCATAAAATGGTTGAGGATCCTCCCCGATAATTCCTGCATCACCGGTAAAAATGATATTACCCGTTGCATTTGAATCGGAGACTTCCTCATTCGCTTGTGTCCTGGTTTCAGAACTGCTGCAATACACCTGCAGAACGGTTAAAGGAATAACCAAAAAAAGTGCAGTAAATCTATTGATGCCTTTCATTAATTTATTAATTGAACAATCATATTTTAAATAATCATGCCCTCGTAAAATTGCTGATGCAATGTACAATCATGTCCAGATGAAAAGGTTGTTTAATGATACCTAATGCAAATCAGCTACCCATAATGTCAATTGGGTTAATTTCGCATTTTTAAAATTATCCCCAATATGAGTTACAGAATAGAAAAAGATACCATGGGTGAGGTTAAAGTACCCTCAGAGGCTTTATACGGCGCCCAGACACAACGCAGCATTGAAAATTTCAAAATTGCACAGGATATTAACCGGATGCCCAAAGAGATCATAGAAGCGTTCGCATATTTAAAAAAAGCCGCAGCTATAACCAATTTTGAAGCAGGTGTATTAGCGAAAGAAAAAGCGGATATGATCGGTAAAGTATGTGACGAAATCATTGAAGGACAGCACCGCGAATATTTCCCGCTTGTTGTTTGGCAAACCGGGAGTGGTACACAAAGTAATATGAACATGAATGAAGTTGTGGCATACCGGGGTCATGTGTTGAATGGTGGTCAATTGACTGACAAGGAAAAATTTCTTCATCCCAATGATGATGTCAACAAATCGCAATCATCAAATGATACATTTCCAACAGCGATGCATATTGCTGCTTATAAAATGCTGGTAGAGAATACTATTCCCGGGATTGAAAAACTGAGAGACACCTTATCTGCAAAAAGCAAAGAATTCATGAATGTGGTTAAAATCGGAAGAACCCATTTTATGGATGCCACTCCCCTTACACTGGGCCAGGAATTCAGCGGCTATGTGAGCCAGTTAAATCATGGACTAAAAGCTATTAAAAATACATTGGAACATTTATCGGAACTGGCACTGGGTGGAACCGCTGTTGGTACCGGCATTAACACACCGGAAAATTATTCAGAAAATGTGGCTGGGCATATTGCGAAATTGACTGGTCTTCCGTTCGTAACAGCAGCTAATAAATTTGAAGCATTGGCTGCACATGATGCCATCGTAGAATCGCATGGTGCTTTAAAAACAGTTGCCGTAAGTTTAATGAAGATTGCCAATGATATCCGCATGCTTTCTTCCGGACCACGGTCAGGCATAGGCGAAATTCATATACCGGACAATGAACCCGGATCATCCATCATGCCGGGCAAAGTGAATCCAACCCAATGTGAAGCACTCACCATGATTGCTGCGCAGGTAATGGGTAATGATGTGGCCATCAGTATTGGCGGCGCCACGGGGCATTTTGAATTGAATGTTTTTAAACCGATGATGATTTATAATTTTTTACATAGCGCCAGGTTATTGGGTGAAGGCTGTGTAAGTTTTAATGATAAATGTGCGACAGGTATTGAAGCTATTGAAGCCAATATCAAAAAGCATGTTGACAATTCGCTGATGCTGGTAACGGCGCTGAATACCCGGATTGGCTATTATAAAGCAGCTGAAATTGCCCAAAGAGCACATAAAGAAGGAACCACTTTAAAAGAAATGGCTGTAAAAACAGGTTATGTTACTCCAGAACAGTTCGATGAATGGGTAATCCCGTCGCAAATGGTAGGCAAAACGGACCTGTAACAGGCAATTATTAATAAAAATAATGGCGTAAAAGAAGGCTCAAAGCCTTCTTTTTTAATGCGAGGCAATGCATAAAGCTCAATAAACCCGCTTTTTTAACGTTTGTACATTTACCCAGGCCCTGTCTAAACCATCAAAGTACTATGAAAAACAACACAAGTCCCGTTTTCCATTTCAGCGCTTATCCATTAAGTGTCATTGGAGGAACATCCACTTCAAAATTAAAAGTAAACCGGTCAGCCAACGGCATCTGCCTGAAAGTTTTACCAGCACTGGATGTTATACCGGCACGAATCAAATTATTGGCCAAAGAACCGGATACGGTTTTACCGGCACACCAGTGGGATGTTGGCTGGTTTAATAATTATGAATAACCAATCAGGAAACCTGCACTTTATCAGAAACTTCGGTATTGGTTTCTACCGGTTTTGAAGTTTTAACCGGCTCTTCTTTTTGAAAAAATCGCTTTTGAAAGATCAGTAAAGTAATTACGCCAACTGAAATAGAAGCATCAGCAATATTAAAAACAGGACTAAAAAATTCAAAATCATTTCCACCTACTACAGGTACCCATGATGGATATGTTGAACGGATGATGGGGAAATACAACATATCTACAACCTTTCCATGTAAAAAACCTGCATACCCCTGTTCAGGAAACATGGTAGCAATTGTATGGTAATCCGTTTCGGAAAAGATCAAACCATAAAACATACTGTCAATTAAATTCCCTAATGCACCGGCATAGATCAAAGCAGCACAAATAATAAAACCGCGGTGATATTTTTGACTGACAATCCTGCCCAAATACCAGGTACCGAAAATAACGGCAGCTAAGCGGAATAATGTAAGGATCATTTTACCCCATTCCCCACCGATCTTCCAACCCCAGGCCATCCCTTCATTTTCAATAAAATATAACTGGAACCATTCCAGGCCCATCACATTCATAACAGGGCCGAAAGTGAACCCGGTTTTTATCCATATTTTAAAAGCCTGGTCAACAATAAGGATCAATAATATGATGAGAAATACATTTCGAAGCTTCACTATTACAATTTTTGGGTCAGCAAATATAGGCAGAACAGCCAAGAGATAAAGGCAGGGAAATCATAAAAGAAATAGCCTTATTCTTCATAATAAACACGCTGAACGCGTTCAGAAATGCCCGTCATCAACTCATAAGGAATTGTTTGAGCCCATTGAGCCAATTGTTGAACGGGTAATGCTTTACCAAAAATGATAACATCATCACCTTCTTTTACTCCCTCGATATGGGTAATATTGATCATGGTCATGTCCATACAAACTGTCCCAATCACAGGCGCTAACTGACCATTGACCAGCATACGCCCCGCCCCATTCCCCAGACGCCGCGGGTAGCCATCTGCATAGCCAATGCGAACGGTTGCAATAACCGATTCCTCATCAACGGTTCCTTTCCGGTTATAACTCACGGTATCACCTGGTTTTATTTTTTTTATTTGGGCGATAGTCGACCGCAATGTGGCCACTGTTTCAAGTTGCAGCTCAGGATCATTTGTGGGATCTACACCATACATCCCAATTCCCAATCTTACCATATCCAATTGTAATTCCGGGTGACGAATCACTGCCGAAGTATTGGATAAATGTTTTAAGAAAGTATAACGCAGAAATGATGATACCACGGTTTCTGCTTTTTTAAAAAGCGCATATTGTTTGGCGGTAAATTCATCCTCCTTTACATCTTCACTGGAAGCAAGATGACTGAAAATACTTTTCACTTTAACAAAAGGTTGCTGCAGGTGGATTTTTAAATCCTGTAATTCATCGATGTTAAAACCAAGCCGGTTCATACCGGTTTCAATTTCCAAATGAATGGGCCAGTCACTAAGACCCTGCCTGTCCAGGTAATGGTTGAAAGATTTCAACAACGGAACAGAAAATATCACCGGTTCAAGGTTTTGAGATATGATGGCATCAAAAGAATTTTCTTCTACATTCAAAACCATGATTGGCAACTGGATGCCCGCTTGTCTTAATGTAACGCCTTCATCAGCATATGCCACGCATAAATAATCCACTTTATGATATTGCAGTACACTGGCAATTTCCACCCCGCCACTGCCATATGCAAAAGCTTTTACCATAGCCATGATGCGGGTACCCGGTTGCAGGCGTTGCCGAAACTGGTTTAAGTTATGCGCCAGTGCTTTTAAATCTATTTCCAGGACCGTCTGGTGAACTTTTTTCTCAAGCAACCGAACGATCTTTTCAAATTCAAATATCCTGGCACCCTTGACTAATATAGTTTCGTCTTTAAACGAACCCTGCCTGAAATCTTTTTTAAAATCTTCTACACTGTCAAAAAATAGTGTACTGAATTGATTCTCTATTTTATTCAATGACAGATCCAGGTACTTTGAAATCGCCGGACCAATGCCAATAACCCGGTCCACATGATGGCCAATTAATAAACTCGCTACCTGCGCATACAGGTCAGCGTCAGACAAGCCAGATTGAAACAGATCAGAAAGAATGACGGTTTTTTTTTCACGACTTCCCTGTTGAAATAAAAAATCCAGGGCAATTTTTAATGAACTTAAATCTGCGCTGTAACTGTCATTGATGATGGAACAGTTGTTTATTCCATTTTTGTACTCAAGTCGCATATTCACAGGCTGCAATTCTTTCATTCTCTGATGAATGATTTGGGCCTGAATACCAAGATACAAACAAACACACCAGCAGGTAACAGCATTTTCCACCGAAGCATCATCGGTGAAAGGAATTTCAGTTTCAATGGATTCACCTTTGTACCTGGCTTGAATGATCGTGGATGCATTTCGTTTGTGGATTGCTGTTATACACAATGTGTTTTCACTTCCCCGCCCCCAGCTAAAAAATTTTTGTGGATTTTTAGGATCTCTTTCATTATCCTGTATTTTTTGAATAGCCTGTTTTACTATAGGTTGATCATTCCCATAAATGATGACCGCTGAGTATTGAAACAGCCTTAGTTTTTCATTGGCTTTTTGTTGGTGATTATGGAAGCCGCGACTATGTGCCTCACCAATATTTGTTATAACCCCAATGGTTGGTTGTATGATCGCCTGCAATTTATCCATCTCACCAGGTTCAGAAATGCCGGCTTCAAAAATGGCGAGGTTATGCTGATCGCTCATTTGCCAAACACTTAATGGCACGCCGACCTGGGAATTATAACTTTTAGGACTTCGTACGATCCTGTAATCAGGAGATAATACCTGCCAAAGCCATTCTTTTACAATTGTTTTTCCATTGCTGCCGGTTATCCCAATTACCGGATAATGAAAATGACTGCGATGTACTGCAGCAACCATTTGCAATGCATCCAGGGTATTGGCAACCTGCAGAAAAATTGCTTTGGGAAAATGAGCTTTATCGATCTTTTTACTGACTATAAAATACCGAACACCTTTTTCATAAAGTAATGGAATAAAATCATGTCCATCCCTTCGCGGACCCGGTAACGCAAAGAAAATTGTTTCAGCAGGTGTAATAATTTTCCTGCTGTCGGTTAACAACTGGGAAATACCGGCATCCGGTTCTATTATCCCTGCACCTATTATCCTGGCAATATTTTTCAGAGAATCTATCAATTATATCAGGGTAATAATTTAGGTGACAGATTCGTCCACTACATCTTCAGGTACACCTTTCTTCTTCATAAAAATAGAATAGAAGATAGATCCACCAAGACAAAACATAATCACCGATAAAGAAATAAATACCTGGTCGGTTTTAGTAAGCCATTGATTGATCCAATTTTCACCCAGCATTTTAATACCGATAAATACAAGGACAATAGCAATACCCTGTGGGAGATAATCGAACTTGGTAACGGCACCACGCAATAAAAAGAATAGCGGTCGCAATCCAAGAATAGCAAAAATATTAGAAGTGTATATTACCAGTTTATCACGGGAAATACCCATTACAGCTGGAATGCTATCCACCGCAAAAACTATATCTATTGCAGCGAGCATGATGACAACCACAAATAAGGTTGTATAAGCTGTTTTGCCTTTTTCCTTTACCATGTAATGTCCGTTGCCATCGTGTGGTACGAGTGGAAGAAATCTTTTTAAAAACAGGTATACCTTACTTTTCTTAGGATCAAATTCTTCATCTTCAGTAGACTTAAAGATCTTAATCCCGGTATACACCAGGAATGCACCAAAAACATAAAGAATCCAATGAAAACGGTCAACCAAGGCCACGCCTACCGTGATAAAAACGATGCGGAAAATGATTGCCATCAGTATACCCATGAACAATACACGGCCGAAATATTTCTCTTTTACAGAAAATGCAGAGAAGATAAGTATGAAAACGAAGATATTATCAATACTCAGGCTTTTTTCCATTAGGTAAGCACTGAAGTATTCGAGGCCGGTGGCCGGACCTTTTTCAAACCAAACAAAAATCCCAAATGCAAGACCTAATCCAATCCAGAACAAACTGGTCCAGAGTGCACTTTTTAAGCTTACTTTTTTGTCTTTTTTTGTAAATAATCCTAGATCGATGAAGATGGCTATTGATAAAACAATCCCGAAAACCAAATACGAAATCTGCGTAGTGTTCATCCAGTAAATTTAAGGGTGCAAAGATACTATGCCCCGTTTGTGAATCCTTAAAATAAAAGATAAGATTTATGCTGTATACTGCCTGCGACGCAGTTGTTGATAGATCCACCCTATAAAAATAACCAGCAGTACCGGCAAGCCTATATTTAAAAACTGCCATAAGGTTCGTTGCGATTTCACTTTTTCACCATCCAATAATCTTAGAACCATATCCTTGTTGCGCACCGCTATGATCTCTGGTTTATTGGTCAGGTATTCAAGGCTGTTCATTAAAAATTCGCGGTTGGCAAACTGGTATTCGTACTGGGAACCAATGTTGAACAAATTTATACCCATTGGCAATGGACCATCCTTAGTTGAAACATCATTGAGCACCAGGTCCGCATCTCCGGCAATAATCATTTTTGCAGGTAATGATGAATCCCTGAAAGGAACACCCATCATGGCCAGACTATCGATAATAGATTTGCCCGCCCTGCTGCGGTATAATGATTTAAATGAACCTTCTAACAAAACAGCAGCAGGAATATTCGCCTGGTTGAAAAGAGCATCTTCAGGTGTATTTCTATTTTCATTCAGGCTGATCAGTGCCGGTGTCGTTATAGTTCGGGAATTAGCGGATGAAGAAAGCAATATTGTTTTATCAATTCCTGCCGCCTGTACGGTATCCATTGAATTCACAAATCGTCCCGCAACCGGTCCAATATTTTTATTGATCAAATGATTATTGTTTGATACGAATACAGGATAATAATTCCAGCGAAGAAATTCATATTGCGGATTTTCAGGACTGCCACCCACAGCAAATGGCATAAAATCACATTGGAGATCCATTATCAGATCAGGATTAATCCTTACACCATAACGGAAAAGCATATCCGTTAAATTGAGATCGCGGTCATAAGCAATGGTTTCTGTTTTAAATCGCAGGCTATCCTGTTCTGCATACAATGCATCAATAAAAAACAACAAATTGCCACCCCGCATAACAAACTGGTCAATCTTCAATTTTTCTTCATCCGTAAACCGGAAGGAAGGTTTTACAATCATTAATGTTTTAAAAGTATCCGGAATAAAAGGTTCGGTAAATAGATCTATGGTATAAAGCGAATAATCTTTTTGTAAAACTTGCTGCAGATCATAAGTACGTGCATCGGTCAATTCGCCATTGCCCACTGAATATGCCACCATGGGTTTACCGGCATGTACCATGTCGTTCAACGTTTTCAAAAAATTATACTCCATCCGTGCCTCTGCACTATTGGTTTCTGCCTGCGAAATTTGAACGCTTCGTGAATTAAAAAGATCAACCAGTTGTTGTTCTCCTTTATATGTAACCATGGCAACCGGGAAAACGAGTTTGTTCTGCTGGCCGGCTTCAATCTGAACCGTTAAATTAATCGGGTTGGCGCCCATGGCAACCAGTGTATCTCCATATCGGCTACGGGTTCCCGGTATACCGTCTTCAGGAGAAATAAAATTATACTGAACCTGTGCTGGATTCTGGTCCTTTAAAACACGCAAAAATTCTTCAGTACTGTTAGCCAGTTTTTTAAATCCTGAAGGAAAATCCCCTGTTAAAAATACATCAATGATAATCACACTATCCAGTTGCTGAACCAGTTCTTTGGTAGGTTGGCTCAAGGTATATCTTTTTTCCTTTGTCAAATCGAACCGGGTATGAAACAAGGATGCCAGGTAATTGATAACCAATAACCCGATCAGAATAAGTGGCCAGCGGAATTTTGATTGAAAAATTTTGTTCATCCGGGATTGATTAGAGTTGACCTATCGTTTACGCAGGTTTGTATATGTAATGTAAAGGAAAAAAAAGATCACACTGATAAAGTAAACCACATCACGGGTATCGATTACACCCCGGCTGATACTGCGATAATGAAAATCGATGCCAATCATTTCAATAAAATAATCTGCTCCGCTGCTGAAAATGGGTAAGCGGCTGATGGCGCTGAATCCATAATACAGCAATGCACAGGCAATAACACTTGTTATGAAAGCAACCACCGCATTACTAGTAAAACTGCTCATGCAGATTCCAATAGCTGTAAAAACAGCTGCCAGGAAAAACAGCCCGATATAAGAACCAAAAGTAGCTCCGGTGTCAATCCCTTCGTTTACGGATAGTTGTTGGATGGAAAAAATATAAACCAGGGTTGGCAATAGTGCGATCAGCACTACAGAAAGACTGCCCCAGTATTTACCGGAAACGATCTGGCCCCGGCTTAAAGGCCTTGTTTGAAGAATCTCGAAAGTGCCGGCTTTAAATTCATCCGCGAAACTTCGCATAGTGATGGCCGGTATTAAAAGCAACATCACCCAGGGGGCCAATTCAAAAAAACGGTCAAGGGTCGCATACCCGAAATCAAAAATATTATCTTCAAAAACAAACAGCACCAGCCCATTGACTAACAAAAAAACAATGATAGCTATGTAACCGGTTAAACTGCTGAAATATTGCCGAAGTTCTTTTTTACAAACAGACCACATGAATTTTTTATTGGCTGCAATATAGGGATTAGTTGATAAGTTGAATAGTTGATATGTTGATTGGTTGTCGGGAATTTGGAATTGGAGATTAGTTTAATAGTTGACAGATTAATGGGAATTTGGAATTAGGTACCAACCTTTCAACTATTCAGCCTTTCAACTATTCAACTACACTCACCTAAACCGCAAAACTTTCACCACAACCGCAGGTGCGTGTAGCGTTTGGATTGATGAAATAAAAGCCTTTACCATTCAATCCGTCAGAAAATTCGAGCGTTGTATTTACGAGGTATAAAAAGCTTTTCAGATCGGTAACCACCTTGACGCCGTTATCTTCAAACACCTGGTCCATTGGTTTTAATTCACGGTCAAAATCAAGTTTATATGTCAGACCCGAACAACCGCCACCGACAACACTTACACGCAGAAAAAATTCACCTCTATCATCAATACCGGCGTCTTTTTTTAATTCAGCCACTTTAGCGCTTGCTTTGTCGCTCACATAAATCCTGTTTGCCAATTCCACTGTACTCATTCTGTTTGTTTTTGTTTTATGATTACATTTTAGACCGAATTTAGTTCGGTCTGTTGTTTGATTACTCTTTATTGAACGGATCTTTCAACACTTTTTGTTGCATTATCCTTTTTATACATATCCCACAAAGGGCTCATCTTTCTTAATTTATTTACAGATTCTGTAACTTTCTGTGCCGCAAAATCAATTTCGTCTTCTGTTGTAAATCTACCCAAACTAAAACGCAGCGAACTGTGTGCCATTTCATCATCCAAACCCAAAGCTTTTAAAACATACGAAGGCTCAATAGATGCTGATGTACAGGCCGAACCTGATGAAACAGCGATTTCTTTGCTAAACCCCATCATCAGCCCCTGGCTTTCTACATGCCTGAATGAAATATTGGTTACCTGGGGTAATCGATTTTCTTTGTTGCCATTAACAAAACTCTCTTCTAATTGAAGCAATGAATCTTCCAATTTGTTCCTCAAAATTTTCAATCTTGTTGCATCATGTTCCATCTCATTCATACAAATTTCACATGCTTTCCCAAAACCTACAATACCCGGAACATTTAAAGTGCCACTGCGCATACCTCTTTCATGACCGCCTCCATCTAACTGTGCTTTCAATTTTACCCTGGGATTTTTCCGGCGTACATATAATGCTCCAATACCTTTTGGACCATACATTTTATGCGCTGAAAAAGCCATGATGTCAATTTCATCTTTTATAACATCAACTGGAATTTTTCCAACAGCCTGGGTGGCATCACTAAAAAAAAGAACCTGATTTTTCTTCGCTATTTTTCCAATCTTTTCAATTTGTTGTACAACACCAATTTCATTATTGGCATAGATAACAGAAATTAAAATGGTAGTTGGTTTGATAACGGATTCCAGTTCTACAAGGTCTATCAACCCCTCTGTATTCACATTCAAATACGTTATTTCAGCCCCTTTATTTTCCAGGTTTTTACAGGTATCCAAAACAGCCTTATGTTCAATATTGGTTGTAATGATATGATTGCCTTTAGCGGTATAAGTTTCAAATACCCCTTTCAGCGCAAGATTGGTTGCTTCCGTTGCACCAGAAGTAAAAATGATCTCTTTAGTTTCAGCACCGATTAGCCTGGCAACCTGTTCTCTTGCAATATCCACCGCCTCCTCTGCAACCCATCCAAATGAATGACTGCGACTGGCTGCATTACCAAACCTTTCCGTAAAATAAGGCAACATAGCTTCTACCACGCGGGGATCGCAGGGCGTTGTTGCATTATAATCCAGGTAAATGGGCAGTTTCAACATAACTGCAAATTTAACTCAAATGCTGCTATTTAGATGTCAATGTAAAGTGTAAAAGCTAATTTTACCTAAACTATAATTTTTGCCAAAATCATTGTTTTAATGGATAAAGTTGAACACATAGGCATTGCTGTGAGATCACTGGAAGAGTCAATTCCTGTTTATGAAAAATTGTTAAATACCGCTTGCTACAAACAGGAAACGGTAGAAAATGAAAAAGTGAATACCGCATTTTTTCAAACCGGTGAATCCAAGATTGAATTGCTGGAAAGCACTTCCCCTGATGGAGTTATCAACCGCTTTATAGAAAAAAAGGGTGAAGGCATGCATCATATTGCTTTTGCGGTAAGTGATATAAAAGCCGAAATGAAAAGGTTAAAAGAAAATGGTTTTCAATTGTTGAATGAAGAGCCAAAAAAAGGGGCAGACAATAAATGGGTTTGTTTTCTTCACCCCAAAAACACACATGGCGTATTGATTGAACTTTGCCAGGAGAGAGATTCAATTTGACAATTAGTTAATTTGAGAATTTGAAAATGGTTCCCTACCCGGGTATTTCAAACTAAGGCTTTTGCATTTTGATTTTTGCATTTTTAATTTGAAAGACTTTTGCTTTTATTGTAATAAAACCGTTCTGGACATTTGCAACATTTCTCCATCAGATAATGAAACTACCAGCATTCCGCGGCTACTCATAGCCGTTTGCAGCATTACATAACCCGCTGGTTTTGACAATACCTGTTTCATGATCGTTTGTCCGTTCAGATTGCGGATTTGGACATTCACGGTTCCTTTTATTTCTTCGGGAAAATAAATAGCGATGGCGTTGCCGGCTTGTCCGCTGATCAGGATCTGTTCATTCTGCGATTTAATTTTAGCATATACAATGGGCGAATAGGAATACACACCGTTTTGCCACACCTGTTTCACACGGTAATAAATAATTTTTTCACGAATGTTCTTATCCGTATAGCTGTATTTATTGATAGAATTTAAATTACTGAGGTTTGGAATCGTTGCAACGATCTCCCACTCTACTCCGTTATTACTTCTTTCTAAAAAATAATCACTGGTGATACTTTCAGAAGGTGTAGAGAACTGAATGTTGATATTTTCCTGGATGCGAACCGCACTGAAAGTTAAAAACCTGATGGGATGCGAGACGCCACCAGTCGGAAGAGGAATTTGTGTAGTATCTGATTTTTGTTCACCGGCAAATGCAGGTAACATTAAAGTGAAAAAACCAATTACAAGTAAAATTTGCTTCATAGAGTGGCAGGGTTTAAAATCGATCACCGCTCAAAAATAATAGCCGAACCCAAAAAATGCAAGTGTTTTTACTTTTATAAATGCAGTTTTCCACATGGCGTATTTATACACAACGCTGTACCCTGGTAACCAGTTTGTTAAGAAAAAATATTTCTTTGCATTTTTACCAAAAAAGCGCAGAATAGTTGTAAAGCAAAATTAATATTAAGGTAAAACACCTAAGCTCTTATACGTGGTTTAACGAATCAGTCTATTTCTTCTTTACCAATTCCCAGTAAGTCAACAGCCAATTGTGAGGCAATCTGGCTGGCATCTTTCTTATTAAATGCTTTTCCTTCTGCAATGATCTTTCCATCTACTACAGCACCAATGGTAAACAAACGGCGGCCATTTTCCATTTTTTCATGAATGGTTTCAAATTCCAGCATCTTACCATTTTTATTGGCCCACCCGTATAATTTGTTTTTATGGTTGATCTCCAGTGTTTCCAGGTCTTCCATAAACATATGTGGCATCACGATAGATTGGGCCACCCAGGTACTGGTTTTTTTATAACCCTTATCCAAATAAATAGCCCCAACCAATGCTTCGAGTGTATTACCAAAGATCTGGCTGGTTTTTAATGATCCATCCGCTTTATTGAACAGGGTTATTTTTTTTATTCCCATGCGCAAAGCAATATCATTCAGTTGCTGGCGGTTAACCATTTTGCTGCGCATTTCCGTTAGGAAGCCTTCTTCTTTATATGGATAACGTTTAAAAAGATAATCTGCTACAAGTGCACTGAGAATAGCATCGCCAAGGTATTCAAGTCTTTCATTGTTTTCGTCTGCGCCTTCCCGTATGGAACGATGTGTGAGAGCCGTTTTATATAAAGAAATATTGCCGGGGCTAAACCCCAAAACATTCTTCAATTCTTTTTTGAAAGATGTACCGGATTGGTATTTAAAAAAATATTTGAATAAATCCACAGATTTCAAACTACAATTTTTTTTGATTCCACTGCACAATACAGCCAATCTTTTTTAAAGTAGCTGATTAAATTATTCCTGTATATATTTTTTTACTATTACACATGCATTGTGCCCACCAAACCCAAACGTATTGCTCAGAGCGGCATTGACTATACGATGTTGTGCTTTTTCGAAAGTAAAATTTAAACGACTGTCTAATTCCGGATCGTCTGTAAAATGATTAATCGTTGGAGGAACGATATCGTTTTTAACACTCAGTATGCAGGCAATAGCTTCTACCACGCCGGCAGCTCCCAAACAGTGGCCTGTCATGGATTTTGTAGAACTGATATTTAAATTGAATGCATGATCACCAAAAACGTCGATGATCGCTTTTACTTCTGCAACATCACCTAAAGGTGTAGATGTTCCATGTGTGTTGATGTAATGAATATCAGATGGCTGCATACCTGCATCCTGTAATGCTGCATTCATTACATTTTTTGCTCCCAAACCTTCCGGATGGGGAGCTGTAATATGGTGCGCATCTGCAGTAGCACCGGCACCGCCAATTTCGCAATAAATTTTTGCACCCCGTTTTAAAGCATGCTCCAATTCTTCCAAAACAACAATCCCTGCCCCTTCACCCATAACAAAACCATCGCGGTCTTTATCATATGGACGACTGGCTGATTTGGGATCATCATTTCTTTCGCTTAACGCTTTCATTGCATTAAAACCGCCAACACCTGCTTCGCAAATAACACTTTCTGCACCACCACTGATAATTGCATCAGCAAGGCCCAGGCGAATCAGGTTATAAGATTCCATGATGGCATTGGTTGAAGATGCACATGCACTAACGACGGCGAAATTGGGACCACGGAAACCATGTCGCATGGAAATATGACCCGCTGCAATATCCAGGATCATTTTAGGAATGAAGAAAGGATTAAACCTGGGCGTACCATCTCCATTGGCAAAGTTCATCACTTCTTCCTGGAAGGTCATGATACCGCCAATACCGCTGGCAAAAATCACTCCAACGCGGTCTTTGTTGATGTTATCTCCATTAAGACCTGAATCTTCAACCGCCTGGTCACTTACAACCAATGATGTTTGGCTGAAACGGTCAATTTTGCGGGCTTCTTTTCTATCCAAAAAACTTAAAGGGTCGAAGTTTTTTATTTCGCAGGCAAAACGGGTTTTGAATTTTGTAGCATCAAAATTCCTGATTACATCGGCACCGGATACTCCATTGATCAAGCCATCCCAATATTCCAAAACGTTATTGCCTATTGGAGTAAGTGCGCCTAAACCCGTAACTACAACCCTTTTTAATGCCATATAATCTGAGGATAGAATTAAGATAAACCGCCTTCCCTGTTTTTTGGCAAAGAAGGCGGATCAAAAGAATTTATTGTTTTCCATGCATCAACTCATTATTGAGAGATGATGTAGCGGACCCATTACTTAGCGTGCTCTTCCAGGTATGAAATTGCCTGGCCAACGGTGGTAATGGTTTCAGCCTGTTCGTCTGGAATAGAAATGTTGAATTCTTTTTCAAATTCCATGATCAATTCTACTGTATCCAGCGAGTCGGCGCCTAAATCATTCGTAAAAGAAGCTTCACTTGTAACTTCTGCTTCATCAACTCCTAATTTGTCTACAATGATTTTTTTTACTCTTGATGCGATGTCTGACATTTTTGAAAATTTTAGTTATATGGGTGCAAAAATAGAATTTTTGAATTAATCCCGTGCGAAAGATATTTTTTTCCTTTTTGAATTTAAATCAGGTCATTTCATTTCACAAGGTATTTATTTAGATAATTGCTTTTTTAATTTTTTTGATGAAGTGAATTGCCTGTTTATTGATCAATCCATTCAGCCATGCATATTCACTATCCTTCATTCAAAATTGATTATGTATAAATTTTACTCATAAAAATAAGGCCACCCATTATGCATTTGTACCGTTGGTAGTTTTCTCACTTATTCGTAATTTGAACCGCTTGTAAACCAGCACATAAAGTATGGCTCTAAAAATTATAGATTATGGCACACCCGAATACCAGCAGATGATCAAAATGCGGGAGGATATTTTAAGAAGACCCCTGGGACTTAATTTTGATGAAAAAGAACTGGAAAGTGAAAGGAACAATTTATTAATTGCCGCCTTCGACGATGATAAAATGTTAGGTTGCTGTATGCTGGTTCCGGAAAACGAAAGCATCGTTCGTTTAAGGCAAATGGCGGTTTTAAATGATCTGCAGGGAAAAGGAATTGGCCGGGCCCTGATGTTATTTGCTGAAAACCTGGCCAGGGATCGTGGTTATAATAAAATATCTATGCATGCCCGGAAAAATGCGACTGGCTTTTATGAAAAAGTAGGTTATAAGGTTGTAGGTGATGAATTTATAGAAGTAACCATTCCACATTATAACATGGAAAAGGAATTATAAATTCCTTATAAATTTTTATTTATCGGGGGATTTTTAATTTTAATATTTGCCTCAGTTCAAATACCTGGTCGCTATCCCTGCAACCGCTTTTTGGCACCAGAAAAAAGGATTTACTGTCGAAATACAAGAAAAAGAAAAGAGGTGTTTCCATGAATTTTACCACCTGCCCCCAAGAATATGAACGCGATCCTCTTTCGTTTCCAATGGTAAAAGAATCATCATTAAAATTCATGGTAAAATGATCTTTAAATGTGGTTGCCCTGCGGTAAACCATACCCGGCAAAAAAAACCAGAAACTAAGAATAAGCGTAAACCACAGGAAGGACCCCAAAAAAAATGCACCGGGTGTTATTTTTTTAAAATAAAATAAAACAGCAGTAGCCAGTGCAAAAACATTGATCAGCACAAACATGATCCTTATTTCTGGTCGACTAATAAAATGATAACGCAAAGCCTGTAATACTTCCTTCTTATTGTATTCAAAATTTATGGTCATGCAGTTAGAATGGATTTATGCAAATGCAATTATTTTATTTTAATTTTTTGAACACCCAAAATAAACTTTTTTTTTAAAGCTGGATTGAAAGCAGCTCGTAAAACTGCGCTACCTGATAAATCATTTTATTCGCTATACGGTATTCAATAAAAAAGAGGTCATCTAAAAAGATGACCTCTTAAAGTATAATTTATAAAAGATTATTTGTTCATCATCTGCTTGGCTTCAATGCTCAAGGTAGCATGTGGCACAGCTCTTAAACGGGCTTTATCAATCAATTTTCCGGTAACGCGGCAAATACCATAAGTTTTATTCTCGATGCGCATCATTGCTTTTTCCAGGTGATCGATAAACTGTATCTGGCGACTGGCCATCTGGCTTAACTGCTCTCTTTCCATACTTACACTTCCATCTTCCATGGTCATGTAGCGTGCATCTTCCATTTCACCGCTTTCATCCTTCCGGGTTATTAAACCTTGCAGGTAGTTCAATTCTTTTTTAGCTGCGTCCAGTTTTTTACCAATGATCTCCCTGAATTCATTCAGGTCGTTATCTGAATACCGCATAGTAGGTCCGTTATGCTCGGCAACCGGTGTATCTAAAACGGAACGGGTAAAGGAAGGTTCATACTTCTTTACTTTTTTTGTACTGGTTTTAGGTATTACTACTTTAACTGGTTTCGGTGGTTCTTTTTTAGCTGGTGGCTTTACAACGGGTGCAGCAGCAGGTTTAGCTGAAGCAGCTGGTTTAGCTGGGGCGGGAGCAGGTTTTGCTTTAGGCTCAGCTTTTTTCACTACTGCTTTTTTAACTGTTTTCTGTGGTGCCGGCTTCGCTGCTGGCTTTTTGGCAGCTGCTTTCTTTGGTGCCGCCTTGGGTGCTTTTTTTGGCATAGCTTTTTTTGGTGCCGCTTTTTTCACGGTGCTTTTTTTGGCCGCCGGAACAGCTTTTTTTGCTGCTTTTTTTGGAGCAGGTTTAGCTGCTTTTTTTGGTGCCGGACTGCCTTTTTTAATAGTTGTTACTTTTCCTTTTTTCCCGGAAGCAGGTTTTTTGGTTGCCATACAGTTACCCTTTTTTTGAAACAATGACTTTTAGTGGTACATCATTCACCTCAATTTCATATCCTTCAATATTTTGCGAAACAAGGTCCAGTTTATCTGCTAAAATTTCGGCGCAAATATAGTTATTAAACTGTGACAGCGATTGTCGCAATCCATTGCTAACCGAAACTTGAACTTCAATCCGATCAGTCAGAGCAAAACCGCTATCTTTTCTGATTTTTTGTACCCGGTTTACAAATTCCCGGGCATTCCCTTCATGTTCCAAATCAGGTGTCACTGTAATATCAAGTGCTACGGTTAGTTCACCTTTGGTGGCTACCATCCAACCTGGTATATCTTCGCTGGTTATTTCAACTTCATGAATTTGTAATATTACGGGTTCGCCATCAATTAGCAAAGTATAATTCTTTTCTTTTTCCAGCATGGATATATCCTCCTGGCTAAAGTTGGAAAGCGCTTGGCTGACTAACTTCATTTTTGCTCCCAGCTTTTTCCCCAGCGCTACAAAGTTTGGTTTGATCTTCTTTTTAATGAACCCTTCCGTATCATTTAGGTATTGGACTTCTTTAACATTCACTTCATTTTTAATAAGATCCTCTACCTGTTGTAATTGCTCCTGCATTTTTGGATCCAGGACCGGTACCATTATTCTTTGAAGTGGTTGACGGACCTTTAAATTTTGCTTTTTACGCAAGGAAAGAACTAAAGAGCAGGTGTCCTGGGCTAACCTCATCCTTTCTTCCAGGTCAGTATTTATCTTCTCATTATCTGCCTCAGGATAAAACACATGATGAACAGATTTTTCTTTGAACCTGTTTGTTACACCATTTAAATTCTTAAATAACTCATCGCTGAAAAACGGTGAAATGGGTGCCATTAAACGTGCCAGGGTTTCCAGGCATTCATAAAGTGTTTGATAAGCGCAAATTTTATCATGCTCATATTCACCCTTCCAGAAGCGGCGGCGGCATAAACGCACATACCAGTTACTTAGCTCTTCATCCATGAAATCTTCCATCAAACGGCCCGCCTGCGTGGGTTCATAATCATCCAAAGACGCAGTTACTTTATTGATCAGGGTGTGGAGTGATGATAATATCCATTGATCAATTTCGGGTCTTTCCTTAACGGGGATATATGTTTCTTTAAAGGAAAATCCATCCACATTGGCATACAATGCAAAGAATTGGTACGTATTATATAGTGTGCCAAAAAATTTACGTTGAACTTCTTTAATTCCCTGCAAGTCAAATTTCAAATTATCCCAGGGAGACGCGTTGGTGATCAAATACCAGCGGGTAGCATCAGCGCCAAAATCCCCGATCGTTTTAAAGGGATCAACCACATTTCCCAAACGCTTACTCATTTTATTGCCATTCTTATCCAACACCAATCCATTGCTTACACAGGTTTTGTAAGCAACCTGCTCATATAATAAACTGGAGATGGCATGTAATGTATAAAACCAGCCACGGGTCTGGTCTACCCCTTCCGCAATAAAATCAGCCGGGTAATTCTGGTCAAATGGCTTATTAAAAGGTTGCGGATCACCGGCTTCTAATTTCTCATAATCCAATCCCCACTGGGCATAAGGCATAGCTCCACTATCAAACCAAACATCAATCAGGTCCTGAACCCGCTTCATGGGCTGTCCCTTTTCACTGATTAAAATGATCTTGTCAACATAAGGTTTATGTAAATCGATTCCATTTGCAGGGTTGCGAACTTCGTCGCTGTTGAGATCACCGGCTTTTTCAATTTCTTTTTTTAATTCCCCTAAGGAACCAATACATTTTTCTTCTTCCCCATCCTCCGTTTTCCAAATGGGTAAAGGGGTTCCCCAAAAACGGCTGCGGCTCAGGTTCCAGTCAACCATATTCTCTAACCAATTACCAAAACGACCTTCACCGGTAGCTTTTGGTTTCCAGTTGATGGTTTTATTCAAGGTCACCATTTTGTCTTTCAATGCGGTGGTTTTAATGAACCAGGCATCTAAGGGATAATAGAGAATGGGTTTATCCGTACGCCAGCAGTGGGGGTAGTTATGTTCGTATTTTTCGACTTTAAAAGCCCGGTTTTCTTTTTTAAGCTTAACGGCGATATCAATATTGACGTCAACATAACCAG
>JAKFER010000124.1:0-1917 GCA_036675565.1 Chitinophagaceae bacterium
TATCATCTCAACAGCCGGAGAAAAGATATTTTCGGCCCTGTAAAATTGCAGGGTCTCGATGAGGATAAAAAATACCGGGTAAAAGAAATAAACCTGTTTCCCGGAACCAAACCAGCGCTACCCGGCAATGAAAAAATTTTCACGGGCAGTTATTTAATGACTATTGGTTTGAATTTATCATCACGCCCTACTCCTTTGATCAGTAATGTTTTTGAGCTGACAGAAGAATAAATAAAAAAGAAGTGAAGCAGGCTAGGTGCACTCTGCCAATTAAATTTAGCTGAATGGTAACCTGCTTTATTTATAGTACGGTTATTAAAATAACTTTATATTGACAACACTGTTTTTCAACCGGAACTCTTCAATTTCTAAATAAGCATTCTTTACAAAATGAAAAACCTGCAAAATTTAGTTTTACTGGTTTTTATAACCATTATCTCCGTTTCGGGTAAAGCCCTGGCTCAAAAAAATAAAAATACATCCTTCCATACTGAAATTACTGCCAGTACTTCTACCCATATAGGCAGGATAACAAAAGATAGCATTATTGTAATTAACGGCAGTACCTACAGGTACACAGTAGATACACCCGGGGATAAAGGACTTGTTTCAATAATGACCAGTGTGACGCAACTTCTGTCACAGATCCGTTCTAAAAATGGTTCCATTCTTCAATACAGCATTACTGATAAAAACGGTAATGCAAAAAAGGAAGGAGATATTGAAAGTGGTGATAAGCTGCTGGTAAAGTCAGCAAACGACAAAGCCATTAAAACTTATCATATTGGAATAATGCAGGGAGCAATCGGTGGCCTGCTTTATTTGGGAAAAAAGGCATTGACGGTAAATACAAACTCCGATCTTACCCTATACTTTACTGCAGGCCAAAGAACTCCTAATGCCACGGTCAAAATTTATATCCCCGCCGGTATTACCATCACAGAAGATAACACTACCGTGAATGTCATTGGTCGCGGTGATGTTGTATTAAAAGGACTTGCCACACAATCTATCGGCCGGGTCGGAACTAGTTACCCTTATCGTAAAGTCGGGAATTTTGCTATCACAAAATCAGCCGATGGAAGCTCCATCCTTTTGTTCAGGCATCTTGACCTGAGGCCGGCGAATGGTGCAGACCTTAAAATAGTTATCAGCAATGTTACCCTCAACAAAACCGGGAACTATTTTTTTAAAGCCGTTTATTCAACATCAAAACCTGAAGTGCTGACAAGTGCAGGCATAGGTTCTGAAACAGCTACTCTTGCAGTCACCCGTACCATTGCTGATCTTGAAAGAGTAGTAAATAAAGATCTTCACTATAAAGAATTACCCACTACTTATACTAAAGCCAGTTTCAGATGGAGTGCAACTAAAAACATTTCAGCTATTCAATTAATGCAATCAACCAATAAAGGAAAGAACTGGACACGTTCATCCGCGGTTATTGATCCAGAAAAGGGGGCTGCAACCATTTCCGGATTAATGCCTGATAAACTCTACAACTTTAAGCTATCGGTTATTGGTGGGGTGCATAAAGGATTTTCCAACACCGTTCATTTTTACTCCGGTAAAATGGATATAAAAAATTTTGGTGTTGTTGCTGATGGTGAAGCAGATAATACCGAAAAAATAAATGAAGCCATTGAATATCTTTATCAAACCGGCGGTGGTACCATTCTTTTCAGTGACGGAGTTTATAATGTGCGTACTGTTCATTTAAAAAGTAATGTTTACCTGTATGTAGATAAAGGCGCAACTATTAAAGCTATAAAAGGTGCGGATGCACCTGAGACTACCTGGTTCAGTGATAAAAAATACCGTTCGGGACTTTCACCAACTGATCCGGGGCCTTATACTGATCCGGAGAACTATATGACCAAACAGGATGTAGGCCATCATTATTTCCAAAATACAATG
>JAKFER010000102.1:0-1897 GCA_036675565.1 Chitinophagaceae bacterium
TGTGATTACAAGTATTCATCGGCGAAGTATTACGAATTAAATGAAAAGAATTTTTCCTTTTTGAAAGATTTGTGGGAAGTGGTTTAAAGTTGATGGTTCGTGAGACACGAACCACGGCAGCGGAGGATGTTCGATTATAAGGTTATTATGTTGTGTTGTTACAAGGTTATGCTGCTGTGCGATTACCAGGTTACGCTGCTAAAATAATCATATCTTTTTAGCATGCTCCAGGATTTGTCCGCCAATAATATTAATCGAAAGAAGATATTTCACAAAGCTTATTTTTTAACGGTCTTGTTTTTTTCTTCAATCGCACTATATAAGGCAGGCAGATAGCGAACAAACCATTGCGGCAGATCGGGCAAATCCGCGGCGAATTGAATTTTATTGTCTCTGAAATGTGCTAATAGAATATGATTGGTTTCTGAAGTATCGATGATTTGTAAATCATCAATGATAGCATAGTGCAAATTTAGTTTTTCCAGGTTCCCGTAAAAATTATCTCTGACGGTAAGAGGTGGTACATAATGACCTCCCTCTTTTGACCGGTCTATTACCCTTAGATCGGAAAGCTCCGGGCTGCTTAATCCTAAAAAAATCAAACTTATACTATAACCGTTTCTTTTAAATCGCCTCAGTACATCCCAGGTTCCCTCGTTTGTAAAATGACCTTCATAAACAAAATTATCATTCCGGTTTAGGGCGTCTTCCACTAACTGGTCAAAACTTTCTTCAACAAATGAAAAGGCCAGTTTCCTGGCTTCTTTATTAGCTCGTATCCCTTGACGCCATAGCTCTTTTTGCTTTTGCATAAAAAGCTTATCACCGTCAAAAACGGAGTAATTTTTTTGTATAGATTGTGGGAGATAAATAGGACCAACAGATGATTTACCGGCCCCGTTCGAGCCTGTTATAATAAATAATTCAGGCATGAAACGATTCAAGCTGGTACTTCTTTCTGATTAAGATGGTTTCTTCAATGCTCAATTCCCTGGTTATCGAATAATCCATTGAATTCCGGGCAAGACGAACAAGCACAATCTTTCCATCCGGGTATTCAAGATAGCATTCACCGGCTGGCAGCTCCTTTGAATTGATCATAAAGGGAGCCCCGTTTTGTAATTTATGCAGTCGTAATTTTCTTACCGCATCACTACCTTTCTTTTCTATCATTTCTGCTTCTGACATAGGCGCTTTCAATCAAATAAAGATACTAAAAATTGACGGATTAAACAGACCCCGTTCTCGTGAGTTTGTCCTTCATCGAAAGTTGAATAAAAATAAAAAAGTTGAATGGTTGTGCGGAGTTCCGATAGCTATCGGAAGCATCTCCGCAGCAGCCTCAGCGAGGCTGTCAAAACCAGCAATAGTAAGCCTGTAGGGATTATTTCAAACCATGTCATTCAACTTATAAATAGAGCCTTATTCAACCCGGGTGTATAGCTATCCCAGGATTTATTCCTTCACCTGTATAGCTATTTTAGGACTAGTCAAGGACTAGTCACACAGTATAGATAATGTATGGATGCTGTATGGATACTGTATGGATAGTGTATGAGGAGTGTATGAGTTGGGTAATTTTACGATACAATAGAAGAAATAACAGGTCGGGTTGAACGAAATTTCCGGCACCTCTTTTTCGTCTTATATAAATCCCTGGCAACTTTAATAAAAGCAGCAGGTGTTCCATAAAAATAATACGCCGTGCTGTTTTCTTTCATCAGCCGCACGAACTAAAAACCTGCTCTTCAACTCTTCGACAGCCGGGTGCATGTCTTCACACACTCGTATCAGCAGCCGGTATATTTCGCATTGATACTTCTGCTGGCTGATGTTCCAACCTATTTTGTAGCTTTAGTTCAAATTCTACCCTGCTGTTTGCCCCATCATTTCCTGG
>JAKFER010000212.1:0-1886 GCA_036675565.1 Chitinophagaceae bacterium
CAGGAGGCGATGGTAAAGGGAGGAAAAGCAAGATTACGATGGAAAAAGACGGATGATGTAAAAGAAAACAATTGGCTTGGATTAACGCATTTCGAACCGGATTAATAAACTAAAATGCTGCACCCTAAAAACAACCGGATAGATTACGGCGAACAATTGATTCCACCCGATGGATACGAGTTGGCTTATGCTGTTGGTACATCCTATTCGTTGGATCTGGAGGCATTAATGATTTTACCGGTAGCGTTGTTCTATGCTCAGAAATTAGATGGTAATCCTGACGAACTTCGTTATGATATGCTGGATGCAATTACAAAAGCATCTGAAAAAATTACTGTTTACTATCAAAGCAGCCAGTTGAAAGTGCCTCAAAAATACCATCACCTGATGGCGTATTGGGAAAAGGGTATTCAACCCGTTACGATGCCCAATCATGTAAGTTCATTTCATCCCAAGGTTTGGGTTATCCGTTACGAGAGCAAAGGGGCACCTGCAAAATATAGAGTATTAATAACAAGCCGCAATCTAACCTTTGCCCGTGATTGGGATATGGCATTTACTACAGATGGTGACGTTGCAGATAAAGAACAACCAAAGAATAAACCTTTGGTACATTTTCTTAAGTACCTGGATGCAGCCGGAAAGAAAAAAATACAGGCTTCTTTTTTTACAGACCTGCTAAAGGTGAAATTTGATATACCTGATAAATTTGACGCTTTCAAATTTGTGCCAATAGGTATAGGAAATCCAGAAACAGGCAAACCCTACCCAAATCCTATAATTTCTGCTAAAGCAGTATGGGATGAAATGCTTATTGTTTCACCATTCGTTGATAAAACAACATTATCTGCTATATATCAATCCACCACAAAAACACCTTACTTATTAAGCAGGAAGGAGGAATTGGATTCAGTAGAGGAAGATACACTGAGTTCGTTCGATTGCTGGCAATTTTCAACCTTCTTTCAGCAGGCAGAATATTTTCAGGAATTAGAAGACGATGGTGCAGTTCCGCTTGCTCAAAATTTACATGCCAAATTATTTATTGGTATGCTTGAAAAAATACCATACTGGTTTTTAGGCTCTGCAAATTGCAGTGACCCGGCACAAGGGCGTAACAAACACTTGAAATAATAAACATTCAAAACGGTCAACGAATAACTACGGTGAATATTAGAAATCAGACGCGGATAACACTGCACTTAGAATATTTAGCCAAGGGAATCTATCTGATTATTTTCAAAAGAGAAGATGGCACACGTGTCTATAAGAAATTTTTAAAGATATGAGTTTGAGCATGCGGTGAAATACATTTGATATACCATTTGCTAGCGGCAAGGCGGGTATATCGCTTTTGAAAACGAATCACTAGAAAGAGAATGTTCAAGCTGCCACAAAAATGCAGGAAGTAAATTAGAAGCCTACTCGAAACCATATTGGTGGTGCAGTGCTTGTAACCGGGTGACAGACGTTACAACTGTTGATTGAAAGTATTTTTTAGAACTTCCCGATGAACCGATAAAAAATCTGAAGAAGTTACTGGAGATATATGCCGAAGTTTTAGCGATAAATCAATCAGCTGTTACCGATAAATTACTCAGGGGCCGGTTTGTTAAATGGAAATCTTCAGAGAGTTTAAAAAAGATGGTAATATTCATTGATATTTTAGATTGATTAAAACGCTAACAAGTAGGATGCGGTCGAATCTGACAGTTAGCGAATAGAATTTCAGATTATTCTGCATGTTATGTCTTACTATGAATTAATCCGGGTAATAAATCTAATACCTGATTAAACCGGAATAATTTTTAAAGTTTAATCAGGAAATTGCCAGGGTAATACTTTTTAATACGGATTAAGCTGAATTATCGGTTTTATCGTTATGA
>JAKFER010000142.1:0-1885 GCA_036675565.1 Chitinophagaceae bacterium
AGCCGCTATGGAACTCATTTCCCGCTGTATCATCGGATTTTTGATTTATGTAAATATGGACTGATACTCCTAAATTACATAAACCAAGGTACGCTATTTTTACCAGGTGTAAAGAATTTATAGCGTAAAAAATTTATGTAAATATGGACTGACACTCCCAAATTACATAACCTGAATGCAACTTGTACTTTACCTGAAATACGATGGCTTGAGGGGACAAAATAAAAGGGGTGATACTTTAAAGCATCACCCCTTTTTATAAAAACTAAATTAATAGCCTTGTTTTGATAAAAGTTTTTTTGCGAAAAATGCCAGGTGAATGGCGGCAAATATAAGGGAGATATAAAGCAATGTCATGTCGGTATTAAAACCAACAGTGTATTGGTGTAAAAAGCCTACTATTACTAACAAACCGGCAAGTGCCAATCCTGTTATGTTGGCAATCCTCATTCCTTTCCTGTTATTAGTTCCATCACCCAAATGGCTGTTTTTAGCGCCATATACCAGGTAAATATCAAGGCCGATCAGCATCCATACCAATAAGCGGATCCAGGTATCCATTGGTAGAAATATCATCATAAACAAACAGGTAGCAACACCAAGTATAGGCACCAACGGAACGAAAGGTGTTTTAAAAGATCTTGGCAGCTCCGGCATTTTTTTACGCATAACCATAATACCGATACATACAAGAATGAAAGCGAATAATGTTCCAATGCTTGTCATTTCTCCCACAACTCTGGCCGGAACAAAGGCGGCAAAAAGGCTTACAAAGAGCATGAACAATAAATTGCTTTTGGAGGGTGTTTGTGTTTTAGGATTGACAGCGGAGAAAATTTTTGGAATCAAGCCATCTTTACTCATACTGAAAAATACACGACTTTGACCCATTAACATTACCAGGATCACAGAAGCATAGCCCGCAAGAATCGCTACCACAATAGCCCGGTTTAGCCAGGGATAGTCAGGTTGAATGACACCGGCTGCATCGGGAATTCCCATATGTTCGATAGCTACATAAACTGGAGCAATAGCATCTTTGCTATCTTTTCCTAAGAAAGTTGTATAGTTTGTCACACCGGTCATAACATGTGCAAAAAGAATATAGAGAATAGTACAAATAATTAAGGATCCTAAAATGCCTATTGGCATATTTTTTTTAGGGTTTTTTGTTTCTTGTGCAGCAGTACTTACAGCGTCAAACCCGATGTAGGCAAAGAAAACAATTGCAGCGGCCCGAATTACACCGCCAAACCCATTATTAAAAAAACTCTCATGTCCTGGTTCAGTAGAAGGAATAAAATAAGGGTCATAATTGCTTGTATTGATATATTGCCAGCCAAGTATAATGAATGTTAGAACTACAGCAACTTTTAATGTAACAATAATGCCGTTGACAAAAGCACTTTCTTTTGTTCCCTTTATCAATAGCAAACTCATTAATACGATAATGAATACGGCAGGAAGGTTAATAATACCACCATCCCATGGGCCAGCAGTTAATTCATTTGGTAAATGAATATTAAAACCTGCTAAAAATTTCACCAAATAGCCACTCCAGCTAATACCAACAGTAGCTGCACCCACTGCATATTCCAGTACAAGATCCCATCCAATGATCCACGCAATAAATTCACCCATTGTTGCGTAGCTATAGGTATAAGCACTACCTGCAACCGGGATCATAGAAGCAAATTCTGCATAACATAAACCGGCAAAAAGACATCCCAAGCCTGCTACAATAAAGGAGATGGTGATAGCTGGTCCCGCATGATTAGCTGCTGCCATACCCGTGATAGAAAACAAACCGGCTCCTATTATGGCACCAATTCCTAATGCTACTAAACCTTTTGCTCCTAATGTTCTTTTCAGTGTATGCTCGCCG
>JAKFER010000056.1:0-1885 GCA_036675565.1 Chitinophagaceae bacterium
ATAAGTAGGACATGCTTCTTCACAATAACCGCAAAAAATGCATCGGGAAAAATTGATACGGAAAAATTCCGGGTACCGTCGCCCGTTCTCATCTTCTGTGGCTTGCAATGCAATGCAATCAACCGGGCAGGCAACTGCACACAAATAGCAACCTACACAGCGTTCCCCACCGTCCGGGTCTTTAGTCAATACAATCCGCCCTTTGTAACGGGGATGCAGTTTCACTTTTTCTTCCGGGTATTCAATGGTTGCTTTTTTTCGAAACAGGTGTAAAAAAACCAACCACATTGTTCTGATATGACTAATCATAATTGATGCCCCCATCCCCTAAAGGGGAGTTTTAATTCACACCTTTAGGTGCTTTTTTTATGAATAAATTTGTTTTCCCAACTATTTATTTATTTCGATTTTCTTATTCGGAAATACAACTATCGTAAATCATTTATTAATTCCCTTATCAAAAAAATAGAAACCTGGCTTTATATCTTTTTCAACGATTATAATCAAGCCTATCATACCTAAAGATTCGGAACGGTCATTTGAGGTTTCATTTCACTCTTCAACTTTGAAGCTTGATTTTATTTATAAGAACTTTTCAACCTAAGTTCCCCTTTAGGGGACAGGGGTTTTCAACCACAATGCCACTGCCCCCGTTACCAATAAATTCAATAACACCAGCGGTAACAACCATTTCCAACCATACTCCATCAGTTGATCATAACGTGGCCGTGGAAGCGATGCCCGCAACAATATGAACAACCCAATGAACGCAAATGTCTTCAGGAAGAACCAGGCCCAGGGTGGTAAAAAAGATGGGCCCAGCCAACCACCGAAAAACATTGTCACCGTCATCGCCGAAATCAACGTAATACCCAGGTATTCTCCAATAAAAAACATCCCGAACTTCATACCCGAATATTCGGCATGATAACCGGCAATCAATTCACTCTCCGCTTCGGGAATATCAAAAGGCAGGCGATGTGTTTCTGCAATTCCCGCAATAAAAAAGATGATAAAACCAATTGGTTGTGTAACAATAAACCACATATTTTTTTGTGCTGCTACAATATCACCCAGGTTAAAAGAACTCGTCAGCATTACCACTCCCATCAATGATAAACCCATGAACACTTCGTAGGCGATCATTTGCGAAGCACCGCGCAATGCTCCCAGCAAAGAATACTTATTGTTCGAAGCCCACCCACCCAGTACAATACTATATACACCTAATGAAGACATAGCAAGGAAAAATAATAAACCAATATTCAAATCGGCCACAACAATATTGGGAGCAAAAGGGATGATAACAAAGCTCATCAGCACACTGGCTACTACAATGGCCGGTGCCAGAATAAAAACCCATTTATCAGCAAAAGGCGGTATCCAGTCTTCTTTAAAAAATAATTTCAGTGTATCCGCCAATACAATAAGAATTCCTAATGGCCCTGCACGATTAGGCCCTAACCTGTCCTGCCACAAAGCCAAGAGTCTTCGCTCTACCCAGATAAGCCCGGCTGCTATATTCAGCAGCACGAACAATACGCCGAGCACAATCCATATATGTTGCATGACTGTCATAGGCTTTAATTTGTGAGCATTGAAAATTGAGCGTTGAGCATTGAACATTTCCAGAACTTAAATAAAAGAAATGTTCAATATTCAATTTTCAATGATCAATATTCAATGAATTATTAACTCATTAAGTCATTAGCACTGTTACACATCACCCATTTTTAAATTTTCAAATTAATCTTCACCCAGCTTCCCCAACTCATTGCATCCATCCCTCTTAATCCGGCAGATACAAGAACAATTCCATTACACAAATCTTTTTCCATTTTTACCCGAAAAGAATATTTCCTTTCATCAGCTTCAATCTCCACAA
>JAKFER010000237.1:0-1882 GCA_036675565.1 Chitinophagaceae bacterium
GATCTTTTCAACAAGATGCACCAGGTTATAGGTAAAAGAATCGTAATTATCGAATACAAGAATCTTCATAATTATTGCTCATTATTGTTCTGAACGCTGAAGAGTGCGACGCAACAAAAGTTGATAGTAGCACAACAGCCGGTTAAATAAAAAATATTTCAATTATAAAAAAGAGTTCGGATCCCCTCAACCCTTTAATACCATTTCAATTGTCAGACCCTAAAGCCCCCTTTAGGGGGTTTGGGGGTTACAGGGTTTCCGCTAACTCAATCGCTTTTTTCAACGCTCCCAATTTATTATTCACTTCCTGCAATTCACTTTCCGGTTGTGATGCCGCAACCACACCGGCGCCGGCCTGGTAGATCAGTGTATTGTTTTTACTTAAAAATGTGCGGATCATAATGGCATGGTTGCAGCTGCCATCGAAACCCATAAAGCCGATACCGCCGCCATAATAACTTCTTGCAGTAGGTTCATAACTATTGATCAGCTCCATTGCTTTGAATTTTGGCGCACCGCTCAATGTGCCTGCCGGAAAAGTTTTGGCAAGCAATTCAAATGGATTACTTGCAGGCCTTGTCTTACCTGTTACTTCACTGACCAAATGGATTACATGTGAAAAATATTGCACCTGCCGGTAATGCGTTACCGTTACATCATCACAAAGCCGGCTCAGGTCATTTCTTGCCAGGTCTACCAGCATTACATGCTCCGCATTTTCTTTGGCGTCTTCAAGCAATCGTTCCGCAGCCTGTTGATCCAGTTCATCATCACCTGTTCGTTTAAAGGTGCCAGCGATAGGATGTACCACCGCTTTACCATTTTTAATAACTAATTGCGCTTCCGGTGAAGAACCCATCAGTTTATAATCACCATAATCAAAGAAAAATAAATAAGGCGAAGGATTGATATTGCGCAGGGCCCGATAGACATTAAATTCATCGCCCTGGAATTTTTGTTCAAATCGCCTGCTCAATACAATTTGAAATATATCGCCACGGTGACTGCTGGCAATTCCTTTCTTTACCATTCCCATATAATCCTCATCCGTCATATTGGAACTTTCTTCTCCTTTTGACTGGAAGGGATAAGTGGGAATATCTTTACTCCGTATCAATGATTCAAGCACGGCCAGTTCACTTTCAACACCGGCTACTTTGTTCTCGCAAATAAACAATTCATCTTTAAAATGATTGACAGCGATAACGTATTGATAAAGGCGGTAACGCATCAGGGGGATAGCCGTTGACTGTTGACCATTGACCGTTGACAGCTTTATTGTGTCAAAAAATTGAACGGCATCATAAGTGGTATAGCCAAATAATCCCTGTGCAAATTTTCCTTCCTTTGTTTCCGGTGGCCTGGCATCGAAGCGCTGCATAAAATTCCATAGCAATTGCGGCACTTCGGTTAGATTCTTTATTACTGTTCTTTCAGGTTGCTGTTCCGGCAATTTAAACTCAATGCTTTCCGCAGAACTGATTTCCATACCTGCAATGGCATTGATACCAATAAAAGAGTAGCTATTTTCCGATGTATGAAAATCGGTGCTCTCCAGCAGGATGGTGTCCCGGAAACGATCCCGCAACCGCAGGTAAATACCTACCGGTGTAAACACATCGGCTAAAAGTCTTTTACATGCTGTATTGATTTCTATTTTCTTCATAGTACCCTTTTAATACTTCTTTCCAGTTTTAAGGAATTTTATTATTCTATTTGTATATCCAGCCAAGTTCACTAAAAGCCCCTTAGGGGTTGGGGTTCCAAACAAAAAACCCCGACGTTGTCGGGGCTGTGAAATTATATGTTTATCAAACATAGTAACGACATTACATCACCCCTGTAGAGTTTGAATGCCACCACCACTGAATATTTTTTACTG
>JAKFER010000325.1:0-1861 GCA_036675565.1 Chitinophagaceae bacterium
CAATCATAAATACACAGAAGAAGGCGGCGTAATAGAAGAAGAATACCGGATTGAATATTTATTGGATAAAACAAAAACATTCAGCAAGGGTATATTGGGCATCACGGTCGAATGTGCCCAATGCCATGACCATAAATATGACCCTTTCTCACAAAAAGATTATTATTCCTTACTTGCTTTTTTCAATAATACAAAAGAAGTGGGCTATGAAGGCGATGTAAGTGTTTCCAAACCTGCAAAAAATCCTATACTCACTATCAGTACAGAAGACAGGAAAAATCTTCTTTCTTTTATAAATGCAAAAGATACCGGCAGTATGACGGTGTCCGTAATGGGGGAAAGAGATTCTGTACGCAAAACGTTCTTATTAAACCGTGGTGTTTATGATCAACCCGGTGAAGAAGTAAAACCTGCCGCCATAAAAGCAGTAATGAAATTTGATACAACTAAATTTTCCCGCAACAGGCTTGGGCTGGCTCAGTGGACTATTGATAAAAATAATCCGTTGACTGCACGGGTTTTTGTCAACCAACTCTGGCAGGAAATTTTTGGAAGAGGGCTTGTAAAAACTTCCGGTGATTTTGGCATGCAGGGCGAACTGCCTACGCATCCTGAATTGCTTGATTGGCTGGCTGTAGATTTTATGGAACACGACTGGGATATTAAACGATTAGTAAAACAAATAGCTATGTCTGCTACATACAAGCAGTCAGCAAAAGTTTCCGAAGAACAATTAAAAAAAGATCCTGAGAATATTTATTTATCAAGAGCGCCAAGGCAGCGACTCAAAGCGGAATTTGTTCGTGACATGTATCTTGCCAGCAGTGGCTTGTTGGTAAAAACAATCGGTGGACCTAGCGTAAAACCTTACCAGCCAAAAGGTCTTTGGGAACTGGCATCTTCGGGTCGTGGTGTATTAGCCACTTACCGGCAGGACCATGAAGAAGCACTCTATAGAAGAGGATTATACAATTTTATTAAGTTAACCGTTCCACCACCGGGCATGATCATGTTTGATGCCAGCAACCGTGACCAGTGCGAAGTAAAAAGATCGCTGACCAATACGCCTTTACAGGCATTGATTATGATGAATGACCCGGGCATTCTGGAAGCATCAAGAGTATTAGCGCAAAATTTATTAAGCGTATCACCTGCTGTAGAAAAAAATATATCAACCGCATTCCGCAGAATAATCTGTCGTAAGCCAACTGAAACAGAAAATAAATTATTGCAGGATTATTATAATGAACAATTGATCTTATTTCAACAAAAGAAATTAGATGCAGCAACAACTTTAAATGTTGGTGAATACCCTTTGAATAAAAAAACGGATTTAAACCAGTCGGCCGCGTTGATGAAAGTGATCAGTATGATTTATAATTTGGAAGAAGCGATCGTAAAGACCTGAGCTGAATAAAGAACAGAACCCTGCAGCGTGCGACGCAATTGGGATGCTATGAAAAACAAAAGCTGGTAACAAAAAAATAATTATGGAAAAAGAAATTCTTGAACACAGGCTGAACATCAACCGGCGAAAATTTCTTTCCCGTTTGGGTTTAGGAATTGGCGGTGTGGCATTGGGTTCTTTGCTGGTGCCGGATATTTTTGGCGGCAGCCCTGAAGAAATGGTGATGACCGGCTTACCGCAATTTGCGCCAAAAGCCAAACGCATTATTTATTTATTTCAGAATGGTGCGCCTTCCCAGTTAGATCTTTTTGATTACAAACCCTTGCTGAATCAAATGCATGGACAGGATCTGCCAGCGTCTATCCGTATGGGTCAGCGCTTAACCGGCATGACATCAAACCAGGATAAATTTCCGCTCGCCGGCAGCATTTTTAAATTCGATCAGTACGGCCA
>JAKFER010000027.1:0-59109 GCA_036675565.1 Chitinophagaceae bacterium
AAAAACTCCCGGAGGATGATTTTTTTTATTAGAAAACAGTTTGAAAAAGGCATTATTTCTGCAAAATATATTGTATAACTTTGAATTGTTACTATGCATAGATGATGAAGAAAAAAGGGAGGAGCGAATAGCTCCTTCTTTTTTTTATCAATAGGTGATTTAGATTTCCCAGTACCTGATTTTATTCAAGCAATTTTATTGAAACAAGCAACAGGATTAAATGCGATTTTTCGTTGGCATTAAATACTGATACAACTTGCGTTTGATTTATTTATTCGCAATTATTATTTGTATACCCCGTTCCTCGAATAATTTGACAGTCGTTTCCGGAACTTCATCATCAGTGATGATATAATGTACCTGTTCAAGATTACAAATTTTACCTACACCCCTTTTCCCAAATTTAGAACTGTCAGCAAGTATAACCACCTTTTGAGCTATGTTGATTAATTTATGATTTAAGTTAGATTCATTAATATTTGTAATTGAAATTCCAAATTCCGGATCAATGCCATCTGCTCCAAAAAAAAGCAAATCACATGAAATATGTTCTAATATCAAATCTGCAAAAGCTCCGGCAGCCGAAGCAGAGCTTGGATGAATAACCCCACCCATTTGTAAGACTTCAACGTTAGGTCTTTTACATAATTCAAGTGCAATCTTTAACGCAGGAGTTATTACAAAAAGTCGCTTTATTGGATAAATAGCTCTGGCTAATTCAAATACTGTTGTTCCAGATCCCAAAATGATTGAATCGGTTTTTTCCACCAATTTTAAAGCAGCTCTGGCAATGTTTTTCTTTTGCTCTGAATTGATGAATTCTTTTTCATCAATTGGCTTTTCGAAAGCATACGGATTTGTAATTGATCCACCCCCCCTGGTCCTATAAAGCAAATTGCGTTCTTCTAATTGTTTTAAATCCTTTCGGATTGTTACCCCGGAAACCTGTATTTGGTCGCTTAATTCAATTATATCAACACTTCCTTCTTCCTGTAACTTCTGTAATATGTATTTATGTCTTTCAGTAATTGTCATGTTATACGAGGTTTTATCCCAAATATTAAAAAAAATAAGGAAAAAAAAGTTTTGTACTTTAAAAATGTTTAATTTACTTTAATATTTGAGCGGTTAGGCTTTCATTTTGTTTAATTTACATTTTAATAACAATGGACTAACAATGGCTTAATGTGACACAAATAATTTTACCCGAAATCTAAGCGTAAAGAATTCTATTCTGAAAATGGCTTAATGAAATAAAATTTACTACGCGATTCCCTATGATACAATTCTTATTTGCTTTACTCCAAAATTGAATTAATTAAAAAATTAACTGATTGTTATGCAAAGAAAATTTATTACCAATTTAGGAAATAGTAAATACTATTTCTTAATCCTCTGTTTTCTCTTTAGTATTTCCGCTAATGCACAAAATGATCTTGTGACTGGAACAATAAAAGATGAAAAAGGGGATTTTCTACAAGGTGTAACCGTAAGTTTAAAGAATTCTTCTGCAAGTACAGTTACTGATGACAGAGGCTCATTTTCTATAATAGTGCCGTCATTAAAAGGAACACTTGTTTTTACATCTATTGGTTTTGCACCATTAGAGATTGAAGTAGATGGCAAATCTACAATGGATATTTCCTTAACGACGCAGTTAATGAATATGGAGGAAGTTGTAGTTGTAGGTTATGGTACACAGAAAAAAGTAAATTTAACAGGGGCGGTTTCAGTTATTAACAGTAGCCAGATAGATAGGCGGCCAAATGTCTCAACGTCTGCCGCTTTACAGGGATTAGCCCCAGGTGTTACGGTAACATCACAAACTGGTGCTCCTGGCGGAGATGGAGCTCAAATCCGTATCAGGGGTATTAATTCCTTTGGAGGGTCTAATAGTAACCCCCTGGTCATTATTGACGGAGTAGCAAGTTCAATTGATAACGTAGATGCGAATTTGATAGAATCCATTTCTGTTTTAAAAGACGCTGCATCTGCAGCTATCTATGGTTCCAGAGCAGCCAACGGGGTAATATTAATTACAACTAAACGTGCCCGTGAAAAAATGGCTGTAAACTACAGAGGGTATGTAGGCAAGCAAACACCAACCGAGATCCCCGAAGTAACTGACGGTTTAACTTATATGAATGTATTCAATGATGCCAGTATGAATGATAATGGGATCAAAATATACAGTGACCAGGATATAGAAGATTTCAGACAAAAATATAACCAGGACCCTAAAAATTATGACTGGCAGGATGCCATATTTCAGGGCAGTGGATTGACCCAAAACCACTTTATTTCTGTAATGGCGAATACCGGTATCGTACGTGTAGCTCCTTCTATAAGTTTTGTTGAACAAGATGGGATCATTAAAAATACAAATTTCAAAAGGTATACATTTCGTAATAACCTTGATATAACCCCAAGTGATAAATTCAATATAAAATTTGATGTTTCGGTTACTAATAAAAACAGAACTCAAATAGCAGATGAAGGTACCATCTGGAATTACCTGGGAAGAATGCCCACTAATATACCTATTCGACATAATAATGAATTATGGTCAGAAGGCTGGGTAAAAATAAACCCTGTCGGATATATTGAAGAAGGTGGAAACCGGAAAACCAATAACATGGAATTTCTGGGAAATCTTAGCCTTACATATAAACCTGTGGACTGGCTTTCTCTTACTGGGATGGCGGCACCAAGGTATATAACACACAACGTACATACCTTTACAAAGAGTGTTATGACTTATTCTGAAGATGGTTCAGAGGCAGGAGCGGCAAACACTTTTACAGATCTTTCGGAAGCTGCGTACAGGTATTTTTACGGTACTTACCAATTTCAGGCTACTGCCCAGAAATCTTTTGGCGATCACAATTTAAGTTTAATGGGAGGTGCGTCAAGAGAAACCTATGATGAAAAATCTTTGTCAGGGTATAGACGAGATTTTATTTATAATACATATGAAGTATTGTCTGCCGGAGCAGATGATGGTACAAAAGACAATAACAGCTCCCACGCACAGTGGTTACTGGTTTCAACTTTTGGGCGCCTGAATTATGATTTCCAGGGTAAATATTTATTTGAAGCAAATATGCGGTATGATGGTACATCACGCTTTATAGGAGATAATCGATGGGCTGCTTTTCCTTCTTTTTCTGCTGGATGGGTTATTTCGAATGAATCTTTTATGAAGGATATAGAAGCTATCAACATGCTTAAAATTAGAGCGTCTTGGGGTAAATTGGGCAATCAGAATATAGGCTCATCTTATTATCCTTTCTCCGAACCCCTTTCACTTGGAAGCGTTTCCATGGGAGGGCAGATCTACCAAATGATTACTCAAACAACGCTCTCCAATCCAAGTCTGAAATGGGAAGAGACAGAAATGAAAGGAGTGGGTTTAGATGCCATGCTCTTTAATAAATTATCATTGACTTTTGACTGGTATGATAAACTGACCGATGGTATTTTGCTTAAATTAAACACTTCTCAACTAACAGGGTTAAATCCTCCATACCAGAATGCAGCAGTAGTAAGCAATAAAGGTTGGGAAATTGCTGCCCGGTATGATGAAAGATGGGGTGATTTTAGGTTTGGCATTGATTTCAATCTTTCTGATGTAAAGAACAAAATAGTAGACATGAAAGGTCAATCATCAGGTGATCTTTTACGTCAACAGGAAGGTTATTCCATTAATTCTATCTACGGCTATCTGGCAGATGGACTTTATCAGTCTCAGGATGAAATTGCCAATGGACCAACCCAGATAGGTTCTTTAAAACCTGGTGATGTAAGATATAAAGACATTGCTGGTGGATTTGATGCAGATGGAAAATCTATTCCTGATGGCAGAATAACAGATGCTGATAAAGTGATTATAGGTAATACTATTCCGCGTTATACCTATGGTGGTAATTTGGATTTAGGCTGGAAGGGTTTTCGTTTCAGCGCTTTTGTACAGGGAGTAGGAAAGACAGATGGATACTTAAATGCGCACTATGTTATTCCGCTGGCCAACTCTAGTGCCGTAAAGCCATGGCAATTAGATTATTGGTCTGTAAATAATACAGATGCCAGCCTGCCCAGGGTTTCTGTTACTTCAACAAACAATACGCAAAACTCAACTTTATGGATGAGGAGCGCTGCATATTTACGACTAAAAAATATTCAACTTGGATATGAATTACCTAAAGCTATTTTGAGCAAAGTTGGATTGAACAGCGCTTTCATTTTTGTAAATGGTCAAAACGTTTTTACTTCTACTAACTTCTATCAGGGCTATGACCCTGAAATCAATTATAACGCAGGTGCACCTGATGGTGTCTCCCTGGGTGGAGGTAATTTTTATCCTCAGGTTAAGGTATTCACTTTAGGAATTGACATAAAATTATAATCAGTATGAAAAAAATTATTAATATACTTACAATAGCATTTACTTCATGCATTTTATTGAATTCATGCAAGAAAATTGATTTGGTTCCTTTGGACGGGCCATCATCCGGGACTTTCCCTGCATCAGAAGAAGAAGCAATAATGGGGTTATTTGGAGCCTATCAGTATATCAGCGCATTGGATGCAGCCAATACACCTATTTGGCATGTAATGGATAATATTACGGACATAGGGTATGCAAGGCCAAGTACTAATTATACCTCTCCGATTACAAGTGCTATTACAACTGATAATGCTTTGGTCATCAAACCATGGCAATATCATTACAGGACGATTGCACGCGCCCACAGTGTATTAGACAATTTGGAAAATTTGAAAGCCTCCATGTCAGAAGCATCTTTTAATCAAATAGATGCAGAGTTACGTTTTATCAGAGCCTACTGCTACTCTCAATTAATTGAATTATATGGAGCAGTTCCTTTACTTAAAACTGCTGTTGAACTCAGCAATGCCAATGTACCCAGAACTCCAAAAAGTGAGGTTCAACAGTTTATTCTTGACGAATTAACAGCTATTGCTCCTAATTTGCCTGTATCTCAATCACAATTCGGTCATGTAAGAGCATCTCGTGTTGCTGCCCTTATGCTAAAGGCTAGAGTTGCTTTGTATGCAAAAAAATACGGAGAAGCAGCCGAAGCAGCTAAAGCTGCAATAGACTTAAATGTTCATGATTTAACTCCTTTTAATAACACTATAAATCTGGCTGGTAAAGATCATACTGAGGGGGAACCTGATATAACAAATATATTTGGCCATGAGGGTTTTAAAACGAGCAAAGAATGGATCTGGGTTGCAGAATATAATAAGTCGGTTCCTGGAAATGACCATAATCAGCAGTATTATTCGGCATCCCGCTTGGGTAAAGGTGTTTGTTATTGGGGACCAACACAGGACCTTGTCAATACATTCCAGGCAAGCGACGGATTACCAATTACAGAATCTCCGCTGTATGATGCATCAAACCCTTTTGAAAATCGGGATCCCAGGCTGGATATGTATGTCGCTCGTCCGCATGCCCGTTATTTAGGATATCAGTTTGAGCCCAATACAAGTTTTCCAACGGTACGCAACTATTGGCCCGTTTTGAATGGTCAAAGCAGTACCCCTTCTACTGTAAACAATACAGATGCAACAAATGCTTTTAGATCTTTCAGTGGTTACTTATGGCGTAAGCCTGTTGATATTGCGGATTTTTCCACAACTTCTGTAAGTGGTAGGTCTGATTTGAATGTGGGAATCTTTCGTTTTGCTGAGTTGTTATTAATTTATGCTGAAGCTAAAATTGAGGCTAATGAAATTGATAATACCGTATATGATGCAATCAACCGCATTCGTCAACGTGCCCAAATGCCCGATCTTCCCAATAATCTTTCTCAGTCTGAACTGCGTACCGCTTTACGTTATGAAAGAAAAGTTGAATTAGCAGATGATGGATTGCGATGGTATGATCTGCGTCGTTGGGGCATAGCTAAAGATGTAATGAATGGCTATATATACCTGAACCGCGATGCTAAACCATGGACAGATGATGTGTTGATTGGCTTTGATGAAAATTATACACCCATTTATAATCATGCAGAAGCCATAAAATATTTTACTACACAACAAGTGGTATACCAGGAGAATAAGGATGAATATTGGCCGGTTCCAAAATCTGAATTGGATGCAAATGATCAATTAGTCCAAAATCCCGGATATTAATAGAACAAAATGATTTTTAGACATCAGATGAAATAACACTATTGAAGCTGAGAGGTTTTTAATATATCAATAGAAATGGATGAAAGGATTAATTAAACCTGAACGAAGACGCTGGCTGATTGTTGCAGTGATTTTCATTGCAATTGTTTTCAATTATTTTGACAGGCAGATCGTTTCAATTTTAAAGCCTGTATTAAAAGGGGAATTTAATCTGGACGATTCAGGCTATGCATTTATTATAAACATCTTTACCTTTTGTTATGCGGTGATGTATCCGGTAAGCGGTTGGCTAGTTGACAGGTTTGGTCCTAAATTAATCATGTTCTTTGGAGTTATTGGATGGTCTCTGGCATGTATCGGGGGTGGTATATCCCGTACAGTTGGTCAGTTTACTTTTTTTCGGGGAATGTTGGGATTAGCTGAACCTACAAACTTTCCTTCACAGTTAAAAGTAGTGACCATTTGGTTTCCCGGAAAGCTTCGTGCAACAGCAAATAGTCTTTGTGTAGCAGGAAGTTCAATAGGAGCTATTATAGCGCCACCATTAGTTGCCTGGATTGCAATATCGTATAACTGGCATACCGTATTTTATGTTGCAGGGTTTATAGGTCTCGTCATTGCAGCTTTATGGTGGTTTGTTTACAGAGATCCACCAGAGCATATAGCAAGAGAAGCCGTTAGTACTGCAGGCCCTTCAGTTACCCATTCATTTACCTGGGGGCAATTGTGGAAAACGAGAAGTCTCTATGGTATTCTGCTGATTCGTTTTATCAGTGATCCTGTTTGGTATTTCTGTTTGTTTTGGTTGCCTGGATATTTACAGGAAGAATCCGGTTTGACATTAGCACAAGTAGGAATGTTTGGTTGGATACCATTTCTGGCTGCTGACCTCGGTGCTATTGGAACGTCTGCCTGGTCTGACAAGCTTGTTCGCCGTGGCAAACAACCTTTCAAAGCCAGGAAAATAATGTTAACGACAACAGCGGCTATTGCACCCATTTGCATATTGACACCCTATCTTCCTGATGCAGCCACAACACTGGTTGTTTTTAGTATTGTGGCAGCTGTGTGTTTAAGCTGGCTTTTTACCATACCTGTTGTGGGATCTGAAGTTTTCCCAATGAAAAATGTGGCAAGCGTAATGGGTATCTCCGGCGGGTTTGGAGCATTGGGAGCAGTGCTGTTTAATTATTTTGTAGGGCAGTTTATGGGTACGATCAGTGCCAATCAGATATTTATTGTAATGGCAGTTCTTCATCCCATTGCAGTTCTGATATTATGGACAATGGTACGACCAGAAAAACCAAAGCAACAGGAAAATCAAATTGATGAAACAGCAAATCATATTCAACCCCTTCCATGATAAACCTTAAACATTTTTAATTATGAATGCAGATAAGAATTATATCACAGAACCCCAAAGGAAAGTCCCCGTACGCAATGAAGTAGACGTGCTCGTAGTGGGTGGTGGTCCTTCCGGAATCATTGCAGCAATGGCAGCAGCGGAAGATGGACTAAACGTGATGTTAGTAGAAAGCAGGAGTTTTTTAGGTGGTAATCTTACAATAGGCCTGCCCATTCTTGGTTTTCTGGGACAGAAAGGAAACCAGATAATCAAAGGTCTTCCTCAAAAATTTATTGATAAATTAAAAGAGCAGGATGCTGCCAGTGAACACAGGCCATGTCCCCTTCATATGAGCCTGACACTTGTAGAACAGGAAGCCGTTAAAACAGTTGCATTAAATATGCTTGTAGAAGCCGGAGTGAATGTTTTATTCTATGTGTTTTGTGCCGGTGTGGTTATTGAAGAAAATCAGCTGAAGGGAATTATCATTGAAAGTAAATCAGGTCGCGAAGCTATTCTTGCTAAAGTTATTATTGATTGTACTGGCGATGCCGATGTTGCATTTAAAGCAGGTGTTCAATGTGAAAAAGGAAATGAAACAGGAGGTATGCAACCACCCACTTTGATGTTTTGTTTAGGGGGTGTGGACACCGATAAATTACGGTTAAGTATAGCCGAAGAACCCAGAACCTACCTGACCGATTTTATACCCGCAGAATATTTTGGACAGAACAACCAATATGTCCTGGTGGGTCTTCGAAATCATATACAAAAAGCCCAGGAAGATGGTCTCAATTTACCTACTGAAAGGACCATTTTGATTACGGGTTTAAGAAAAGGAGAAATGTGGGTGAATATGACCCGTGTCAATGGTGTGGATGGAACGGATCCGGGAAGCTTATCTCATGGTGAAATAGAAGGACGCAAACAAATTGAAGACATTCAAAAATATTTAATTGATTATGTTCCCGGTTTTGAAAATGCATTTTTTACAAGATCAGCTCCTTTCCTGGGTATCAGGGAAACCAGGAGAATTGTTGGTAAATATGTAATGACACAGGAAGATGTTTTAAGCTGTGCAACATTTGATGATGCGGTGGCTGTGGCCAGCTATCCATTGGATATTCATCACCCGGTAGGTGGCGGTTGCACACTCACATGGTGTGGTGACTGTTATGATATTCCATACAGGTCATTTCTTCCCGAGAAAGTAGAAAATCTCCTGGTTGCCGGTCGCTGTATTTCTACAACACATGAAGCCATGTCTGCTATACGTGTAATGGCTCCTTGCATGGCCATGGGTGAAGCAGCAGGTCGTGCAGCTAAAATGGCGGTGCGGGACCAGGTGCAACCTTCAGCTATTAATGTGAAAAAACTGCAACAGGAATTATTGGATAGGGGAGCATACCTGCGCATGAACCAGGATGCCAGCATAAGTGCTTAAAATACATATCAGGACGAGCATAAATAAAAGCAAATGGAAAAGCAATCAATAAATACAGGTTCATCACGAAGAAAATTTATTAAAGGAATTTCTGCAACAGCTTTATTACCCTTACTGTCTGAATTTTCATTTGCAGGAAGAGATGAACATTTTGGGAAATCATCTTTGCACAAAGTTCTCTGTTGTAATATCCGCGTTGCATTACCAGAAGATGAAGTCAAAGGCGTAGGATGGCCGCAGAGAAAAGACTTATGCATTGACGTTATAAAGAAATATAAACCGGATATTATCTGCCTGCAGGAAGTTTTAAAAGTGCAGTCAGAGGATTTTAAAAAAGCATTTCCCAAATTCCAGTTGTTTGGTTTTGAAGGTCCTGAAATGGATGCACACCTGGAAGGTTACCATGGTATTGCTAAAAACCCGATCCTTTTTAACAAAGAGAAATACGAGTTGCTGACTGGAGGAACATATTGGCTGTCGGAAACACCATTGATCGCAGGAAGCAAATCGTGGGACACAGCCAGAGCCAGGCATGCCAACTGGGTACGCATTCAAGATAAAAAGAGCGGAAAAGATTTCAGGATTGTAAACCTGCACCTGGATCATGTTTCTGGTGAAGCCAAAATACAACAGGCAAAACTGGTGGCAATGGAAAGTGCTCAGTATATGCCAGACTATCCACAACTGCTTGCAGGCGATTTTAATACCCGGTATAATAGCAAAGTATTTACGGCTGTGCGGACCGCGGGATGGAAAGAAAGTTATGAAACCATCCATGGTGAAGGAGAGGCGGGATTTTCCGGTCACGAATTCCAGGGCGTACAATATGTAAAAGGCACTGACAAAGGACGGATTGATTATATCTGGTACACGGGAAAAGTAAAGCCTGTTGAAGCACAAATCATTAAGGACGCTGTCAATGGTAAATATCCAAGTGACCATTTTTTTATGCAGGCAAATTTTATTTTAGAATAACCTCTTCATTATGATAAAAAGGATCTTTAGTGTAATGCTCCTGTTGTTATTGGCTTCGACATTCTCCTTTTCACAGGAAAAGTATCGGAAACCAGCGCTGGAACAAAATGGGTCGTGGTCATTAATAATGATTCCTGATCTGCAGAATTATGCCAAATGGGGCAGGAACCAGCCACTGATGGACCTGATGATGGCGTGGATCGTTGATAATATCGATACACTGAATATCAAAATGGTTATGGGAATGGGTGACCTTGTACAAAATGATGAAAAAATAACCAACGATTATGATGGTGATCAGACTACTTACAGCCAGTGGCAGGCTGTTTCAAAAGCATTTGCCAGGCTGGACGGAAAAGTGCCCTATATAGCTGCAACCGGTAATCACGATTACAGGATTGACCCGAAAGGAAACCGGCAATCGCACTATAGCGATTATTTTACTATTGACAGGAACCATCTAAACCAAAAATTACTGGTTCAAAATTCAAGGAATGAACAGGGTGAGCCAACATTGGAAAATGCCGCTTACGAAATAAAGGGATTGAACGGCAAGGATTATTTGTTCCTAACGGTGGAATATGCACCGAGGGATACTGTTTTAACCTGGGCTAAAAAAGTTGCGGCACTGGAGCAATATAAAAAACACCGGGTGATTTTGTCGACACACCAATATCTCAATGCTAAAGATGTTCATACGGGTGGTGAAGTCTCATGGTTATATTGGGAGCCGTATAACATAAATAATCAGATCCAGAAGTCTCCTCGGGTGATACTTCCTGCTGCCAACAATGGTAAGCAAATATGGGAAAAGCTGGTACAGCCTTCTTCGAATATTGAGATGGTATTATGCGGTCATATTTCAGGAGAAGGTTACAGGAAGGATAAAAACCGGGCTGGAAAACCAGTACATCAAATTTTGTTTGATGCCCAATCAATGGGCGGTGGCCACCGGGATGGAAATGGTGGTGATGGCTGGCTGCGCATACTGGAGTTTTTCCCAGATGGTAAAACGGTGAAAGTAAAAACATTTTCTCCGCTTTTTGGCATTTCTCCTACTTCCCAGCAGTATGCATGGAAAACAGACGCCCGAAATGAATTTATTATCGAGTTTGAATAAATGAATGTCCAAACAATATTTATAGTAACAGCACCCATAGATTAAATACGATTCCTGATGCAACCAAACCATGATTCCATATTAAATCGATTAGGTATCCCAAGTCAACTGGCATGGGGCTATCTCGGCATTCTCATTTTTATGATGGGTGATGGTATGGAAGTTGGCTGGTTAAGTCCATACCTGATTGAAAGGGGAATGAGTGTTCAGCAAACTGCTTCATTATTTACAGTCTATGGAATTACGATTGCCATTTCCTCCTGGTTCTCTGGTGTACTGGCTGAAACCTGGGGTCCTAAAAAAACCATGTTTATTGGATTGCTACTTTACCTGGTAGGTACGACCGGCTTTATCGGGTTAGGAATTGAAACCCTTGATTTTCCGGTGATGTTGGGAACTTACGCGTTACGCGGATTCGGTTATCCCTTATTCGCATATTCATTCCTGGTATGGATTTCTTATGTAACTCCTAAGGACAGATTAGGGCGTGCAGTAGGTTGGTTCTGGTTTGTATTTACTGGTGGATTAAATGTACTCGGTGCATTTTATTCCAGTTGGGCAATTCGGGAACTGGGTCATATAAATGCATTATGGAGTTCCATATTTTGGGTGCTGCTAGGCGCCCTTTTAGCCTTGCTTTTTAACAGGACAAAATTTCATTTTAATAAAAAGAAAAATAAAAGCCAGTTAAAGGAACTGCTTAAAGGGTTAACTATTTTAAAAGAAGAACCTAAAGTTTTATTAGGCGGCATTGTACGTGTAATTAATACCACGGCACAATTTGCTTTTCCTGTTTTTCTGCCAACCTATATGCTGGCGCATGGTTTTTCAACAACGCAGTGGTTATATATATGGGGAACCATTTTTACCAGTAACATTATTTTCAACCTGGTATTTGGATTTGTAGGCGACCGGCTGGGTTGGCGACAAACGGTTCAATGGTTTGGAGGCGTTGGTTGCGCAGTTACTACTTTATTATTGTTTTATGTACCCCAATTTGCTGAAGGAAATTATTGGCTTGTCATGTCAGCCGGTATCTTATGGGGTGCCTGTCTTGCTGGTTATGTTCCTCTTTCAGCATTGATGCCTTCCCTTGTAAAGAAAGATAAAGGAGCAGCCATGGCTATTTTAAACCTTGGAGCCGGGCTGGCGGTCTTCGTCGGTCCTGCCATTGTTGGATTATTTATTGGAATCGCAGGTGCGGAAGGGGTTATCTGGATATTAGCGGGTTTATATTTATTGAGTGCCATACTGACCCGGTTTATCACATTACCTCAATCGGAAAACCAGGGATTACCAGCCAGAGAAAAGTTAATCGTTTCAATGGAAAATCAATTGTAGAAAAAAACCGAATTCTTAATATTTAATAAATGATATGAAAATTTTAATTACGGCACCTTACCATGAAAATGGATTGCATGAACTCAAACAACATTTTGGAGACATAATATATAAGCCTTGGAAATCAAATGGAAGGGCATATAATGAAGCGGAATTACTTGCATTGTTATATGAAACTGAAGCTGAGGCACTGATTACGGAACACGACCACGTTACCGAATCGGTTGTTAATGCCAATGCACACCTGCAATTTATTGGCGTATGCCGTGGTACACCTTCCAATGTAGCTTTAAACGCCGCAACCCGTCATGGCATTCCTGTTTTTTATACACCCGCACGCAATGCCCAGGCTGTTGCAGAAATGTTTATTTCAAATGTCATTGTTTTTATGCGTCATACAATTCAGGCACGGGCATGGCTGCTTGAAAAAAAATGGGAAGAAGATGCACATGCCAGTTACCTTGCCTTTAAAGGAAATGAATTGGCAGGTAAAACAGTTGGCATGATCGGATTTGGAGCTATTGGTCAATTGATAGCCAGGATGATTGAAAACTATCCCTGTAACATACAATACTATGATCCTTACATTAATAAATCCGCATTCCCGGCTTATAAACAAACTACCCTTGAAGATGTTTTCAGCACCAGCGATATTGTCTCTGTTCATTTGCCTGTAACTGATGATACCACCGGCATGATAGATAGAACATTCTTAAATCTGATGAAACCCGAATCTATTTTTATCAATACTGCCAGGGCAGTTGTTGTGAACCGGACTGATTTATATAATACTTTAAAAAACAACAAAATCAGGGGCGCTATTCTTGATGTATTTGACCAGGAGCCACCGGATGAACTGGATTACAAGATCATTGATTTACCCAACGTATTGGCAACACCCCATATTGCAGGTGCAACTTTTGAAGTAGAGGATCACCATGTAAAAATTCTCAATGAAGTTTTAATCGGGTGGTTTATTAAGGATAAACGAACGGTTGAAAAATTAGCCAATAAAGAAGTTATTTCTGTGCACATACAACGATAAAAAATAACGATGCAAAAAAAAGATGCTTATTTGGTATTGGATATAGGTACAGGAAACGTCAGGGTAGTAGTGGTAAATCCACATGGTGACATTTTGGGTGTAGCTACAGGCGATATAGTTTATCACCGTGATGACCTCTATCCTGACTCCATTTACTTTGATCCGGAACAGCTATGGCTGCAATTAACACAGCTTGGGAAAAGGGCTTTAGAACAAGCCGGAACTGTTTTGATAAAAGCTGTTACGACGACAAGCCAGCGGGAAGGAATTGTTTTGATCAGTAAGAACGAAAAATCCCTGATCGGATTACCCAATATTGATCACCGGGGCAGGGAATGGGAACACACTATTACTGATAAAAATCGCGTATATAAACTCACCGGTCGTTATCCCACCTCATTATTTTCCGCTTTCAAATTAACGGGCATACGTGAACGAAGATCAGATATATGGGATGAGTTTTCTTTTTTTCTTAGCATTAGCGATTGGGCTGAGTATATATTTACAGGCATACCTAAATATGAACATTCCCAGGCTTCAGAAACCTTGCTGTATGACGTCGCCAAAAAAGAGTGGAGCCGGGAACTGCAAAATTTGTTCGGATTGGAAGAAAATTACTTTCCACCGCTTGCCGATGCAGCTACCATCAGTGGCATGGTAAAAAAAGAGGTTGCCCATGAATGGGGCATTGCTGAAACTGCGGTGGTTGTGACTGGTGGAGGTGATACACAACTGGCAATTAAAAGTACCCAGCCTTCCATGGATGATGTCGTAATTGTTTCTGGAACTACAACGCCAATTGTAAAACTGGTGGATACTTATATTACAGATCCCGGAGAAAGAACATGGACCAGCAGGGATATTGAAAATGGTCGATTTGTTTTTGAAGCCAATGCAGGTGTGACCGGTCTTAACTATCAGCGATTGAAAGAAGTTTTTTACCCGAATGAAGATTATCAGACCATTGAAAATGAGTTGAAAGAAAATAAGCAAAGTGTTTGTATGGCATCCCTGGGTTCATTGATTGCTTCGGAAAGACAAAGTATAAATACAGGTGGCTTTATTTTTCCGGTGCCTGTTTCGCATGAACTTACCCGTAGTTGCTTTGTTCGCGCCACATTACTGGATATAGCATTTTCCATTGCCGAAAATTATAAACTGCTCAGTGAAATTGCAGGGCACCAGGCTGATTATGTATGGGCTTGCGGAGGCGGACTAAAAAGCAAATTCCTCAGGCAACTGATTGCCAGTGTAATTCATAAAAAAGTGCAGGTGCGCCATGGCTTTCAGCAATCTTCTGCCGTGGGTGGCGCACTAATTTGTAATGATGCATTGAATATTGACAACCAATTAGCCAATATTGAAGTAGAAGTCGCCCATCCGGCAGAACAGGATATGTACACCGCATTGTATAAAGAATGGAAGAAGACAAGAAATTTTTTTAGCCAGACCAGATGATTTATTAAAATGAACATTGCTTATTTTATCGGGATAGATATCGGCACACAAGGTGCCCGCGTTGTTATGCTTGACAACACAGGAAACCAGCTTTGTAATAAAGAAGAAGTATTTACATGGAACGATCATTCACGGGAAGAGCAATCTCCGGTGGAATGGTGGTCTTCTTGTTTGAACTCGCTAAAATTATTATGTAGTGAAATGACAACTGTTGCTGATCTTTCCAAAGTAAAAGCGATCGCAGTTACTTCTACATCCGGTACCATCATCCCAATCGATAAAAATAATTTTCCTCTACATAACGCAATCATGTATAGCGATCCCCGTTCTGTAAATGAAGCGGTTTTGTGTAAAAATGCTGCCATCTCTGCTGCTTCAAAAGGATATGCTGCTTTTAATACTTCAAGTGGTTTATCCAAAATGGTTTGGTTTATAAATAACCACCCGGATAAAATAGAGGTATTATATAAATTCATACATGCCGCAGATTTTATTGCTGGCAAACTCTGTGGTAATTACCATACAACAGACTATACCAATGCGCTAAAATCAGGATACGATCTCCATGCATTTCAGTGGCCGGAATATATCACTCATGTATTATCAATAAAAAATGAATGGTTACAGCAAGTGGTCAGACCTGGTACACCCATTGGAAATTTGAATGATGATCTTGTTAAGGAACTGGGTCTGAGTTCAAACGTTGTAATTACTGCAGGGATGACGGATGGTTGTGCATCTCAGATTGCATCGGGTGCTGTTAATATCGGTGATTGGAATACCACTATTGGAACAACTCTGGTTTTGAAAGGAGTAACCAGAAAAGAAATTGAAGATCCTTCAGGAGCAGTTTATTGCCATCGCCATCCGGATGGTTACTGGATGCCTGGTGGTGCCAGTAATATCGGTGCTGACTGGATCAGCAGGTTATTTGGTGAGTCAGATATTGATCAATTAACGGCCTCTGTAAAAAAATATATTCCTTCTGAATTTTTCGCATGGCCACTGCTGCAAAAAGGCGAACGGTTCCCATTTGTCGCTCCACAGGCGGTAGGATTTTTCCCGGTTGATCTTAATTCTGAACAATTATTTACGGCCTGTCTGGAAGGCGTGGCCTACATTGAAAGATATGCTTACGAGAGGGTAAAAAATTTGTCAGGTGAAGAAATTAACCAGGTTTTTACCGCTGGTGGTGCCAGCAAAAATGATATTTGGTTAAAGATTCGCAGTACCGTACTCAACCTTCCATTGATCAAAATGAAGAATGTGACCGGAGCGGCAGGTGCTGCTATTTTGGCCGCCTCCCAAACCTATTTTACATCTCTTACAGAGGCTGCCAGATTAATGACGCAGGTAGAAAAAATGATTATACCTGATCAGTCGTTAGTAACCACCTATGAAGAAAACTATCAACGCTTTATTTTTTTATTAAAAGAAAAGGGATACATACCGCAATAATATGCTTACCGTATTTTTATTAAGGCACGGCGAAACGGCCTGGAACGCAGATAACAACCGCTATTGCGGCCGCACAGATATTCCACTGACTGAAAAAGGAATCAAACAGGCAGAAGCCGTGGCGATTCAAATGAAAGGCGTGCAGCTGGATGGCGTTTATTCGTCTCCGTTACAAAGGGCCGCAACAACCGCCCGGATCGTAACCGGCATCAATCCTGTAACGGATGATCGTTTAATTGAAGCTGACTTCGGTGTTTGGGAAAATAAAACTAAAGAAGAATTCATTGCAGAAAACGAACGGTTGTGGAACCTTTGGATGGCAGATCCCACAACAGCAAAAGCTGGAGGAACGGGAGAAACAGGCATGGATGTCGTGCGCAGAGTGGATGATTTTTTTAAACAATTATTGACTGAAAAAAAATCAGGAACATACCTGGTAGTTGCGCACAACGGTGTAAACCGTTTATACATGTCCTATAAACTGGGGATGCCTTTAAAAAATTACCGGCAATTGCTGCAATTGAATTCTGCCATTACACAATTTACATTGGCAGAAGATGGTGTGTTTACATTGCAAATGCTGAATGGCAAACTATAAATTAGAAATATGAACAACTCAGTATACATATACGTATTATTTATCAGTTTTCTTTTTTGCAGCTGCGCATCTTCACAGCCGTTGAATACTTTAAATATTAAAAATGAAAAAGAACTTCAGGAATTTTTCAGGTATACGGCAGATGCAATACCACTGGTAAGCGGTCACCGCGGAGCCAGTATGAAAGGATACCCTGAAAATGCTATTGAAACTTTCGAATATATCTTAAAACATACTCCTGCTTTTTTTGAAATCGATCCCAGGTTGACAAAGGATAGTGTGATTGTTTTGCATCATGACGTTACACTGGACAGAACAACAACCGGCACGGGAAAATTAAGCGATTATACCTGGGATGAAGTAAAGCATTTGAAGTTAAAAGACATTGAAGGAAATATAACTCCTTTTCATATACCTACATTACAGCAAGCTATTGAATGGGCCCGGGGCAAAACCATACTGAATCTTGATAAAAAAGATGTACCGTTAGAAATGACAGCTTCCATCATAAAAAAGATGAATGCGGGTGCTTTTGTAATGGTAACCGTACACAATGCGGAACAAGCAAAATTTTATTATGATGATGATAGCCTGCGGATGATGTCAGCATTTGTCAAAACTGAAAAAGCATTCAATGAATATCAATCCGCTGGCATACCATGGTCTAATATGATAGCTTATATAGGTTCTGAAAACAAACCTTCTAACAAGGAGATGTATGATATGTTACATGAAAAAGGCGTGATGTGTATGATCTCTGCAGCACCGGTATTTGATAAAATCTCCTCCCCGGAACAGAGATTGAACAAGTATAAAGAAACATTTAGGATGGGTGCCGACATTTTAGAATCTGATTTGCCTGTCGATGTTGCCCGCGCTATTGAAGATTTAATTCAGACCCAAAGCTCAAAGAAAAAATATTTTTCCTCCCGGAAGCTTAAGTAATATCCAGTTAATGGATGAATCATTTTTAACAAAATTTAATTTCTAATTATGAGTACCCGTTTCTTATTGATAACGTTTGCTTCCTTAATCATTATTCCATTTTCGGTACAATCACAGAAACATAAAACAACTCAGGGACCAAAACTGATTGTTGGAATAGTAGTGGACCAGATGCGCTGGGATTATTTATACAGGTTTAATAACAGGTATGGTGAAAAAGGTTTTAAAAGATTGTTGAACGAAGGTTTCACTTGCGAGAACACCTATATTAATTATGTGCCTACCGTAACTGCTATCGGCCATAGTTCTATATATACTGGTAGTGTGCCGGCCATTCATGGCATAACCGGAAATTCATTTATCATGCAGCAAAATGGAAAAAACATGTATTGCACAGAAGATAATACTGTCATTACTGTTGGATCCACTGGGAATGCAGGTAAGATGTCCCCACAGAATTTGCTCAGTTCAACGATTACAGATGAATTAAAATTATCTTCAAATTTTCAGTCTAAAGTGATCGGTATTGCATTAAAGGATCGCGGTGCCATACTTCCTGCAGGGCATTTTGCAGATGCTGCTTATTGGTTTGATGATGAATCTGGCAATTGGATCACCAGCAGTTATTACATGGATAAATTGCCGGAGTGGATAATCAAATTCAATAAAAAGAATTTGACAGCACACTACCTTAAAGATAACTGGCATACATTATACAAGCTAAATACTTACAGTCAAAGCTTAACAGATTCAAATACCTATGAAGGGAAATACAAAGGTTCTCAATCTGCTGCATTTCCGGTAATGACATCGGAACTCATAAAGACCATCGGCCCTGGTTTGATCAGGTCTACACCTTTTGGAAATACATTGACCCTTGACCTTGCAAAAGAAGCAATGATCAATGAAAAGTTAGGAAAAAACATTTTTGGCGAAACTGATTTTCTGGCCATCAGTCTTTCATCAACAGATTATATCGGTCACCAGTTTGCAGTGAATTCAATAAAAGTTGAAGATGCATATTTAAGACTGGATCAGGACCTGGGTAATTTTTTCCAATTTCTTGATCAGCGGATTGGAAAAGGAAATTATACTGTTTTTTTAACTTCTGATCACGGAGCTGCGCATAACCCTAAGTTCTTTTCTGATCAGAAGGGAAACAGCGGTTTTTTTAATTCCGGAATTGCCCAGGATAGTTTGAACCAAATATTATTTCAAAAGTTTGGTGAAAACAAATTGATCTTTAGTATGACCAATTCTCAGGTACACCTCGATAATCGTTTGATAAATCAAAAACAATTGGATGAATTGGCCATCAGAAAAACGATCATTGGATATTTGAAAAATCAGGATGGTGTAGCCTTTGTAACTGATATGGAAAACGCCGCTGATGCTGCCATACCTGAATTAATAAGAGAGCGCATTGTTAATGGTTATAATTATAAACGCAGCGGTATAATCCAGATAATTCTGGAACCCCAGATATTTAATAGCACTCGCGAAACTGGAACTTCTCATAGTGCATGGAATCCTTATGATTCCCGGATTCCATTACTTTGGATGGGGTGGGGTGTAAAGCACGGCAAAACACATAGGCCCGTACACATCACAGATGTTGCACCAACCATTGCCGCATTATTGCAAATACAGGAGCCTAACGGAAATATCGGCAAACCAGTGGAAGAGTTGATTAATTGATGTTTAATCTCGAAATCTCTATTTTCTAGATACAAATTATTAATGCTTCCATCTTAAGCGTATTTAATATTTATCCCTCCCACATAAGTATGATTATAACTCATACTTGCCACAACATACAAAGTTTATTTAATCAGCTTGGACCTAAATCAATAGGAGAGATTGCCAATTAGGGACCTTTGTGTACTATTAGTTTTTTTAATTAAGTAGCAATTTTAGTCTTTGGTTTATTTTTAAATGTATTTAAAACCTTGATGGTTAAGAGACTGAATTTAAAATGTTTTCTTATAATTAATTTTATAGCGATATTGCCAGCATTGGAATGAAACAACAAAACCTCAATAACGAATATGAATTGTTTCAACAATTAACCTCAGGTGATGAAAAAGCTTTTGAAAAGGTCTTTCATCATTACTTCCCTTTTATGGTTTCTTTTGTTTTGAAAATTACCCATACCAGGCATACCGCTGAAGAAATTGCACAGGAAGCTTTTTTACGACTCTGGAAACGTCGTGAAGAATTTCAACAAGACTCCAACCTGCGAGCATGGCTGTTTAAAGTCGCTGCAAACCTGGCCTTTGATCATCTCAAAAAGGAAGCAAATCATAACCAATTAATCCGATTTTATCATCATAGACCTGGCGACTATGATGATACAGAAAAAATGGTTGATGTAAAAGAGAGCAAAACTATTATTGCGCATGTTGTAAACAATCTGCCGGAACAACAAAAACTGGCATATAGGCTAAGCCGGGAAGATGGCCTGAGTCACCAGGAGATAGCCGATAAAATGAGTATATCTGTCAATACAGTTAAGAATCACATTACAAAAGCTTTGCAGAAGATAAAACAAGCCATAAATAATGCGGCTCATATATTTTTCTCCGTTTTATACTGATTCATCTTTTTTTACAACCTTACTAGTCCTAGTAAATGAGTTAATCGTTATACCTTTTAATCAGATCAATTTTATGAGTGAAGCCGAAAAAAACCGGATCATATACTTAATACAACAATTCAGCAAAAGGCTGGCTAGTCAGGTTGAATTGGAGGAATTAACCGGCATACTTCAAGTCGGCCGGCATGATGAGCAGATAAAATCATTTCTGGAGGAAATGGCCATGGAAACAACGGTTCCCATAGAATATTCATCGGATCGTTTAGATGAAATACTGGCTGGCATGCAGGACAAATTAAACATTGGAGTTACTGAAGTAAAAGATCAAAGCCCCGTAATAAGCTTCAATACTAAAAGACGGAAAAGCAGTTATTTATGGATAAGAGTTGCTGTCGCCGCCTCAATTATATTAATGGCCGGAATCAGTACTTACCTTTTTTATGAAAATAAAAAGGATAACAATGTTGTGCAAACAGTTTCTAATGCTGGGGACATTAAAGCACCTGAAGCCAATCGGGCAATGGTCACACTTGCTGATGGAAGAACTGTTTATCTGGATGATGCTTTGAATGGACAGTTAGCCATTCAGGGTAGTGTTCAACTGGTCAAGCTATCAGACGGTCAAATTGTATACCAACCGTCCTCAGGCAGCATATCAGATCAAATTCAATACAATACGCTTAGCAATCCGCGTGGTTCCAAAGTAATTGATATACAACTAGCGGATGGTTCACGTGTATGGCTAAACGCCGGAAGTACAATTACCTATCCCACATCATTTGCCGGTATTAATGAAAGAATTGTTGAAATGACCGGTGAAGGATATTTTGAGGTTGCAAAAAATGAAGGCAAATCTTTTAAAGTGCGTATGCCACAGATTGGAGAGGTTGAAGTTCTGGGAACACAGTTTAATATTAATTCCTATTCCAATGAACCGTATGTCAGCACCACATTAATGGAAGGAAGTATAAAAATCAGCAGTCATAAAAAAGATCGTTCCGTTGTATTAATACCAGGACAACAGGTTCAGATAAATACAAATGGCCAAATTTCTTTTAATAGCAATCCTGACCTGCAATCGGTAATGGCTTGGAAAGAAAATAAATTTATGTTTCAAAATGCGGATTTATATACTATCATGCGTCAACTGGAAAGATGGTACGATATAGACGTCTCTTACAAAGGAGAAAAATATAGTGATCAATTTGTAGGGGTTATTTCAAGAAACGTGAATATTTCAGAAATTTTAAAAATCCTTGAAAAAACGGGTAACGTAAAATTTGAATTAAATGGCAGACAAGTGATAGTACAATAAATTAAAAAGAAAAAACCGGAAATGCTTCGAACATTCCCGGCACATAAAGGCTTTTTTGAATAAATAAAACCACGACGAATCATCTATTCTAAAACCTAAACACTGCAAAAGTATGAATTTATTTACTGGCAGTAAGCAAAGACTGTATGCAAATATGTGTTGCATGAAGTCGTCCAGGATGCTTACTTCACAAATTATGAAAGCGATGAAATTGACTTTCATTCTGCTAACTGTTTCATTTCTTCAAATATCTGCTTCAGGTCTGTCACAAAACGTAACTATTTCGTTGAAAGATGTGCCTGTAGAAAAAATATTCAGAGAGATTGAACGACAAACCGGGATTGGTTTTTTTTATAACAAAAGTATGCTGCAGGAATTGAAACGGGTTAGCATTCATGTAAAGGATGTTCCGGTGCCTGATGTCCTGAAACAATGTTTTAAGGAACAACCGCTTGATTATAGCATACAGAATAATACAATCGTAATCACTAAAAAGTCAGTAACTCCGGAAAACAATTTTAAGTTGCCCCCACTAATAGATGTGCGGGGCTTGGTAACAAATGCCGATGGCCAGCCATTATCCAGTGTTTCAGTAATTGTTAATGGAAAAAACAAGGGCACATCAACTAATACTAATGGAGAATATTTTCTTTCTGATGTGGATGAAAATGCAACACTAGTTTTTTCCATAATAGGTTATTCACCACAATCAGTTTCAGTTAAAGGGAATACAGTCATCAACGTGATACTGGATCTTGAGGTAAAACAACAAAGCGAGATAGTTGTAATTGGCTATGGATCTGTATTACGAAAAGATCTTACCGGAGCAGTTTCATCTATCAAAGGAGAAGAGTTAAATAAATTGACCAACTCTTTATTTGATGCTTCGTTGGCTGGGAGAGCCCCTGGTGTACAGGTAGTAAAATCCTCAGGAGCACCGGGTGCTGTTGCTTCAATTCGGATTCGGGGCGGCACATCTGCTGTGGGTACCAATGAACCTTTATATGTTATTGATGGTGTCCCGATAGAAATGGGCGATGGATTTGGTAATGCAGCATATCAAACGGATTCCAGGTATAAATTACCTCCTTTATCAAATGTTAATCCTGAAGATATTGAAAGCATTGATATATTGAAAGATGCTTCATCAGCTGCAATTTATGGATCAAGGGCAGCAAATGGCGTTGTGATCGTGACTACTAAACGCGGGAAAAAATCGGGCAAACCAAATGTCATTTTTGGTTATAACAGTTCATTTGACAAATTTGCCAATTATACTTACTCGATGCTGAACGCGGATCAGTATCATCAGGTAGTGAAGGTCGCATATGAAAACGCAGGTACTGCTCTCCCGGCTAACCATATTGCATACCCTAACGCAAATACCAACTGGGTTGACCTTACAACCAGGACATCTCATTCGAACAATATTTATTTAAATATCAATGGCGGAAGTAATGATGGAAGTACAATTTATTCTTTTTCAGGTGGTCTAACAAACCAGAATGGTGTTATAAAATATACTGACTTTGGAAGAAAAAATTTGCGTACCAGCCTGCAAACGGTGTTATTCAAAAAGCTTCGTTTTGGTACCAATATTAATTACAGCGTAACAGATAACCGGGGAAGTGGCACCGGTCAGTTTTATACCATATCAAAATACAGACCAGATGTACCATTGTATGATAATAATGGAAACTACGGCGCTTCACCAGACAGCGTAAATTCTAATCCATTGGCAAGAATCAGCCAGATATCAAATGTTAACAATGAAGGTATATTGACAAGTTTTTTTGGTGAACTTGAACTGTTAAAGGGACTTAAATTCCGTTCTACAATAGCCACGAATAGTAATAAGGGTACTAACGAAAGATACACGCCAAGTACGGATGTATTTGAAATCAGAAACGGTAGAAAAGGAAGCCGTAGTGATTACCTATATTCCAGCTCATCCACCATTTTTGATAATACACTAACTTATGATCATCTTATTAAAAAACATGCTATTAATCTTTTAGCAGGCGCATCATATACAAAGGTTAAGAATGAATTCACATCAATTTCCTCTACAAATTTTCAGGATGATTATGTTTTAAATAACCTTGGGTCTGCAGGAGCTATTCAAACATATACAAGTGGTGGTGGCATCAGCGGTTTATCATCTTATTTTCTACGCAGTAATTACAATTATGCCGGAAAGTATTATCTGACATTTACTGGACGAGCAGACCATTCTACTAAATTCGGTCCCGCTAACCGTTGGGGATTTTTTCCATCAGGAGCATTGGCATGGAAAATATCAGAAGAGGAATTCATGAATAAAATGAATTTTGTAGATGATTTAAAATTCAGGCTGTCCTATGGTAAAACAGGCTCTGCTAATTTTTCTGATTTTCAATATGCTACTTTTTTTGGCTCTGGAAGTTTCTATAATGGGAACAATGGTGTAGTTGCTAATACTATTCCTAACCCTGACATCCATTGGGAGTCGACCTACCAGTTTGATGCTGCCCTTGATTTTGAACTTTTTCAAAATAAATTGTATGGAAGCATCGGATATTTTCAGAAAACAACAAATGGGATGATTTTAAACCGCCAGATCATCCGGGAAACAGGAGGAAGTAACCAGTTTGCAAATATGGGTGACTTTCTCAATAAAGGTTGGGAAATCCAGTTGGGAAGCGAACTCATTAAACAAAAGGATTTTAGTTTTAGTACAGACTTGAATATTACAAGGTACAGAAGTAAAGTTCTTCACTTGAATGATGGTTCTTACCTGAATCTCAAAGAAGGAGAGCCTATCGGTTATTTTTCCGGATACAGAGTAGGAGGTATATTTCAATCCCAGGATGATATTGATGCTTTAAATGCATTGTCTCCAAATGGTTATTACCAATCAAGAAATACCAAACCAGGTGATTTCAGATTTATTGATGTGAATAATGATGGATTCATAGGTAGTGATGATAATACAGTGATTGGTAAAGCAGAACCTGATTTTTTTGGAGGATGGAATAATATTTTACGATTCAAAAATTTAGAAATTTCCGCCTTCTTTAATTTCTCTATAGGAAACTCATTATATAATTCTGCTAGGAGAGACTTGCTTTTTTTCACTTCAAATGCCAGTAATTATTCTACTGAATTATTGGATGCATGGACCCCCGATAAAAAAATATCCTCTCTACCTCGTGTAGTCGTTAATGATCCGAATAATAATCGCCGGGATTCAGATTTTTTTATTGAAGATGGATCATTTTTCAAATTAAAAAATTTGCAATTGAGTTATTTACTGAATGGGGATTTTCTAAGAAAGGCCTACATCACCAATATAAAAGCTTATGCTACGCTAAGTAACGTTTTTACAATTACACCTTATTCAGGTCTGGATCCAGAAATCAATGCTGCACCTAGTAATAATTTTTCACAAGGGATTGATAATAATATTTATCCCCAGACAAGAACCTTCACACTGGGTATCAATGTAAACTTTTAAAAAAATATTCATGAAACTATCACTATATAAACATGCCCTGTATCTTATTGGCATTACAATATTTATTTCCTGTAGTAAATTAACAGATGTTAATGATGTGGAGCCGGTCAACCAACTGAGCGAAGATCAGGCTATAACCAGCGTTAGTCAGGCTCAGAGTGTATTATATGGAGCTTATGGACAACTTAAATCTGGCCTTGAAATTATCTCCTATAATTCAGGATTGACTTCATTAAGAGGTTTAACAATGGAACCTGGATCTTTTGGAGGTGCCATTGAAGCTTCATATCAGAATAATGATGTGGACGCAGAAACTTATTATCTTGATGCTATTTACACGAAATTTTATAAGATCATTAATAATGTAAATCACATTATCGATAAGGCTCCACTTATAAATACGCAGGATAAACGCAGGGATCAGATCATTGGAGAAGCTCGTTTTTTAAGAGCATTATCACATTTCTATTTGTTACGATTGCATGGGTATTTTTTTGACGTTTCATCCCCATATGGAATAGTGATAAAAAATAAGCCTGTAACAGGAGCCATTTCAGAACCACGTTCAACGGTTCAGGAAACTTATGATTTTATACATTCAGATCTTGATTATGCGATAGCAAATTGCCCATCTTTTACAAATACCTTTTATGCTTCAAGCCAGGCTGCTATGGCATTAAAGTCAAAAGTCTTACTGTATCAAAAAAAATATGGTGAAGCTGCCGACCTGGCAAATCAGGTCATTCTTTCAGGAAAATTTCAGCTTGAAACAAATTTTCTTGACATTTTCACCAAAAAAATTGTTGATACAAAAGAAGTTATTTTTCAAACACCTTATGATGATAAGAACGATCGAAATAATAAGGCATTTATTTTCCGTGCCTATTATTTGCCTTCTGCTTATTATGCTGATTTATTGGTTGGAGATAAAAGGGATCAATGGGCTTTAGTGAGAAATTCAAATGGTACACTTCGAAATAATAAGTTTAATAATACAGTTTTCAATGGCCAGTCTTTAACAGCAGACACGGAATATTTTTTAAGGCTTGATGAAATATATTTAATTCTTGCTGAAGCCATAGTCAGGAGTAATGGAAATTTGGGTGATGCAATAGGTGCACTGAATATGATCAGGAACAGGGCAGAAATGCCAAACACTTCTGCAATTACAAAAGATGAAATCCTGGAAGCCATCCGGATTGAAAAAATACTGGAATTAGGTGCTGAAAGTGGAGAGGAATGGTATGATTTAGTTCGTTATGCAATAGAGGGAGACCTGGATATCACAAACTTTAAACCTGGTGCTTCCTCTGAATTAAAATACGTGCTTCCTTTACCGTTTGCAACTGTATCTCTCTCAAATGGTGTAGTGGAACAAAATCCTGGGTATTGAGTGGTACGAAGCTTTGATTATCAATAAACTTAAATTTATGCATTTCAGAATTGTAGGAATTCTCATTGTTATCCTGTTCTCTAAGTTTGCCTTTTCCCAATCGTTAAATACAATTGATTTTAAGAACATTTCATTTTCCGAAGCACTGGAATTATCTAAAAATACGGGAAAGCCAGTTTTTATAGATTGCTATACAACCTGGTGTGCACCGTGTAAGAAAATGGACAAGACGGTTTTTGTTATAGATTCAGTATACACTTTTTACAATGAGAACTTTGTGAATTTTAAAGTTGATATGGAAAAAGGTGAGGGGATAACATTGAAAGAAAAGTATAATGTAGGTTCATTCCCTACGTATTTATTTGTAAATGCTGCCGGAGAAATCATTCACCGTACTGCCTCGTTAATGCCTGCTGCGGAGTTTTTAAATGAAGCCCGTATTGCTCTGAACCCTATAGACTCATATGCCGCATGGGAAAAAAGATATGTAGCTGGCGACCGTTCCAATGAATTATTATTAAAGTATGCAAAATCCTTAAGAAAAGTTAACAGGTCAGATGCTCAGAAAGTAGAACAGGAGTTGATGTTAAAAATCAAAGATGAGGATCTCAGAAGTAAATTTGGATGGGAAGTTATAGAACATATGGGCATGACAAAAAATGATCGGCTGGGTGTATACCTTTCAAACAACAACGATTATTTTGAAAAAATCGCAGGCAAAGCTGCTGTACAAACAGTATTGAACCGTATGCAGATGGCTGATATGTACAAAATGATTCGTGAAAAAAACAGTCAGATCTTTTTCATGAAACTGGATGAGATGAGAAAAGATCCGAATTCAGTAACCCAGAGAAATATTGCCATGCTGCAAATGGAATATTATCTTGAAATTAATAATGCAGATTCCTTTGTAATCTCTTCTGAAAAAGCTTTAAATGGAATTTTGGAAAATAGTGATGCAGATTTAAGTTTTATTGCCAGGCGTGCAATTTATAAATCAGGTGGAAATGAAAAAGTTAATTTACAGGCTTTGAAATTAGCCAGAAAAGCAGTTAAACTAAACCCGGAAGAATATAGCAACCAGGGTACACTTGCTTCAATATGTCTGGAATTAAAATTAAAAGAGGAAGGATTAATGGCAGCCCAAAAAGCAAGATCACTTGCTGATGAATCTACCTCTAAAATTCAAAATATTGCACAAGCGCTGGTTGATAAATTACAAGCATTGTAATTATTGCAATTCACAACTTAAAAATCATTAAATGATAAAGAAGAATGTTACATTTTTCATGATATTAGTTATTTTAACTTCTTTCAAGATCCCAAAGGATGAAGCTAAAATAAAAGGTGTTTTGAATTTTCAGGATCCGGTTTCAAAAATATATATTGAATATAGAAACCAGGACAAGAACTTCCGTGATTCCGCTGATTTAATAAACAATAAATTTAAGTTTGAATTAAAAATAACAGAACCTGTTATATCATACATTACTGTAAAATTCAAACCTGTTATTGGTCAAACAAGACCTCGTTATGAAAAAATTCCCGTTTTTTTAGAAGGCTCTAAAATTAGCATTAAAGCGAACGATTCTCTAAAATTTGCTGAAATTAAGGGTTCGAAAGCTCATCAGGATTTTGTAGTTTTTCAAAGTTTGGAAAAACCATACAATGTAAAAAGTATGGAATTAAGAATGCAGTTAAACCAATTTAGAAAAGATAATGATCAGGAAGGAATAACAAAGGTGTATGAAGAAATGGATAAGATCGAAATGGAGATAAAAGAAAAGGTATATTATACTTATCTTATTCAAAATAGCAAATCACCAATCGCCTTACATGTTTTGAATTTATATGCAGGTTATGATATTGATCCGGAGATTATTGAACCTTTATTTGAAAAACTTAGCCCTTCAGCACGCTTCTCCTCTTCTGGTAAAAGTTTAAAAGAACGCATCGTAATTGCGAAAAAAACGCAGGTAGGTGCATATGCAATGGACTTTACGCAAAATGATACTGCTGGAATTCCGGTCTCTTTATCTTCATTCAAAGGGAAATATGTACTATTAGATTTTTGGGCTAGCTGGTGCGGACCTTGCAGGGCGGAAAATCCAAATCTGGTAAATGCCTATCAACAATTTAAAGAACGAAATTTTACAGTGCTGGGCGTATCGCTGGACCAGCCTGGTGGTAGAGAAAAATGGTTACAAGCAATTAAGAAAGACAAACTTCCATGGACACAGGTCTCTGATTTAGCGTACTGGAAAAATGCTGTTGCTGTACAATATGGCATAAGTGCAATTCCACAGAACTTCTTGATTGACACCACAGGAAAAATTATTGCTAAAAATCTTCACGGCAAAGAATTGCAAAAGGCTTTGGAGAAGTTGGTAAAATAATAAATACACATAACTAAATGTGTCTTCAGGGAGGAAATGAATTTTTGTACTTGAATTTTCACCTAAAATGTCTTTTTACATTTGGATATGCAGGTTTTTGGATAAAGAAATTCCCAGAAGTAAATTATAAAATATTTACTGCTTCAGTATTTCTTTAATACCATCTTCCGTCCTTATAAAATACATTCCCGATTTCCAGGATTTCATATTAATGGTCTGGCTGCCATTAATCAGTAAGATCTTTGTAATAACCTGGCCTGTTGCATTGGTAATAATAGCCTGCTGCTTTTTAGTGGAAGTGATCGTTAAATGTTCTGTCACAGGATTAGGGAATACAGCAAACACCTTTCCTGCATCGTTATTCGATACTCGCAAAATATTACTGTATTGAAACCGGCCATCCTGGTCAACCATTTTCAGGCGATAAAAATAAACAGGGATGTTATCCATCATACCGGTCGTGTATTGATACTCGTTTTCACCAGTTCCATGTGCAGTTACATTTCCTTCCTGTTTGAATAAAGCACCATCAGTACTTTTTTCAATGATAAAATGAGAAGTATTGATTTCATTATCACTGGACCAGTCGAGGGTGATTTGAGCGGCTCCTGTCTTTTGAGCCGTAAATGATACAAGTTTCAGTGGAAGTGCCAGGGAATAAGCTGCTGCGATATAAAGTCTTTTAACCGTTCCTCCGCATGGATCTCCGAACACACCATTCGTTGCACTGAGACTCGCTGAATTCATATTCAGAAATACAGCTTCAGCAATGGATACACTATTGGCCGCATGACAAGTACCAATGACAAAACTACCGCAGCTGCCACTTGGCGTTCCATAACTGGCAAATTCAATGGATGTAAAAACATATCCGGCAGGAGCCGTCAGTGTAACAACTTCCCCTTCATTGGCGGTTCCGCATATGACTTGTGCCTGGGTATTAACAACACCTAATATAAATAAGATTGTAAAAATTGATTTCATTAAAATTTTTTATAAATATGATAAAGGGATGAATCTTTCGGCGAAAGTAATCTTTATGAGGCAATATGTTTTTTGAAGCAGATGCTTCCAAATTTTTTTTTTTAAGAATATAGACTATCAATATTTCTGTAAATTTATTTTTATAAATCGAATGACTAAGTACTGATGCATTCTGTTAGCAGGTTTAAATGACTAGCAACGGGCCGGAAAATATGATTTATCCGGATACTCTTAATGATGTTGTCTTGAAATTAATACCAGGTATTAACTATGAATGTATTTTGTAAAATCAAATTTGCATTAAATGATCAATAGGATATGAATAGCTCTTGAAACACAAAGCTTTTACCTGACCACAGAATAATCGGACATATATTTTGATTTCAATTTCTTATTTTTAATCTTACGTATTAATAATAGAAAAATTGTATTCAGATACCATACAGGAAGAACTAAGGCTGTTTAAACAAATAGCAGATGGTAATGAAATGGCTTTTAGTACGGTATTTCATAAATATAACAGCAGGCTTTTTACCGTTGTTTTAAATATCACCAAATCTGAACCTGAAGCCGAAGAAATTATTCAAAATGTTTTTTTAAAGCTTTGGTTGAACCGCAGTACTTTAACTGAAATTGAAAAACCTTCCGCTTGGTTATATAGAGTTGCCTCCAATTTGGCTCTATCTTTTCTACGGGCTAAAGCGGTACAAATGCGTCATGAAAAAAATCTTTTTTTGCATCAACCCAGTGCCCAGGATGAAATTCCACTGGAGCTTGAAGCAAAAGAACTGAAAGCTTTTGTATCCCAGGCAGTAGAAAATTTGCCGCCTGGCCGTCGCGAAATTTATAAACTTAGCAGGCAGCAAGGATTAAACAGAGTAGAAATTGCCCGCCAGTTAGGTATAACAGAAAGCACCGTTAAAAATCAGCTTGGTTCTGCCCTCAAATTTATTCAGCAATATATTAGCCAGAAACAAGGGATTTATCTTCCTGCAGTTTTTTTTATATTTTTTAAATAAAAAATCTCCTCCGGCAATAGGACTGCTTTTTACCAGCAGCGTCATATCATTAACCGATTGTTTATTTTATGGAAGGAAAAGCTTATTACAGGTTTTTGGTAGAACAATATATGAATGGCAATGCCTCAGATGCTGAGATTTCAGACTTGTTTCAGGAATTGGAAAAAGGTGAAGATGATGCAGGATGGGAAGAAATTATTCAGGAAATAATGCAGGAAACTCAAAATAATCCTGGATATGATCATTCACGATGGCAGCCGATGCTTCAAGCAATTTTAGCCACCAATTCAAACAAACCCAAATTTGCTAAAAGGATTAAAATGCAAAGGAAATGGATGGCTGCCGCTGCCGTCTTTTTAATATTTGCTACCGGTACTTTTTACTTCATGAACAAAGGGTCAGAAAATTCAGAAGATAAAATTCTTACAACAGTTTATGAACCAGAAAACGATATAGCTCCCGGAACTGACAAAGCTATTCTCACACTGGCTGATGGTTCTACGATCATTTTGGATTCCACAGCAAATGGCACAATATCCACGCAAGGTAATGTTACAATCATTAACATGGAAGGCCAATTGGCTTACAATAATGACAACAATGTTTCTCAGGAAGTAATGTATAACACCATCACCACCCCCCGCGGTGGGCAATACAAATTATTATTGGCTGATGGTACAAAAGTATGGCTCAATGCTGCATCATCTTTAAAATTTCCAAATGCATTTGCTGGAAGTGAAAGAAGGGTGGAGTTAAGTGGCGAAGGATATTTTGAAGTAGCTTATAATAACCAACAACCTTTTTGGGTAGATAGCAAAAAAGGTTCCATACAGGTTTTGGGAACACATTTTAATATCAATGCTTATGATGATGAAGCAACAATGAAAACAACTTTATTAGAAGGAAGCATCAAAGTACTGAGCGAACCATTTTTCGTGGTTTTAAAACCTGGACAACAATCGGAATTAAATAAAAATGGAAAATTAAATATAAAGGATGAAGTGGATGTTGATGAAGTGATGGCATGGAAAAACGGCAATTTTCATTTTGGCGAAGCCATGAATATAGAAATGATTATGCGTCAGTTAGCCAGGTGGTACAACATAGAAGTTGAATACAAAACAAAATTAACCGGTCATATCGGTGGCACGATATCACGCAATGTAAATGTTTCAAAAGTTTTGGAAATGATAGAAATGACCGGTGCAGTGAAATTTCAGATAAATGGAAGAAAAGTTATTGTAATGCCAGTATAACCCTTTTAAAAATAATTATTTGTTAGGCTGAAAATAAATCCGGAAGTGGGTCAAGCACTTCCGGAAGGTCCAGACTTTACAAGTCAGGACATTGTTCAGGCTATTCAATAATACAATCACCCAAGACTGAATTCCAAAGTTTACACTGCATTGCAGAAAACTTCAGGATGCTTATTGTTTAACCTAAACAACTCAAAACTATGCTTTTTAGAGATCTTTACAAACCCTTTGCTTTAGTATCAGGTAATTGCCTGGGGCTATCACAAAGAGTTAAATGGAAAAAACTCCTGTGTGTTATGAAATTAACTGCTCTGATTTTATTAGCCGCCTGTCTTCAGGTTAGTGCCAAGGGGAACGCCCAGCAAATTTCCATTTCCGAAAAAAATGTTTCGCTTCAAAAAGTATTCAAACAAATTCAAAAACAAAGTGGATATAACTTCCTGTATAGTTTTGAAATGCTGGAACAGGCTGGAAAAGTTGATATCAAAATAACAAATGCAAGCCTTGAAGAAGCACTGAATGAATGCCTGAAAAACAAACCACTGGAATATTCAATAGTGGAAAAAACAGTGGTCATAAAACCGCGTTTTGATATTCCTTCTCCTCTCATCGATATTAACGGGAAAGTAATTAATGAAAATGGTGAACCTATGAAAGTTACAGTTTCTGTAAAAGGGACAAACATAGCGACATCAACAAATGAACAGGGCGAGTTTGTACTTCAAGGAGTTGATCAAAATGCTGTTTTGATTGTAACCGGGATCAACATTCAAACAGCTGAAATTAAGATAGCAGGCAAAACGGATCTGTTGATACGCGTAAAATTGAAGATAACAGAAGTAGAATCTGTTGTAATCACCGGGTATCAAACGCTTGAAAGCCGCCGATCTGCAGGTGCATTTGGATATATGGGAGCCGATAAAATTTCAAAACGGCCAGCAATTGATCTGATTTCCGCAATGGAGGGAATGTTCTCTGGTCTCAGAGTCTATGATGAAGGAGGAAGTACCAATTTCGATATTCGCGGCATCGGAACAATGACCCCTTCCATATCCAGCCCTTTAATAGTAGTAGATGGATTTCCTGTAGATAATGGCTTTTCAGGTATTAACCCAAATGATGTTCAATCTATCCATGTATTAAAAGATGCCTCCGCAACTTCCATTTGGGGTGCAAGAGCTTCGAACGGGGTAATTGTAATTACTACTAAAACCGGCAAACCTGGATTGCATGTTAATGTAAACAGTTTTATAAGTATACAGCAAAGACCGGATCTGGATCAGGTTAATCCGATAGCGAACGCTGCAGAAGCCCTCGAATGGGAAAAATTTTTATGGGAGAATGATCAGTTGTTTTCCTCCTTTTCACTTTCCAGCTCAGTTGATGGCAATAATAATCCAGTGAGTCTGGGAATTACTTTGCTGAACCTCCGGGACCAGGGCAGATTAAGTCCTGCAGAGTTTGATGAAAAATGGAACCTTTTAAAACAAAATAACTACCGCAATGATGTTAATAAATATTTGTTGCAAAAAGCAGTGATACAAAATTATGATATCACCATTAATGGTTCTTCTGAGCGTAACAATTTTGTATTCAACACACGCTTTGTAGATGAAAAAAGCCAGTTTCGACATAATAACAATAAAAGCATCCTGACCAATTTCAGAAACACATATAAAGTAACTAAGTGGTTGGATGCTAATATAGGCTTAATGGCAAAATTTACTCGTAGAGATAATAGCGGTGCTTCGTTGAATGACATTAAATCGATTTCCCCTTATGAAAACCTCGTGGATCAAAACGGGAATTATACAAAAATGGTAGGTGCACATTACCAGGAATTTATAGATTCTACGGGTCGGTATTTTCCTAATGACTGGAATTATAATTTACTCCAGGAAATAAGAAGCCGGGAAATCAAAACAGAACAAAATGATATCCGGTTCCAGGTTGGTTTGAATTTAAAACTTTTTAAAGGCTTAAATTTTGAAACAAAATTCCAGTATGAACATTACAAAACTGAAAACAAAAATTACTATAGCCCCCAATCTTATTTTGTCCGGGATCAGTTAAATAAATGGGTTGATTATGATGAACCTAATCAAAAGGTCTTAAAATCTTATATTCCGGAAGGAGGACAGTTGTTACAGAACTTTGGTTCTTCCATTACGTATAATTTTAGGAACCAGTTAACCTATGACAATACGTTCGATGATCATGAAATAACAGCAGGAGTTATTACTGAAATTTTTTCTAAGATTAGTGAAAGTTATAGTGCTCCTGTAATTTATGGTTACGACCCTGATAAACTTAGTATGGCTGTTCCTCAATCTTATATGATTAAATCATATTGGGGCGTTGGAAATTACCAGTTAAGTGGAATGAACTCGAGTATGAGTTACAATAACGATAGGTTTATTTCATTTCTGGGTAATACCGCTTATACTTATAAACGCAAATACACACTTACTGGAAGTTTTCGTATAGATGCTTCAAATCTCATTGTTGAAGATCCTAAAAAAAGATATTCACCATTCTGGTCTGTTGGCGGAAACTGGAAGGTTGACCAGGAAAATTTTATGGATAGATTTAGAAAAGTTGACAGGTTAAACCTTCGTTTGTCATATGGTCAAACAGGAAATGTTGTACTTTCTACATCTATTGTTCCACTGATTGCAATTTCGGGTATTTATCCGCTTACAGGTGCTCCTTATGCAAGTATTCAGGACTATGGCAATCCTACTTTATCCTGGGAGAGAACCACTACCTTAAATGCAGGTATCGATTATTCTCTTTTCTCCAATAAATTATACGGTTCTATTGACTTGTATAATAAGCATGGACGCGATATTGTCGGAGCCATTGATATACCAAGGTTGAATGGAACAAGTACCCAGGAGTTTAATACAGCTGAAATCCTCAACAAGGGTATAGAATTTAATATGGGTACTACATTGCCTGTCGGACCCGACTTTACCTGGAATGCTAATCTGAATTTTTCTTATAATAAAAGTAAAGTGTTGAACCTGCTCTTGCTTAATTATAATTACTTCGCTATTAGATCACCACACTTCGAAGAAGGCAGACCGGTAGATGCTATTTATTCATATAATTATCTGGGGGAAAATGGTATAAACTCTCCGATGCTTCAGGGCGCCGGTGATAAAACATTTTCCTTTAATGATGTGCACCCGGTTACTGCTGATGACAGAGATTATATGCAATATTCCGGTAGTGCACAACCAACAACAGTAATAGGGTTTCAGAATGGAATTTCAGCTTACGGATTTAATTTGTATATAATTGTCAATGGAGAATTCGGTCATATATTCAGACGCCCAACATTCGATTATGGCATACTTACAAATTCTAAAGAATCGTCTACTGTTCACCGTGATCTCGAAAGTGTATTAAATAGTTCTTCTGATGATATTCCTGATATGCCAACAGGTAATGTGCCTAATCTGGCAGCCTGGGGCGGTTTTTCTGAATTTTTAAATACAACAATTGAAAAGGCTGACAATATCAGGTTGAAAGAAGTTAATTTTTCTTATGATGTACCCGTTACAGCTTTATCTGCTATAGGCATTAAGACAGGAAAAGTTTTTTTTCAGGTAAGAGATCCAAAATGGATATGGGTGAAAAATGATGAAAAACTTGATCCTATGTATATTTTCAACAGCAGGGCATCCAACTCTGCGGCAGCTATAACGTATTTACGACCGGCACCATCATATAAAATTGGTATTTCTTTCGGTTTTTAATTTTCAATGATCAAAATGTTAAATATGAAATCTATTAATAAATTATTATTGTTACTATTTATAATCACGATGAGTGGATGTTCTAAATTCTTAGAAGAGCCACCCGAAAAGAGAAATAATCTGGAGATAAAAAATACAGAATCTCTGGACTTATTATTGAATTTTTACAATATCATCTTTGACAGGAGCCGGGAATTAATACTGGCAACAGACAACTATGGCATCTATAAAGATTATTTTAATGCCAGGCCAAGTACGTTTAATTCTTCCCTTCAATATATATTGTGGATGCCGGAACTGCTTGAACAACAGTCCTACTATTGGGAACAGCAATATCTTAAAATATCCTATGCCAATACAATTCTGGCTTCAATAGACAAAGTAACAGGCACTGAAGCAGATAAAATACGACTTACTCAGGATGCCCATTTTTTAAGAGCCTATGAATATTTTCAACTCGCTGTTTTGTATTGTCTTCCATATTCAGAGGCGAATAGAAGTCAACTCGGTCTTCCCCTTAAACAAACACTTGTTTTCGACGAAGACATTAAGCGCAAGACATTGGGGGAAACAATGGATTTTATAAAAAGTGAACTTGAGCTGGCATTGCAAACAACACAGCCTAGAGAAAAAGTTGATCTCTGGAGAATTAGTAAACCCGCCACTTTAGCATTTGCTGCAAGGTTTTACCTGTACTTACACGATTATGATAAAGCGCTATATTATTCGGATGAGGCTTTAAAAGCGCATTCAACCCTTGTTAATTATGAATCTTATTTTACGCCATTTATGCGTACCTATAATAGTAACGGAGGCTCGTATACCGGGCCAAATGCCAACTCCGATTTTCAGTTTGATGAATTTTATTTCTCCCGGATGATGTACAATCATACACTGAATGCTGTTCCTAGCGAGGAATTACTTAATCTATATGACCAAGATAATGATTTCAGATATAAAGGATTTTTCGTGGAAGATTACTCATTAAACAGGGCCGCTGTTCCAGGGTGGCCCGCATATTGGCAATTTGGATCTATAGGACTCTTGTCTGGTCCTAGCACACCTGAAATGTATTTGATAAGAGCAGAATGCAGAGCCCGCAAAAATGATAAAAGCGGTGCGCTCAGTGACTTAAATGAACTAAGACGTTACCGCTATTTGAATGGAACATATACTGAATTGTTAACCTCTGATTTTACGGACACCAAAGATCTCGTTCAGTTTGTGATTGATGAACGCAGGCGCGAATTCCCTTTTACTTTGAGATGGTATGATATAAAACGAATAAATACTGATCCCCAAAACCTGCTGGATAAAATTACGGTCACCAGAGATTTTTATCAGTATGATGGTATTGCTGTGGATACAAACCAATCAAAAATATATACCCTCGAACCTGGGGATAAAAGATTTGCCTGGCCTATACCAAGAATCGACATCCAACTCAGCAGAGGAGCCATAGTACAAAATCCTTATGATTAATCTGTTCATATAAGTAAGTATTCTTTCATCCAGCAATCCAATTGTATAATATGCAAGAATTAAATAAGTCCACACCAAATTTGATCTTATTAATAACTGTATCGCTATTTAGCTTCATAAGTTTACAAGGGCAGTCCACAACCGCAATTCAAACATGGCAGCTTTCAAAAGATACTTCCATACAGGAACTCGCCATCAGGGGGATGAACTTTAGATCCAATATTATTGTAACTGGTAAACTATATAATACAACCAATGATCAAATAGTTATTAGCCAGGATTCGGTTATTCGCGTATTTAATGTTGTTAAAGATTCACTCCATTTAATTTCATCGCTTTATATGGATAATCATGTCCAACAGATGATCATTGGAGATATAGATAACAACGGTCAAAATGAAATTATCGCAGCAACAGGAAAATCCGGGTATGCTAATGATATTGAAATAAAACTTTTCATAATCAAAAGAAATGCTCAAACCTGGCAACCTTATAACATTTTTACAAAAGCTTCAGAAAGACCCTATCCGGTTTTCCTGCAAATTGAAGGTGATAAAACGATAGGCAACAAAAAAATTATTCTTTCCTTTTACGAATCAAAATACATCGTGGAAACCAGGGCATTTACTATGGATGCTTCCGGTAATTGGCAGCATACAACAGTTGAAAAAAAACGAATGGCAACTTCAAGGGATATTGGAATGCTTCCAGGGTTTAATAATCCTGTTACAGTTGTTGGCAGGCCTTATGGGGATACCGTTGGAATGACTGGCGATGCTTATATAAAATTATCCAATCGCGAAGAACAACTTCCTGCCTTCAGGGGAGTTAAAGTCATCCGGATTGGAGATTTAAACGGTGATGGTAAAAATGAAATTTTTGCAGGCGACGGATGGCACCAGGATTATGGTAAAATTGCGCGAGGTAGAATAGCTATGATTTCACCCACTGATACAGGTTATCATTATGAATTGATCGAAGACGTAAAAGGTCAACCTGATATAATACAAATAGATGTTCAAGATATTAATGGGGATGGCAGGAATGAATTAGTTACCAGGGGAAGTAAATATTTCAGGGTGTACACTAAAGATAGTAATGCCTGGAAAGTTTTTACAAATGACAAAATAGTTTCTGCTCCTTTTACTATTGGAGATATTAATGGAGACCATTTCCCGGATGTGATTTTTGCGGGCAAAGACAAAATTTCAGTTTATAATTTTAACCACTTGACTTATAGTGCTGATCTCGGAAAGGAAATAGTAACTGAGAAAATAGATCCGTTATCTCTGCTTGACAAAAAAGCACCTGGATTAGTTGCAGAAAAATGGTATAACGGCTCTTTTGCAGGGATGGAAAAATTGAAGGGAAAAGTTGTGGTATTGGATTTCTGGGCTACCTGGTGTAAACCATGTATTAAAATGTTTCCAACACTGCGAAGCTGGCAGGAGAAATTTGGTAAAGATGGATTGGTAATTCTCGGCCTTACCAAAATTGACAATACACAAAATTTGGTCACTGTTGAAAATTTTATACGTAAGGAAAAATTTCCTTACCCCATTGGTGTTGCAGAAGAAGCATTCAATAATCTTTCATACGGAGTAGGTGGAATTCCTCATATGGTTCTTATTGACAAAGAAGGAATAGTTAGAAGATTCGAAGTTGGAGCCGGGGACGGAAAAGATTTTGAAAATGAAATAAATAAATACATCGCCAAATAAATCAGATCACTAAAAATAAAAAAGATGATAAATAAAATTAGTTTAGTGATGCTTTTTCTTTTATTGTTTATTAAGTCCCAATGCCTGTATGGTCAGGAAAACAGCGTGGTTTTTCAACCTCTGACATTTTCTGAAGCAAAACAAAAAGCAAAAGCGGAAAATAAATATATTTTCCTGGACGCATATACCGTCTGGTGCGTTCCCTGCAAAAGAATGGAAAAAGATGTTTTCTCCCAAAAACAGGCTGCCAGTTTTTTTAATCCATTATTCATCAATGTGAAATTTGATATGGAAAAAGGGGAAGGCATTGAACTAAGAGAAAAATACCAGGTTGCTGCATTCCCTACCTATTTGATTATTACCCCCAAGGGTGAACTGGTACATAAAATAATCGGCTATTCACCTTTGGATACATTCCTGGTAAAAGTGAAGAAAGGACTGACTTTGGATTATGCTTCTGAGAACCTTCATAAAAAATTTATAGCAGGAGAAAGAAGCCCGGCTTTTATTAATCAATATAAGAATGTATTAACTGAAACCTATAATAATCAAGAATTATTATGGCTTTATGGCAAGCTGTTTACGGAGTTACCGGATGAAAAAAGATTTGATAGCAGCAGTTGGAAAGTGTATAAAACGATCAGATCATATAAAGACACCATTTTTCAATTCATGTTATACAACCAGGATATTGTTTCAAAATATGTAAGCAAGGAAGAACTTATATATAAATTAAAAGTGGTCTGCTTTGTTACGCTATTCGATGATTATACAGGGAAAAAACCATTGTCTGATGAGGAACGACAACAATTAATGAATGATATAAAGTTCATACCAGTAGATTTCAAAGATGACGTAAATGTAGTGAGCAGGGCAGTCCTGCTATATAAGGCAGGTAAATATGACCAGTTAATAACACTGTATGAACAATTTGTGTCTGGGCTGTCGATCAACCGGACATTCTGGGATAAACACCTGGCCGCTATATCATTTCAAACACCTGATCAAATCAGACGGGTCAAAGAATATCTTATTAAATCAAAAGAAAATTGTCATCCAAACTCAGTAAAGTTTTATACGGAGCTCATTGCGAATTACAAAAATCACTACAACTAGTTTTTTTGAGGTATATTTTAAATTGTCGGTAACTGTACTTCTACGTCTTATTCACACTATAACTACAAAAAGAGGGTTTGCCTTTCCATATTCTTAAAATGATTGCACCAAAGCTTCCCCCTAAAAGACTCTTTCGATGGTCTTAATAAAAACCACGTAAATACTTTTTGTTCAGGTAACTATTTTTTGTTTTCTGAAATCAAAAATATGGTTTACAAAAGTTATAAACAGCATTAACAAAATTTTGTCAAAACCGAACTAGTACCAAAATCCGGATTATCTGTCTTGTAATATATAAACTGCCTTTATGAAAAAATTATTTGCTTTATGCCTGGGTTTGATGATGGTGGTCCTGGCGCATGCCCAGGTACAGAACCCTGTAGATTGGACCTTTACAACCAAAAAAATAAATGCCTCTACCTATGAAGTGCATTTGATCGCCAAAATGGAGCCAGGCTGGCATGTCTATTCTCAGACCACGCCAGATGGTGGTCCGATACCAACGACGATTTCATTTTCCAAAAACCCGCTGGTTTCACTAAATGGGAAAACCAAAGAAGTTGGTAAACTCGAACAAAGATTCGAAGAGCTTTTTGGGGTGGATGTAAAACAGTTTTCAGATCAGGTCAGTTTCGTACAAACTATACAGGTAAAGGGTAAAGTGAAAACATCCCTTTCAGGCAGTGTGGAATTTATGACCTGTAATGACCGGGAGTGCATGCCGCCAACCACCCAAAAATTTTCCATAGCACTTAATTAACTGACTTGAATGAATAAATTATTTCGCATATGCATTTGCGTGTGTATGCTTATTATTGCCTTGCCATCATGGGCTAATGATTCTACAAACGTCAGCCTTCGTTTTGATCAACAAAGAATAAGCGATAGTTCCATCCTGATTACTATAAAAGCAAAGATGCATGATGCTATTCTGTATGGTCTGCAGAAATCTGATCAGGATGCCCTTTATTCAACCATCACATTCGACTCCCTCACTTCCAGTTATTTGTCCGGTAATATTGTTGAAAAGGGTAAAGTGCATACTGAGAGAGATGCGGTGCTGGATGCCAATGTTCGTTTTTTTACCGATTCAGTTGAATGGCAACAATCCATTTTAATAGACAGACATGATAGCGCCTTGCTCAAAGGATCTGTAAATTTTATGTATAAAAAAGGGGATGAATACCTGCCTGGTGAAAAGTCATTCAAATTATTTATTGAACCACAAAAAGTCGATGCCCAGTCAACATCTATATCGGATCGTTCATTGCTTTGGATATTTCTTGCTGCCTTTGCAGGAGGCTTACTTGCTTTACTAACCCCATGTGTTTATTCCATGATCCCAGTCACAGTTTCTTTTTTTACCAAAAGAAGCCGGACAAAAAAAGAAGGTATTCAAAATGCTTTTTTATATTCTGCCTCCATTGTTGTTATTTTCACCTTACTGGGATTTCTGATTACCCTGATATTCGGGCCAGCGGCATTGAATAATCTGGCTACTAACTGGATTGCCAATCTTTTTTTCTTTGCCGTATTTTTAATTTTTGGCATCTCATTCTTAGGTGCCTTTGATATTGCCCTGCCAGCTTCATGGTCAACCAAAGCCGATAGTAAAGCGGGCACCGGAAGTTTTATGGGCATCTTTTTTATGGCCCTAACCCTGGTAGTTGTTTCCTTTTCATGTACTGGACCTATTATCGGTAATTTACTGGTTCTCGCAGCCAAAGGAAATTTTTACGGCCCGCTCGTAGGTATGTTCGGTTTCTCTTTGGCGTTAGCCTTGCCCTTTGCTTTATTTGCTTTCTTTCCCTCTAAACTGAATATTCTGGGCAAAGCCGGTGGATGGCTCAATGCAGTTAAGGTAACGCTGGGTTTTCTGGAACTTGCGCTGGCGTTAAAATTTTTAAGTAATGCCGACCTGGTAAAAGGATGGCGATTCCTGGACCGGGAAATATTTATCGCACTCTGGATCGTCATTTTTGTACTGCTTGGTATTTACCTGCTGGGTAAATTAAAGTTTCATCATGATGATGAACTGCCTAAAAACGATTTTGGACTTCCTTATATATCCGTTCCCCGGTTATTTTTTGCGATGGCTTCATTAGCTTTTGCTGTTTATATGGTTCCGGGTATGTGGGGAGCACCACTCAAAGGTATCAGCGCATTTGTGCCACCCATGGGTACGCAGGATTTTAATGCATCATCTAATAGATCTGCCAGCGCTGCTCCATTTGTAAATCATGATGAAACAATGACCTTGCCGCAGCCGGTAAAATACTATGACCAGATGCATATCTATGAACCGGAAGTGGTGACAACCTATGGTATGATCACCTATTTTGACTATGATGAAGCCTTGGCTGTTGCCCGTAAACTGGATAAGCCATTGATGCTTGATTTCACAGGCATCAATTGTGTGAACTGCCGTAAAATGGAAGGGCAGGTATGGAGCGATCCGGAAGTGATGAAAAGACTAAAAGAAGATTTTGTGATTGCTTCACTATATGTCGATGTTCATAATATAGAACTACCATTTTCTGAACAATATTTTTCAGAAGCATTGGATCAGGAAGTGGAGACACTAGGAGATAAAAACGCAGATATGCAAGTGGCACGTTTTGGAGCCAATACACAGCCTTATTACTTTTTCCTGGATAAAAATGAAAATAAATTGATAGATGAAGGTTATGGCTATGATCCGGGTATAAATAAATTTATTCAATTATTGGATCAGGTTAAAGAAGAGTTCAAGAAAAGAAAAAGTTGATATGGATACAACATCGCAATATTCAAATACCAATTCACAGGAAAAAAAATTTCGACACCTATGGAATATGGTTGGACATACGCCCATGGTAGAATTACTTTATCGCTATAAAAATAAGAACCGCCGAATTTTTGTAAAGTGTGAGCATTATAACCTGACAGGAAGCATTAAAGACCGTATGGCATTATACATCTTACAAAAAGCTTATGAGCTCGGTACAATCAAAAAGACAGATATTATTGTTGAAGCAACAAGTGGAAATACAGGTATCTCATTTAGTGCAATAGGGAAGGCCTTGGGACATAACGTCAAAATTATTATGCCTGACTGGTTGAGCAAAGAAAGAATGGATATTATAAGAAGCATGGGGGCAGACATATTATTGGTATCAAAAGATCAGGGTGGTTTTTTGGGTAGTATTAACATCAGTGAAAAGATGGCCAGCGAAAATGATAATATCTTTCTTCCTCGCCAGTTCGAGAATTGTTACAATGCAGAAGCACACGAAAAAACCACTGCCAGGGAAATATGGATGCAGTTGCAAAACATTGATCTGACTCCTGATGCATTTGTCGCTGGTGTTGGTACCGGGGGCACTATCATGGGCGTTGGTCATTACCTGAAAAAAAGAAATCCGCTTGTTTGTATTCACCCGCTTGAACCACTGGAATCACCGACATTATCTACAGGCTACAAAGTAGGTTCACACCGGATCCAGGGTATATCGGATGAATTCATTCCAGCTATCGTGGAATTAGATCAACTTGATTCTGTAGTAAAAGCCTCGGATGGAGATTCTATTTTGATGGCGCAGAAACTGGCCTGTCAGCTAGGACTGGCTGTAGGGATATCATCCGGTGCTAATTTAATAGGTGCTATTAAAATCCAGGAGCAGCTGCAGGAAAATGCGGTAGTTGTTACTGTATTTTCTGATAGCAATAAAAAATATTTAAGTACTGATCTTGTAAAAGAAGAACCTGTTAAAGATGGATACCTGTCAACAGAGGTTGATTTATTAGATTATGTTCCGGTTAATAGAAAATTTTAATAAAAATTTGATTTAGTGTTTTTTGATTAAGAAGGATTGTTTCTACATTCCTTTGTAGTTTTCTCATAAGCAATAAGGGAGGCATGTCTATGCTTCCTTTTTAATTTAATTTATTGTTCATTTTTTAAAGCTTTATTTAAGCCCAAGATCTGCTATAATATAATATGATGATTACGTTTCAGCCCTTATTAATAGTTTTAAAGACTGAACCATAAACGATTGTTATCCACATAAGTAGTCCTTTATCTGCTACAAATAGTCTTTATAATATAACATAGACTAAACAGCTTATCCCGGATAATATCAAAAATAATCTGACGCGATAAGAACACAATTGATTCGTACTTTTTTAAAAACATTTAATTCTTTTTAAAAAGGGAATCATGCATCCAATATTCAAACCGCTTTATCTGGAGATGTTAAGTTCGCTTTGTTTTACCCTATCTATGGACTTACCCGAAGAATCAAAAATTTCCAACTGTTTCTGGATATCTAATGATTACTGGAAAAAATTATTATTATCACCGGAACATCTGGAATTTCAAAACGATGATTTGGAAATAGATTTCTACCGGAATGTAAAACCGAAATTTACCAGCTACCAGCAATATTTTATCCTGCTTTATGAAAGCCACATGTTCATACCTCCTGATCCCTTACAAATACCGGCATACTGGCGAAGAGAATCCAAAAGTCTGCAAGGATTTTTTAAAGAGCACCGTTCTTTTATCCGGTATTATCTCACAGGAAAAACCCATAAAGACAAAGAATATTTTTTACCCAAAAGAGTACCAATTAAAAGTATATTAAGCTATTCTGTTTACGACATCAATATGGATTACTGCAGTTCCCATGATCACCTGGTGCGCAGTTACCTGGCTCATAAAATGTTTGCCATTTTTCTAAGGCAAAAAATTAAAACACTGATTGAAAAACCATCCCATAATTGTTCGCGCTTAAAAGACCGCGACCTTCACGTACATTTTCGCACGGACACTACTGCTGATAAATACCCTTTTTGAAAACAATTTTTCTTCTCATAAATATGTTTTTTTAAGAGGTATGTTTTTCATACCTCTATTTTTTTTTCTGCCGGATGTGCATGCTGTAACTGTTTTGAATACGCTATCCTGGTTAACCATTTTATGCCGGTAAGAAATAACCGCTGGTGCTTTTGGTATATATTGCAGGTGAATTATTTTGGAGCAAGGAACACATAAGATCATGCGCTGGAGTTAATGTGAAATCTCCAAAGCTGACCTGGATGAGTGAAAAAGTTTTTCAGGTATTTATTTCCGGGATCTCTTTAACCGCGTATATACCTGGGAGTTAATAAACCCATCAAAGTGGTTCATTCAGGCCGGTCCAGGCAGCGTATACATATATGGTTTTAGTTTGTACCGCCATCATTACTGGTTTTTCTTTTAGGTGCCCTTTCTTTAGTGATCATCCCACGTCTTGCAGTTTGCGGCCAAATTCATCTTCACCAGCTAAATTCAGAAAATCTTTTTCCAATCCCATAACAAATAACACCTGGAAATAAGCACTCATAGCAACCTGCAGGTCTCCTTTTCTATCAGCCATAACCTTTTTCGGCCAATGCCTGCCCTTTCAGCGACCTGTTCAGTACTCAGTTTCCGCCTCAAACGGGCCAGTTTGATCTGTTCACCCATCTGTTCCAGCAGCTTTTTACCTTTAGGAAATATACGAGCAGCTTCTTTCATAATGATTCATATATGATACAAAAACAGGCGTTTTGTTTCATTAAAGAAACAATATGATAATGTATTTTATTCTGTGACTGGTTAAATGTTATCACTGTTCCATTCAACCTTTTTCAGTTTTTTATATAATACGCTCTGTATTTCATTATGGCCGCTTAAGTTAAAAAATAACTGTTCATCCGGTACACATGTTCTGTTCTGGATAAAATTTTATCAATTATGCTTTTTGCCCTCTTGACAGTAAATTAAAGGAAGCACTTATCATCTGTGGCAAATAGCGCATATCCCATACAGTTATTTACTTTAATTTCCGTCTGATTCTCAAATATGAATCCTTAGGACCTCAATACACACCTGAACATTAAATATTTCTTCAATAGTCCTTTTTGCTGTTCCAACTGTCTTATATATAACCATCCTTTTGACAAATTCAAACAATCTGTTATGCAAATCCGGAAAAATCTTCTTTCCCTTTTATTTTTACAGGTATTGTTGACCGTTATATCCTGCCACGATAACAACTGGAAAACTTCTCCCGGTGGCCTGGTCTATAAAATATTTCCATCCGGTTATCATGATTCCGTGGGCCGCCCGGGTTTTACCGTAAAATTGCATTACCAGCAGCGAACAGGCGATAGCATTATACACTCAACATATGGCGTCATGCCCCTGTACTTAAAAATTCTTCCCACAAGTGATCAGGTTAATGATTTCCCGGCTGTCCTGGCCGGCCTGAAAAAAGGAGACAGTGTGGTCATCCGCCAAAAAATGGATTCGGTGATAGCTAATGATCTCCTGCCACAACTACCCGTCAACTCTCTGCATGAAGATCAATATACCATCACCCTCAAAGTGCTTGAGATTTTTAGTACCGATAGCGCCTCGAAAGCGGATGAACAAAAAGAATCAAAAAGATTACGCACAGCGTTGCTGGAATTGGGAAATTCCAGGCTCTATTATTACCTGAACCAGGAAAATATCGGGGCCGCTGAAATTAATAAAGGAATTTATATACAGCCGATTAAAAACGGTTCTGGTGGTAAGCCAGCCTCCGGTAAACGGATCCGGATGGATTGTCGTATAGTCACCCTTGAAGGCAGGTCTGTGGAAAGGGTTATGGATACTTCGCTGGTTCAAAACGGTGTCCTTGATTTTACCCTGGGTACCGGTTTTTTTCCTGAGGCTGTGGAAAATACCATTTTGTATTTTAATAAAGGAAGCCATGCACGGATATATATGGCCGGCACACTGGTATTCGGACATACACCCCTGGAAAATCTTCAGTTAACGGACGATTTTATTTTCGATATCCGCATCCTGGAGGTTGAATAACCCGGATCTTTTCTTAGCTATCGCTTCATTAATTTTTCCCCAAAGTTTTTCTGTTTCCGCAGGTGAAACCGCCAGCTCCCGGATCTCAGGGATCAGCACTTCAAAGCAGTTCTCTGTAGTATATGGTGTTTTGGTTGATATCATAACGCTATATTATAGACAACCGGGGAACGATTTTGGACTATACGTTCGAGGGGAAATTTTACAAAAAAACAGCAATTTAACACCCTCTGCCTGTCCAACGCTACTTCCTGCTTTTATAAAAGTTCTTTAAATAAATTTGTTTTGCATGTTATGTTCTGTCACACTTCGCAGCAGTTCCTGTTAAATGAAGAGGCCATATTCACCCTGTGTTATTACTTTTTTTTAAGAATGAAACTTATTTTTCTAATTCAGATTGATAATTAGGTTCTATGCCCGATAGTCCTTTTTCTGCGCCCAACGGTCTTCATTGAGTATGAAATATTCAAATCAGGTACTGATTGCCGTTATAACCGTTCCTTTCATTGTTCCTATCCTGCTCCGTAATCAGGGATCACCCCAAACAGGTGCCACCGGGGGATGCCGGGAGTTATGAGATCATTCTTAAAATTAAAAATGATGATCAGCTGATACATACCACCCGGAATTTTTTTTATGGTTTCCAGGCATATAATGAATGGTTGCCTACCAGCGAAAATGATCGTTTCCAGGTAGTGAGTATCCGATACGCTCTCATTACACCGGACCAGCTTAATAAATTATTAATCGGGCTATATGATATACCAGGTCTTTGGGTAATCGAAATAAAGCCGATATTATTTTAATTTTATTTGGGACGCTATAGTGCAGTACAGACTATTAAAAATCTGGTATACAACAGTTTCATATGTGTATTGTGTCTTTAAAACATCAACTATAGATAATTTTTTTCTCTTGCAGGTAGTCCTTTTTCCCTTTTCAAATGTCTTAAGTATAGGCTTTCCATTTTTAATATTTATGAGACCCGACTTTCCTTATAAAACGTTTACCGATAAACGCAGTAACCATCATTTTCTGGAACTGGTATTGGCTAAAGTTCGTCAATGAATAAAGGCCGGTGCAGGCCTGCGGCCGGATGGGAGTGGATTACCCCGGCAGTAGCTGTCATGGGAGACTGAATCTTAAGTAAGGTTTTGGCGGTCTTGCTTCCCGGCCTTTATTCAAAAAAATCAACAAATACTTTGTTTAAATTGAAAAGATATGCGTAGAAACCTGAAGAAATTTTTAATCCTGCCCGCCTTGATTTTCTCGATCATTATAAACGCGCAGGATCCGGTAAAATGGAACTTCTCAGCCAAAAAAGTGGCGGATAAAACTTACGAAGTATATATGACCGCCAGCATACAATCACCCTGGAGCATTTATTCGCAATCCACCCCGGGAGGTGGACCTTTACCAACCAGTTTTTCATTTTCAAAAAACCCACTGGTTAGCTTGGTAGGAAATGTAAAAGAATCAGGAGCAATACAGAAAAAATTCGAGGAAGTTTTTGAGGTAGATGTGCTTTATTATAAGAACAAAGTGAATTTTGTACAAACCGTAAAACTGAAAAGTAATGTCAATACCAAAATTACAGGAACCCTTGAATATATGGCCTGTGATGACACTCAATGTCTCCCTCCAAAAGAAGTGCCATTTTCAATTGCATTAAACAAATAAACCGTCAAATAAAATTCGAATACAGTGTCTGTTTTTTTAGCTCAAGTTTTGCGTTTTTTTGCAACCCGGCAATTCAATATTGGCGCAATCTGGTAAAAGATAGCAAAAGTCCGCAATAAAATTATTTTAGTCAGCCAACTTCTAACTGTTACAAATATGCGCTTACAATCTTTCCTATAATACCAAATCATGCATTTTCAATTAAGTGAAGAACAATTACTGATACAACAGGCAGCTCATGATTTTGCTTTGCGTCAATGCCTGCCAGGAGTTATTGAAAGGGATGAATCCCAAAGCTTTCCAATGGAGCAACTCATACTTCTAGGTGAACTGGGATTGATGGGGATGATGGTTGAGCCTATGTATGGCGGCGCTGGCATGGATACAGTTAGCTATGTGCTGGCAATAGAAGAAATCAGTAAAGTTGATGCCAGTATTAGTGTGTGCATGAGCGTTAATAATAGCCTGGTATGTTACGGATTAGAAAATTACGGCACCGAAGAACAAAAACAAAAATACCTGGTGCCCCTCGCGAATGGGATAAAAAATGAACAGTTGTACATCGGTGCCTTCTTATTAAGTGAACCCGATGCTGGAAGTGATGCTTCCTCTCAATCAACTATTGTGGTGGATATGGGAGATTATTACTTATTAAACGGAACGAAGAACTGGATCACCAGTGCCAATTCAGCTTCAGTTTATATTGTATTTGCACAAACGGATCGTAATAAAGGATCCCTGGGAATTTCTGCATTCATCGTTGAAAAATCCTGGACGGGAATATCCCTGGGACCAAAAGAAAATAAATTAGGTATCCGCGGCTCTGATACACATTCTGTGATGTTTACAGATGTTATCATACCAAAAGAAAACCGTATTGGTAAAGATGGATTTGGATTCAAACTGGCTATGAAATCTATTGCAGCGGGTCGCATTGGAATTGCAGCCCAGGCGCTCGGTATTGCTGCAGGAGCTTATGAGCTGGCGCTCAGATATTCAAAACAGAGAAAAGCATTCGGAACAGAAATCATGAATCACCAGGTTATCGCTTTCAAGCTGGCTGATATGGCAACAAGAATAGAAGCATCCAGGTTGTTATGTATGAAGGCTGCATTTCAAAAGGACAACGGTTATGATTATGCGCTAACCAGTTCAATGGCTAAATTGACCGCCTCTGAAACAGCTATGTATGTAACCACTGAAGCCATTCAAATACTCGGGGGATATGGTTATATAAAAGAATATCACGTGGAAAGATTATTCAGAGATGCCAAGATCACTCAGATTTATGAAGGCACCAGCGAAGTGCAGCGAATTGTCATCAGCCGGCTGATCCTGGAAGAAAATGAATGTCCTGGAAAGGGCAAATCAATAGCAAATGGCAAAAATAGTTTTTTGCAGGATGGATCGAAATGTTCTTTGATCCATCAGATTTCATAGGCAAGCATTAAACATGACAGGGGTTTGTGTCTACTTACCCCTCTTTGTTCAATTTGAGATTCCGTATTGAGTTAGCTCTTTTAAGAATAGAAATTTTTCTCACAAGCATGAGTTATACACGGGGTTTGTTTCTACTTACCCTTCGTTTTTTTAAAAATATTTTTCTCATGTGTATAAACACAACACGGGGTTTGTGTCTACTTACCCCAAGTTTTTTAAAATGAAAAGATTAAATCACTTATCAAAAATATTTTCTCATGTGAGTTATCACATACACGGGGTTTGTGTCTACTCACCCTTCGTTTTTACTAAATAATTATACCAATGAAATTTGATTTACTAACTAAATTATTTAAATACATTAAAAGCTTTTTCTCATGTGAGTTATCACAACACGGGGTTTGTTTCTACTTACCCTTCGTTTTTTTTAAAATAACGAGATAAAGAAGGTTTGTTTTTGCAAGGTATGGGAGGCAGTATAAACCTGTTGTCTGACATGTATGATAGGCTGCTTTCCTACATACCTTTTCAATGACTCAAAAAAGATCCACCCCTCAGCCGGGGCGGAAGACCAATCAGTCATGATCAAGGGGGAGTGATCCTTGCAAGTGGAAAGCTTCCCCTTTTTTTAAGAAAATTATTAACCAATACAACAGGCAGGATATGAAAACGACTAAACAATTTTTTTGGACGACAGCATGTATATTTTTAGCCGCATCCTCCAACGGCCAGGTAGAACTGGACCCGGTAACGGTAACGGCAACGGTGAACCCTTTGAATGTATCCCGAACCGGCCGCAATGTACTGGTGATTAAAGGAGACAATTTTTCCAAATTACCCGTTCACTCTATTGACGAACTGCTGCGCTACCTTCCCGGAATAGAAATTCAGACCCGCGGTGCCATGGGAAGCCAAAGCGATATTGTCATAAGAGGAGGCACTTTCCAGCAGGTACTGGTCATTCTGGATGGACTGCGATTGAATGATCCCAATACCGGGCACTTTTCCAGTTATATTCCTATCGCACCTTCTGAAATCGACCGCATTGAAGTACTCAAAGGCGCTTCTTCGGCTATCTATGGCAGTGAGGCCGTGGGTGGTGTGATCCATATCATTACCAAATCTTTTGCAGCAGGCAATAACCTGGATAAAAATACAAATCTGCAACTTCAGGTAGCAGGTGGCGAATACGATTTCTGGTCCCTGCAGGCAGGCGGATTGTACCAGCAAAAGGCAACCACCATCAGCGGTGGGTTTTTGACTAATAACACCGATGGACAACCGCAAAGAGGAACACGGGGTTACCTTGAAAATCATACTGCTTCGGTTTCCGTGAAACACCATATTTCAGACAGGTGGAGCCTGGGCGCCCGATCATCCTATGATGAAAGGGAATTCTCTGCACAAAACTTCTATACCACATTTGCCTCGGATACAGCCACAGAAAAGGTTCGGACCCTTTGGAACCAACTACAAGTATCCAGGCAGGGAACCCGGGATCGTTTAACAGTGGACATGGGATATAAAAACCTCCTCGATCGCTTCCAGTATAACCCGGCATCCACAGCCAACAATAATGAATCTAACCTGTGGCAGGCTTTGGTAAAAGATGAATATCATTTGAACGGCAGAACGCATTTGACGGGTGGCTTACAATATATTCATAAGCAAATTTCTTCCAATGACCGAGGGGATCACAGGCTGAATCAAAGCGCTGCCTTTCTGGTTTTGCATAGGCAGTTGGGTGATTTTTATGTAAGTCCTGCTATCCGGGTCGACTGGAACGAAGTTTCCGGTTGGGAATGGATTCCTCAAGTGAATCTGTCCTATAAATACAAACAATGGCAGCTGCGGGCAAGCGCCGGCAAAACCATCCGGGATGCGGATTTCACAGAAAGATATAATAACTACAATAAAACTTTTGTGAGTGGTGGCAGTATCGGAAACCCATATCTGGAAGCGGAGCGTTCATTTAGCTACGAAGCCGGTGCTGATTATTTTGCCGGTAACCAACTTAAAATATCCGGATCGTTTTTTCAACGCTATCATAAAAAACTAATCGATTGGACAACGACTCCTTATGGCGAGATGCCCAGGCAGGATAATCTTTCATCCACAGGAACCTATGCGCTGGCCAAAAATATTGCTGAAGTCAATACAACCGGGGCCGAACTCGATATACAATTTATAAAAACCCTTCGTCCCGGTCACCAGCTCTGGTCAACACTTGGTGTGGTTTGGCTGAACAGTGAAAGCAGCGATTCGCAACCTTCTTTTTATATCGCATCTCATGCACGGTACCTGGCTAATTTCAATATACGCTATACCAATAATCTTTTTGAACTCAGTGTGAACGGGATCTATAAAAACAGGAGCCCACAGCAAGCGCATGCAATCAATGCGCATGTCGATGCAAACTGCATTATGATGAATACCAAACTAGATGTATTTATCTGGAAAAACCGTTTCAGCAGTTTTGTGCAAGTGGATAACGTATTGGACAAAAAATGTTCCGATCTGCTGGGTTCACAGCTTCCCGGCAGATGGCTGACGGGCGGCATCAAACTGAATTTTTAATGAGGAGAAAAATTTTCGCATATGTATAGTTGTTAGTGTTTATTTCAAGGGGAGACCTGGGTCTCCCTTTCTTTCCAGGGAGGGAATTCAAATATGAAACATGAATACAAGGTTCTGTTTAACGAAATGTTGGCTGATATTGATAATTACTGGCAAAGCCCGGGTGATGAAAAGCTTAAAGCAGAATCCTGCTTCTGGATTGCCCAGCATTATTTGAACAAGGTAAAAGACCTTGTACGGGAACATGACTTCTTCGGAGATTGTGAAGAGATCGAATTTTTCAAGAACGTAAAACCTGAATTTACAGGTTATATCGAATACTTTGTTTTACTCAGTGAGAGTTTGATGTTTGTCCCAACTGATTTTGAATCGCAAAAAAAATACTGGACCGATGAGGCTAAAAGATTCAACCGGTTTTATATAAAGCACAAAGCATTTATTCAATATTATGAAGATGGCAACAGCAATTTGGATACGTTGTATTTTCTGAGAAGAAATTACTATCTCCAAAATAATCAACCCTTGATTTATGATATAGAAAAGGAATTTTCTACAACTTATGACATGCTGGTGGGAAATTACCTTGCTCATAAAAAATACTTTGATTTTGTAAATGAGAGACTGAGGAAACTGGATACATTAAAAAATGATTAATAATTCACTGATGAACAAACTTTACGCTTTTGTTCTGCATATAAATGTGCCGATGAAAACTGTCAGTTTTCTCGCCTTGTTGCTGGAAGAAAAGCAGGTTCATGTAGATCATTTAAAACTGCATCGGTTTCGCAACGGAGAAGCATTGCTCATCGTACAATGTGAGCTGTTAGAAAAAGAAGTGCATGAATTATCATTAGAATTGGATCAATTACCTGAAGTTTTGAAATGGGAAAAGCTAACACTTGATAAATTAATTAAATAATATGAAGCAAATACATTCTTCATTCTTAGATTTATAGAAGTATATTTTTTAACTACGAAGGAAATTTAATCGTTCATGATGTCAAAATTATCGGTTGTAATTATTGAAGATCATCAGTTATTACGGGAATTGCTGATGGATTTATTGGATAAAGATGCTAAATACAAAGTCATTGGTCAAGCCGCTACTTGCCAGGAAGCCAATGAAATCATCGGTATCTTAAAACCTGATATTGCTTTGTTGGATTTAAACCTGCCCGATGGATCAGGAATGGATATAATACCTGTAATCAAAAAAACATCACGAAAAACTAAGATTGTTGTGCTATCTATGTACTGTCACCCCGCTTATGCACAAAAGGCTATAAAGTTTGGAGGAGATGCTTTTGTAACAAAAAATTCTTCTCACCAGGAAATCCTTACTGCAATCGAAGAAGTTGTACAGGGTGGCCAATACATTTGTTCAGAAATAAAAAATGAAATATCCCTGCACTTGCTGACCAGTGAGGTAAAAAATCCAGATTTGGAAACATTAAGTATGCGAGAAAAAGAAGTGTTACAGTATTTAAAACAAGGCCTCTCATCTAAAGAAATTGCTGCGTCGCTTCACATAACATTGAAAACAGTTCAGGCACACAGGTATAGTATTTTTAAAAAGTTAAAGGTTAAGAATATAACCTCGCTGATAAATTATGTAAATAAAGTGGAACTCAATTACGGAGTTGTTTCATGATGTTCAATCAAATGCCTTCACCAACTTGTATTTATTGTCATTCATCTGACAGTAGCCATAATCAAAACAAAAAATATACAGGTTGCTTTTTATTTTAGAAGTAACCTGGTGTGTATGATAGTCAAATTCAAAACCTTCTTTCAATAGGCTTTCCCTGGGAATTTGATCCCGGTCTTTACGGACAATCAGTTTCTTCAGGATGCGCCTGTTTTTCTTCAGCACCAACTGTATGCGTTTGATTTCCTGCTGCTCATTATAAAGCTGTGTGTTATGGTATTTGTTCTTGCATCCTGCATTACAAAAAATGCGGTCCCTTCTTCCTGCGTTCAGGTTTATGAGTTTATTGCACTGTTTACATCTGCGTGAATCTGATTCCATACCCCTAAAATAAAACCTATTATTCGTTTGATAAAACGTTTATATCCGTACATGATCCGGATAGAAACGTGTGTTTTTCATTTATGGTTATTGGGAGGTAATACATTCGTTAAACAATTTCCTCTAACGCTAAAACATCTGTTATGAAATGCCTGAACAAAGTACAACTCATTGGTTATCTCGGAAAGAACCCTGAAATATTAACCCTTAAAGATGGATCACTCATGGCCAGGATAAGTATGGCCACGGACAGATATATTCATCAGCAGGGCAGGTCAGTTAAATACACAGAATGGCACACCGTAAAGGTTTGGAGCCAGAAGCAGGTAGAAAGATTGCAAAACTATTTTATTAAAGGAAGTCATATCATGGTGGATGGAAGGGTAGTCTACCGTACCTACATCGATAAGGTGGGACACACCCGTTATGTTACTGAAATAAATGCAAATTTTCTCGTTGACCTGGACCGGTAAATTTTTTTATCATGGTTGCAAAAATATACAGCAGTGCCTTACATGAGGGTTGAGGCATTTCGCATAACCGTTGAAGTGAGCCTGAATGCAAAAGGCATAGGAGTCCTGTTAACCGGCCTGCCCGATGATGCTATGAAAGAAAGCATTGCCAGGATAGAATCTGCTATTCAAAGCTGCGGGTATATTATGCCCGGACAAAAATTGTCATCAACCTGATTCCGGCTGACAATATCACCTGTAATGCCTGCCCGTAAAATTTGCGTGGTCGCAATTATTTCTCGTTAGTGAGTATTTCAATTCTTTGTTTCGGCGTTAATTTCATTCGGCCCTTTCCATTTTGATCCTTTAAAAGCATCGACATCAATCTGTTTTTTGCCGTTGCTCAGATCATTACTCATAAACAGCTTAAATGTCTTCACCCATTTTGATTCATTCCAGGGGCCATTTCATTTCCGCCTTCACAGAACTTTTCATATTTAAAATTTTTTAAAATAAATGATCTGGTGTTTGTAAAAAAGGACAAAAAGGAAAGCAAGTTATGGGCCTGTTAATCAGGTGATTTCAACAATGCCAAAAGGCTGCGGGCATAAACACAAGATCCTTCCACCAGCCCTTCATTTATACCTTGCCTTTTTGGCTTTTAGGCCGGCCCCTTTTAGAATGCTTTCTTTTTGTCCTTTTTCTTTTACTAACATCTTTTCATAATTAAAATTTTTTAAAAACATGGCACACAACATTCATTTTAACGAGCAGACAAAGAAACATTGTTTCTTTTCCGTTAACGAAAAAGCATGGCATGGATTAGGTCAAATCATTGATCAATATCCAACGAGTGCAGAAGCATTGCAATTTGCAGGACTGGATTATACAGTTGAAAAAAGGAAAATTTTTACAGTTGAAAACGAAAATGCAAATCCGGCAATTGAAGTACCCGGTTTTTTTGCCACCATAAGAACAGACAATCAAACAGTGCTTGGAGTAGTTGGTAAGGATTATGAAGTGGTGCAGAATACGGATGCTTTTAGTTTTTTTGATTCCATTGTTGGTGGTGACGGCATCCAATATGAAACCGCAGGATCTTTAGGTAATGGCGAACGTATTTTTATCACGGCGAAATTGCCCGGTTATATTATCGTTGGAAAGGATGATCTTATAGAAAAGTATTTGTTTTTAACTACTTCGCATGATGGATTTGGTAGTATAGCAGCGGCTTTTACACCCATCAGAATTGTTTGCCAGAATACATTAAATGCAGCCCTTCGAACCCAAAGGAATTCCATTAAAATCAGGCATACGGCCAATGCTAAGGAAAGACTCGAACAGGCTCATAAACTGATGGGTATTTCAAATCAGTTATCCGGTCAGCTAGCCCAGGTATTTAATAGCTGGTCTAAAGTACGCATTAGTGACACCGAATTAAAAGGATTAATTCAACTTGCAATGTTACCAAATAAAGAAGTTTTATTGAACCTGCAGGCAGGGAAACAAGATGAGTTGTCAACTTGCTTTAAAAATATTTGTGACAATGCTTTTGAATATGCGATAAGCCATCCTACACAACAACTTGAAACAACCAAAGGCACTTTATTTGGTGCTTATAACACGGTTACTGGTTATTACCAGAATGTTCGCAGTTATAAAAATGATGAAGCCAAACTGAAATCCGTTTTACTCGGAGGAACCGCTCAATTAAGGACACAGGCAGCATTTAATCTTTGTACAAGATTTGCCCATGATGGCAAATTGAATATGCTTATGAATTAACAATTAAATTGAAAAAGCAACGGTTAAAATGCCGTTGCTTTTTTTAAATAAAAAGCTGCCGTCCATTAAACATTAAATCTTCAAAAGGGGTCGGCAGCTTACTGAATTTTAATCAGGGTTATTAAAGATTAAAGGAGGTATTTTCCTTCATTAATTCTTCTACAAAGTTCGCTTTTGGTCTGCTGAAGCGGCAAGGAAATTCCGGCATAAAAAAAAGATTACCCATATTGGTCACGATACTATTTATTCCGTTGCTTCCTTGCCTTTATTGCCCAAAAGCGGTGATGGTTCCATAATCAATTTTTAAAAAATAAAACATAAGATTATGGAAAACAATTTAAGCCTGGAAGTATTGAACAATGTATCTGAAATTGACATTGTTTATAAAAAGAAAGTGACATGCAAAGCATCTGAAAGACCGTTGATCGGATCTTCTAATGATGCTTATAAAGTCTGCATGCATTACTGGAATCCCGATAAAATTGAACTGCTGGAGGAATTCAAAGTTTTATTTCTAAGCAGGGCTAACAGGGTATTGCAAATTTTTCCGGTTTCCCAGGGTGGCATTACAGGTACAGTGGCAGATCCAAGATTAATTTTAGCTGGCGCAATCAGAGTGGCAACATGTGCTATGATCCTGGTACATAATCATCCTTCCGGAAGTTTAAAGCCTTCAAGAGCAGATGAAGAACTGACATTAAAAATAAAAGAAGCTGCAAAGTATTTTGATATGAAAGTGCTAGATCATTTAGTTATTTCATCTGAAGGTTATTATTCATTTGCAGATGAAGGGCTTTTATAGCCCTTTTTTTGGTCGGGAAATATAAAGACACTTGTATTGTTTTACCATTGCAGATACTCTTTCCTATAGCAGGCTACATGAACAAACGTAAGTGTATTAGTAATTAAAGCATATAATATTTTTAATGACATAACGTTTTGGGGAAATGAATTCCAATCCTTATAAACAACCTGTTGATCAGAAACTTGTTTTGCTGATTGATGATGACCCGGATGAAATAGAAATCTACAATTATGCAATCAGCTCACTGAACTTTCCAGCTTCATGCATTCAGGCTAACAACCGAGATGTTGCCATGAACTTGTTAGCTCGAATGACACCAGATCTGATAATAATCGATTATTCAATACCGGTCAAAAATGGACTGGAAGTTCTGGTCGAAATACGGTCACTGCCTGGTTTAAATAAAACACCCATTGTTTTTTGTTCTACTGTCATGAATGAGGAGATCCGTAACAAAGCTATGGATGCTGGCGCAACATTCTGTATAAAAAAATTGACGCAATTACAAGATACAGTTGAATTACTTAGCAGTATTTTTTTAAATGAAAAATGACCTGTTCAGAGCAGGTCATTTAATGCTAAAAAAATGGTTTTCTTCAAATCATTTTTAATCTTTCATAAAATTCTGTAAGCGCTCCTTTTTTCAGAATTTCCTCATGAATCTCTCTGAATTCCGATAATGAATCTTTTGGTAAAGCTTCAATAATTTCATCTTTAAATGGATTGTTTTCAGAAAGCATTCCAGCCTCTATAACCCGGCTTAATAATAAAATATTCTGACGGCTGATTGTCAGGTTGATTTTACATTTATCAGCCATCCCCGGACTGCATAGAATCGCCTGAAAGATTTTTGACTTTTCTTTTGTTGTTGTTACATTACTCATACCGCACTGTTTACATTTTTTTTAAAAATTATCTTCTTTCAAATTTATTTTTAAAACCCCGTATTCACACCTTCAGAATCTGAACAGGTATTTTTTTCGGGTCTCCACAAGGCTAAATTTATAAAAGCGTCCAGGTTGCTAAATCTGCAACCGG
>JAKFER010000249.1:0-1847 GCA_036675565.1 Chitinophagaceae bacterium
TGAAAGCAAAATGTTTCAGGTTAAGCGGTATTCTATTTTTTATATACCATTCCATATCATACCAGTCCCTGCCTTTTACACGCTGCTTCCATTTACGAAAAAGCAATGCATGCATTTTGCCTGCAAAAAGATCAGGCAGTGTAAAACATTTTACGTAAAAGGAAAATGGCTTCAGCAAAAGTTTTTCTTCTGTTTCAAATCCGAGAGGCGGTTTGCGGTCTACTTCAAACTTTACTTTTATAGGAGAAATGGCTCGCAATCCAGCCTGCGGAATAATATTTTCCAGCACGAGTTCTTTCCATACTGTCTCTGATTTTAAAAAAGCGGATTCAACATTTGATTGTTGATTCTTCTTTTTTTCTTTTATACTGACAGTCATTCCTATAGCCTCAAATTCGGTTACGATGCCGTCAAAATAGGGAGCCAGTGAAAAATCAGGCATTGAGCTAAGAAGGGAAAAGTCCAGGTCCTCAGAAAAACGGTCGAGTCCATGAAATATGCGCAGTGCCGTACCGCCATAAAAGGCGGCTTTTTCAAAAAAACCAGTACGGTTCAAGCCAGCAAGGGCTACTTCCTGCATGATTTCACGTAAAGCAGCTTCAGCCTGCTCCGCATTTTGTGGTTTATATTCCTGCAACCATTCTTTGATCATAACCGCTCAATCGTTTTTAAAAGCATGTCTAAACTTGTTTTTTTGGGGGCATGTGTTAACCAGGAATGCATTGATTTGAAATCCATTTTTATAAGTGAATCCTTCTCTATTCTTAAATCTTCCAGGAGAAATTCTTTTACCTGTACGCTACTGCGAAGAAAGATACCGGGAGTCATGATAATTTTATCACAAAGTGCTTTTTCCGGTGATGCTATCAGAGTGACCTGTCTATCTGTAAGCTTTACACTTTTTAAACCATAAGAATAATATGGCAGGTGAGTATGGTAATACCTGAATCGGCCAACAGGCGTTCTGAACAGCTTTGTCCTTTTAATTGTTACACAGCTGGTTTCATATACTTTTTCAGGAATTAAACCCCAGAAAGCAAGTGCTGATTCCATAGATACATAACTGGGTCCATAAAGATGATTGGCAATCAGAAAAGACATAGGTTTGGTAATATCCAGGTTTGGCCCTGGAATATAGAATCCTTTTTTTAATGTGGTCAGTAAACCCTTTTTAACCATCTCATTGATTTTATCATTTGGTCTTTTAAAATCTTTGAGAATGTCAAGCATGAGCTGCCTGGTGAGGGGTTCTTCTGCATACTTTTTAAAACTCATCTGATCTATAGGCACTTGTAAAAATTTTACATAAATATCGGATTATTTCCGATTATATATGCATAAATATACAATAATTAAAGATTTTTTACAAGATGACATTATTCGACGCAAAAAATGCGTAGCATAATAAAACATTCTACGCAGGATCGCCTTCCAGTTTTTTACGTAACCTCGAAATAAAAACATCCAAACTGCGAGTAACGATGATGCCTTCATTTTCCCAGACTTCATTTTGCAATTTTTCCCGGTTGATGATTTCATTGGAGGCTGATGCAAAAATGGATAATAATTGAGCTTCCTTATCCGTCAACTCGATTCTTTTCCCTGCAATCTCCAGGTATCATTTCTCAGGATGAAAATCTGAATTTCCTAAACGTAGTGTATGACAGGATATCGGGTTCTTTATGGGTTTGAAATAATGATACAATGGATAAAGCGCCAATAACACTATGACAAGAACGGCTCCCAGGATATAGCTTCCACTGCGTTTTGCAGGTAATAATAATCGGGTGACCTCTGTAGCCCCTGTTTACAAAGAATTTACAATCGTTTACATTCAATTTATGGGT
>JAKFER010000316.1:0-58674 GCA_036675565.1 Chitinophagaceae bacterium
TGGAATATTGATTAACTTCTGTCATCATAATTTATTATTAATGGTTGATGAAAAATCATTCCGGGAAATGGCTTTATCATTTCCTGAAGTAACCGAACAAAAACATTTTGATAAAACATCGTTAAGGGTAGGTAAAAAAATTTTTGCGACACTTGATGTTCCCAATAAGCAAGCATGTGTAAAATTCTCCGAGATAGACCAGGATGTTTTCTCTTCTTATGACAAGAGCATCATTTTTCCCGTCCCAAATAAATGGGGGAGACTTGGATGGACAAATATTAATTTGGAAAAAATTCCGAAGAAAATGTTGCTGGATGCATTAACTACTGCTTATTGCGAAGTAGCTCCTAAAAGACTTGCTGTATTAATCACCAAACCGGAGGAATAAATTTATAGAAACAAAAAAACGATTGCTGAAAAAGTTATCCTTCGTAGAATTACACCATAAGTGTATTATTTGTTTTTGCTTTCGTTCACCAAAACTGAAATGGACCTTCCATCAATCATAACATACCTGATAACTGCTTCACCATCTTTTACATTTACAAGGGCGTAGGCTATTTGGGTAGAATCGATAATTGATTTACGATACAAGTCTTCTGCAGGTTGCGCTTTTGATTCTTCCATATAAAAACGATCAAATGGATAATCAAGCCTCATGTTAACCTTTTCATCCTCCATTAAAAAAGCAATTTTAGCTTTTATGTAATCAGGATCATTGACAGGTCTTTTTTTAGAAACCGTTTTAATTTGCGCAAAACCAGCGGTGTCAGTTTGAATTTGAACAAACACTTCATCATTGATTGTCCATTCATTTATATTTTGTACAGGGAAAGTATTGGCTTCAAAACGCAGTGTGATGTATTTACCCCTGAAAGGATCATTGGGATCAATTGGTGCAGCCTTAAATTTATATTCGTTACCACTCATCAACACATCTTCCTGGTCATAAATCATCTTTGCAGGAACATATAACTGAACGCAGGCAAGAAGTATAAAACCAATGATCAATATTTTTTTACTAAACATGTTCTTGTCTTTTTTTAAGCATCCGGGAATTAGCAAAGAAGAAACCTAAACCCACACCGACAAATAAAATCCCCCTGATCACAAAACTTAAATCCGTATCAAAAAACCGGCAAACCACCAGGGCCGTAATGATCAACAATCCGTAATTCAGAATACCAAGGTGATCTTTCCTTGCTCCATTCCTGATGGTAAATATGCCTATGGCAAAGACCAACAAATTCACTAAAATAACTGCAAACGGAAAGTAAAGACCAATGATAAAAATGAAAATAAAGATGATAAAAACAAGTTCCATTGGGTTCAGCACACTGACAAATTTATTTTTTCGAAGCCTGATATAAAAAGCAGCCGCTATTGAAGAAATGATCAATGCGATTATAAACTCCGGGTTTCTGATCGTATCAAAATAAGAAATATCCATTCTTCGCAGATCTTCCCAAAACCAGGTAAAACTGAGTGCCAGAAGAATTGAAATTGTGCCAACAGATCCAATGGCGAGGTAACCATTGCTTGTTGATTTTTGCGATTGGAAGAAATTTGTTTTTCCCACTAAATAAAATAAACCAAACAGACTGATATAGGCGATGAACATGAACTCCTCGTAATTCATGGCAACCGTTCCCAAAACAATAGTGATGGATAAAGGGATAAACCAATGATGAAAAATTATGAAGTTGCCATGGGGCTGTTTCCTGTATAATAAATAATAATGAGGCAAAATAGATAAAAGTAAAAACCAGTAATAATAAGTTTCGGAAGAAGGATATGTCCAATAACTGGTTTCAGCAGCCCAATAGGTTATTCCAATGATATACAGCAGGGAAGTGATGGAAGATCGCATGATATAAACCAATGGCAAACAGAGTAGCATCCATGTCAGCAAAAAAGAAGAAATATTCCCTGGAATATGATAGACCTGGCTGATTAATGAGATGCTGGAGCCAATTGCAAAAAAGAGAAAGGCTGCTGAACTTTCCCTCCATACTTGTGAATCATTTTTCTTCAACAATGCAAATGCACAAAAAAATTGTCCGATCAATAAAGGCAAAAATGAAAAGATGGTTTTAACCGCTCTTGAAAATTCATCCCAGTTATGTGCTATGATCAATATGATGCCAAGACCTACCAGTATGGCACCGAGGATGCCAAAAACAATGAATAACCTGTTTTGAGACTGGCCAGCTTTATCTCGATAAAACTGCCGTATGCCTTCGGCAGTTTCTGGTGAGATTAAGCCTGCCTTTAGTAGTTCAGGTATGTCTTTTTGCATGCGGCAAATTAATTATTGGTTAGATCCATGATAAAGTTCAAGAATTTAAAGTCATGGTGATGTTAATTAATTTCAACAAATTGTCTGCAAAATGAATAGGCAATGAAAACTAGACTAAGCTTTGGTTTTCCTGTTGTGCATTGGAGGTATTGGATGTTTTGGCTATTGCAAGCCGAATACAAAAAATGGCAAGAATAAAAGTTAATGGTGTAAATACCATTTTTTCAAAATCATTTTCAGAGAAAAGATTTCCAATCGTATTTAAAAGGAACAGCAATGCCATAGCCCATAATGTAATTTTTATGATCAGGGGATTGATCTTTATTTTAAAATAACCTGCCCGTACCATTACAATTTGAAGCATAACCAGGTTTATGAGTATTGAAATGCTTTCCATTTTTACCAATTCATCCCGGGTACTGATTCTTCCGCCCCAGACAATGCCTGGAGGAATAATCCCTATCAAGACGCAAACATGAAACAATACAACAAGCGATAAAATGATCAACATGCCTTTAATGGCCAGGTTTTCTGAAATAAAATTTTTCAATTTTTTTATTTTATAATTTTCTGCAAAATAGGATAGAAGTTAGATGACAATTCCTTTTATCATTGTGTGATGGCTTTATGCAGTTGATTGCGTTTCCAATCTTCAAAATGCATTTCGAATTTGATTTCATTTTTCCCATGCATTCCGTTTTCTTTCCAACCATTCTTTCTATAAAAAGATGCTGCTCTTGTCTGTGGTTCTGTGCCTAACCAAATGGTTTCTGTTGTTTGACTAAAATACCAGTTTAGTATCAGGTCATGCAGTTTTTTTCCAATTCCTTTTCCTTCGCATGAAGGATTAACGAATAAGGCCCAAACATTTTTATCAACCAAATCGACAATTGAGAAACCAACAATTCTATTATTGATCTCGCAAACAAAGCCTTTTCCCCTTTTAGTTAAATAGTCTTCATAATCTTTTATGGTTATCAAATCCGGGTTAGATAGTACATTCTCTTTTACTGAAATTCTTACAACATGCATTTGAGGGATGTCCGTGATTTCAGCTTCTCTATAGATCATGAATGTGACTATTTAATGAAAATGGGCAAGAGGTAAATCAACTCAATATCTCGCAGCTTCCATTTGCCGTTTCGGCTATATAAAAAGACAGGTCTCTGCCCATATTTTTTTGATAATCTGTACAGATAACTGGCAATAATTCTTCAATAGATTCTTCCTTTACCAGGTTAATGGTACAACCGCCAAATCCACCACCCATCATCCTGGCACCGGCAACAGCGTGATTTGATCTTACATAATCTACCAGGTAATCCAACTCCGGACAACTTACTTTATACATTGCAGATAAACCATCATGGGAAGCAAACATCTCTTGTCCCAAAGTTTCCAGGTCGCCATGTTGCAAAGCATGAACTGCGGCTAACAGGCGATCATTTTCTTCCAATACATATTTGCATTTTGTATAAATTTCGGCATCTGCTTCTTTTACATAAGCATCTAACATATCTATAGTGACATCGCGGAGGGATTCAACATTTTCATGATGCGCTTTAATCATATGTACACCTTCTTCACATTGTTGTCTTCGAATGTTATATTCCGTGGAAGCAAGTGCATGTTCAACGTTAGTATTCAACAAAAGAATTTTATATCCTTTCAGGTCGAGAGGTATATATTCAAATTCCATTGACCTGCAATCAAGTTTTAATGCATGATCCTTTTTGCCAAAAACACTGGCGAACTGGTCCATGATACCACACATTACCCCGGCAAAATGATGTTCGGCCTTTTGAGCAATAAAAGCCAACTCCATGGGTGATAGTTTTAAATCAAAAAGCTTATTTAAGCCCAAGGCTACTGCACATTCTACCGAAGCAGAAGAAGACAATCCGGCGCCAATAGGCACGTCACCATCGAGCACAATATTGAAACCTGAAATATCTGCTTTCATCTTTTGCAGTTCATTCACCACACCCAAAATATAATTTGGCCAACCATCTTTCATGGGTTTAATGGATTCCAGGTTGCATTCTATCTGTTTATCAAATAATGCCGAATACAAAACAATTTTGTTATCACTACTTGGAGACAATGCCACATAACTTGCCTTATTGATGGCTGCTGGCAATACAAACCCCTGGTTGTAGTCTGTATGTTCGCCAATGATATTTACCCTGCCGGGAGATTGAAACAGGAGTGGTTCGGAATTGAATAATCCTGAGAATGTATTCTTTATCTTATCGATCATTTCTTGTTGGTGAAAAATTTATTAATCAGTCTTTTAGAACAATGCCTAAAAATTCGGCTCATCTGCACTTGGGCCATAACTTCCTGGAATTGGAATATCAAGCAGCCGCAGATAAACCCCCAATTGGGCACGATGGTGGGTTGTTTGGGCATATGCATGCCTGATCACTTCATATTTTGTCATTACACTTAATACCTGTTCTCCATTTCGCATAGTCCATTCCGGTAGCAGATCTTCTTCTTTTGCATTGGCCAGCGCTTCCTTACCGGATGCCAGGGATTTTTCAAACAATTGCAACAATTCTTCATTACTTTCTACCGGAGTAGGAGTATAGTCCATAGTTGAAAAATCAAGGCCAGTTGTAGTAAGAGCCATAGAAACCCAGGATGGTAATTCTGCTATATGAACACAAAGTGATTTCATGACCATACTTTTTTCATGCGGTTTCCAGGTGAATTTATCAGCCGGAACACGCTGCAACATTTTACGCGTGATGGCAGCTTCCTGCTCCATTTCTTTTTGTAGTAAGGGAATGATGTTCATAAAAGTTAATTTGAAAATGTGGTAATTTGAAAATTGAAATGAACTGATAATTGTTTTCTCTTTTTGATAGAAGGAACCTGATATAGCTAGTAAATTTTTAGCTACTCCCTAATTCCAAATTCCTATTCTTTCACAAAGAGTCATTATTAATCTCTATCCAATAACCATCAGGATCTTTAAAGTATATCTGCTTCACACCATCAACCCGTATAGTAACTTTATTTTTTTCACCCGCCCAATTTTCAAATTCGATCTTGTTTTTTTTGAGGGTAGCTACAAAATCTTCAACGGATGGAACGCTAAAACAAAGGTGACTGTTTTTATTTTGGGGAGATTGAAAGCCTGCACCTTGTATTAAATGCAACTGGGCTTGGGGCCCAATTTTATACCAGGTATGCCTGCCATCACGAAATGGTTCCGGAATGGTATCTAAGCCAATGACAGATGAATAAAAGTGGGTACTTTTTTGAAGGTCCTGTACATAAACTGCAATATGGTTCAATATAGTTTTTTCTTTATCATTCATCTTTTGCGAAAATAAAGGTGAAGTATAAAAAAGCGCAGCAAATAACATCAACAAAAATATCCTTGATCTCATACCCTAAATTAAGAAGAATAAATATGGAAGCAATTTAAGGTTTTGGGGATGCGGTTTCTTTCTCCACATCGAATGAAACGCATTCTCTTAATTCTTTTTCGGTGTAGCTTAAGCCATATTGTTTCAACACATCATCCGGAACACCGTTCCAATTATTTGGTGCATTACCAATATAGCCCACATCTTTAAAACCAATAGCTGTAGTATAAAAGCCGCTGGCAGTAAGATTCCTCATTAAACTGAAAAATGAAACGCCTGCTTTCATGGCATCCGCCGCTTTATCAGGATAAGCTATTTGGTCCACCAATTCAATTTGCTGTTCCTTACTGGCATCCTTAAACGATTTTTCATATCGTTTCATCATATATAAATCCACCCAGCGAAGCCCACCCCGTAATGGCACCTGGAACTCAGGTTTTTCCTTGACCATGAATTCTATAAAATCAGGCACTTTAGCATCTGTTGCACTTCCTGAAACATCATCTTTCGGAATAATGATATCTGATAATACTGCGATGGTTGCCAATTCATGTTGTGTGAAGAACTGCTGGGACATGAGATTTTTATCATGCAATTCTTCTTCTTCCATTCGGCCGGGTGTAAATGCATCAGGATCTGCTTTAGCATTATCCACTTCCTTATCAACATTCTTACAGGCATTTAATAAAACACCGGCAGATAATGTTCCCCAACCCATCCATCGCAAAGAACTCCTTCTGTCCATAAAATATATGTTTATAAATTTTTCTTTTTCATTTGATCAACCAGGTATTCCGATGAACGCAATGCAAGTGCAAGAATGGTCCAGGTGATGTTTTTATCTGCCTGCGAAACAAAAGCAGCACCATCCATCACAAACAGATTTTTACAATCATGCGCCTGGTTATATTTATTCAATGCTGATGAACGCGGATCATTTCCCATCCTGGCCGTACCCGCTTCATGAATAATTTTTCCCGGGTTATGCAAACCGTAATTATTTTCCGGTCCATCATTGCCACCCCAGGTTACAACAGCTCCCATTGAATGAAGAATCTCTGCAAAAGTTTCCTTCATATGTTTGGCTTGCTTTATTTCATATTCGCTATAGTTGGTATGAAACCGCAAAACAGGAATTCCATATTTATCCACCACCGTCGGATCAATTTCACAATAGTTATCTTCTCTTGCAACAGTTTCTCCGCGACCAGCCATGCCCACATGCGCACCAAAATAATTCCGGTAATCCTGCTTTAAGGAAGCGCCGTAACCACCGGCTTCTTTGGTTTTACCATTCACCGGAATGGTACCATTCAACTTTTCAATCCCCCAGCTGAAACCATATAAAGGCATTCCAAAGCCGCCACCATATTCAATATGGTAACCACGGGGAAAGTCCAGTTTTTTATTATCCAGCCACCATGGTGTATATACGTGCATACCACCAACGCCATCTTCATTATATCTTTTTCGGTTAGCCAACTCCGGTATAATGCCGCCCATATCCGCACCAGTTGAATCGTGCAGGTATTTTCCTACCACGTTACTTGAATTTCCCAAACCATTTGGGTGGGTGGCTGATTTGGAATTCAACATCAATCGTGAAGATTCGCATGCACTGGCAGCCAAAATCACAGTACGACCAGTTACCTGGTATTCCAAACCATCTTCTTTATTGATATATGAAATGCCTGTAGCCAATCCGTTTTTATCGGTCATCACTTCACGGGCCATGCAATTGGTCAGCAAATCAACGTTGCCCGTTTTGATAGCAGGAATAATGAGCGCCGAAGACGAGGAGAAATCTGCATAAACTTTGCAACTCCGGTAGCATTGTTTACAATAAAAACAAACACCGCGGTCATCATTTATTTTCTTTGTAAGGATGGACAAACGGGAAGGGATAACCGGGATACCGATATTTGTTGCAGCTCTTTTAATGAACATTTCATGTAACCTGGGTTTAGGAGGCGGCAGAAAAAATCCATCGGGGTCATTGGGTAATCCTTCATTAGTACCAAATACACCTAACATTTTATCAATGCGATCATAGAAAGGTTTGATATCATCATAACTGATAGGCCAGTTTTCACCCAGGCCATCTATGCTTTTTCTTTTAAAATCCTGCGGGCCAAAACGAAGGGAGATGCGACCCCAGTGATTGGTTCGTCCACCCATCATACGGGCACGCCACCAATCCCATTTCATTTTTCCTGATTGCGTGTAAGGTTCGCCATCAATTTCCCATCCCCAATAACAGGCATCAAAATCGCCAAAGGGACGGAATTTGGTACTGGCACCACGCCTTGGAGAATCCCAGGCATTTTTCATCTGTAATGAATCTGTTCGAGGATCATACATAGGTCCAGCTTCAATCACGGCTACTTTTAAACCTGCATTGGCCAATGTATAAGCTGCCATACCTCCACCAGCACCGGAACCCACTATAACCGCATCATAGTGTTTCGGTTGTTTTTTTATTTGCAAATCACCCATAATAAATTTTTCAAGGCTTAAATATAAGTGTTAGCCATGAGAGATTTTGTATGGAGTTTGATTTGTTGAAAAGTTGATTAAGGTGGTTGAAAAATAAATGAAGAGTGCTGAACATTGATGTTATATACGTGTTGAAGTATTGAAGGGCATTATAATGATGAAAGAAGAGTGAACTTGGACAATTAATAAAAGTTAAATAATACAAGGAAAAAGTAAAATTGTTAATTATCGAAGCTGGTACATATTGAATTGAGATTTTCAATTTTACCAACGTGATTGAACTACCTTTGCTCCCGAAAAAACCACCAAAAACATGGCATTCAAAAATCAACAGGAATTTATTAACGCATTAGAAAAAGCCGGCGAATTGGTTCGCATAAAAACATATGTAGATCCCAAACTTGAAATTTCGGAGATCACTGACAGAACCAGCAAAAGTGGACATGGTGGCAAAGCCCTGCTTTTTGAAAATACGGGTTATGATTTTCCCGTATTGATGAATGCTTATGGAAGCGAAAAGCGTATGTGCCTGGCATTGGGCGTGGAAAAGCTGGATGATGTGACTAAAGAAATAGAAAACCTTTTTCATCTGCTTTCTTCACCCAAAGAAAGTATGCTGGATAAATTAAAATTATTACCGAAGCTGGGGCAGTTTGCTTCCTGGATGCCAAAAGTAAAAAGCGGGAGAGGAGAGTGCCAGGAAGTAATCATGGCAGAACCCGACATCACCAAATTGCCGGTGATAACCTGCTGGCCAAAAGATGGTGGCCCCTTTGTTACCCTGCCCATTATTCATACCAAAGATCCATTAACCAATAACAGGAATGTTGGTATGTATCGCATGCAGGTTTACGGCCCCACACTAACCGGAATGCATTGGCATAAACATAAAGTTTCAGCAAAACATTTTAATGAATACAAAAAATTGAATAAGCGCATGCCCGTTGCCGTTGCTCTTGGCGGTGATCCCATTTATGCATATTCTGCAACGGCTCCGTTACCTGAGAATGTGGATGAATATATGCTGGCGGGTTTTTTAAGAAAGAAAAAAGTAGAACTGGTAAAATGTATTACACAGCCTGATGTAGAAGTGCCTGCAGATGCGGATTTTATCATAGAAGGATATGTGGAGCCTAATGACGAATTGATTTGGGAAGGGCCTTTTGGAGATCATACCGGCTATTATTCTTTACCCGATTGGTATCCGCGTTTTCACATCACGGCTATCACCCATAAAAAAAATGCGGTTTATCCAGCCACTATTGTAGGCATACCACCACAGGAAGATGCATGGCTTGGCAAGGCTACTGAAAGAATTTTCCTGGCACCGATTAAAATGACCATGGTTCCTGAAATGGTGGATATGGAAATGCCGGTTGAAGGCGTTTTTCACAACCTGGTGATTGCCCGTTTCAAAAAAGAATATGCGGGACAGGGTCAAAAAGTAATGAACGCCATGTGGGGAGCAGGACAAATGATGTTTAATAAAATTTTGGTTTTGACTGCCCTGAACGAAGAACAAAATGCAAAGGATATTTTCCCACTTTCAGATTATGAAACATTGGCAAGAGATGTATTCAAAAACCTTGACCCGGCCAATGATATTTATTTTTCAACCGGGCCAATGGATGTTTTAGATCACAGCTGCAGCAAAATGGGTTTTGGCGGTAAAATGTGTATTGATGGTTCTTTTAAATATGATGAAGAAAAAAGTGATCAAAGACTGGATGAAAATATTGCTGCCATTAATATCAATGCCATTAAACAAGTGTTGAATAATTTTTCGGAAATAAAACATGTAAACACCAGCTTACTCAATAAAGAAATTCCATGCCTGGTAATATCTGTTGAAAAAAACAGGTTAGGACATTTAAATGAATTGCATAAAACCATTTGCCAGTACCAGGATATTGAAACGATTAAAATGATATTGTATGTTGAACATACAGTTGATGCAAATGATTTGACGGTTTCACTATGGCGATTATGTAACAATATGGATCCCAAAAGAGATGTGATTCTTGTTCAGCGACCTTCACTGTCCAACACCAGCAAAACATTTGCCTGCATTGGTTTTGATGGAACTATTAAGACCCAGGAAATGGATAATTTCCAGCGGGACTGGCCCAACATTATAGTTGCCGATGATGAAACCATTGAATCGGTTGATGCAAAATGGGATTTGTTGGGTATGGGTGAATTTATTCCATCACCTTCATTAAAATTCAAACACCAGATGTATGGAGAAGAAGCGATAGCTTCAAAGTCTGTGACGGCTGAATAGTTCATAAATCGTTAAATACTGTTTCTGCATTGGCGGATTTCGTAAATTTATTGAACCAATAATTAGTCAACATCTTTAGTTTGTTAATCACATCTTTCAAGAAAAATTTTATAAAATGAAAAAAGTGGGCCTGGGTTTTGTGATGACGCTGGTAACTGCAGCAGCTTTTACGCAGGATAAAACAGCTCCTTTAGTATTTGAAAATACTTTGCTTTGGAAGATCAGTGGCAAAGAAATTACCAAACCTTCTTATTTGTTTGGCACTATTCACATGTTGTGTAAAGAAGATGCCATTTTAAGTGACAGTCTGAATTATATTATAGAGCAAACGGATGATGTTTATTTTGAAGTGGATATGGACAACATCTTCGAAATGCTGGGAATGATGAAGCAAATGAAGATGCGTAATGATACCACATGGGCAGACTTATTAAGCGAGGAGGATTACGAGAAAGTCAAAGCATACTTCATGGAAAGGAGGTTACTGCTTCCATTTTCAACCATGGAAACTTATAAACCTTTCCTGGCCGCTTCCATGTTGATTGAAGGAAGCAGTCATTGCGAATCTTCTGTTGCCATGGAGCAGGTAATTATGACAGAAGCCAAAAAAAAGAAAAAGAAAATAAAAGGTTTGGAAACGATGGCATCACAATTGGCAATTTTTGACCAGATTCCATATAAACTTCAAGCCGACCAGTTAGTAGAATTTATTAATAAAGAAGCAGAAGGTAGTAATACTGACAGTGGCGATGAATTAGCGGAGTTGATGGCTGCCTGGCTTAGCCAGGATCTTCAAAGGCTGGAAGAAATTACCTTAAAAACAGATATTGGCTTATCCAGTTTTACCGATATCCTCTTATTTAACAGGAACCAGAAATGGGTGGAAAAATTGGATGATCTTTTACCGGGTCATTCCATGCTGGTGGCCGTAGGAGCAGGGCATTTGCCAGGGAAAAAGGGCGTTATCAATTTGCTCCGGGAAGCTGGATACACCGTAACACCTGTTCAGAACAAGATGCTCCGAACCAAAGAAATTTAAAAAAAAGCCGGTTTTTATGCCGGCTTTTTTATGTCAATTTTTTTCAAGATCAGAATTGCTCTAGCCGGCTAAAAAAGAAATCGCCTTCAATTTTTGCATTCTCATCACTGTCACTTCCATGAACTGCATTTTCACCCATAGAAGTAGCGTATAATTTGCGGATGGTTCCTTCATCTGCTTTTGATGGATCAGTAGCACCGATCACTTTTCTGAAATCAGCTACAGCATTATCTTTTTCAAGTATTGCGGCAATGATGGGACCACTGCTCATAAAATCTACAAGCTCCTGGTAAAATGGTCTTTCCTTATGCACTTCGTAAAATTGCCCGGCTCTTTCTGCTGTAAGGCTGGTCATTTTTAAAGCAACCACCCTGAAACCGTTTTGAATAATGTGATTAATGATAGCCCCCGCATGCCCGTTTTTCATTGCATCGGGTTTAATCATGGTAAATGTCCTGTTCGTCATAATATTAAATGTTTTTGCGCCGCAAATGTATGACAAACAATTTAGCCAAAGAGCTTATTGGCCAATAACTGAATTACACCTACTTTTGCCACCTTTTATGAAACCGATCGATCAAATATTTTTCCAACTTACTGAGCCAAAAAAAGTGGTGATCACCATGCACCAGAAACCCGATGCAGACGCGATGGGTTCGGCATTGGCACTTTATCATTTTTTGATTCAGTTTGGTCATTCCGTTACGATCATTTCTCCAACCAACTGGGCAGATTGGCTAAACTGGCTGCCAGGTGCCAAAACAGCAATTGATTTTGAAAGAAACCGCGAAAAATCAGTTACCATTTTACAGGAAACAGATTGGTTGTTTTGCCTTGATTTTAACCATATGGACCGCACGAAAAACCTTGCTCCCATATTAACTGGTTTATCATGCACCAAGATTTTGATTGATCATCACCAGCAACCCGATACCGCCAATTTTGATTATGGCATCAGTGATACTAAAAAAAGCAGCACCTGCGAAATGATCTACGATTTCATCATCGCATCAAAGCATGAAGAAAAAATTAATAAAGAAGTGGGCGAATGTATTTACGCTGGTGTTATTGCTGATACAGGTTCGTTCCGCTTTTCAAGCACCCATGCTGGTGTGCATCGCCTGGTGGCAGACTTGAAAGACAGGGGACTTGAACATATTGCTGTTCATGAAGCATTGTATGATAACTTTCTCGAGAATAGATTACGTTTTATTGGAAACGTATTGATGAACCGGATGGAAGTTTTTTATGAATACAACACCGCTTTAATTACTATTCCAAAATCAGATCTGTTAAAATATTATATAAAAACAGGCGATACGGAAGGATTGGTCAATTATCCGCTCAGTATAAAAGGCATAAAATTAGCGGCATTGGTTATAGACCGGGATGAAGAACGCAAATGGTCGTTCCGCAGTAAGTCCGGGTTTGATTGCAATACATTTGCACGTAAATATTTCCAGGGTGGGGGTCACTTTAATGCAGCTGGCGGCAGGGATTCAGCTTCGTTGAATGAAACCGTGGAAAAATTTATCAAAGCAATGAAAGAAAATGAATCACTCTTATCTTAAATAATTTTCTTACTTATATCATCACCCAAAAAAATGAAATGAGCCATTATGAAATAGAATTCCAATCGCATTGATTATTGGTCCATTACCTTCGACAAAAAAAAACATAAAAAATAAACAAATGAAATGAGCAATAATAAAAAGTTTAAAATTCAATAAGAATAATTATTGGCGAATTACATTTGGCAAAATAAAAACAATAAACAAAAAAACAAATGAAAACAATTACAGGTTTCTGTATGATAGTGGTTGCCGTGTTTGCTTTTGCAAGCTGCAACAATGTGGATTTTAAAAAAACCAAAGGAGGAATGCCTTACAAGATCTTTAGTGAAAAAGGTGGAGAGAAAGTTACACCTGAATCAATCCTGAAGGTGCATATCAAACGTTCCATTGGTGATAGCATGTTATTTGACACAAGAGAAGGTATGGCTGCATACATTCCGGTTAACAGCCCCGTGCAACCTTATGACATCTCTGAATTATTCACTTCAATTAAAAGTGGTGATAGTATCTATACCGTTCAAATGGTTGATACATTTATCAAACGCAGTCCGGAGCAGGTGCCACCACAGTTTAAAAATGGCGATGAGCTGATCAGCACTTTTAAAGTGATCAAAGTTTTTAAAAACCAGGAAGAAGCCCAGGCTGATATGCAAAATGAACAAACAGCTGCAATGTTAAAAGATCCCAGGTTCCAGGAGCAGTTGAAAAAAGATGATGCAGCCATCCAGGATTATCTTTCAAAAAACAATATCAAGGCAACTAAAATTGGCATGGGCACTTATGTGGAGATCATAGAACCAGGCTCAGGACCAGATGTGGATCCCGGCAAATTTGTTAGTTTGAATTATACCGGAAAAACATTTGAAGGAAAATCTTTCGATTCAAATACGGATCCTGCTTTTAATCATTTGGAGCCATTGGAATTAGTGGTTGATCAAAGTCCAATGATCAAAGGTTTCCAGGAAGGCATTAAGGAATTAAAGAAAGGTGCAAAAGCAAGATTATTTATTCCTTCTATTTTAGCTTATGGCGAAAATGCACCCTCACAGGAAATTAAGGCAAATGAAAATTTGATATTTGAAATTGAGGTTTTGGATGTAAAGGATGAAGCGCCACAGGCAAATATGCCTCCACCACCAGCACCAACAAGAGTTGATACGGCTCAACCAAAAAATTGATTTTTAATTCAAAATAAAGACGACCTTTACAGCCCTTCACCTTTGGTGAGGGGCTTTTTGCGGTCACTCAAATGCTTGAAGTTCAGAATTGTTTTTCAGCGCATTTAAATGGTCCCGTTTTTAGTCCAAGCATCCAAAACCGGTGCAGTTCCAACCCCTTCGAAAAAATGTTTAGTTAAGGTTTTCCACCCTAATTTTTGCTTAAAAAATAAGATCCCGATCTGTGACTACCACTTAGGTCGATTAGGCTTTTGATTTCAAAAGAATTAAAAAGAACTACAAACCAAAAGAACAACTTTTCAAAGTTGTTCTTTTTTTATGCAGATAAGTATGCGTCATAAATCCTGATGGCTTCAATTGTTTCTTTTACATCATGCACCCTTAATATATTGGCGCCATGGATCAAGCTCAGCGTGTTTAAAACAGTTGTACCATTCAACGCATTCAATGCACTAATCTCCAGTGTCCTGGTTACCATCGATTTTCTTGAAATACCAACCAATAATGGACATTCAAGCATTTTAAGCGATTCCATATTCTTAAATAACAAAAAGTTTTGAGTCACAGTTTTTCCAAATCCAAAACCGGGATCAATAATAATATCATTCACTCCTGCAGCTTTTAACCTGGCTGTATGGGTGATGAAAAAATCAACCACCTCTGTTACCAAATTTTCATACACAGGATTTTGTTGCATATTCTGGGGATTGCCTTTCATGTGCATTAATACATAAGGAACACCCAATTTTGCAACAGTTTCATACATATATGGATCAATACTACCGGCACTGATATCATTAATTATCGATGCGCCTGCACCAATGGCTTCTTTAGCAACGGAAGACCAGAAGGTATCAACAGAAATAATAGTGTCCGGAAAATGTTTATGAACCAATTCAATGGCCGGAATTATTCTTGGCATTTCTTCATCTGCCAGTAAAAATTCACTGCCCGGCCTTGTACTTTGTCCACCCATGTCCAATATAGTGGCACCCTGGGAAATTAGTGATGATGCCCTTTCAAGGAGTGCATCTGCCTGTTGAATACGGCTGCTTTTGTAAAAAGAATCCGGCGTTATATTGATGATTCCCATCACGATGGGTTTATCAATGACCAGCAAACGGCCTTTACAATTAAGTGTAAACATTCGTGCTTGTTCGTTATTTTTGAAGCTATTGATAAAATTTATTCTAAAGCCAAATTTAAACTGTTTACTACGACAAATATGCTTAGTACCAATATACAATATGATAATGCCATCACATCTGCCCGTGAAATCTTTTTAAAAAAAACACATGACTATGGAACTGCCTGGCGTGTATTACGCACCATCTCTATCGTTGACCAGATTTTTATCAAGGCTCAACGCATCAGAACAATCCAGGAAAAAAAACAACAAAAAGTAGTGGATGATATAGCTGCTGAATTCAAAGGAATATTAAACTATGCGGTGATTGGTTTAATGCAGCTTGATTTAAAACCCGAAGATGGTGAAGAACTTGCAGAGGAAACTGTAGCCGCTTTGTATCGTCAAAAAACAGAAGCCGCAAAAAGATTAATGGAAGATAAAAACCATGATTATGGAGAAGCGTGGCGAAGTATGAGCCAGGAAAGTTTTGTAGATCTTATCCTCATGAAACTGCAACGGATCCGGCAAATATTAACCAATGAAGGTAAAACGCTGATGAGTGAGGGGATCGATGCAAACTATTACGATATCATAAATTACGCAGTTTTCGCATTGATATTAATGGATGAAAAGAAATGAGATTTTTCTGTTGACTTAAAAATCAACTACCGCTATAACCACAGCTAAATGTATAACATGACCAAACTACTCTTACAAATCAGTCGCATACTGGTTGCCGTTTTATTTATTTTCTCCGGGTTGGTGAAGGCCAATGATCCTTTGGGGCTGAGTTACAAAATGCAGGAGTTTTTTGATCTGTGGCAGGTGAATGTATTAAACGATTATTCACTGGCTTTTTCCATTTTAATTATTGCCTTTGAAATTATAGCAGGTATAGCCTTGCTTATTGGCTGGCGCATGCGATTGATCAGTTGGTTGTTATTATTGTTGATTATCTTTTTTACTTTCTTAACAGGGTATGCTTATTTATCAGGGCAATTTAAAGATTGCGGATGCTTCGGCGATTGCCTTCCCATTACGCCACTAACTTCTTTTTTAAAAGATGTTTTATTATTGGTGCTCATTGGGTTTATTTTTTACCATCGCGATAAAATTCGACCGGCATTTTCAGCACGCACAAACAACCTGCTTATCATGCTTACTACCATTTTTAGTTTTGCTTTTCAATGGTATGTTTTAACATATAATCCATTGGTGGATTGTTTGCCACTAAAAAAAGGAAATCATATTCCTGAAAAAATGAAGGTACCTGCAGATGCCATCACAGATAGTTTTGCCATTCGTTTTATTTATGAAAAGAATGGACAACAACATGCATTTTCTCCAGCGGAATTACCTGATGACCTGGATACTTATACTTTTGTTGAAAGAAAAGATGAATTGGTAAGAAAAGGAAATGCAGAACCTGCACTTAAAGGATTTTCTTTGAACACAACAGACAACCAGGATATAACCGAATCCATTTTACAGCACCCGGACTATGTGTTGTTATTATTTGTGAATGACCGGGAAGATGATGTAATGAAAAATCTGAAAGGCTCAGATATCGAAAAAGCGCTTACCCACGCTCACAATGATAACCATCCTGTTTATATAGTTTCAAATACCAGCGAAAATGTTTTGAAAAATTTAAAAGAAATGAACTGGCCATATCCGGTATTAAAACTCGATTTTACGGCATTCAGAACGGCCGCAAGAGCTAACCCCACATTATACCTAATTGATAAGGGTACTGTTGTGAATAAATGGACAGGAGCAGAGGGATCTAAAGCATTGCAATACATCCTGGAGTATCCCTGATATATTAAGCTCAACAATTTATTCTATTAAAGAAAAAAATATGTTAGGGAGCAGGTTCAAAATCAGCTTTTTGGATTAACAATTGCAGTATCTTTCTGCTATGTAAAATTTTACTTTTTTTACATGAATCCGTACTGATTGCTTTTGCTGCCAGGTCCTTTCAATAAACCTTTAAAATCGCTGTCATATGGAAAAAATTACCTCTATATTAATCAGGAAGCCACGCAATTTTCATTCTATTTCTCCTAACGCATCTGTTCGTGATGCACTTTCTCAAATGTGTGCTGAAAATACCGATCATTTATTGGTGATGGAAGATGATCGTTTTATGGGCGTAATATCGGAACATGATATTGCAACAAAAGCCATGTCCATTAAGATATCTTTAAAAAAGCAGTTGGTTAAAGATGTAATGAACCATGGTTTACCGATAATTACAACGAATGATTCGGTGGAACGATGTATGAAGTTGATGCAACAACATAATATCCGCTATATACCGGTATTTGATGGATTTACTTTTGCCGGTATTGTTTCTGCGGAAGACATTCTGCAGGAGATTATGTTTAGCCGTGCGGATATTTTTGACCAGGAAAATGAGGAGTCAGGATCTTATGTTTTTTAGATCATTGAATCACCAATTCTTTTATTACCTGCGACCCCAATACTTCATTAACCCGTTGCATAATTTTTACTCGTTGAAAATACAGTTCCTGTTTTAATGGTGCTACATGCGTGGTAATAAAAAGGGTATGGTTAATGATTTTGATCTCCTCTGTGTATCGTGCAATGGTTTTACCCATGATATCTTCCCAGATATCTTCAATTTGCAAAGCTTGAATAGAACTTTTAATCCTGCTTTGATTTAAAAATTGTTGAATGGCATCTGCCATAGAGTATTGTCCCATTGTGTAAAGATATTGAAAGTATAAAATGGAATTCATATTAGTCTTTATCCAGGTTTATCATTTGGTAAGGACTTCCAAGTTTAATAAGTTGCTCTTCAAGCCTGGCGGCATTTGTATCTGTTATAAAAACCTGTCCTTCATTTAACAGGCAAACTCTTTCCAAAAGGTTGCTGATTCTTTCTTCATCCAGTTTTTCAAATACATCATCCAGCATTAAAACAGGTGTAAATTTTTTTTCTTTTTTCAATACTTCCATTTCTGCCAGCTTCAATGCGAACAACAAACTTTTGCGTTGCCCCTGGCTGGCTACCTGTTTAAAAGGAAGGTTACTAAAATTTAATTCAAGATCATCGCGGTGAACACCACTGGTAGTTCGCATGGCTGCCAAATCTTTTTGCCGGTTTAATTTTAATAATTCGGCAAATGTTAAATCCATCAATTCACTATTATAAAATAGAGAGATATTTTCAGGTTGACGGGCAATATCCTGGTACAACTGTTTGGCCAGTGGAAGAAAACCGACCATAAATGTTTTCCGCTTTTCAAAAACCTGGGAGCCTGGTTTAATCAATTGATCATCCAACACATCCAGCAAAGACATGTCTTTGTTACCGGTTTCAGCCATTGATTTTAAACAGGAGTTCCGCTGCTGCAATATTTTATTATAAGCAATCAGGTTTTGCAGGTATTCGGCAGATAGTTGTGAAAGGATCGTATCAATAAATTTCCGGCGCTCTTCCGGTATGCCGATGATCAGTTGAATATCATCCGGCGCTATCATCACGCAAGGATATCTCCCAATATGTAGAGAAAACTTTGAGTAAGGTTCATCATTCAACAAAAATTCCTTTTTCCCGGTTTCCCTGAGTATACAAACTACTTTCTCTTTTTCATCAAAAAGACTCACATGGCCTTCTATCCTGAAACCCTGGCTTCCCTGGCGTATATTATTTGCATCCCGTGTAAAATAGCTTTTTGTAAAACAGAGATAATGCAATGCATCCAGCAGGTTGGTTTTTCCAACCCCGTTTTTACCACAAATGCCAATTATCCTTTCCGTTATAGTAAAAGAGGCGGATTGATAATTTTTGAATTGAACCAGGCTTAAGCTTTCGAAATTGAACATAAAAATGCAAGATAATGTTTGCAGCTTATTTGTTTATAAAACAACTTATTAAGGCTCATTAACCTATGTGTTATTTAAAATTACGTATGCAATCGGATAATTGCTATTTTACCCTTATTTTTGCGGCTCAAATTTTATACCCTTGGCATCAAAATTCTCCAAAGAAACTTACCTGTATTGGTACGAACTTATGTATCTGATTCGCCAGTTTGAATTAATGGCGGAAGAAAAATACAAAATGGAAGGAAAGATCCGTGGATTTTTCCATGCATATGTAGGACAGGAAGCTATTGCAGCCGGTTGTATGACGGCAACTAAACCAGAAGATCTTTTTATTACAGCTTACCGCGATCATGGGTTGGCCATAGCAAAAGGCGTATCGGTAAACTCCTGTATGGCAGAACTCTATGGAAAAGCAACAGGAAATGCCAAAGGAAAAGGTGGCAGTATGCACTTTTTTGGTACTGATGTTAATTTTTATGGTGGACACGGTATCGTTGGAGCACAGATCGGAACAGGAGCAGGATTAGCATTTGCAGAACAGTACCGGGAAACTGACAACGTGGTACTTTGTTTTTTTGGTGATGGCGCTGCCCGACAGGGAATGCTGCATGAAACTTTTAACCTGGCCATGCTTTGGAAGCTACCGGTGATCTTTATCTGCGAAAATAATAATTACGCGATGGGAACTTCAGTTTCCCGTACTTCCAACGTGACGGATATTTATAAACTGGCTGATGGATATGATATGCCATCGGATATGGTTAATGGAATGACACCGGAAGCAGTTCATGAATCCATTTCACGAGCTGTAAAAAGAGCAAGGGAGAAGGGTGGACCTACATTAATTGAATTGAAGACTTATCGTTACAAGGGACATTCCATCAGCGACCCCGGAAAATACCGTGGTAAAGAGGAAGTGGAAGAATATAAATTAAAAGACCCGGTAAATATTGTTTTACAGACCATAAAAGACAATAACCTGGCTACGGACGAAGAGATCAAGGCCATTGATGACCGGGTAAATAAAATGGTTGATGAATCTGTAAAATTTGCTGAAGAGTCTCCATTACCTGATGATGATGAAGTATTAAAAGATGTTTACATGGATAAAAATTATCCTTTCATTGTAGATTAAAAAAATTAAACAAACAATAAGTCAAAAATAAAATGAGCGACAATACAAAAGAAGCAACACGTGACCAGGAAGTGGTGGACCGGGCAAAGGATTTCTGGACAAGATACAGTCGTCCTTTAATGATAGTCAGTACCTTGATTATTCTCGGTGCTGCCGGTTATTTCGGTTACAAATACCTGGTACAGGAACCCAATGAAAAGAAAAGTGTTGAAGCAATTTTCAAGGCAGAGGAATATTATCGCATGGATTCATTGAATCTGGCATTGAATGGCGATGGTGTAAATTCAGGCTTTTTGAAAGTGATTGACAAATATGGCGGAACTAAAGCCGGTAACCTGGCTCATTTTTATGCTGGTGATATTTATTTAAAATTAGGCGATTATGCCAGTGCAGTAAAACACCTGGAAGATTTTGATACCGATTCTAAAATGATCCAGGCCAGGGCTTATAAATTAACCGCAGACGCTTACGCCGGCTTAAATAAAAATGAAGATGCTTTGAAATTATATAAAAAAGCTGCTTATCATTTTGATGAAGACAATGTAAACTCACCTGATTATTTATTCCTGGCTGCGTACTACGCACACAAGGTTATGAACAATAGGAAAGAAGCTATTGAATTGTATAAAGACCTGAAGCAAAAATATCCCCAGTCGCAACAAGGATTTGAAGCAGATAAATACCTGGCGCAACTTGGTGTTTACGCAGTTAAATAAAAATATTTTACAGTTTTAGCACACGATATTCTTTATGGCTGATGTAGCAAACAGTAAACTCTTACAAATTCAATCAGGCATCCTGGACAAGCAGGATGCCTGCATTGTTTTAGTAAAGACTGAATGGAATGCCGCTATTGTTGATGAACTGGAAAATGGATGTATCAGGGTTCTCGAACAATATCATACAAAGAAGATCATTACCATCACCGTTCCGGGTGCCGTTGAAATTCCATTTGCAATAAAAAGTTATTGGGAAAATGTGCCGGATAAAAAAAGACCCGATGCATTTATCGCACTGGCCTGCGTGATCCGTGGTGGAACGCCGCATTTTGATTATGTATGTCAAAGTATTACAGAAGGAATAACTGCCCTGAATATATCCTTACCAGTCCCCGTTATTTTCGGTGTATTAACAGTAGACAACCAGCTACAGGCAGAAGAAAGATTAGGCGGTGCGCATGGGCATAAGGGTGAGGAAGCAGGAATCACTGCATTAAAAATGATCTCCCTGAAAAATTCTTTTAGCAGGAAACATAAATAAGTTTCGACATTCACACATGAACGTACAACTCTTTATACCTTGTTTTGTTGACCAGCTATATCCATCAACCGCTTTCAATATGATCAGGGTTTTGGAAAAAGCAGGTTGTACGGTTTCATATAACCCAAACCAAACCTGTTGCGGGCAACCCGCATTTAACGCAGGATTTTGGGATCAGTCCAAAGAAGTATGCAATAAGTTTCTGGAAGATTTCAAAGGATCTGACCTGGTGGTTGCACCCAGTGCCAGTTGTGTCGGTTTCATCAGGAACTATTATACAAAATTATTCGATAACAGTTCATCTCATAACAAAGTAAAGGACCTGGCCAAAAGAACCTACGAGTTTTCTGAGTTCCTGGTAAATGTTTTAGGTGTTCAGGATTTTGGGGCTTCATTAAATGCCACTGCAACTTATCATGATTCATGTGCAGGTTTACGGGAATGTAAAATTAAAACCGAACCCCGGCAGTTGCTTGCTAAAGTAAATGGACTGCAACTAACGGAGATGCATGATGTAGAAACCTGTTGCGGATTCGGTGGCACATTTGCGGTAAAGTTTGAACCTATATCATTAGCTATGGGCGAACAGAAAGTTGATAATGCCATAGCCACTGGTGCTGAATATATTATTTCTACTGACCTGTCATGCCTGATGCATCTTGATGGGTATATCAAAAACAAAGGATACGATATTAAAACAATGCACCTGGCTGATGTGTTGGTATCAGGTTGGTAAAATCATCATTTTTAATCTTCAATATATGGCTTACTGGCTTGTAAAATCTGAACCTTTTAAATATTCATGGGATCAATTTCAAAAAGATAAGAAGACATATTGGGATGGTGTCCGCAATTATGCGGCCCGCAACTTTTTGAAAACAATGAAGAAAGGTGACCAGGTTTTCTTTTATCACAGTAATGAAGGATTGGAAATAGTTGGGATAGCAGAAGTGGCAAAAGAATATTACCAGGATCCGACTACAGTCGACGAAGCGTGGGTGGTGGTGGATCTGAAACCCAAAAAGAAATTGAGAAAACCAGTTACCCTTCAGCAAATAAAACAGGATAAAAGATTAGCCAACATGGCACTTGTAAAACTGGGACGACTTTCTGTAACGCCTGTTACAGATGAAGAGTGGGCGATCATCATGGACCTGGCTGAAACAAAATAACTTCACTATTACACTATACCACTTACAGGTAGTTTTTCTGATTTACTATTCACATTGGGTTACATTTTTAAAAATGCAGTATCAATGAAGAGGAATAAATACATGTTTAAAGAATAACGGTAACCAGTAAGTTATTTTTATTTTTTATGCAAAACAGCATCGCATTGCATCTTAACTAAAAATCATTTTATTATGAATTTATTAAAAATCACTGCATTAGCAGCAGGCATCGTATTGTCCTTAAGCGCATGTGAAAATGATATCAATTCAACTTCAGAAGAATCAGCCATATCGGATATCATTCTCCCCGAACAAAATCCAGGTAAAACAGAAGAGACAAACAAAGGGTTTGATCAAAAAAGCCCGGACCAGGAAAAACAATTTTCGCCCACGGAAACAATCACCATTCAGGATTTAGACAAAAAAATAATAAAGACCGCTAACCTGCACCTGCAAATAAATGATTTTAAAATATTTGGAACATTGGTGCATGACCAGGTGAAGAAAGCTGGTGGATATATTGCTGAAGAACAGCAAAAAGAAACAGAATATTCGATAGAAAACAACATCACTTTAAAGGTTCCGGTAAACCAGTTTGATAATGTAGTGAATGCCCTTTCAACTCCAGCAATAAAAATAATGGAGAAGAAAATCAGTGCAGAAGATGTCACCATGCAAACCGTTGATGTTCGTTCCCGACTGGAAGCGAAAAAGCAGGTTCGTGCACGTTATGTGGAGTTTTTAAAACAAGCAAAGAACATGGAAGATATATTGAATGTGCAATCTGAAATAAATGAAATCCAGGAAGATATTGAAGCAACTGCAGCTAAACTGAATTACCTGAAACAATCTGCATCATTTAGTACAATTCATATAAACTATCACCAGGTTTTAAACCCAGGTGCAGTTGATAATGATCCAGCATTTAATACCCGGATCTGGAGCTCATTTAAAAATGGATGGATATGGATTGGGGAAGTTATGATCGGGGTAATTGCTATCTGGCCTTTATGGTTATTTGGATTGATTGGATGGATAGTGATCAGGAAAACATTTCCTAAAAAACTAAAGCAAGCATAAATTATTTAGAAATTCGATCTGCGTATTTTTGTTAGATGGAAAAACAAAAACTGGTTGTATTAACAGGTGCCGGTATCAGCGCTGAAAGTGGTTTAAAAACATTCAGGGACAGTGATGGTCTTTGGGAAGGATTTGACCTTGAAGAAGTAGCTACACCACGCGGCTGGCGCAAAAATCCCGAACAGGTACTGGAATTTTATAACATGCGACGCAAAAATGTTTTAGATGCCAAACCCAATGCTGCACATTATGGATTAGCCGAACTGGAAAAAGATTTTGATGTCGTGATCATCACCCAAAACATTGATGATTTGCATGAAAGAGCAGGATCAACGAATGTGCTTCATTTACATGGTGAAATATTTAAAATGTGCAGCGAAAAGGATAGGGGACATGTTAAAGAAATAAAAACGGATATCAGGTTGGGTGACCTTGCACCAGATGGCTATCAATACCGCCCAGATATTGTTTGGTTTGAAGAACCGGTAGAAACTATTCCAATAGCCATGGAAATTGTAAGTATGGCAAAAATCTTTGTAATTGTTGGTACATCTTTGGTTGTTTACCCGGCTGCTGGATTAATCAACTTTGCACCTTATGATATTCCAAAATTTATTATTGATAAAAAAATCCCTTATACATCATCAGTTCCACATTTAACAGCTATAGAGAAACCAGCATCAGAAGGGATCAAAGACCTGGTTGCACTATTACATCCCATAAAAAAGCAAAGCCTGTAAATCAATACAGGCTTCAATCATTTTTTTACATCGGTCTTACTTTGCCTGAGCCCGAAATATTGGTACTTAAAATGGCAGGTTGTCCTTTGTAATATACAGATCCGCTACCGGAAATAGTGGAACGCAGTTCCCCTGTAACATGAATTCTTATATCTCCCGATCCGCTGGTTGTAGTCATTACTTTCCGGGCGATTACATTTGAAAAATGCAGATTACCACTACCACTGATCCTAAGTATTTCTTCATCTGCCTCTCCATCTTCAATTTCAACGTTTCCTGATCCGCTGATATTTACATCCAAATAACCTGTCATTAATTTATCCATTCTGATATTGCCGGATCCGCTGATATCCATTTCCATATCATTGTTAATGACATCATCCGTCACATAAATATCACCTGATCCACTTATCCGAAGATCATTGAGATCCGGAGCCGTAAGATAAATGGTTACCGGTTCATGTTTTCCCAACCGGATGTCATTCCGGTATTTTATCACCAGGTTAGAACCTGACTTATAAGTTTCCAGCACTTTCAAAATATTGTCCTGCCCATGCAGTTCAATTTTCAAATCATTTCCTTTGTTGAAATGCACTGTTGCATCTCCCCGCAGATCAACACCTGCAAATGAACCAACATTCCGGTTTTCTGTAACTACAGGTCCTTCGCCTTTAATCTTTTCGCAGGATGAAAACAAAACTATTCCCATAGCCGCCAACAACAACCCATTCATCTTTTTCATTTCTGATAAAGTTTTAATGATTAACAATTCTTGAAAAATAAAGCTGGCGTGTGGTGTAGTGTTTGCTGAACATGTAGCTAAAACAAACTAAAATGGAAACAAAACTTCCGGATAAACTGGTCGCATAAATGGTGGCTCATTTAATGCTTCAACATAGTGTTTTCCTTAGCTGTTCTTGCTCAAATCAGGATGCAAAGTAATTGGAAAAATTTTTTCTGAAAAGCCGTATAATGTATGAGTGGGTTTATACAACGTTGACCCGTCAAATAAAAGGGATGAATTGGTAAATAGAATATCCGGTTTAATAAATTAATCTAACTGGATGGTTTCTTCATTGAATTTGATTTCGAATGATTCCAATTCCTTTAAAACAGGTTCATAAATTTCTTTTATAACCGGTACATGAAGTCCTGATAAATTGATCGAACCATTAAGGATCAATTTAGCTGCTATTCCCAAGGGCATGCCAACCGTTTTAGCCATGGCGGTATGCGAGTTATCCCTACCTTTTACCACCAGCGAACTTTTAACCAGTGTGTGTTTATTATCCAGGTTATATTCAAATTCATGCAGCATAACAATCATATCCTTATCATCCGGATGCAATGCCAGCTTTTTTTCAAGGGCAAATTGTAACACATCGGCGGCACTGCATTTTCCTTTGTTGATCATGGTTTCTTCATCATCCATCCCCAACTGAAACAATTGTTTCAAAGTAAGATTTGCTTCATGTAATTTTCCTGCAATAGTTGCAGCAGCATTTGTTTTTATGGTTTCCAATTCAATTTGCTCCAGGTCGCCCTTCCTGTCAATCATCATTAAGGATTCAGGGATTTCTTCACCCGTTTCTGCAGCTGCTTTTTCAGCCTCGTTTAATTTAACCAGGTTTTCCAATAACTCTTTTGTTTGGGCAAACCGATTCGTCATCTTTTCCTTTAACCAATCGTTAAATCCATTTCTGGCAAAATGTTCTTTAAAAAATGCGGCCAAAGACATTCCGTCCGTTTTATACTGAATGGTTTCATCAGTAAGCTTAAGGTCTAAAATATTTTTCCAGCCGTACATAAAATCCGGGTGCCTTAATGTAGTCCTGATAAAAGTGTTCGCAGACTCCAATCCATACAATGGAATATAAGAAAGGGAGTCGCGGTTTGGATAAAAAGAAAGTAAGCCGAGCCCAGGGATCTCAACAAATTTGTCGGTGTCAAAAAGTGCGTTATAATCCAAATTTTTTGTTTCCCCATTCTCTTTGAATATGGCACCTGCTTTACCTGCATTTACAACATTCCGGGGGTTCCAGCTTATTTTATAGTGCCATGCATTATCATCGCTTTCAGGTGCAACCAGGCCGCCACAATGTGATTTAAATGAAGTAATGTTTCCACCGTTTTCCTGGATGTGATGGATGATCTTCATAGCACTCATATGATCAATTCCAGGGTCCAGACCCATTTCATACAGAAAGAGTATATTTTCTTTTTCTACCTGCGGTGCCAGCATTTTCACCTGTTCATCAACGTAAGAAGCCGTTAGCAAATTCTTTTTATATAAAATACAATCCTTGGCTACCAGTATATGCAGGTGAGGGGGCAGCATGGATATTACGATATCCGCATTTTCCAGTTCTTTTCTCCTGTCAGTGTCATTATTTATATCAAATGAAACGGCATGGCTACGGTTATGGTTACCTGTTTTTGAACGGGCCAGTGATATGTCAGCATCTGCTACTGTTACAAACCAGTTTTGTTGTGCTGCTTCATTCAATAAATATTCAATCAACACCGTAGCTGATTTACCGGCACCAAAAACCAAAACCTGTTTCATAATAAAATCTTTAAAGTGGCAAGTTAACAACCCTGTTGGAATCAATCTATAAAAAAACAGCCGGAAATTTCCGGCTGTTTATAAAATGGATAACAATTTTATTTTTCTGACCTGGCAAAACTAAAATCTCTTACATTGATTTTCTTTATGGTTACATCAACATCCATTCCCCTTCCTGTACGCGGAACATCCGCATGAACCTGCCCTCCAGGCACCACATCATTAAAAACCATTTTCTGTATTTTTACAACCTGTTTTTCTAATCCAATATATTTTACTTCTATTTCAACTTTATCAAGCGGGTAAGTGCTTTTGTTTGCCAATGTGATGGTTAAATCTTTGATGCCACCAAAGGGTCCGGTTTTAAAATCATTGGCTTTGATGGTAACATCATCCCAGATATTTTCTATTGAACCTTTTTTATTGATTTTTTCATTCCCGTCAGCCAATGCACTATCATCTTCCCTGATCACTCTTTTTCTTTCATTGGTTTGCGAATCTGTAACAGTTCCGGAATAAGGAACTTGTTTATTGTTTTGTTGGCTACGGGTTTTATTGGATGCTAAATTGCCTGTTTTTTTTTCGGTTGTGGGTAACTGGTAATCGTTATATGGAGCATTAACGGGTTTATCATTATTTACAGAAGGCATTTCTTCCGTATTTGCATTAGAAACAAAACTGGTAGAACTCAGTTCTGTTGGGTGAATGTCTTTTTTTGCAGGTTGATTAACCAGTTCCGCAGGTTGCGTATCCTTATCAAAATACATTCCGATGAACATGCCCACAGAAAGAATTACCAACACGGCAGCTGCTATTTTCATTCCATTCAACAAAGCTTGTCTACGTGCATTTCTTTTTTTACGCTGGTTCAATGTCTGCACATACATCTGCTTGATCTCGTCCAAAGGTTGTGAATATTTTTCTTCCAGTTCAATGGGTTCATTTCTTTCCATTGGGATGGACTGCTTATTTTCTGGAATCGCATTCAAGGGTGCAGGTTGAAATTCTGTTTTTTGGACATTTGCATATTCAGGCTCGATGGTTCTTTTATTTTCAACAGGAGATTTTGGTTTATCCACTGTCTTTCTATCAGGAAAAGAAACAAAAACATTTTTATTTGTTGGTGCAGGTCTTTCCTCTTTTTGCAAAGGCTGATGATATGCAGGAGAATCCCGTTCTACGGGATAGGAATGTTCTGTGTTTGGAAGTTTTAAAGGATTGTTTGCTGCAGGTTGATCTTTTGTAATTTCCGGGTTTTGTTCGGTGGATTTTTGATAAAACCGATCATAAGGTTGTTCTTCAACTACCGGAGCATATGGAACCAATTCTTTGATCTCACTTGGATATCTCCAGGCAGCACTTCTTCCATTAACCCAAACCAGGTCGTAGGGTTTTAATCCAATTTTTATTAATTCATCAAAACTTAAAGGCCCTGATTCCTTGTTATTCCGTAAAAGAAGGTAAGTGGCCATAAAAAATATTTTTAACGAAGTATAAAGGAACTAAATCTTTGTACCCGATAGTGTAAAAGGGTTGTTATTTTCGGTTAATTAACACACCGTATAGCTTTTTTCACATTCGTGGATAATTAGCTTATAATTCATTGCTTTCAGGCAGGTTTAAAGGGTAAAATTAGTTACATTTGCTGGCCTCGCGAAACAGCAAAAAATACACTCAAAATAAAGCATGGAAGATACTTCTCAGCCTCTTGAAACACAGGATAATAATCGGATTATCCCAATCAATATCGAAGAACAAATGAAAACGGCATATATCGACTATTCAATGTCGGTAATTGTTGGCCGTGCACTCCCGGATATCAGGGATGGTTTAAAACCGGTTCACCGCAGAATTTTGTATGCGATGAATGAATTAGGTCTTGCCTCCAATAAGTCACATAAAAAATCGGCCAGGGTTGTGGGTGAAGTGTTGGGTAAATATCACCCCCACGGAGACTCCTCAGTTTATGATGCTATGGTAAGAATGGCGCAGGAGTGGAGCATGCGCTATATGATGGTTGATGGGCAGGGTAACTTTGGAAGCCAGGATGGTGATGGACCGGCAGCTATGCGATATACAGAAGCACGTCTCCATCGTATTGCAGAGAACATGCTACTGGATATTGATAAAGACACCGTGGATTTCCAGTTTAACTTCGACGATTCACTTAAAGAACCAACCGTTTTACCAACACGTATTCCAACTTTACTGATCAATGGTTCCAGTGGTATTGCAGTCGGTATGGCCACGAATATAATGCCGCACAACCTGCGTGAAGTGATTGATGGATGTATTGCGTTTATTGAAAACCGTGATATCACCATCGATGAATTGATGTTACATGTAAAAGCACCCGATTTCCCTACTGGTGGAATTATTTTCGGTATGGAAGGGGTGAAAGCAGGGATGCATACGGGCCGGGGAAGGGTAGTGCTGCGTGGAAAATTGCGCATTGACACCAAACCCAGTGGCAGAGAACAGATCATCATTACAGAAGTACCATACCAGGTTAACCGGGATGCCCTTTGTGATCGCATTGGCCAGCTGGTGAATGAAAAAGTGGTGGAAGGCATTGCACACATCAACAATGAATCGAACAAAAAAGAAGGAACAAGAATAGTTATTGACCTGAAGAGAGATGGCGTAGCAAATGTGATCGTGAATCAACTGTACAAATTCACTGAATTACAAACTTCTTATGGTATCAATAACGTAGCCATTGTAAAAGGAAGGCCGCGTACATTGAACCTGAAGGACATGATCAGCGAATTCGTTGAATTCAGGCATGAAGTGGTTGTGCGCCGTACGCAATATGAATTAAGAGAAGCAGAGAAAAAAGCGCATTTATTAAGAGGATACCTGATTGCATTAGATCATTTGGATGAAGTGATCTCGTTGATCCGGTCATCTGCCAATCCTGAAATTGCCCGGACTAACCTGGTGAATGCCGGTTGGGGACTGGATGAAATACAGGCAAAAGCCATACTGGAACTGCGTTTACAGCGCCTTACCGGGATGGAAAGAGATAAGATTAAAGCAGAGTATGAGGAGTTAATGAAACTGATCGCTTATCTGAATGATTTGTTATCGGATGAGGGTAAACGTTATGAAGTGATCAAAACCGAATTACTGGAAATCAAAGATAAATTTGGTGATGATCGTAAATCAGAGATCACTTACCTGAATAATGAAATGAGCATCAAGGACCTTATTAAAAATGAGGCCGTTGTGATTACCATTTCTCACCTGGGTTACATCAAAAGAACATCAGCAACAGAATACAGGCAACAACGCAGGGGAGGCCGCGGCTCTATTGGCGGACGTACCCGCGAAGAAGATTATATTGAACATTTATTTGTAGCATCGACGCATCATACGTTATTATTCTTTACTGAAAAAGGTCGTTGTTACTGGCTGCATGTGTACGAAATTCCAGAAGGCGACAAAACCAGCAAGGGACGTGCCATGCAAAACCTGATTCAAATTCCACCGGATGATAAAGTAAGAGCCATCATTGATGTTCAGGACCTGGCTGATGAAGAGTTTGTAAAATCTCATCATATTGTTTTATGTACAAAAAATGGTATCATAAAAAAAACAGACCTGGAAGATTTCAGTCGCCGCAGGCAAACAGGCGTGAATGCCATAACCATTTTAGAAGGAGATCAATTGATTGAAGCAAGAATGACTGATGGCAGCTGCGAAGTGATGCTTGCAGTAAAAAGCGGCAGGGCTATTCGTTTCCCCGAAGCCAAGGTGCGTTCGACCGGCAGGGGAGCCATTGGTGTAGGTGGAATTGATACTTATGATGGTAAAGATGAAGTGATTGGTATGATTTGTGTAAATCCTCTGGCTGAAGTTCAAAAAACGGTTCTTGTGGTGAGTGAAAAAGGTTATGGTAAAAGAACATTGCTGGATGCATACCGGATCACGAACCGCGGGGGCAAAGGGGTAAAAACTATTAATGTTACCGAAAAAACAGGTGCCCTGGTTGGATTGCTTGATGTGAGTGAAAAAGAAGACCTGATCATTACTTGTAAAAGTGGTGTAACCATCAGGATGAAAGTGGAAGATATCAGTGAATTAGGCAGAGCCACACAAGGTGTAAAATTGATCAGGCTGGATAATGGCGATGAAATTGCAGCGATCACCAGGATGGATGAACAGGAAGTTGAAGCTGTGGTAGAAGAAATTGTCGAAGAAATACCGCCGGTGATTACTGATGAAACGCTTACAGAACAGAATCAGGAAAATCCGGATAACAACGCAACCAATAATGAAAACCCATCATCTGACGAAGGAGAATTACCTAACAATCAATAATTATAAATTACACACATTAAAAATCTGAAAAATGCAAAAAATACTCTTTACTGCATTACTTGCTGTTTTGTCAATGGGGCTTTATGCGCAAAAAATTGACGATGTAAAGAAATTGATCAGTGAATCTAAATGGGAAGAAGCCAAGGTTAAAGTGGATGCTTTCCTGGCTAATGAAAAAAATGCTTCCAAAGCAGAAGGCTGGTATTATAAAGGCGTTATTTATAATGAACTGGCAAAGGACGAAAAATATGCAGCTACATTAGGATCATTAGATGGAAGAATGGAAGCCTTCAATGCTTTTAAAAAATACATTGAAATGGATCCCAAAACTGTATTGATGACGCTGGAACAAAACGTTCGTCTTTTCGATATCTACAATGGTTATTTTGACCTGGGTGCAAAAGCTTTTAACGACAAGAAATACAGTGATGCATATACCAATTTTAAAAATGCCAGCATTGTTGAAGATTATGTTGCAGCAAAAGGATATGAGTATAACAACTTTAAATTTCCAACGCTTGATACGGCTTTGATCCAGAATATTGCATTATCAGCATTATTGGCAAAGAATGAAGAGGATGCTGCTATCTACTATGCAAAATTGGCTGATGCTAAAGTAAAAGGCCAGGGCTTTCTTGAAATTTACCAGTTCCTGGTAGATCATTATCATACTAAAAATGATTTTGCCAACAGGGATAAATACCTGGCTATTGGAAAGGAATTATATCCTGACAGCCCATTCTGGTGCGAGGTTGAACTGAAAGGTTTAGAGGATGATAAAACCAAAATGTTTGCTAAGTACGATGAGCTGATCACTGGCAATTGTAAAACTTACGCATTATTATATAATTACGGCGCTGAACTATTCAACTACATTTATACTCAGGATAAAAAACCTGCTGATTACAAAGAAAAGCAAGCGAAACTGGATGAAGTTTTAAAAGCTGCCATCGCATTGGAAAATTCACCGGAAGCAAATTTATTGATGGCACGCCATGTATACAACCAGGTGTATGATGCACAGGATGCACAGGCAGAAATCAAAGGTACCAAGCCTGAAGACGTAAAGAAAAGAAACGATCTGAAAGCAGCCATGAATACAAAACTTGACCAAATGTTGCCATATGCAATGGCCGCAGCAAAAGCTTACGAAGGTCGCACTGATTTGAAAGTGAGTGAAAAAGGAAATGCCAAGATTGCAACTGACTTGATCATCCGTTATTATGATCAGAAGAATGATAAAGTGAAAGTGAAAGAATACCAGGATAAAATGAAAGCAATCGATAACTAATCGATCTCAAATACTAAAATAAAAAACCGGGAGCGCATCCCGGTTTTTTTATGCTTGTACAGATAGCAAATCTTTATTGAATTATAATTGATAATTGCAGGTTAATGTTCTTGGAGAGGACTACTTTCATTGATTTATTCTACTTAACATAATATAAATTATAAGACATTTCTAATACAGCATTCTGACTTTTATAGTATGATCTACTGCTTTCAAGAGCTGTAATGCCCGGTCTGATATCTTCTTATCTATATCCAGTACCACATAACCGATTTTGTCATTGGTTTTTAAATACTGTCCAACGATATTGATTTTGTTTTTCGACAATGTGGTATTGATTTCAGACAGCACACCCGGAACATTTTCATGGATATGCAGAATTCTGTGGGCGCCTTCCTGTGGTGGCAAGCTTAATGCCGGAACTGTATGCGATCCATTGGTTATTCCTTTTTCCAGGTAATTAAACAGTTTTAAACTTACATCTTCACCAATATTTGCCTGGGCTTCCTCGGTTGAGCCACCTATATGCGGCGTCAGGATCACATTGGGTAATTTTTGTAATGGCGTATAAAATGTATCACCATTTTTTTCGGGTTCTTCAGGGAACACATCAATAGCCGCACCGCTTAATTTCTTATCTAAGATAGCTTTTCTTAACGCCTCAAGATCAACCACTTGCCCTCTTGCATAATTTATTAAAATAGCAGCGTTTTTAAAATACTTCAGGGTATTTTTATTGATGATGTTATAGGTTTCCGGGGTTTCCGGAACATGCAAAGTAACCACATCGCTTTGGCTTAGCAATTCTTTAAGTGACTTCAGATCTGTCGCATTTCCTAAGGGCAGCTTGGTCTCTACATCATAAAAACCGACTTTCATCCCAATCGCTTCAGCTAGTACACTGACCTGCGAACCAATATTACCATACCCGATAATGCCCAGTTTTTTCCCCCTTAATTCATAACTTCCTGTAGCTTCTTTAAACCAAATACCTTCATGGGCTGCTTTATTTTTATCCGGGATTCGCCTGATCAGCATAATGGCCGAACCTATCACCAATTCAGCAACAGACCGGGTATTTGAATAAGGTGCATTAAAAACAACAACCCCGTACCGGGTTGCCGCATCTAAATCAACCTGGTTTACCCCAATACAAAAGCAACCTATCGCCTGCAGCTTTTTAGCCGCTTTCAACACTTTTTCAGTCACTTGCGTTTTAGACCGGATGCCCAAAATATGTACATCCTTAATTTCTTTAATAAGTTCATCTTCTGAGAGTGCCCTGGTAATTTTCTGAGCTTTGATGTATCCATGCGATTCAAATTTCCTAAGCGCAGTATCACTGATATTTTCCAGGAACAGGATCCGGATCTTTTCTTTTGGGTAACTTGTTTGTTTTGGCTCCATAATTGCAAATATCAAAAAATAAAAATTGGCAATAAAATTTCGATATCACGTTTATAAACAATAAGAATCTTATTTTCCGGCTTTAAAAAACTAAACCTTTTGAAAATACCATATTATATTATCCTTATGTTTTCCCTGGCAGCTTGCCAGGCTTCTGCTGATAAAAGGTCGAACCAGGTGGATTCACTCCCAATAGCCCAGGTGGCTTATCTCCCCGACAGGGATGTTTATCATGAAGCGGTTAAAGAATATGTGGATAAACATTTGTTGAATACAAACTTCAGTGGTGGTATTTTGGTTGCCAAAAATGGTGTTATTGTATATGAGCACTATGCAGGTTTTAAAGATTTGCGCTCAAAAGATTCCATGACGGCTGAAACCCCTATCCATATTGCTTCTACCACTAAAACGATTACTGCTATGGCGGTTCTGAAATTGGTAGAGCAAGGCAAATTAAACCTGGATGATACACTCAATAAATTTTTTCCCCAACTGGCATATGATGGAATAACCGTTCAAATGTTATTAAGTCATCGTACTGGCCTGCCCAATTACCTGTATTATTTTGAAAAAAATAAATGGGATAAAAAGAAAATGGTGACCAACCAGGATGTGCTGGAGTCTTTATACAAAAAACAACCAGGTGGTGGCGCAAGACCTGGTCGCAATTTCAATTATAATAATACCAATTATGTGTTGCTGGCTACGCTGATTGAAAAAATTTCAGGTTTTTCTTATGCTGATTTTCTGAAAAAAGAGATTTTCGATCCGCTTAACATGAAGCATACTTATGTGTATGACATGCAACATGCCGCCGTAGCTACACCTTCTTTTAACTGGGATGGCAGGTTTTGGTCCCTGGATGAATTTGACCTTACTTATGGTGATAAAAATATCTATTCTACACCTCGTGACTTATTGAAATGGGACCAGGCTTTAAATACTGGCCGCGTTTTGAATACGGCTTTACTGGATTCTGCATATACCCCATTAAGCAACGAAAGACCTTCTGTTCATAATTATGGGATGGGTTGGCGTTTGCTGAACTTAAAAAATGGGAAAAAAGTGATCTACCATCATGGTCGCTGGCATGGATTCAATTCAATGTTTGCCCGACTGCCTGAAGAAAATGCAACCATTGTCATTTTAGGCAACCGGTATAATCGTCGCATTTACGAAGCCCGTGATATGTATGATATTTTTGGAAACTATTCTGGTAAGGGCAAAGACCAGGAAACGGAGAAAAATACGAATGAAGCCAAAAACAATGTTGATGATAGAAAAGCTTCTCTTTCAAAAAAAGCCTGATTTAATCAGAATTGATCCTCAACTTTATACCTGTTATATAAAAACAGGCTCATGCAATTACTAAATGCCGATGCTATCCGGCAATGGGATGAATATACTATTCAAAACGAACCGATCAGTTCCATCGATTTAATGGAAAGAGCTGCTACCAAATGCGTAGAATGGCTGGATATGAATGGCTTTCTCTCGAATAGATTTCATATTTTTTGTGGCAAAGGAAATAATGGTGGGGATGGATTAGCTATTGCCCGCCTGCTGTTTAAAAGAAACTGCAAAGTGACGGTTTATATTTTAGAGTTTGGCCACCTGGGTACCGCCGACTTCCAGGAGAACCTGCATCGGTTACATGACCTGGACATAGAAATAATCTTTATCCAGGATGAAACTCATTTTCATGAATTAAATAAAGAAGATGTTGTGATCGATTGCCTGTACGGCACCGGTTTAAACAGGCCATTGGATGGAATTTCAGAAAAACTGGTTCAATACCTGAATCAATCTGGTTGCAGGATAATCTCCATCGATATTCCATCGGGCCTCGCAGCTGACCAAAGTTTAAAAGGACATACAGCCATTAAAGCTTTACATACACTTAGTTTCCAGGTTCCTAAACTGGCTTTTTTTTTATCGGAAAATAAATCTTACACAGGGAATATTCATTTACTGGATATCGGGCTCCTCCCAGGTTTTCTTACAAAAATGGATACAGATTATGAATGGACGGATGTTTCCATAGTGAAAGGAATTTATCGTCCCAGGAACCCGTTTGGTCATAAAGGAATTTTCGGTCATGCATTACTGGTAGTTGGAAGTCATGGTAAGATGGGTGCAGCAGTGCTCGCTGCAAAGGCTTGCCTGCGTAGTGGCGTTGGACTTTTAACTTGTCATATCCCCGAATGCGGGTATAATATCATGCAAACAACAGTTCCCGAGGCAATGGTTTCTACGGATGTTAATATGAATGTCAATACAAAAATGGATTCAAGCCTGGAGCCTTATAAATGCATAGGTATTGGACCTGGTATTGGAAAAGCACCAGGAACGAAATCTTTATTAGAAAATCTGCTTTTAAATTTCAAAAATCCATGTGTGCTGGATGCGGATGCTTTAAATATCCTTGGAGAAAACCCGGAATTGATTTCTTTAATTTCACCCAATTCAATCCTCACTCCTCACCCAAAAGAATTTGAAAGATTATTTGGACCAACTGACAATGAAAAGGAAAGAATAGAATTGGCCAGGCTTAAAGCAAAAGAATTGAATGTTGTTATTGTTTTAAAAGGTCATAACAGTTTAATTGCAACGCCTGCTGGCAAAGGTTATTTTAATACAAGCGGAAATGCCGGGATGGCAACGGGTGGCACAGGCGATGTACTAACGGGTATCCTTACTGGGTTATTAGCGCAGGGCTATGATCCTGTACATGCTGCTATTTTTGGAGTTTATCTTCATGGATTATCCGGAGATTTGGCAGCCAAAAAAATTTCACAGGAAGCCTTGATTGCACAGGATTTAATTGCCTCCGTCGGCGAAGCATTTCTATTTATTCAGCAGTGATTTTCAAAAACAAATTACTGTAAAGAATCTTTCATGGCCTGCCAGATATTATCAGCAAGTATTGCATGTCCCTCTGCGGTGGGATGAATCCCGTCTTCCTGGTTTAATTCTCTTTCCCCCCCTACCCCTTCCAATAAAAATGGAATTAAGATCATGTTATTTTCCTTGGCTAACGATGGGAAAATTTCCCTGAATTCCATACTGTATTGTGGTCCCATATTAGGAGGAACCTGCATCCCGGCCAAAACCAGTAACGTCTCGGGGTTTTTCTCCTTTACTTTATCGATTATTAACTGGAGATTTTTTTTGGTCTCGGTAACGGGGATACCTCTTAAACCATCATTTGCTCCAAGTTCCAATACAAAAACATCTATTGGTTGACGTAATATCCAATCGATCCGGGCACTGCCTCCTGATGTGGTTTCTCCGCTTACACCTGCATTAATGACCATATATGGCAAGCCCAATGAATCTATTTTTTTTTGGATCAATGCAGGGAATGCTTCCACCGGGTCAAGACCATAACCCGCGGTTAAACTGTTTCCAAAAAATAAAATGGTTTTAACATTGGTTTCAGCAGTTGTTGATTGCTCCCGGATACTATCCTTTGCAACAGCCTCCTGCTCACCATTTTTATTTCCACAAACAATCGGGATTTTGAAAAGGCTAAAGAGGAAGTTGCCTTAACCAATGGTCTGGATTCTGTTTTTTCGAGGCTTTTTCATAAGCATGATCTGATCGCGCAGGTTTATTCAAATTCAGCCACTAATGTTTCCAGAGTATATCCGTCTTATGATGCACAAAATCTAATAGCACCGGATGTAGATATCACAAAGTTTAATTTTTACTATCAGGCAGATTTGAATAATAATCCTGATAAAGGCCCAATTTGGATACCTGAACCTTATGTAGATCCAGCCGGAAGTGGTTGGATTTTTTCTTTGATTCAGCCGGTTTATGATAAAGAGGAGCTATTTGCCGTTCTGGGGATTGATTTTTTGGTGGATGATTTTATTTACCATTACCTCGAAGAGGAGCAAGGTAAATTATTGATAATCAATGGTCACGGAGATATTGTAGGAGGTAAATCTTCTGCAATTGAGTCATTGAGCATGCCTCCTTTGAAAAACCATGTATATCGTGAAACTATCAAAATGGATAATTTCAGAATCTCAGACTTTAACCTTTTCAATAGTAAAAGCAAAGAAGTCAGGAGTATGGCCCAGTCGATTTTGTTTGAAAAAGCAGAACAATTCACTTTCACCAATGAAAAAGGATTGACAAAAGCTCGGGCAGTTCCTTTTCAGATCCTCGATTGGTATCTTTTAGAATTAAACTGAACCATGACTCCAAAAACAAAATACAACGATGACTTTTGGCTGACCCTGTTTATGGGAGGTCTGATGGTCGTTTTATTAGTTGCTTTGGGGATAAATTTCTTTAATGCGATTTTAAATACTCAGCTTGAATCGAGGAAAGATTTTTTAATTAAGCAAACTGAGTTGGCTGCACAAAGTCTTGAGATCGATATTGATCGTTTTGAGGAGGATGCCCAATTTTTGATTTATTATCTTGAAGAGGATGATTTAGATCCGGAGGATTTCAGAAATGAGTTTACTACCACAGTAAGAAGGGTTTTTAATAGCTATCCCGGACTTATTGATTCCGCCTGGGTTGACCTCAATGATTCATTAGTTTCATTCACCATGACCCCCAGAAATAATTTCATTAGAAGTTCATTCAAAGGTGATTTGGAGGAGAAAAAGAATAAAGATCAGACATTTTTCCTTCAGGGGGATTCAGGATTTAAAGTGCTGTTTTCTCTCGATTTGGTGAAATATTCAAGGAATTTGGCCACTAATTATTACCTGAACCCGAACGGAGGAAAATTTTTGTTTCTGAAAAATCAGCTTTGGGACATTGGACAAAATGAAGATCAGGAGGAAATTTCAATTGGAGATGAGGCTTTTGAGGCTATTCGAAATGACGTTGGGATTGGAGTGAAAGGTGTTTATGAGGTATATAGGCTTAACAATCAAAGAGAAATTAAAAGTGTTCTGGTTCAATATCCTTTTGATTTTGGGGAAATCGAAGAGGATGTGGCCTTAGTTTTTTTTGTAGAATCTGAAGATTTGACCTCTGGGGTCTACACTACCTATTTCTTGCTTTTTGTGGGTTTGGTGATCCTTTTGATTAGTACTTTCATCATATTCATTAGGTCTATCAACAGCAACCTGGAGTCACAACGCATTTTGCAGGGGAAAAATGAAGAAATATCTGACCTGTTTGAACACCAAAGTCTATTACTCAGAGAACTTCGAGGTTTCGTGTTTTTTTATGATCAAAAAGGGAAAATTACCCGATTGAGCGACGAGGTGGAAGAAATCCTCGGGTATTCAAAAGAGGCAATTTTAGAAGCTTTTGAAAAAAGATCCAATCATGAAGATGTCAACAGGCTTCGATCTAAAGTCATCAATTCGGTAAAGAAAAACCTCTCAATAATTGATTTTGAATACGATTTCACCAGGTCAGATGGAAAAAAAATCCGACTTAGATTTTTTGAAAAATTCATTTTTGATAAAGAGGGCAAATTCCTGGGAGGAACAGGAATATGCACAGACGTTTCAAAGCAATATCAGGGTCGGACAGAATTAGTGAGAAGCGAAAACAGGCTAAGGTCTGTCATCGATAACATTCCGGATATTATCATGATTTATGATAATCAGGGAAAAATCCTGGACTTTCATATGAAGGACCAATCCAATCTGTTTGAAGTAAGTGATTCCCTGATCGGGAAAAATCTGGCTGATGTAACCCCGAATGGTCAAAGAATTCAAGTGCTTGGAGCTTTTGAATTAGCAAGAAAGACAGGGGTTATTCAATCTGTTGAATTAAAGCTCAAAATAGGTTCCGGCATTAAATATTTTGAGGTCCGATATTTCCCTCTGGATAATAGACAAATCATGTCTTTGGCAAAAGAAATTACAGGCCAGAAGATATGGGAAAAGGGCCTTGTGGATGCCATGAATGCAGCGGATTATGCAAGTCGCGCCAAATCTGAATTCCTCGCCAACATGAGCCATGAAATAAGGACTCCGATGAATGGCTTGCTTGGAATCATTGAAATGCTTGAGAAATCTGATCTCAATACAGAGCAGAAACTGTACGTTGAGATTATTAAAAACTCAGGTAATTCCCTTCTGAGCATTATAAAGGATATCCTGGATTACTCAAAGATCGAATCTGGCAAAATTCAAATCAACGAAGAGGTATTTAGTCCTTCTGAAGAATTAGACAAGCAGATTCAGATTTTCATTGGTTTGGGGAAAAAGAAAGATCTTCATATTGCCACCCACTATGGGAATGATACCCACGAACTTGTGTTGGGGGATAAAGAGAAAATCAATCAGATTGTTTTGAATTTAGTTGGAAATGCTGTCAAATTTACTCCTCAAGGCGGAGAAGTTTCTGTTTATCTGGATACTGAAACATTGAGTGAGAATCTCCTTTACCTTAATTTCAGGGTGAAAGATACCGGCATCGGAATTCCAGATAGTTTTTTGGCGCAGCTAACTGATCCTTTCTTCCAGGTAGAAAGTTCAAACTCCCGATCATTTCAGGGTACAGGATTAGGGTTGGCGATTGCCAAAAAAATGATCGAATTATTGGGAGGGGAACTAAACATTAAGAGTGAACATGGGATTGGTTCTGAGTTTTCTTTTTCCGTTTTAGTGAAAAAGACAAAAGAACTTGCAATTCATACTATTCCTCCGGAATCGTCAGAAAGAAAGGATTGGTCAGGAATGTCGAAGGAATATCCGATGAGAATCCTTTTAGCTGAGGATAATGACCTCAATCTACAACTCATGACATTGATGCTTGACCAATTGGGATATCCATTGGAAATAGCAAGAAACGGAAAAGAAGTGCTTAAGAAGGTAAAAGAGCAGCAATTTGACCTTATCCTGATGGATGTGCAAATGCCTGTCATGAATGGACTGGAAGCCACAAAAAGGATACGAAGAGAACGCTCAAATGCAGATATATGGATTATTGGACTTTCTGCCAATGTGTTTGATGAAGATCGGAAGAAGGCGATCGAAAGCGGAATGGATGATTACCTGACAAAGCCGATCCGGATGGCGATATTGGCCAAAAAACTGGAGCAGTTTTACCTCAAGTCTCAGCAAAAAGTATAAAAAAAACGGGACCTAAACCCGTTCTTTTCATTTATAGTGTAGTGTGTAAATCAAATGCTTCCAGATAATCTGCAACTCTTCGCACAAACATCCCGCCCAAAGAACCATCCACGACTCGGTGGTCATAGGAATGAGACAGGAACATTTTATGGCGGATCGCAATCACATCACCTGTTGGAGTTTCGACTACTGCAGGCTTCTTCACAATAGCTCCTACAGCCATGATCGCGACTTGGGGTTGAAGAATTATTGGAGTTCCCATCAAGTTGCCAAACGAACCAACATTTGAAACGGTGTAAGTTCCGCCACTAACATCGTCAGCAGTCAATTTATTGTTTCTGGCTTTGTTTGCCAGTTCGTTCACTTTTTTGGAAATGCCCACAATATTAAGTTGGTCAGCATTTCTGATTACCGGCACGATCAGATTTCCAGAAGTCAATGCTACTGCCATTCCTACATTGATGTCTTTTTTGCGGATGATACTATCTCCATCCACCGAGATATTAATCATCGGAAAATCACGAATTGCTTTCGCTACCGCCTCAATAAAGAAAGGCGTATAGGTGATCCCTTCGCCATATTTTGCCCGATAAGCATCTTTATGTTTCTCTCTCCAAAGGACGATATTCGTCATGTCAGCTTCCACAAAGGAGGTGACGTGAGCGGAAATCCTTCTGGATTCGATCATTCGCTGAGCGATCATCTTGCGCATTCGATCCATCTCGATGATTTCATCCGATGCCGATATGCTTACATGAACTTTAGGCGCAGAAATAGATGGAGTTGCAGAAATCTGCGATTTTTCACCTCTTACTTTGAGGTAATTAAGCATGTCCTGCTTGGTGACACGGCCCTCTTTGCCGGTCCCCGGTATTTTTGAAAGTTCTGATTTTGAAATTCCTTCTTCTTTCGAAATGCTTAGAACCAACGGGGAATAGAAGCGTCCATCATATGAAAGAACTTCTTCCTTAGATTCAGGGATACTAATCAATGCGGAGGTATTTGCAGGTGCTACTGAAATCAACGCTTCCTTTGTGTTTTCAGTTTGGGAAGTTTTTGAGGTTGAATCATTGGATTCACCTTCCGTCTCAATTATTGCAATAGTTGCTCCAACTGCCACTACATCTCCTTCTTTCGCCAGGATCTTTTTGAGGATTCCTCCATGTGTAGCTGGTACCTCGGTATCTACCTTATCAGTGGCTACTTCCAAAACAGACTCATCCTGATCGATGCTGTCTCCTTCTTTTTTAAGCCAGGTAAGAATTGTTCCCTCCGTGATACTTTCACCCATTTTGGGCATCAGCATTTCTACAATTGCCATACTTGATTCGTTAATTATATTGGGTATATATTCGATTTTTAAAATTAAATTTTATCAAATTCTATCCCAAACCTTTGTGATAAAATATTATTCTTCTTTTTCCAAAATGCTGATTCGAAGCAAGTTTAAAACTGCCACCGCTGTAAGTTGGATATTCAGCATTCTGTCCTGAGTTAGTTGAAGTTTTTTTGCTTTCGCAAAGCCATCACCCACACAAGCAATCCAAATAGTTCCGACTGGTTTTTCTTCTGACCCGCCATCCGGACCGGCAATTCCGCTGCTCGCAAGTCCAAAATCCGAATGAAAACGATCTTTGACGCCGTTGGCCATCTGCAGGACTGTCTCCTCACTTACTGCGCCAACTGAAGCCAGCGTTTCTTCTTTTACTCCCAGCAATTCACTTTTGAATTGGTTCTGATATGGAATAATCGCACCCTGAAAATAAGTACTGCTACCGGGAACAGTCGTGATCAAATGCGTTACATATCCGCCCGAACAGCTCTCAGCCAAAGCTATGGTTTTATCAGCTTTCTTCAAAAGTTTGGCAATCGCCGTCTCCAGCGTCTCTTCATTGTAACCGTACACATATTTTTCAATTGTTGGAAGAACGGATTGGATCTGAGTCTGAATTTCAGCCTCGACCTTTTCTTTGGAATCCCCAAAACCTGTCAGTCTCAACTTTACATGACCCAGAGAGGGCAAATACGCCAGTTTGATATGGGAAGGCAATGCATTTTCCCAATCCTTAATCAAATCTGCCAACCAGCTTTCGCCGATTCCAACTGTCTTGATGACCTGATGGACAATTACGGGAAGGTCAAATATCTGAGGAAGCTTGGGAAGCACGAAGTCTTTCATGAGCTTCTTCATCTCATGGGGCACACCTGGCATGGACATCCAATAAATTCCGTTTCGCTCAAACCACATTCCGGGAGCCGTTCCCACTTCATTTGGGACATAGGTGCAGCAAGCCGGTAAATGTCCCTGAAGAATATTCAGAGGAGTCATTTCTCTTCCTCTCCGTTTGAAAAATGAGCTGACAGCCTCGACGGCTTCCTGCACTTCTACAATTGGACAATTGAAAAACTCTGCCAAAAGCGGCTTGGTCAGATCATCCTGAGTCGGACCCAGTCCTCCAGTGATCAGAATCAGATCAGCTCTTTTTTCTGCTTCTGCAAAAGAAGTCAATATATCCTCGCGATTGTCTCCTATGGTGGTTTTCCGAACAACCCGTACACCCAGAAGATCGAGTTCCTGGCTGATCCAATGGCTATTGGTGTCCACAATTTGTCCATAGAGTAACTCGTCTCCAATGGCTATGATTTCTGCTTTTACGACTTTCATCGATTTATTGGTTGTTGGGTTTACTATCTGACTTTTACTTTTCGGAGGATTTTTGAGAAAACAGACGGAAAAAATCGCTTGATATAAACTGCGAATATTTCTTTTCCGCCAATGTAGACTTCTTCTTTTTGCTTTCGCAAAGCTGAATAGATTTTGTCTGCGCATTTTTCGGCACTCATTCCGTTTGCCTGGGCATCATCCATGAAGTTCAGAGGCGTGCCATCTCCGGTAATGGCATTCACAGAAACCTGGGTTCGGATGAAGCCCGGGCAAATCAGAGTTACCGCAATATTTTCCTTGAATTCTTCAGCCCTGAGAGAGTCGAAAAATCCATGCAAGGCATGTTTTGAAGCAGCATAAGCGGATCGGTAGGGCGAGCCAAACTTTCCAACCAAGGAAGTGATGACTGCAAAATGTCCTGATCTTCGTTCGATGAAGTGGGGCAGGAGCGCTTTTGTCAAAGCCACAGTGCCAAAGAAATTCACTTCCATCAGTTTCCTATCCACTTCAAGTGCAGTTTCCCGCACGAGTGAACGCTGACTGATTCCTCCATTGTGAAACATGATATCGATCTGGCCAAAAAAGGAAATGGCCTGACTCACTTTTTCTTCAAAATGATCTGACTCCGCCAAATCCAATGGCAAAACAACGCAAAGCTCAGGGTTTGGGGCCTTCGCTTTTACAGATTCTAATGCTGCTTTGTTTCTGGCAGAAAGAATCACCCGATAGCCCTCTTGGGCAAATTTAAGAGCTGTAGCCTCGCCAATTCCGGAGGAAGCTCCGGTTACCCAAATAACAGGTTTGGACATGCGTTAAGATTTAATTTTTTCGTAATTGACAAATGAAAATCCGTATTGATGGTTTTCATCAGCAGGATGAAATTCGCGATAGGTTTCTTTCCAAACTGATTCATCGATTTCGGGGAAAAACGTATCTCCTTCGGGTTCGGCCTCGACTTCTGTAATGATCAATTCATCCGCGAGATCAATCGTCTGACTGTAAATCTCCCCGCCTCCGATAATGAAAAGCTTTTCAACCCCAATCTTGTTACAAAAAATAATAGCCTTTTCTACTGTTTCAAAAACATGATGTCCTTCCGGTACTTCAAAATTCTCATTTCTGGTGATTACGAGATGAGTTCTGTTTGGCAGCGGTTTCCCGAGGGATTCAAAGGTCTTTCGACCCATTAATATGTAGTTTCCACTGGTGAGGTTTTTAAATCGTCGGAAATCTGCCGGAAGCCTCCAAACCAAATCATTTTCTCTTCCAATGACGTTGTTTCGGGCTTTTGCAGCAATGAGGGAGATCTTCATGAAGCCAAATTAATTGCTTGAAGATAGCAGGCTTTCCTATGGGAAAAAATAAAAAAGGCAGATTAGCTCTGCCTTGATTCCATTTGATTACTTCTTTGTCCCGGCCATTAGATTCGGGTATTCCGACATATTGAAAGTCTTTGGCTTGGATGGTTCGATCTCAACTACCTTCATTTCTGAGACATTTCCATCAGTTGCTTTGAAAGTTAATTCCATGAAACTGCCAATAGGTGCATTTGAAAAATAGGAGCTGTATCGCTCAATTGTTTTGTCCGAAACCATAGGATTTCCGCTTGAGCTGAAAGCCGAATAACCGGTAATTGGTTTTTCTGTCACCCAATAGTAGCCTTCACCATCTGAGTTTTTTACAAAATATTCCACGCAGTCATAGCCAAGGATCATTTTTGTTTTTCCGGTTTTTTCCAATTTGTAATCCCCGCTTTCCAATTCCTTTTCGGACTTGACATCCATGCTATCCTTGAACTTATCATAATCGGCTTTGAATGCCATGCTGTTTTTTTCTCCATTGTCATCCATCAAGACTACCGAGGCTTTATTGTCGAGGTCCATGATCATGGTAGTTGTAAGAGTGGGATTCTCCGGATCAAAAAACTCCATTCCTGCAAAACTTGAAGATTCAGAAAGGTAAGTCTTGATTTTTGTGGGGTCGGAGGATTTTCCCTTCTCGTCAGTAGAGATCACTTCCATCACCATATAGCCGAAAAAGGAGTATTCTGATTCCAGCTTCTCAGGTGCCTCCAGGCCGGTCATCATACCTCCCAACCCCTCCAGTTTTTTTGCAGTTGCCTTTTCTGCTTCGGAAGAGGCTTTCTTTTCTAAAGCGTTTTGCGCCCCTTGGGCTGCAGCATTTTGGATTTTCTTGAGTATTTGTGATTCTGCTGCAGAATTGAAAACCATCGCGATCCCAAATGTCAGGATACATAAAATTGATTTTTTCATGATTTTAAAAATTTAAAAATGGACTCTAATTTGTTAAAAATGAGGCTAAACTGAAAGTTTACCGATAAAAAATTATGTATATCCGGTTGATTGCACGTGACAATATTAAAATCTGAATAAATTTCCCCTCGACTATGCTCGGGGACCGAATTTAAGTTTTGGGGCTGGGGAGAGGGAAGGAATGCGGCACCGCCGCATTCCTTCCCTCTCCCCTTAAACTATAAACCTCCGGAGGCCGAGCGCCCGCCTCCCGGAGGGCAGGAAGTCGAGGCCAGATTTAAAATTCGTGCATAACTTCGGATACACTCAACAAAAAACACAGAAATAATCTTCGATCTAAAACTTATATCCTCTTAGTAATTCGTCAATTTTCAGCCTTTTCTTTCCTTCAAGTTGCAACTCAAGGATTTTAAGAACTCCATCTCCGGTCTGAAATTTTAAATAGGTTTTGCCATCGGTTTCAAATTCCCCGATTGACTTTCCATGAAGATGTCCGGACGATATTTTGGTTTTGAAAATCTTACAGGTTTTATCATCCAGAGTAGTCCAGGCAGCCGGATAAGGAGAAAGGCCACGGACCAGATTATGAATGGATTCTGCGGATTTAGTCCAATCGATCTCGCAAGTTTCTTTGAAAATTTTCGGAGCATGATGAAGAGCATTGGATTCATCCTGATCGCTGGGTTTTACTTCGTTTTTGGCGATAGCTTCGACGGTTTTCAAAACCAATTCAGAACCCAGATTCATCAGTTTCTCATAAACTGAACCTAAGTCATCTTCTTCCAGAATCTGAATTTTCTCCTGGAAAATAATGCTTCCCGTATCGATCTCATGCTTTAGAAAAAATGTGGTGACTCCCGTTTCTTTTTCACCATTGATGACAGCCCAATTGATCGGTGCTGCTCCGCGATAATCAGGAAGAAGTGAGGCATGAAGATTGAATGTGCCCAACCGAGGCATATTCCAAACAGCCTCGGGAAGCATTCTAAAGGCAACCACGATTTGAAGATCAGCCTTTAAATCCTTCAATTCCTGCTGAAATTCCGGACTTTTAAGGTTTGTGGGTTGTAGGATGTGAAGTCCGAGCTTCTCAGCGGCTTGCTTGACAGGTGAACCTACCAATTTTTGTCCTCTGCCCTGAGGTTTGTCCGGTGCGGTGATGACTCCTACCACATTCCAACCAGCTTCCACCAATTTTTCCAGAGAAGGCACCGCAAATTCCGGTGTGCCCATGTAGACGATTCGTAAATCTTTCTTCAATTCCACTTCTCCATTCATCATTCGATGTTCGTTATTCGATATTCTTAATTTTTCCAGTTCAATCCTTCAGACCTAATCTCTCTATCTCCAATCTCCCAATCTCCCAATCCCCAATCTCTCTTTCTCCAATCTCTCTTTCAAATCAGTAAAAGTAAATCAAATACTTCTCTCTAACTTCCTTGTATTTGTCCAGATCTGCAGTCCAGGAAGCTTTGATTTCGGCTTCTGTTTTACCCTCCATAATCATCTTTTTCACTTGATCTGTGCCTGCAAGGGTATTGAAATAGTTATTGAAAAACTTCTCATTCATGCCCGATTTGTTGTATGCTTCGATCAAATATTGAAGCGTAAATTGGTGTGTCATTGATTCATTTCTCAAGTCACGACCGTAGCAAAGTTTGTCCTGAAGGGGAGGAGTTTTGGACATTCCGTCGATGCTCACCGGGGTAAATGTAAACTCACCAAATTTTGGATCAGGATATCCATAGACCTGAAACGGAAAAAGAGTGCCACGTCCCAAAGACACAACCGTGCCTTCAAAGAAGCAAGTGCTTGGATAGAGTCGGATCGAAAGGTCGTTTGGAAGGTTAGGAGATGGTTTTACAGGCAAGTTGTAAGATTTTGAATGATCCCAATTTCCAACAGGGATTACTTCCAGTTCGACCTGAAGATCATTTTTCAGCCATTTTTCTCCGTTGATCATTTTCGCCAGTTCGCCGACTGTCAATCCGTGGACAACAGGAATCGGATGCATTCCCACAAAGCTTTCGTAGCCGGTTTTCAAAACCGGGCCATCGATGTAGTTGCCATTTGGATTGGGTCTGTCAAAAATGATGACCTTTTTGCCATTTTCAGCGCATGCTTCCATGATGTAATGCATGGTGCTGATGTAGGTAAAGAAGCGAACTCCAACGTCCTGAAGATCAAAGATCACCACGTCAAGATCTTTGATTTGCTCTGCTGTCGGCTTTTTATTATTTCCATAGAGCGAGATGATGGGGAGACCTGTTTTTGAATCAATGCTGTTATCAACTTTTTCCCCGGCATCGGCAGTTCCTCTGAAACCATGTTCCGGAACAAATACCTTTTTGACCTGAATCCCTTTTTCCAGCAGGAAATCGACCACGTGCATATTTTTGCTATGTGTCAGGATACTGGTTTGATTGGAAACGACTCCCACTCTTTTACCCTGCAACTGGCTCAAATAGAGCTCAGGTCGCTCTGATCCCGTTAATACATCATTTTGAAAAGCCTGGCTTGAAATGATTCCCGAGAAAAAGGTCAGGATAATGGCCAAAATGTAGGACAAGGATGAAAGTTTCGTTTGGTTCATGCTATTTTGCGGTCAATTCAGACAAATTAAAGCAGTCCCTTGAACCTTTCCTATTTCATTGCCAAAAGAATCAGTTTTAAGCGAGCAAGCGGATTTTCTACCACAATTCATCGGATTGCCGTAGGAAGTCTCGCGATGGGATTAGCTGTTTCGCTTTTGGCATTTATGGTTTTGGGAGGCTTTCAGCGAAATGTTTCCGAGAAAGTTTACGGATTTACCGGGCATTTCCAGGTGCAGCGATTCACAATGAGCAATGCTTTTGAAGAGGCACCTTTTTCCCTAAAAAGTGATTTTGCCCAGAATTACTCCAAACTGCCTTATATCGAAAAGGTGCAGTCATTTGCTCACAAAGCAGCATTGATCAAGGGAGAAAGTGAAGTTGAAGGAATCCTGATGAAAGGTGTGGGGAAGGATTTTGACTCTTTGGCTTTTCAAAAATACATCGTCGAAGGACGGATGATTATTATTCCTGATTCGGGCACAAGCAATGAAGTCATGCTCAGCCGGGTGATTGCCAGCAAACTTTTGCTAAAAGTTGGGGACAAAATGACGCTTTATTTTGTCCAGGATCCTCCAAGATTCCGCCGTGTCGAGTTGGTCGGGATCTTTGAAACGTACCTGGAAAACTTTGATGATAAGATTGTAATCGGGGAACTTCAGACAATTCGAAATCTAAACGGATGGACAGAAGATCAGATCGGAGGCCTTGAAATATTTGTAGATGACTACAAAAAAATATCCTCTTACCTTCCTGATATAGAGAATTCTATGGACTTTGATCTGAAGCTTATTGACAGTAGAGATAAGTTCCTGGAAATCTTCGACTGGCTGACGCTGTTGGACACCAATGTCTATGTTTTCATAGGCCTGATTGGTTTTGTGGCGATCTTCAATATGGGAGCAATTCTCTTTATTTTGATCATGGAACGCACGCAAATGATCGGTTTGCTCAAGGCCCTCGGGGCTAGGAATAAGCAGATCAGAAGTATCTTTTTCTGGAATGGAATGAATATCCTTGGACGAGGGCTCCTGATTGGGAATGTGATCGGATTGGGTTTTGGCTTTCTGCAGGATCAGTTCAAATTGATTCCACTCGACGCTGCCAGTTACTACATGAATTATGTTCCGATTGATTGGAACTGGCCGGTTTTTATTGCGATCAATTTTGGAATCGCTATGTTGACAGCGATGGTTCTCTGGATCCCGGTATTGGTGATTTCCAGATTAGACCCGATCAAATCAATCAAATTTGATTGAGCTTGTAAGGCGAAATAATACTTTTGATTTTCATCCAGATTACCCCAATTACAGCCTCCTTGAAGATTCCTTTGCTCATTTTGGAAGTTCCCTTCGTTCGGTCAGTGAAGATAATCGGTACCTCAATTATTTTGAAGCCAAGCTTCCATGCCGTGAACTTCATTTCGATTTGGAAGGCATAACCGATAAATCGAACCTCATTCAATCGGATTCCTTCCAAAACGCTTCTGTGGTAGCATTTGAAACCTGCGGTTGCGTCTTTTACAGGTAAACCTGTGATAAAATGGACATAGACGCTCGCAAAGTAGGACATCAAAACTCTGCCTATTGGCCAGTTAACCACGTTTACACCGGTAATATACCGGGAGCCGATAGCCATATCGTATGAGCGGTCAGCGCAAGCCTCATAGAGTTTGATCAGGTCTCTTGGATCATGTGAAAAGTCACAGTCCATCTCAAAAATAAAGTCATATTCTCGCTCCAAAGCCCATTTGAAACCAATTATATAAGCTGTTCCAAGTCCAAGTTTGCCCTTTCGCTGGATAAGAAAAAGTTTTTCCGGGTAGGTTTCCAGTTTGTTTTTGACAACCTCAGCAGTACCGTCAGGTGACCCGTCATCGATTATCAAAAGTTTGAAATTTCCTGCAAGGCCCATCACCGTTTCAATCATCTCCGCGATATTTTCGATCTCGTTATACGTGGGAATGATTACTAACTTTTTTGAATTCATAGGGTGGGGCAAAATCAAAAGTACTATTTCAGGCCGATTTTTGAAGAATGGTCCTTGTAAATTTTGTTTAAACACTAGTTTTGCGCAAAAATTTACCCATGTCCCAGCACATTGCCATTGTCAGTTATTTCTCCACCGGAGCCTACGATACCAATACCATCGACGAGGACAAACTCCTTTCATCGGTTTTGAAGGAATTGGGGGTTTCTCATGAAATAATAGCCTGGTCCGATCCTGAGGTAGATTGGAGTAAGTTTACCACACTTCTTATCAAGTCTACCTGGGATTATTTTGATTTTTATCCGGAGTTTTTAAACTGGATTCAAAAAATTAAAAAACTGGGTATACCTGTTTTAAATGATCTGGATACAATTCTTTGGAATTCAGCTAAAAATTACCTGCTTGAAATAGAGGAAAAAGGTTTTCCTGTGATCTCAGGCCTGATCCTGAAAAAGGGGGAGGAGATTGATGCAAGTCAGATCAGCCAAAAGATAAAAAGCGATATCTGGGTTGTAAAGCCCTTGGTGAGCGGTGGTGCAAAAAATACGCTGAAAATAAAGGCTTCCGAGTGGGAAAGCTATGCTGATCAAGTTCGGGATTTGGTCCGGGAAGAAGATTTTTTGGCTCAGCCTTTCATTCAGGAAATTCAGTCGGTAGGTGAGTATTCCCTGATTTTTTTCAATCAAAAATTCTCTCATGCAGTTTTGAAAACTCCTGCAAAAGCTGATTTCAGAGTGCAGCATTACTTTGGAGGAACTATCCAAACGGTTGATCCATCGCAGGAAATGCTCAAATCCTGTCAGGCATTGATCAATGAATTTGCACAGACGAGCCTGTATGCCCGGGTAGACGGAGTGGAAATTGACGGAGTTTTCCATCTGATGGAACTGGAATTAATTGAGCCATATTTATTCCTTGGATTGGCAGATCAGGCGATTCCGAATTACAAAGAGGCGCTTAGAACGAGATTGTTGTAAGATAATTTTTGTCCACAGACGACGGTCTACGGACCACGGCAGGTGAACTTGGACTTCAAGCCTAATTCTATTTGGTTATTTGTAGGACTTTAGACTTATGTTGCTTTCCTGCATCGGCAGCAGAAGCAAAACTTCCATACAGAATCAATAAAAAATGCTACCTCGAGAGAAGCAGCATTTTTAATTGATTTTGTTATCCATCGGTCACCAAGCATCGGTCATCCGTCTTTTCCCTCAAAGAACCCCCTTCGTACTCGGCAGCTGATTGATGTTTCTTGGGTCGCGCATCACAGCCATTTTGATAGCCCGGGCCAAAGCCTTGAAGATTGCTTCGATTTTATGATGCTCATTTGCCCCTTCTGCTTTGATATTCAGGTTGCATTTGGCGGTATCTGAGAAGGACTTGAAAAAATGGTAAAACATTTCGGTTGGCATATCGCCTACTTTTTCACGCTTGAAATCTGCCTCCCAAACGATCCATGGCCGGCCTCCAAAGTCAATAGCGACCTGCGCCAGCACATCGTCCATCGGCAAAAGGAAACCATAGCGGTAAATCCCTTTTTTGTCTCCAAGTGCTTTCAAATAAGCTTCTCCGAGTGCCAAAGCAGTATCCTCTATCGTGTGGTGCTCATCGATGTGCAAATCTCCGTTTACTTTGATCTCCAGGTCTGTGCTGCCATGCTTGCCCAATTGCTCGAGCATATGATCGAAGAAATGGAGGCCTGTGGAAATCTTGCATTGTCCGCTTCCATCCAGATTCAATTTGATGTAAATCTCAGTCTCAGATGTTTTGCGATTGACCTCAGCTGCGCGCGGAGGCATTTGAAGGAAGGAAAAGATATCATCCCAATCCTTTGAACTGAAAGCTGAATCAGGTTGTGAATCACCGAAAAAGATGGTTTTTGAACCCATATTTTGCGCAAGCTGAACGTCAGTCAAACGGTCGCCGATCACGTAGCTATTTGCCAAATCGTATTCATCTGAGAAATATTGAGTAAGCATTGCGATTCCCGGCTTCCGGGTTGGAGCATTTTCATGTGGAAAAGATTTATCCACGTGAATAGCTTTAAAAAAGACATTTTCCTGTTCCAGCGTCTTCAGCATCTTGAATTGAGCCGGCCAAAAGTCTTTTTCAGGAAATGATTCTGTTCCCAAACCGTCCTGATTCGTCACCATGACAAGTTCGTAATCCAGTTCTTCGGAGATTTTCCGCAGGTTGGAGATGGCTTTAGGGATGAACTCCAGTTTCTCCAGGCTGTCAACCTGAAAGTCAGTAGGCGGCTCTTTGATAATCGTGCCGTCTCGATCTATGAAGAGTACTTTCTTTTTCATTTAATTCGATATTCAATTGACGAGGCGAAAAGCTTGTTTTGCCTCAATTTTTTAATCTTTCAACTTTTCAATTTTCCAACGGTAACACCTTTCAACTCCGTAAATTTCGAACATCGAATATCGAAGAAGTGATCCAACCTTCCACCTTCCACCTTTACCACTTTTCAATTTTCCCACCTTCCAACCCCACAACCTTTTTCAATGCAGTAAGAAAAGCCTCATTTTCAGCCCTTGTTCCAATAGTAATTCTAAGACAATCCTCGCAAAGAAGAACTTTGGAGCGGTTTCTTACGATCACTTTTTCTTCAATCAGGTCATCGTAAACTTGTACAGCATTCGGGATTTTAACGAGTAGGAAGTTCGCATGAGAAGGATGAATTTTCTGGACGAAAGGAAGTTTTTCCAATTCAGCCTGAAGGAATTCACGCTCTTCGAGAATCTCCCGAATCATGGTTTGAACCTTTTCCCTGTTCTTGATTGCTGCCAAAACAGTCTCCTGAGTAAGTCCGGAGATGTTATAGGGTGGTTTGATTTTATTGAGAATCCGAATGATCTCTTCTGAGGCGAAAGCCATTCCAAGCCGCAAAGAAGCCAATCCCCATGCTTTGGAGAATGTTTGCATGACCAGCAGATTTGGAAATTCTTTCAGACGTGTGGTAAAGCTGGGTTCATCGCTGAAGTCAATATAAGCTTCGTCTACCACCACCAATCCTTTGAAATTGCGGAGCAAAAAGAGGATATCTTCCCGCTTTACCTTGTTTGCTGAAGGGTTGTTGGGAGAGCAGATGAATAGGATTTTTGAGTTTTCGTCAGTCTTCGCCAGAATCTTCTCCGGTTGCAATTGGAAGTCCTCAGTCAAGGGGACTTTTCGGATTTCCACGTCATTGATGGAAGCACTCACTTCGTACATTCCGTAAGTCGGCGGAAGCAAAATCACGTTGTCTTTTCCGGGATTGCAAAAGGCGCGATACAGCAAATCGATCGCTTCATCCGAACCGTTGCCCAGAAAAATCTGAGTTGGCCGAACTTGCTTGATCTGCGAAATTTCAGCTTTCAAAGCAGATTGATAGGGGTCCGGATATCGGTTGAAATCCTGATCGGTAATTGATCCAAATGGGTTTTCATTCGCATCCAGGAACACTCCTTCGGTGCCGGTGTACTCGTCGCGAGCAGAAGTGTAGGGCTGCAATTTGGCAATATGAGGCCTAAGTAATGAATTCAGGTCAAAGCTCATTTCTTATTGCTTTTCAAGTATTTAAGACGAATCGTTACCGCGTTTTTGTGAGCGTCCAACAACTCATTTGCCGCCATGATTTCTACCGTTGGCCCAATGTTTTTCAATCCTTCCGGACTGATTTTCTGATAGGTCATTTTCTTGAGAAAACTATCCAAAGAAACGCCGCTGTAGTTTTTGGCGTAGCCGTATGTTGGCAGGGTGTGATTGGTACCGGAAGCGTAATCGCCAGCTGATTCGGGAGTGAAGTTTCCGATGAAAATCGAGCCCGCGTTATAGATCGCATCGACCACTTTGTCTTCATTTTCCACAGCGATGATGAGGTGCTCAGGAGCATATTGATTGATCAAAGCCAAGGCTTGTTTTTGATCCTTCATCACTACGATCCGGGAATTTTCGAGCACTTTTTTGGCGATGTCCTTGCGAGGCAATTCTTCCACCTGCTCGTTGATTTCCTTCAATACTTTTTTGGCAAACTTTTCCGAAGGAGTCACCAGCACAACCTGACTGTCTACTCCATGCTCTGCCTGCGAAAGTAAATCAGAGGCTACGAAAGCCGGGATCGCCGTCTCATCCGCATACACCAAAACCTCGGAGGGTCCGGCAGGCATGTCGATCGCCACGCCGTATTTAGTCGCCAATTGCTTTGCAGCAGTTACGTATTGATTTCCGGGTCCAAAGATTTTATCCACCTGCGGAATACTTTCAGTTCCGAAAGTGAGGGCACCAATTGCCTGAGCTCCGCCGACTTTCAGGATCTTGCGAATTCCAATCAAATCCGCTGTGTACAAAATTGCAGGATGGATTTTTCCTTCTCGGTTGGGAGGAGTGCAAAGCACGATTTCTGTGCAACCCGCGATTTTCGCAGGAACACCCAGCATCAAAACGGTGCTGAAAAGGGGAGCAGTTCCACCTGGTATATAGAGACCAACTTTCTGAATTGGGACGCTTTTTCTACGGCAAACGACTCCCGGCATTACTTCCTCAATCAGTTCGGGAGTGGCCTGTGCTGCATGGAATCGCTCAATATTAGCTTTGGCAACCTGAATAGCAGTTTTCAATTCCTGCGAAACAGCTTCCTTGGCAGCATTTATTTCTTTATCAGTTACGAAAAGGCTGTCCAAGTGCACATGATCGTATTCGAGTGCAAATTTCAGCAAAGCTTTGTCCCCGCTTCTTTGAACTTTGCGCAGGATTGGCTTTACTATTTTATTGATCTCCTTTGTTTTTTGAACCGGCCGGGCCAGTTCTTTTTGCCAAATGTCCGCTTCGGGATTGAGTAGGAATTTCATTTGTGCTTTTGTTAAAAAGGTGCGTAAGATTGATTAAATGACCATTTTCTCAATAGGAACAACCAGAATGCCTTCGGCTCCGGCAGCTCTGAGTTCCTCGATATTCTCCCAAAACTGATCCTCGCTCAATACTGAGTGAACAGACGACCAACCCGGCTGTGCAAGAGGCAAAATTGTAGGGCTTCGCATTCCGGGAATCAAGCTGATGATTTTTTCGAGCGATTCGTTTGGTGCGTTGAGGAGAACGTACTTATTGCTTTTTCCTTTTTGAACTGCGTTCATGCGGAAAAGGAGTTTGTCAACGATGATTTTTTTCCAATCAGCCAGGTGACTATTGGCGATCAGGACCGCTTCGGATTTGAAGATTTCTTCCACTTCCTTCAGACCATTCATCATCAGAGTGGAGCCGGAGCTTACGATGTCGCATATTCCTTCTGCCAGCCCGATGCTTGGAGCAATTTCTACCGAACCGCTGATTTCATGAATTGAAGCTTCGATTTTCTTGAGATTCAAATAATCGCCCAGGATTTTAGGGTAGGAGGTGGCGATGTTTTTTCCCTGGAAATATTCGATTCCCGGATATTCTTCACCTTTCGGAATGGCAAGAGAAAGCCTGCATTTGGAGAATCCAAGTTTCTTCAGGGTGAGAACTTCCTTGTCTTTTTCGACCAGTTCATTTTCACCGACAATGCCCAAGTCGGCAACGCCATCAGAGACATAACCGGGAATATCGTCGTCCCGAAGAAAAAGAAATTCAATCGGGAAATTGGTGGAAGTGGACTTGAGTTTTCCCGTTCCATTGTAAAATTTGATTCCGCACTCTTTGATTAAGCTGAGTGAATCCTCGGAAAGTCTGCCGCTTTTTTGCACGGCAATACGGATTATTTGTTCCATGATGGCAAGTTACGCTAAGAAGTAAAAGGCTTGTAATAAATTTTGGTGAACGGCCGAATCCCTGTCATCAGCATCACCGGGTGGGTGTATAAATGTCTTCCTCAGAAGGAATGATGGAAATGATGCAGCATGTGGCCATGCGGAGCATTTGCTAAAAATTCAATATTTCTATTGGTGTTTTCCATTATCGATGGCAAAGATAGGGATGGATTGAAAATATGCAAACCCGGGAAAGCGTTTTTTAAGGGAAAAAAGGAAATGAATAACGTTTTAGGGCTTTGCGTTCGGGCGGGTTTAGGAGCACAAAACTGTCAACCAGCACTGAACAAGAATAGAAGCACAAAGCTACAAGTTTGCACGTCACCCCGCCTGACTCAAAACCCGTGTTATAGGGCGTTTTTCTTAGAATACCTTCCACCATTTCTCTTTTTTCGTCAGCTGTTTGATAGTTAAAGTTTTTGTCGGTTTTGGTTTTGTTAATTCAGATTCAAATTGTCTTTCTGCTGCATTATTCATACTCCAACCTGCTGTATAGGAAGGCTTGAATAAATAGCCTTTTCCTACATAATTCTTTGTGTCATACTCTAAATCCACCGAAATTTTTCCAATATTTTCGTAAATGTCTGAATAGTCTTTATAAAATAAGTCAGGCATATACCAAGTTACATCTACTTTGTCTTGCCACTGTCCGAAATTACAAATTAGAACTTCTGCATTTTCAAAGTCTTTAAGTGTCGGTTTGTTGCTTTGATTTAGTCGAGTTGTTGCCAATAAATTGTATGCAGTCTCTGGATTATTGTCTGTCGCTAAAACAACTGCACCCCCATAATTTCCATTTGTCAATTTAAAAACCAAGCAGACGCCAGTAGCGAAAATTGGCGTTTTTAATTTTGCTCTTTTTCTTGGTTTAGCCTTTGGTCTGTCTGACTTTATTTTTTCATGGAACTTGTCAAGTGCAATTTTTCGCTTTTTAATATCTTGTTCACTTGCTCCAAGGTCGAGCCAAATTTTCAATTCAGCACCTGATGTAATTATGTCTTCAACTGTCGATAATACTTCTGGGTCAAGCGATTTTGTCTCCCATTGGGCTAAGGCAAGAGCAAACCACAAACTGTTTTTTTCTTCTTCTATTTCAAGAATTTCCCAATTGTCGTCTAAGATTTTTTTGGAAATGATGTCGGGTTGTCCGCCTTTATTATATAGGTCGAAAAATTCGCTGTAAATGTCAGCAAATGCGTCACTGTCTTTTATGGCTGTTCCCCAAGTTCCCATTTCTGTGTCGTCTTTTTAAAATGCCCTATAACGTTTGTGCTTGCACAACTCTTGCGCAATGCATCCAAATTGGCATGCCTTACGCAGTGGTTGCGGGTATATTTGAATTATCTTCCTTCGAATTTCCTGAAATTAATTATTTAGCTGAGATCTTCAATTTTTCAAAGAAGAAATCATTTCTTCCTTAGTCCAACTAAATCAAACTCTGAAATTGCCCGGTAACCGATATCCGACGGGTGAACCAAATCTTCGCTGAAAAAGCCGGGCAGTAAATTCAGGATCAATTCATCAAATACGATTTTCGAGTTTTCCCGGGCTAGTTGCTTCATTTCCTCTCGCAGAAACTCACTCTGTTTTGGATTTTAAATCCATTTTATCTGGCTTCGAAATTGCAAATTTCGAAGAGCACCGCTGTTCGGGATTACAAATCCCGAACTACAGATGTATCAGGAATTGCATTCCATAGGTTATAATTCTTCCAGTTCAAGATAGCTTTTACTCATACCATAAAACTCTCCATAACTGCTGTAATAGGATTTTAAATCCTTTTTTTCTGACTTCGAAATTGCAAATTTCGAAGAGCATCGCTGTTCGGGATTTGTAATCCCAAACTACAGATGTATCAGGAATTGCATTCCATAGGTTATAATTCTTCCAGTTCAAGATAGCTTTTTTCTTAAACCATAAAACTCTCTGCAACTGCTGTAATAGGATTTTAAATCCTTTTTATCTGGCTTCGAAATTGCAAATTTCGAAGAGCACCGCTGTTTGTGATTTGCAATCCCGAACTACAGATGTATCAGGAATTGCATTCCATAGGTTATACTTCTTCCAGTTCAAGATAGCTTTTTCTTAAACCATAAAACTCTCTGCAACTGCT
>JAKFER010000134.1:0-1839 GCA_036675565.1 Chitinophagaceae bacterium
TAATCTAAAAATTTAGCATGATGAATACTAATAATAGCGTTATGAAAAAAATCTTCCCGGTGATACTGATTATGTCGGTAATTATTGCCGCTTGTACAAAGGAGGATAAACTTGAAGAAGCATCGCGTCTTTTCAGACCAGTTATGAAAGATGAACTGGAATCAAATGGCAACTGGATTAAAGCTTCATGGCAAACGGTCAAAGGGGCTGACTCCTATACTGCTGAAGTAAGTCTTGATACATTCAGGACAATTGCCGCAACAATGATTGCTGATACAAATACAGTGGTGTTTGAAGATCTTGGCTGGGATAAATTGTACCAGGTACAGGTACGTGCCAATGCTGCAGATACTTCAAAAAATTCAAAAGCATCTTCCCTGGGTGCTATAAAAACTGCAAGGTTCCCTACTATACTGAATGTCCCCGATATTAGTGAGGTAAATGATAATTCGGTGAAAGTAACCTGGAAAACCGGTGGCGCTGCCGTTACTTCTATTAAGGTATTACTTGCTTCTGACAGTTTCATAGCAGCTGATGTAACGCTTAACCCTGTTGATATTAGCAATGAATACAAAATAGTATCGGGGCTGAATGCCAGCACGAATTATATCATTTTCTTATATAGTGATGCCACCGTGCGGGGTTGGGCAGATTTTACAACCAAGGCTCCCTTGGTTGGATCATTGATTGATTTACGTGGCATCACCGGAAATGCTAATATTTTAAGAGATACGATTCCTGATGTGGCATCCGGTAGTATTATTATTTTGAAAAGAGGTGAACAGTATAACATTAACAGCACTACCAACCTCGATAAAACGCTCACATTTGTTGCAGGCGATGATTTATTGAATCCGGACAAACCCGTCATATACATGCCGGCAAACTTTAACATCACTTCCGGTAGTGTTATTGATTCTATTGTGTTTAATGATGTTATTCTCCGTGGCAGCGATTATAATGGCAAATATGCATTTAATATTGATCAGTCTTGTAATGTAGGAAAAATTCATTTCGAAGGATGCTTGATGGAGATCTTCAGGGGAGTACTGAGAATAAAAGCCGGTACAAGTACTTATGGAACTATCTCCATGAATAATTGTGTTGTAGATAGTGTTAAAGATTATGGTATAATTAATATTGATGTTGCTACCAGTCATGCTGATGTAATTAAAATTACCAACAGCACAATTTACAATATTCAAAGATTTATTGTAAGCAGGAATAATTCAGTTTCAGTATTAGTAGATAACTGTACAATTAATGAAGCTCCGTTGGGCGACAACTCCAGTTACATCTGGTACAGAACTTCCGGTTCAGATAATGTTACGAATGGCATTACCATTAATAATTGCATATTCGGTATAGGAGACCCAACCTCCGCAGGAGAAATATCAGTACGTGATGTACTGGCAAATGCTTCCACCACCATTAATGCAAGTAACAATTACCGTACATCCGATCATGTATCGGGCGGTAATGATTTTCCGGGCATCATTGCCATTTCAAAAACAACTACTGAATTGTGGCGAAACCCATCAGTGGGCGATTTTAAAATAATTGACAATACTTTCTCAGGAAGAAATACATCTGGCGATCCCCGTTGGAGACCCTGATCAGGAGGAGTGAAAGAATTTTAATTATAAGCAATACAGGGCTGCTTATCAGCAGCCTGTATTAAAATGCTCTTTTGATAAATACCAGGGGCGAACCTGGTTAGGTATTCCATCAATAGAAAATGGTATGATCAGATGAAAGCAAGAACGAGAAATTTATTAAAAAGAAGCGAATAGAAAATAGAATGAAGAAACAACTAGCAAGCTCCGTTATATTTTGTTT
>JAKFER010000208.1:0-1826 GCA_036675565.1 Chitinophagaceae bacterium
TAAATAACAAGTATGAAAGATGACCCGTTGACAAAAGAGTTTCAATATTGGGAAGACAATTTCAACGAGGCATTGACTTCAAATAATGTGGAATACATTTCCAGGTTTTTATCCGATGATTGGATCTTATTACAACCTGAATTTGGAATCATAACGAAAGAGCAATTTCTACATGCGGTCAAATCGGGTGAGTTGTCTCACACGTCCATGCAAAAGGAAGTGTTGCGGGTAAACCTTCAAAGTGATATTGCTTTAGTAATAACCCGTGGAATGAATATAGGATGCTACAAAAACAGTCCGTTTAATGCCGAACATTGGGTGACCAATACTTACAAAAATGAAAACGGTAACTGGATATGCATCATGTCGCAGGAAGCGCCGGTAATTTGTGAACCATCCTGATCCTCGTTTATCAGTTTTTATAGCCGGTTACACCAGGATGAAATGTTTCAGGAAGTATTTTATCAATGATGATATCCTGGAACAAACCGGGATCTGTTTCGGGTAATCCATGACCGGCTTCGGTAAACAGGAAAAAATCTTTTTTCGGTGCCGATAGCTTATCGAAATAATCCCGGGCGATGGTATGATTGGTTTGATAATCTTTCTCCCCGGCGAAAAAATATACAGGACAATGAATGGCAGGTAAACTTTCAAAAAGATTTTTATCACAAGACTCTTTCCATACATTGAACCAGGTGGCTCCCCATGCTTGCATGAATCCTTTCGGTAAGGTCAGTGCTACAAATTTTTTTCCATCGAAATTAAACAGCCATTTACGGTGGTAATACAATTGTTCCATATTTTCAAAAGGTATCTTTACCTGCGCCAATTCTTTTTGTGCCTTTTTATTCATTTTTTCCTTCAGCATTTCCAATGCTATCTTCTCACTTTCCCATTGATTGATGACCGGGCTGATGGCGATATAAGCGTAGAGAAGACCGGGATATTTATCGGCAATATGAAAGCCGAGAGCCGATCCCCATGAATAACCGGCCAGATAAAGCTTCGGTCGCTGGAACCGTTTCAGCAAACTGTCGATCAGGTCATGGGTATCATTATAAAATAAATTCAGCGTCAACGGCTGCGATGATTTATTGAGCCGGAGCGTTTCGCCGGTTTCACGCTGGTCCCAATGCACCACTACAAACTGTTGTTGCAATTTACCGGTCATATGATCGGCTTGTCGCATCACCGAACTGCCGGGGCCACCATGCAAAAAAAGAAGGATCGGTTTTGACATATCCTTCCCTTTGATGCGTACATATTGCTTTATTCCGCCGATAGTAATGACCTCATTCTTCTCAATAGAGCCCTGACCAAATGATTGGCTACTGATAAGAAGAAACAATAAAAAACACTTCATAAGATGAGTTGATTTTGAAAGACGGTACCAAACTTTTTTTGACTGGGTTAAAATCAAAAAAATCCTTGCTGGCTTTTATTATAGCAAGGTAGATCTCTGCAGGTTAAAGTAATCCTAAAAGGAAACTATAAAACCACGTTGGATCATTAGGCTTTTAATAATCTGTCCGGGTGTGTGTAGCGTAGGCCCGGCGCAATTACAGTCAGATGCCATCCGGTGAACCTCGCCTGGGAAACAGAATCACGGCTGAGCTTTGAAATATAACTTCAGCAATATATCTTTATCGTCGACCAATGAAATAATCCGTAAATATTTAATTTTGAAAAAGACCTTTTTATTATCTGCCTCATTTGCATTATTACTGTCCTTGTTTTTTGTATCCTGTGGGAAAGAGTTGAGTTTTGAAAATGACGGTGCAGGTGGCGGTACAGCCCAATATTCTTTCAATGGAGGAACGGCA
>JAKFER010000054.1:0-12878 GCA_036675565.1 Chitinophagaceae bacterium
GAAATACCGATCCGGGATATTCCCCGCGAAAAATTATTTTCTTTCAAAGGAATTGGTGAAAGTACCGGTAAAAAAATCATTGAAATATTAGATACCGGTGAATTGTCTGCACTAAAAACAATGTTTCAAAAAACGCCACCCGGTATTTTAGAAATGATGAACATTAAAGGTATAGGGCCTAAAAAAATTAATGTCATCTGGAAACAACTGGAGATTGAAAGCCTGGGAGAATTGCTTTATGCATGTAATGAAAACCGGCTTTTACTGTATAAAGGTTTTGGAGAAAAAACCCAAACCAACATCAGCCAGGCGATAGAATTTTATATGAACAACCAGGGAAGCTATCTTTTTGCACAGATAGAAAAGTACGCTCTGCAAATGGATTCATCATTAAAAAAAGAATTCAAATCATTTAAAATTCAGCTAACCGGATTAATTAGAAGGCAAATGGAAACGACTGATTTGCTTGAGTGGTGCACCACTGCCCCATCGTCCAGCATTAAAGAATTTTTCAGTTCCAATAATTTCGAACTGATGCAGGAAAGTGAAGATCATTCGTTATTTAAAGGCGTTGAAAATGTTGAAATTAAAATTCACCTGGCTGATGATGCGCATTTTTACCAGAAGGTTTTTTCCAGTAGCTGCAGCCAATCTTTCTATGAAGCCTGGAATCAGGAATTTCCATTAAAAGATAAAACATTTGAAAGTGAAGAATCCATCTTTCAACAAGCCGGTATGCATAATATCCCAGCTTATTTAAGAGAGGATCCGGAAATCATTCATCTTGCAAAAAAACAACCATTACCTGAAACTTTAAATGCATCGGATATAATTGGTTTGATTCACAGCCACAGCAACTGGAGTGATGGAGTACATACCATTGAAGAAATGGCGAATGAACTTATAAAAAGAAAATATGAATACCTGGTCATTTCTGATCACTCCAAAAGTGCTTTTTATGCTAAAGGATTAACGCATGAAAGGATCATTGCACAACATCAATACATTCAAGAACTAAATGCCCGGTTATCCCCTTTCAAAATTTTTAAAAGTATTGAATGTGATATCCTGAATGATGGCAGCCTTGATTATACCAATGATATATTGGCAACTTTTGACCTCGTCATCGCTTCAGTGCATAGTAACCTGAAGATGACTGAAGAAAAAGCCATGGCCCGTTTAATCAAAGCAATTGAAAATCCGTATGTGATTATTCTTGGGCACATGACAGGTCGTTTGTTGTTAAGCCGGAATGGCTACCCGGTTGATCATAAAAAGATTATTGATGCCTGTGCCGCCAATCATGTAGCTATAGAGTTAAATGCACATCCCAGGCGCCTTGATATGGATTGGCGATGGATACGTTATGCATTGGAAAAAAATGTATTGATTTCTATTGATCCTGATGCGCATGACCTGGATGGTTTTGATGATGTTCGTTATGGTGTTCTCTCTGCACAAAAAGCCGGGTTAACCAAAGAAAAAAACCTGAGTAGTTTTAGTCTGCCCGAGTTTGAAAACTATTTAACGGAAACGCGTATACGAAAAGGTATTAATTAGCCACGGGTAATACCACATGAAATGTTGTACCAACTCCCTGCTCAGTTTCGAACCAGATATGACCATGTGCCTGTTCAACAATGCTTTTACACATTGCTAAGCCAAGACCGGTGCCGGAAGATTTGGTTGTAAAATTGGGTGTAAATATTTTGTGCTGCATATCCAGTGGAATACCTTCACCATTATCTGTAATATTAATCTGCACCTGTCCATTTGCCCGGGTCTCTGTAATTTCTATTTTGCAATCATCTTTTCCATCACAGGCATCGGCAGCATTGGATAGCAGGTTTGTGAACAACCTGTTCATCTGTGTTCTGTCGGCCATTACCATTGAATTTCGCTGAACAGGCTTCCATGAAATATTGATATCCGGGTTGGTTTTATACAGGTCTTTTAAAGAATCAATTACCTCATGCAAATCAATGCGCTCCATTTTCGTATTACCGATATTAGCGAATTGTGCAAAATCTGCTGCGATCTTTGAAAGGTGATCGATCTGTTCAACCAAAGTATCGGTTACCCTGCTGGCCAGTTCTTTTACATTATCCTGGTTATTATCAATTGCTTTTTGCAGGTATTGAATACTTAATTTCATTGGCGTTAATGGATTTTTTATTTCATGCGCTACCTGTTGCGCCATCTCCCGCCATGCACCCTCTCTTTCACTCTTGGCAAGGGCTTGCGCACTGTATTCCAGTTTTGCCACCATCTTATTATATTCCGTTACCAATACGCCTATTTCATCATTACGTGGCCATTCAATCTCTTCGTTTGTTTGATTGATATTTACTTCACGCATTTTATCACTGATCAAAGAAAATGATCGGGTGATCCGGTTGGTAATGAATAAAGCAATTACACCTGCAATTAAAAATATAAATGCGTTCAGGTTAATGATCGTTACCAGGAAGTTTGATATCTCCTGGTTGAGATCACGCAAGGAAGTAAAATATGGAATGTTTAAATAAGCAACTGCTTCACCATTCTTTTTCCTGACCGGCGCATAAATACTCAGGTAAGAAAGATTAGCAACTTCTTCATCCTGTATATGCCTGATTTGTCTTAACCTGTTTAAATGATAATATGCTTCAGGGTGCATCTTAGGACTCAAAACGCCTTTGCGATAAATATTTTCTGTTGATGTAAGTACAAGGTTTCCATTCAGATCATACAGGTTCACTTCTACATCATGTATCTGGGCAACCCCTTCAATGGTTGTTTGTAAATCATCATTAGATAGCGAATCATACATTTTTACCACATCATCCAACTGCGGGTAACGGGCAACCTGTTCCTCCATCTGGCTGACCATAATACGCATGGTCCTGCTTAATTTTTCACTGTTATTCCGGTTGAACCTGCTTATGAAAAAAGAAATGGTTGCAATACCAATAATGGTAAAAGAAAGCACACTGATAAAAATGATGGTACTATGCACTTGTGTCCGGATATTCATCTGCCAGATATCTTTCAAACTCCTTCTTTCCACAAGCGTTTTCAAAATCATGGAAGCCAGTTGAAAAATGGTGACCATGAAAAGAAAAGCGCAAAAAATATACGAGAACAGTGTAATGGTTTCTATAAACGAATTGGATTTACGGGCAACAATCACGATCCTGTCATTGCCACCCCGGTACCATAATTCATCATATTCGCCATTTATTTTCTGAACGAATGCACTCTTTGGTACCTCTTCATCTTTTAAATAAATAGGGAATGGATATTTGTTGGAAGGTGAAACAAGTACCTGCTTATTATAAATGGCGGTTGAATAAATTGGTGAACTTTCCGGGTCTGTTTGTTTCATTTGCCTGAAAAGCTCTGGCGATAAAACATCAGTTCCATAATTTTTAGGGGTAGAGATAATAAAGAAAATTCCCAATAATTTATTGTTGGCAATATCTGTTACGTGCCTGCGGGTAATGTAGGTGAACTGGTCTATTGCTGTTTCATAATAAAATAGATCAGGCACATTGGTGGGTCGGGCTTGCACTTGCACAATATTATTCAATGTTTCGAAGGAAGTTGGATCATCGTTGAACAATGGATCCATATTTTCGTCGTAGACATATAACCGGGTGCGATAGCGGTTACGATAATCTTCATAACTGAAATTGATAATACTATCTTTTAGTTCATTATTACTGCGCTCTTCCCTGAAGCGGTCGAAATTGGCCAATAAGAAATCATTATCCAGGTAGGTTAACGCTACGTTGATCTGTTTTTCATTGGCAGGATCATTTTCCATGGCAATTTTTTCAGCCATTGTTTTCCTGGCTTGTAATTCTTTTACTTTATTTTCAGTTAAGATGATCGCCGAAATTGAAAACGAAAAAATAAATATCCAGAATAATATACCGGCAATGTTTACCCGAAAACGGTTAATCACAAAACCCTTCTGGCTGATAAGCCAGGTAAAAATTAACAGCCATAAAAGTACAGGAACATAAAATTGTACCTGGTTAACGGATGCCAGGAAGCTGATGTATAGCAAGCCTAAAATGGCAATGGCAAAATAAATTAAAATCCGCCTGCCTTCAAATAGAGGAAAAATAAACCGGAAAAGCAACTGTGTAAAATAATAGTATCCTAATGACAAACAGGCAAGGACTACAAAGCTTATAACACTATAAATGTTTAAACTGAAAAAATTTGTTACATCGAAAGAAATCCTGGAATCAGCGATCAGGCTCCGGATGATACCTGCCATGACGAAGGTTGACAGGATGAGTAATACCAAAGAAGCAAACCCGATAATCCTCCTTGTTGATTCTTGTAGTTTTATCTCCCAGTTGATGTTCCCAAATTTGGACCAGGCAAAAACAACAATCCAGCAAAACAATAATGCATTGATCAACAAATCTCCCAATGAATTAAATACTTTGGTAGAACCATAAATGGTAGGATCAAACAATTCAAATTGCCTCAAATTGAATAATTCGGGAATTAAATAAATAAACAGCCTTATTAAAATCAATGAACCAGCTAAAAAAGCAATCCCCTGCCAGGGTCCGTTTTTTTGTTTAACTATATTTTCGGCTGTATAATGAATGAACATTAATAAAAGAATCAGCGCACTCAACCGAAAAGCCATAGACAGGTTATCATTAGAAGAAATATTCCCTGTTATTCTTTTTTCTAAATGAAATAAAACATCTCCTTCAAGCGATTTGACGGGGTAATCTGTCACCTCATTTACATCTGCAATACGTATCCGTTCTGCCATGTCACGGCTAAATGCAAATGTCTGATGAGCATAATCTGTTTCAATGTAGTATTGAAACTTAACAGGCATCATTCCAAAGATCATTAACCGGTTGGTCATTCCAGAGAGTTTGATGGAACCTTTAACCGTTACATAATCTCCATTATCCAGGTGTTGAAAATATACACCATCAGGTAATTCAAAACTTTGTTTTTCCGGTATAACTAATTTATTGTTCCAGAAAACCAATTGGTAATCATTGATAAAATATTCTGCATAAATATAAACGCCATAACTAAGTTCCTGCACTTCTTTAAATTCTTCCAGTGTCTCTGTACGCTGAACCAATTTTTGTAAGAGAACCGTATCGGACATTAACTGATAGAAGTCCTGCTGTTGTTTATGCAGGTTTGCTTCTATGTTCTTTTGATCCTTAGTAATACCTGAATTGGGTGAAAAATACAGTTGTAATAGAACCGACACAATAAACATGAGTAAAGCCAAAAATAAAAGGCTACTCTTCCTGGTCAATATGTTCCGAATATTATATCTCACTCTTTGTGCTGAAGTTTAATTTCATTCCAGAGAACATCCATTTCAGCAAGTGTCATGTGGTGAAGATCCTTTCCTGACTTCTGTGCAACTTCTTCCATTTGTGTAAATCGACGGATGAATTTTTTGTTGGTGCGCTCCAATGCGTTTTCCGCATCTATACGCAAAAACCGTGCATAATTGATCATTGAGAAAATAACATCTCCAAATTCATCTTCCATCTTTTGGGCATCCTGCTGGTCTACGGCTTCTTTTAATTCTTCCATTTCTTCTTCTACCTTCTCCCAAACATCTTCGCGTTTTTCCCATTCAAAACCAACCTGCCGCGCCTTTTCCTGTAACCGCATTGCTTTTACAGTTGCCGGAAGAGAACCCGGAACACCGCTTAAAACTGATTTATTACCTTCTTTAAGTTTTAATTTTTCCCAATTTCGTTCTACGTCGCCTTCATCCTGAACTTTTACATTGCCATAAATATGCGGATGCCTGGCAACCAGTTTTTCGCTGATACCTGTTATCACTTCTTCCAGGGTAAACTGGTTTTGTTCATTGCCAATTTTGGAATAGAATAAAATATGTAACAGCAGGTCGCCCAATTCTTCTTTAATACCTTTCCAATCTTTTTCTGTGATGGCATCCGTTAACTCATATAATTCTTCGATTGTTAATTGACGAAGGGTGTCAATGGTTTGCTTTTTATCCCAGGGACATTTTTCTCGCAGATCATCCATAATAGAAACCAACCTACCGAAAGAATCAAGAAGTGAAGCATTCATAGAAATATTTTATAACTGAAAGATGGAAAAAAGTATAAAGAAAGTGAGCAAAAATACAATACAGGTAAAGCCTAATATATTTAACAAAGAGAATTTGATAAAGGTTTTAAATCGTCTTTGCCCATAAAAACGACGCATCGATTTATATAAATAAAATGCCCAGGCAAAAATGGAAAGCCCGATCAGCAGATCAAATATTCCCCAACCTGTCCAATCAGATAATGCATCAAAACCAAAGATGAAAAGCAACAATAAAAAACTGAATATATAGTGGTAAACTGTAAAAATTACATGTTCAGCATAATACCATTGACGACGGATATACAGTAGTTTTAAGATTAGCGCAAAGAAAGGCAAAGAGATAAATAAAAGATAAGGCAACTTATGTAAAAAGATGTCAGTGAATTTTTCTAAAGATGAAGATGGATCGTTTTTGTATTTTTCGTTGATTTCTATCTCTTTTTTAACCCACATCCTGGTAAACCATCCATCTCTTTCGCTAGCCGGTAGTTGTTGCTGAATGGAATCATATTCATGAAACGTTTTATATTCTCTGTCGCCGATTCCCATAATTCTGAAATTACTATTGAGACGATTTACATCATCTTTATTTATTTCCCGGGTACTATCTTTCAACAACACCTTTAATTGTTCCAGTTTCTCAGAACTACCTCTTTCTTTGATCTTCCTTTCAGTTTTGACCAGCAAAGAATCCCTTTCAGATTGCGTCAGTATATTACTTCCACCGGATTGGAAAGCATCCGTGGGATTTAAAAATGCGAAAAAAATCAGGAAAAAAAATGCAGATGTAAAAATGTACATCCTGATCGGATTCAGGTAACTGACCCTTCGACCTTTCATATATTCCTGTGGCAAAAAACCTGGTTTAAGCAGCAGGTATTTCATGGTATCGAAGAACTTACTGTCGAAGTGCGTGATATCATAAAAAAAGTGGATAACCAGGTCCCAAAACTTCTCCAGGGGTACTTTGTTTTCCTGCCCGCAAACGTGGCAATAACGGCCATGAACAATGGCACCGCAGTTCAAACAATCTTTTTCTTTTCTTTCAGGACTATGAGACAAGGTGAATATTTTCTTAAAAATAAGTACAATATTTACATACTAGCTATGATACTGTATAAATCAGGTATTTTTGGAAATAAAACAATATCCTTTATCTAATGAAAAATACTCTGCTCCTTTTTTTTCTTGCCATTTCAGTTGGCGCCCAATCCCAGTATTATTATAAGGACATTGTTGGCACCCGCGAAGCAAACGATTTAATTGCTTCCTATAAGAAAGCAAATCTTCGTTCGGTTGAAATTATCAGTATAGAAGCGAATGGTTCACCATCCAGGGATTTCCGGATCGTTCAACAATTCGATTTATCTCAAAAAGTATTACGGACCCAAACCAGGAACCTGGAAGAAACCTCTGTACTCTCAACTTATTTTAATGAAACGGATAAAGTAATTAAAACGATTGACAGTTCCGGTTATTTGGCCAACACTACCAGTTATACATATAACTCCAATGGATTGCTGCAATCATTAAACAGCCTGGCTATTGACACCAGCCGTGGATTGAAGGAATCGGAAGAACATACCTGGCAGTATAATGTGGATGGGAAACCAGTAAAAATGTTACGAAGCATTAATAATGCACCAGCCATGGAAATAACTTTTGAATATGATGAAGATGGGAATATTGCTGAAGAAATATGGAAGAAAAAAGGAGTAGAAATGGATCGCATTTTTTATTATTACGACGATCAAAATCAACTCACCGATATCGTAAGATTTAATAAAAAAGCAGGCAGGTTATTACCCGATTTTATGTTTGAATATTCAGCTGATGGACAACTCATTCAAAAGATCACCGTTCCGGTTAACAGTCTTGATTACCAGATTTGGAGATACCAGTATAATGACCAGGGTTTAAAAACCAGGGAAGTATTGTTTGACCGTGATAAGCAGATCGTTGGTAAAATTGAATATCGATATCAATTTTAAATAAGAACATTAATCAGATTTAATCAAAATAAAAAGAAAACCTCCATGCGGAGGTTTTCTTTTTTTAATATGACAAAAATCATTATTGAGGTAATAACACTCTATCAATCACCTGTACTACGCCATTCACTGCATTTACATCAATTGAAGTAACATTCGAAGGTACTCCTCCATTTCCCACACCCATAACCGTTAGTGCAGTTGCAAATGGCCCGGTGAAAGTACTCTGCACTTCGATACCTGGGTGTGCAGGAATAGCCCCATTCAAAGCCGTTGGTATCCATGTAGCTGTAGTTGGGAAATTATGCGCATAATTCCTTGTCGGAAGAATATGATAAGCTACGATTCCTGCTGCATCCTGAACAGGAACAAAGTTGTTTATAAAATCGATGAATACCTGGTCGGGTGCTCCAACCGGGACCATGCCCCCGGATAAAGCGCTGACAAGTTCTTTCATTGCATCATTTGTTGGCGCAAATACGGTCAGGTTTACAACCGGATACTGTAGCAAGTAATCAAAACTGGAAAGACCAGTACTGCCTTGTGAAGCTCTTTTTATTGCCGCCTCAAGTATAGAAAATTGCGGATCATCGTAAATTACATTTGACAATAAAACGGAAGGTGGCATTACCACTGCCACTGTTTTATGTATTACGCCATTACCTGCAAGAATATCACCCTGTTTTACAGGGATATTATTAGCATAAACGGTTGATCCAATTTTGGACAAATGAATATTCATTTTCACCAATGGGTTTGTAGGATCCAGTGGTAATAAAGTGGGCATTTGAACAGGTGGCATTACAGCTGTAACTGCTGAAACAGGTAAAGCCTGCGGAACAATATGATAACGCAAAATAGCGGCAACCTGTGCAACAGGTAATGCATCAACAATGGCTTGAGAAAGACCTGAGGCTGCAAATGCAGCATCATCTACTGCAAATAATGTAAGTTTTGCATCCGGGTTTTTTAATACCGGCAACAAACCAGTTTTGGTAACCGCTGATTTTAAAATGGAATAACTGGCGTCAGATTCAATAACAGAACCTATGGTGGTTGTAACTACCGGCTTTACTACCGGGTCAATATCCTCGAACTCCTTGTTACACGACTGCATAGCAAAGAAACCTGCCGCAAGGATCAGTGCGCCCGCTTTTTTATTTATGATTGAAAACATATTGAATAAGTTTATTAAAAAATGAATTAAAAAATATTATAACCATAGCTCACATAATACAATCCACCAATAGATGGATTACCAGCTGCATTGCGATAATATTGGTTAAGCAAGTTATTGGCTCCGACTTTGATAACAGATTTTGATGCCTGCATTTTATAACTAACCTGCGCATCCAGAGTTTGAATTTGTTCTATCATTCCTGAAGCAAAATCTCCTTCGTAAAAGAATGCATCCTGCCAGCGATAAACCAGGTTAAAACCCCATTGCTTATCAGCACCAAAACCGGTATTTCCAAAATTTACATTGGCCCTGTACTTAGGTGCATTAAAGAAAGCCACATAACCCGGGGGAACTTTATCCAAAACATCCGAAGTGAAATTAGCTCCTAATACAAAACTCTTTGGTAAACGATAATCGAAGCTGATACCATATCCATATGTTTCAACTTTACTTTCAGTATTTACAGGCACTGAATAAACTACTCTTTTTTCCGGATTGGAGAGGTCTGCAGGATTACCGGTTGTTGATTGCATTACCAGGGTGCGTACAATAAAGTCGGTATATGTACCAAAATAACCATACACGTCAAACAATAATTTTCCTTCAGCAAATAATCCACGGTAACCCCCTTCGAAAGATTTAACGGATTCAGGTCTGAATTCATCAAAGGTAACAGGCTGACCCGTTGTCAATGAATAGACGGGATTACTATTAAAACGATAAAAATCTTTCAATTCCTGTACACCTCCGATCAATTTTACATTACCACCCACATCCAGGTTAATCCACTGTTGCTGTGTTGATGGGAAACGGTAAGCTGTCTGGTAAGACAAACGAATGTTGTTGTTTTCTGTAATTTTCACAAGTGCAGTTGCTCTTGGTGTAAAGCGCCCTTTAAAATTGGTATTCTTATCAAAACGACCTGCAAGAGTCAATTTTAAACGCTCATTAAATAAGGATCTTGAAGCTTGAATATATCCACCATATTCATTAATAAGGATAACGCCTGCAGAATCGGCGAACAAAGTTCCTTCAGAATCCAATTCATACTTTTTGTAATTACCGCCAACAAGGATATCTACCACTGAACCGGTTACATGGCTGAAATTATACTGGCCTTCGAAATTATACAGGTCCGTTTTATCAACAAACAAACCACCACCTTCAGAAATAGGAACAGATCGAACCTGGTCAAACAATTTTTTGAATTGTTCGGTTCCTGCTTCGGGGCGTCCGATGTCGGCTGTTTTCCTTGCGGTAGCATGCGCAGCATCATCACCCGCACCGGCTAATTTTGCAGCCAGGTAAGCCTGCCCATATTGAGCATACCAACCCGTATTACCCGGACTTGGCTTCCAGGCTTCATTCACTAAACGGGTTGTTACGGTTGCATTGAATGATTGTCCAGCATTTTCCTGTGTTGTATAAGCACGCAGAAACCAGTTGGTATGATTTAATTCAACTTTATACTGACCTATTTTAAGGTCCTTTAAAGAGTAACGATCGCTACCGGTATACACTGTATTACCAGTGCCCCAATATGCTGCCGCAACAGCTTCTAATTTGGAAGAAATTTTATAATGCAATGCTCCCGTTAATTTAAAGTTGGTTGTATTGGGATCTACAATATCATTCTCTGAATAACCGGTACGGGATACATTGATTGGCGAACCGGTAAGTGTACTGATATAAGGAGCCAGGAATGGCGCCTGCGCAGCTACACCTTGCAGAACCTGCCTGATATCTGCTGTTGTTTCATCACCATACATATTTACACCATCGTAATTAGGATCAGATTCTCTTGTGCCGGGAATAATACCACCACTAGTTCCTAATCTTGCATAGTTGCGATAATCAGCTGCTACCCAATCCGTAGCCTGAATGTATTCTGAATTAATTTTAAAAGCGAACTTTTCGCCAATTGTTTTTGCATAACGCACAGCCCAATTATAATAAGGAGCTGCATCGCGGTACCTGCTATCTGTATGCGTAATTCCTTGTTTAATCTGGAATGATAATCCCTGGTAACGAAATGGATTTTTACTGTTAATAAGTAATGTGCCATTCATACCACCGGGACCGTATAATGCGGAAGAAGCACCTGGAAGTAATTCCATGCTTTCAACATCTAATTCAGTTAAACCAATTACACTTCCTACAGAAAAGTTTAATCCTGGAGCCTGGTTGTCCATACCATCTACCAACTGGTTAAAACGAAGGTTACCACTTCCATTAAAACCACGGGTGCTGGGCGTTTTAAATGTCAGGGAAGATGTAGTCATATCAACACCTTTTATATTTGCAACCACATCATAAAATGATGCAGCGGGTGCATTCCGGATTGCAGCAGCACTGACTCTTTCTACTGTTACCGGCGATTCAAGGATACGTTCAGCCACCCTGCTGGCTGAAATAACAACCTCCTCTCCCAGTGAAGATGAAGGCACAAAACTTACATTCACAGGTTGGGATGCATCTGTAACAGTTATTTCCTGCGATTCATACCCAATTGAACTGATTAATAAAACAACAGGAAGATTATCTACCGAAATACTAAAATTTCCATTTTCATCGGTAAATGTACCCTGGGAAGTTCCTTTTATGGTGACCGAAACAGCAGGTACCTGTGCGGTGGAACTGGCATTTTTTACATTACCGGAGATGGTAACTCTTTGTGCAATGGCAACAATTGAAATCGCACTGAACATTATGCACAACGCCAGGTAGCGAAAGCTTTTACTCATAAGGCAATATTTAGTTTATAAATTTGTCGGAAAAATAAGCATAATATAATCATCATAAAATTTAATTATTAAGGTAAATGACCAATTTGTTAAAATCTTGATCAAATTGATTTTGATTGATTTAAAGTCATTCCTATATTCGATTTTCTATGACCCAATTTCAATTTCCCCAACAAATAAATTTCTATCGAGGAAAGGTTAGAGACGTATACACAATCGGTGAAGATTTCCTTGTAATGGTAGCTTCCAATCGAATTTCTGCTTTTGATGTTGTGCTACCAAAACCTATTCCATATAAAGGACAAGTGTTGAACCAACTGGCATCAATCATGTTAAATGCGACGAAAGACATTTGTCCAAATTGGCTGATAGAAACGCCTGCACCAAATGTATCCATCGGGATAAAATGTGTTCCATTTAAAATTGAAATGGTTATCCGCGGAAACCTGACGGGTCATGCATGGAGAACCTACCAAAGTGGTAAAAGAAAACTTTGCGGTATTGACTTACCTGAGGGTATGAACGAAAATGATTTTTTTCCAACGCCTGTAATTACCCCTTCAACCAAAGCCTCCGAGGGACATGATGAAGATATTTCCAAAGAAGATATTATTGCCGGCGGACTGGCCACAGAAACCGAATGGGAAATACTGGAAAACTATACGCGTAAACTTTTTGAAAGAGGAAAAGAAATTGCGGCCAAGCAAGGTTTGATTTTGGTTGATACCAAATACGAGTTTGGAAAAAATGGAGATGAAATTGTTTTGATGGATGAGATCCATACACCCGATTCTTCCAGGTATTTTTATGTTGAAGGATTTGATGAAAGACAGCAAAAAGGAGAAAGAC
>JAKFER010000219.1:0-1811 GCA_036675565.1 Chitinophagaceae bacterium
TACAGGTGTAAGTGAAACCTTGTTTAACCGGTACTCAAAGGCAAATGCAACCCCACCGGCTGCATTAGGAGCTGTGGTATTTGGACCAGTCACTACTCTTAAAGCTACCGGGGCTGAAGTACCTCTTAATGCCCCTCCCGAAACGGGATGATGAGTCCTTCCATTTACTACCGACAAGGGACTTACATTAAAAACATTACAGGATGTATGGTTGATATTTGTCTGAAATCCACTAACATAATTTATTTGCTGTGCAGTTGCTATTGTGCCAATTAATACAAACAAAGTACTGGCAATTAGTTTTATATTTTTTTTCATTTTTTAGTTTTTATCACGGTCTCGTTCAAGGTGAATTTGTAAGCCTATATTCATCACAAAGCTGTTTTTCTTGCTTTTTACATCTCCGTAAGTATTGTAGGCTCTGTAACCAGGCAATAATTCCAGTGCCACTGTAGAGTTCAGAAATAATGCAATGCCTCCCAAAAATCCATATTGTAGTGCGCCAGCATCAGCATCAAAAACCCGGCTATAAGCCCCGTTTACTTCAGCGAGAATGTTTACTCTTTTTTCTGTTGGAAGAAAATAATAACGCACAAAAGGTCCGATACCCAGTGATTGAGAAGGCTCTGAAAAAGAAGAGCCAACATTTGACTTTTGAAAATCGTAAGCCAAAGTAAGGCCCGCAGCCAGTTTGTCTGCAAAAAAATAGCCGCCACGGGGGTCAAGTCTTATACTGGTGCTTTTGAACGTAGTATTGAGTACTGTAGTAGAGCCCGATTCTATACTTCCCGATCCTCCAAACATCCAAAACCCTTTTGTAATTTGTGAGTAAGAACTGGTGATAAATAAAACAGAAAAAATAAAAAGACAAGCAAACTTTTGTTTCATAGATAAAGTTTCATTGTTGTCCGACTAAAGTCGGGTTTAAAAATGCTGTAACCCTTTATAGTTAAAGGTTACAGGTTAAAAATCTGTTGTTTCAATATCGGGGGTAGTTACCCCTTTTTTTTATGTTGCAAAAGCAAAGGATGCATTGTGTGTTTTTCTCCATGCTTTGTAACTGTCTTTTATAAAGTCGAGCAGTGCCACATAGCTCATGAGGTGCAGCCGTATCACTGTAATCATATTAGCAAATGATTTCTTTGTTGCAGCTTTCTTTCTTATAACTACCATCAATAATTGCGCAATCAGCACACAGTACACCTGCATCTTAACGGCATTGGAGCTGTTACCCCAAAAGTATCGCAACGGAAAATTCTGTTTTATCTGTTTGAATAATAATTCTATCATCCAGCGGTTTTTATAAATGGTGGCTATTTGTGATGGAGGAAGTGTAAAGTTATTGGTGATAAACATATATACTTTGCCTTCCTTTGTTTTAAAGGTGATGCGTCTCAATTTTAAACGTTGCACCTCTTTTCCGTTTTGCTTTACAGCTACCGTAATGTATTGCTCCTTCAATACACCGCCTGCGTTTTTCTTTTTTGTTTTATCTACTAACACCTTGGTTACATGATAATCTGCATTTTCTTTCATACGGGTTACAAACCAGATTTTATCATTGGTCCATTTGGCAAACTGATGATACACCGTATAAGCTTTGTCAAACACCAGCCAACTGTTGGCGGCGAGTTTTAAATGATAAAGAAACTTACGGTCATGCTCTTTGGCTTCTGTCATCCGCACAAACTCTGTAACACCACTAAAGGCGTCCATCATGGCATGTACTTTAATACCACCTTTCTTCCTGCCGCCATCAGTTCGGTTGCGGCCAACACCACGCAGAATGTCACTGAACAACTGGATGGTGC
>JAKFER010000010.1:0-1810 GCA_036675565.1 Chitinophagaceae bacterium
TGTGATGGTATCAATGATATTATTGTTGGTGAGCCTATGTCTACAAACGTGCCATTATTAGGCGCCAATGGTGCGGGTGGTGCAGCGTATATATTCCTCCTATGTAAAGGTTTTCGCTGCACGGGCGGAAAAATTTTACAATGAATGATTACCATTCCTATTTCTTATCAGCATCTTTCAGCTTAATACTTTAATCACAGGTGGTTAATCTCCTATTAGCAGTCGGTATTGCCGCTGCAATTTTTTATCAATCCCTGAAAGTAATAGTATAAGGCTGCAGGCTCAGCTGAGCAGTATGTTGCAACTGCAGAATATATTAAGCAGTCCTTATACCTTTTTATAATTACCTTCTGTGATAGTAATAACTGAAAGAACTTTAATTTTACTTGTCAGCCCCAAGAGGAAGCAGGCTCTGCTGAAGAACAACCTGCCAGCAATAAGGCTGATACTTATACGGTAATAAGGAGCAGTCAGCAATGGCTGCTTTTTTCTTTATTACCGGTAAGTTACATGGCTTAAAAAAACTTAATTTCTGTCTGTTGTTCATGCTACTACTCCTTTTTGATATGCTACACCGGTTAATAATACTGCACGCAGCCGGCGCAATAATTTTCGGGCAATGCGAATGATAGCATGCACACCTTTCATTCTTTTAGTTAGCTCCTGATAACTATTCATCAACGCAGGGTCTACTCGTATGGCCTGCCAGGCTGCTTCAATCAAAGCGCTGCGTAATTGCTTATGCCGTCTTGTTGTAATGCCCCGGTCACGATCTGTTTCACCACTGCTATCTGTGTCGGGACAAAAGCCGATAAAGTCATTTAATGCATCAAATCCTTTAAAGCGGTTGAGGTCTCCTGCTTCCAGCAAAAACTGCATAGCTGTAGTAGGTCCAATGCCAGGTACGCTGGTTGCTAATTTTACTTTTGATGCATATTTGCCATTTCTTAATTCCCGTAATTTTTTTTCTACTTTTAATAATAGTTGCCGCAGTAATTTCATTTGATCCAGCATCAGCAATAGTGGATCTGTCAATAGTTCATCTTTGGATGCCTGCTCTTCTATCCAGATCAAAAAATTCCGGCTCCAGTTATTCTTTGCATATTGTACCGGCACCTCTATACCCTGGTATTTCAATAAACTCTTTATGCGATTTTTGCTTCTGTTAATGTCTCTCATCAGCCGGGTACGGTAGCGGATCAAGTTTCTTTCTTTTTGAAGGGTTTCGTCTGGTACATGAATCCCCTTCAGCGCACCGGCTGCAAGAGTGCGGGCTAATTTTAAAGCATCTACTTTATCGGTTTTTCTTTTTCTCTCTTTATCGCTGGTGGAGACATCGGCAGCATGCACTACCATGCACTGCATACCGGCTGCCGTTAACCTGCGCTGCAAATTAAAACCCCAGGCACAGCTCTCATATACACATTTAAATTCCGCTCCCGGATAATGACTATGCAAATGTTTAATCAATAAATCACTATTGGCTGCCATACGATGATTTCCCAAACAAATGCCATTATACACTTTAGCTACCTGGTAATCTTTTTGATGAACATCTATCCCCACATAAATGAGTTTACCTGAAAAATTAATAATCATTTTATCTTTGATCAGGGTTTCGGATGCGGCTGAAGCTTGCTGTTTCATAATTTTAAATTTTGAGTTAATAATCAGCAAAATTCTTCCTTGCAGCCGATTTTAGGACTGCTGCCGCTCCGGAACCTTTTACATAAAGACTCATCTTTCTGTTCGCTATCAGCACCAGTCCGGGCTGAACAATTACTATCGGCTTTTTGCATAACTTCAACTT
>JAKFER010000173.1:0-1794 GCA_036675565.1 Chitinophagaceae bacterium
ATTTTTTGAGATGAAGCAGAGAGTTGATCCCATTCATTGCCGGGCAAAACGAGTAAGGGTTCATTAAACATATATTCATCGGCGTTAGATGCGAACCAGGGCAGCACGATGAAATCTTTTTGAGCCAGTAATTCATCTGTTTGCTCAAAGTATTTGTATGATAATCGGTCGTTTAATAATAATCTTCTTCCCTGGTATCCCCCGGCAGCAATTTGCAGGTTGGTACTATAACTGTTTAACCATTTTGAAACATTGAATCCACCACGAACAGCCAGGTAACCCCTTGCGCCGGATACAGCTTTTTTAAATTGGAGAACCGACTGGCTGTTTACCAAAACAGGATGCAAATGCGGTATAGCAATCCCATTAATGGTAGCTGAAAAATCGGCACCCCCGATAGCGATGAGTGCGGGTTGTGTAAACAAAAAATCGGATGCCGGGAAATGCATTTCGATTACAGCTTCATCAAAATCATTTCCCACCAAGCTATTGGTCATGGCTGATGCAGCCTGGTCCATGACGCCACCTGCATTAATACCCATATGCCGAAAACCATAACGGCCCTGGTCCTGCAAACTATCAAGAATGCCCGCCCGGGTAATGATTAAATTCATGTTTGCTGATTGATTTAAAACGGATCTCATCGCCAGCCTTTAATAAAGTTGGGCATTCTTTTGTTGGATCAAACATTTTCAATGGCGTTCTGCCGATGATCTGCCATCCACCTGGTGATTGCACAGGATAGATGCCGGTTTGTTTACCTGCAATGCCAACACTGCCTGCGGCTGTTATGCCGGGTTGTTGTTTGCGGGGGAATGAAATAGCTTGATCCAACTCTCCCATGTATGCAAAACCGGGGAGAAAACCCAGCATATAAACCCGGTATGTTTTACCGGTATGTATGTTTATCAATTCTTCTTTACTTATATTTTTTGCCTGGCAGATATGCTTAAGATCCGGCGCATATACATCATCGTAACATACGGGAATGGTTATAAGGTTGTTTGTTTTTTCGCCAATCGGGAAGCTTTGATTCAACCAATTTTTGGTTTGTGATTTCATCCATTCGAAAGCAGATACGGAATGAATGATTTTTTTTATTTCATAAGGATCATAAAAAATAGTGAGAGATGAATAGGCAGGAACGGCTTCTATCATAGCAGGTAATGGATTTTGTTGTAAATCATAAAACCTGGCCAGCACTTGATCATTAATAGCTTCATCAATCCTGTTGCCAAAATCAATCGTCAGTGCTGAATCCCCGAGTGGATAGATGTTGTAATGCGGTTCCATTTATTGAAGATAAATACGCAATTCGACAATGAGACAATGAAGGCAATTTGACAATGCGATTAAAAAAAATTAATATGGTTCGCCTGTTTCCATATTTAGCTGTAGGGGCCGTATATTTTTAGGATTTAGATTATTTTGTAAAGTCATTTCACTAAACAAATCTTTACCTAACATAAATGCAGGGTTTGAAGATTGAGGTCCAACTCCCGAAACACTATTGTATCGGATGAGATCTTTTGACCCTATTAATTCATAGCTATAATTTTCTCTTGTTAATTCATAATAATTTGGTCCAACTTTTATATAAAGTTTCTCGCCATTGCTATAACCCCAAATATTATGTAACAGTTCCTGTTCCTTTTCATCAAAAATGTAACGTACACGTCCTCTGTTTTTGTATTTAATAGTAAAGGATGGATTTGAAATGCGATTATTTAAAAAATCCTGGTAATTGAGATAAACTCCTTTTTCCAATATATCTGTTTTCATTCTTGGAAATGC
>JAKFER010000327.1:0-12761 GCA_036675565.1 Chitinophagaceae bacterium
AACTCTCTGCTTCATCTCAAAAAATTTTTTCAGAACAGCCTTTTGTAATTTCAAAACAGGCTGACAGGATGGGATACCAGTTGGTTGGTCAATCATTAACAACTGAAAATAAAAATGAATTGTTATCAACTGCGGTTAGCTTCGGAACCATACAATTATTGCCCAGCGGTCAACTGATTTTGTTGATGGCCGATCACCAGTCCACCGGCGGCTACCCAAGAATAGCGCATGTTATTACTGCCCATCATAACCGGTTGGCGCAAATGAATCCCGGGCAAAACATCCGCTTTCGATTCACGGATATGCAAACGGCAGAAACACTTTATTTTAAACAACAACAAGATTTGCAGCTACTGCAAAATGCCTGTAAATTGAAACTGGAAGAATTATTCAAATAAAAATAAACCAGGGAAAAAGTATGAACCCGGGGAATCATACAGTCACGCAGGTTGATATCAATTGCGATATGGGTGAAGGAATGGATCATGATACGGGTATTATGCCTTTTATCAGTTCTGCCAATATCGCCTGCGGTTTTCATGCGGGGGATGAAAAAACCATGCAGCAAACCATTCTCCTGGCAATCGAAAATAAAGTAGCTATTGGAGCTCATATATCATTCCCTGACAAAGAAAATTTTGGCCGCACGGAAATGCATCTTTCAAAAAATGAAATTGATGTACTGATTTTTCAACAACTAACCCGCATGCAAAAAATTGCAGAATCATTGGGTGCTGAAATACACCATGTAAAACCACATGGTGCTTTGTATAATATGTCGGCCCGGGATGCGGAATTGGCAAATACCATTGCAAGCGCTGTAAAACAATTCAACCCGCATTTGATTTTATTTGGGTTGAGTGGCAGTCATTCAATCAGCGAAGCAAAAGCCATTGGATTACAAACCGCCAGTGAAACATTTGCGGACCGTCATTACAATGATGATGGTTCTTTGACTTCCCGTTCTCAGCCAAATGCCATGATCGAGGATGAAGAAGAAATAATTCAACAGGTTTTGCAAATGGTACAAGAGGGAACGGTACCAACGGTAACGGGAAAAAAAATTCCTGTACTGGCGGAGACAATATGCATCCATGGTGATGGAAAAAATGCATTAGCATTTGCAAGAATCATTTCATCTGTGTTGAAAAAGGAAAATATCCGCGTTGCGGCTCCACCATCGGTTACACAATAACGTTATGCAAAAAAATTCTGCTATTGCGGGTGCTGCTTTCCTGATGGCTACTTCTGCCATCGGTCCGGGTTTTTTAACCCAGACCAGTTTATTTACGCAGGACCTGCTGGCCAGTTTTGGTTTTGTGATCCTTATTTCCATCCTGCTGGATATTGGTGCGCAGTTGAATATCTGGCGCATCATCACCATGAGTGAACAACCTGCACAGGATATTGCAAACAAATTATTACCCGGACTCGGTTTTTTCCTCGCTGGTTTGATTGCTTTTGGCGGGCTGGTTTTCAATATCGGCAATATGGGTGGCAGTGGGCTTGGCCTGAACGTGCTCACCGGGATGTCACCAAAAGCTGGTGCCTTGATCAGTTGTTGTATTGCGCTGGGTGTTTTCTGGTACAAGGAGGCGGGCAAACTGATTGATCGCCTTGTTAAAATCCTCGGTTTACTGATGATTGCGTTAACGCTTTATATAGCCTTCTCCTCACGTCCACCATTAGCCGAAGCTTTGTACCGTACCGTATGGCCTGAAAAAATTGACCTGCTCAAAATTATTACTTTGGTAGGTGGAACGGTTGGCGGTTATATTTCTTTTGCCGGCGCTCACCGTTTATTGCAGGCAGGTATTAAAGGAAAAGAAAACCTGCCACAGGTAAACCGGAGTTCGGTCAGTGGTATTTTAATAACATCCTTCATGCGGTATATTCTTTTCCTTGCAGCATTGGGTGTGGTTTCGCAGGGTATCAATCTGGCTGCAGGAAACCCGGCTGCCTCGGTTTTTGAATCTGCTGCCGGCAAACCGGGTTATATTTTCTTCGGAATGGTATTATGGATCGCATCCATCACATCGGTTGTTGGCGCCTCTTATACTTCGGTTAGTTTCTGGCGATCGTTATCACCCTTTGTAAAAAAACACGAACAATGGGTGGTCAGTGTTTTTATCCTGTTATCAACCATTATTTTTTTAATTCGTGGCAACCCGGTTGGATTACTGGTATGGGCGGGTGCAGTGAATGGTCTCATTCTGCCATTGGCCCTTACTGTTATATTGATTGCTGCTTCACGACCAACTATCGTAAATCAATATAAGCACTCCATTACCCTGCAGCTTATTGGCTGGCTTGTGGTTGCCGTTATGAGCTGGATGGGCTGGCAGGTGATTGCGAAAGTCTTTTAGATTGTTTAATGTTTCGGGTTATTTAGAACGTACAGAATTTATTGCGAATGGTTTTTAAAATGGTTGAACAATTATTAAATGATTGTTGAACGAATCTCCGTATTTATCAATAAAAATTCTAAAGCATGTTTTAAATTTCAGAACCCGAAACCCGAAACTTTAAACCCAAAACTTTAAACTTTTTAATCCCTTAGCCAAATAAATAGTACAACTTTATTCAAATACGCCTAACTGGTAACTGTCAAAATAATAACTGGCTGTTTTCAATGTCTTTCCCTTCATGAATAGTGTGCCAGGCACCCATTTGCGGTTCTCTTATATTGCGTAATACATAAATAGACTGGGCTGGCGTATAGCCCTCTGCAAGTTTATATACTTTTTCGCCTGTTGAAGTAACTGCTTCGTCTATAATGATGAAACAATGACCGGGACTGCCTGCTTTAATAATCACCGTGCCGACGGATAACCGGTTTACCTTTTTTAATTCTTTAGCAAGCGAAATGGTTCCCGCATAAGCATATACGATATCAAGATAATTGCGCAGGGCGCTATGAGCTGGTTTTATAATTTGGCCTGGTTGTATAAACTTTACCTGGTTCCCGTTTACCACGGGCCTGATCCCATTGCAGTAAGCTAAAAATGTAAAAAGGTGGCCGCTGGTAAAATGAAATTCAATTTCGTTAAAACGCTTTTGCTTAAATAAATATTCGGCCCGCAGTCGCATGATGGCATCAGCACACTGCTGTAAATCGCGTTTTCCAATGTCATAATCAATTATTTCAAATGCTTTACCCGGGTTAGAAACCGGGTTGCCTGTATAATCTTCAATCGGTGTATTTTTTACAGGCAACCTTTGTAAAAAATGTTGCCAGGAACCTGGTTTATAATAAACTGGTTCGGGATCTTCAATGATAATATTTGTATTGACCGGCTGGCTACCGGAATCTGCACAACCGCTTGCAGTTGCGACCAGCAACAATAATAACCTTATCATTTAATTATTTCAGGCTAAGATGCTGAGTCAACAGATATGCATAAAGAATAAGAATTATTTTTTCCTCCTCCTGCATTTTCTTCAAATAACTTCATTACAAATAGCCTTATTTAAAAGTTTTAACTTGGCAGTAAAGAAAATATTTCCATTAGAGGTTTAATCATAAGATTAATTTAGACACATGACTACCAGGCAAAAACTTTATCACATCATTTTCGAAACCAGTACACCTGCAGGCAGGCGGTTTGATACCATTTTATTATGGGTCATCATGTTCAGTGTACTCGTGGTTATGCTGGAAAGCATTCCCTCGCTTGGAAAACCCTATCTCAATATTTTTTTGACCATTGAATGGATACTGACCATTATTTTTACCATCGAATATTTTACCAGGATCTGGATCAGTCCCAAACCGCTGAAATATATTTTCAGTATCTGGGGACTTATTGATTTCATGTCCATTCTTCCAACCTATTTAAGTTTGCTGCTGTTTGGATATCATTATTTGGTGATCATCAGGATATTCAGACTGTTGCGACTTTTCAGGATTTTAAAACTGGTTCGGTTTTATTCCGAATCGCAGGTGCTGGCTAAGGCATTACGGGCTAGTTCTTACAAAATAGGAGTATTTCTTTGGACCGTCATGGCCCTGGTCATTTTTATGGGTACACTCATGTATGTTGTGGAGGGAAGTGAATCGGGATTCACCAGTATTCCGCAAAGTATTTATTGGGCCATCGTAACCATTACAACAGTAGGTTATGGAGATATGGTTCCTGTAACTGTGCTTGGTAAATTTATTTCATCATTCATCATGATAACTGGTTATGCTATCATTGCTGTTCCTACAGGTATTATCACGGTTGAAATGTCCAAAACCGGTTTGCTAAAAACAAAATGCAGCAACTGCAATTATGAAAATGATACCACTGCAAATTATTGTAATAACTGCGGGTTTAAGTTGAATAGTTGATTGGTTGATATTTTGATTGGTTTAACAATGGTTGAACTGTTGTTGAACGATAGGTAAAGAGTTGATCGGTTAATTAGTAGAACAAACGTTTTAAATTCACTTCGAATTTCAGAACCCGAAACCTTAAACCCAAAACAACAGTACCTTAAATCCAAACTCATATTTTTATTAAGAATTCATTTTTTGCGAAATCCGCATAATGATAAATTCTGCCGGGCGTACAATGGCCAGCCCAATTTCAATGATCATTATTCCATTTTGTATATCAGCCGCCGTCATTGTTTCACCTAATCCTGTCTTTACAAAAAAAGCATGTTCAGGTTTAGCACCTTGTAGTGCGCCTGCACGCCATAAGGTGGTTAAATAATTTTCAATCATGGCTCTTACCCTGATCCATGTATTGGTTTCATTGGGTTCAAATACAAAGGCGGATATCCCTTTTTTTACTGAAGATTCTATCATGATGAATAAACGGCAAACGGAAATATATCGCCATTCATTATCATTACCTGCTAATGTTCTGCCACCCCAAACCAACGTGCCCCTGCCAGTAAACCGGCGGATGGCATTGATGGATTTTCCTCCAACCGGGTCAACATTTAATCCTTCCTGTTCCTGCATGGTAATAATATGCGACGGCCCGGTAATGCCGGTAACCTGCACATTTGCCGGAGCCTTCCAAACACCACGATTTGCATCTATTGTAGTATAGATGCCTGCTATTGCACCACTGGCCGGTAATTCTACAAAAACATTATTCAGTGCGATCTTGATTTTGTTGTACAGATCATTGCGGGTAGATTTTAAAATGTTCAGTGATTTATCACCACCAGGATCTTTTATGGTGATCAATGCATCGTCAGAGAAATTATAATGGAGTATTGATTGCAGGTATGGATAATATGCAGCGCCATATTTTGCTTTGGTTACATCTCCCTGGATAAAAGAACGGAATACATCAACAGGTGTAGGGATTGTTCCATTTGTAATGGCTCCCGGGTTAATTTTTACATCAGCAATAAAAAACCGGTTTCTCAGCTTGCTGCATTGCGAGAGTGCATCGTTCATTAAATCATAACACAACGCATCGGGTAAATTAACTGCATCCGGAATAACGATCAATGTTATTTCATCAATAGCTTCCAGTTTGTCGAGTGCTGTTTTTAATTCATTTTTATCCGGGTTATTGGAATCGGGCCCGGCAGAAACAACATAACAACTGCCACCACCATTATTGAAAAACATCTGCATACTGTAATACAAAAAACTATTTAATAAAGGGGCTGTACCGCTTGTAAATGCAATATCAACTTTACTGATGGTTTCATTGAAAGCAGTCAACGCAACCTGCTGTGCGGAAGCGGTTCCAAACAAAGCTTCATATTCAATTAAAGACTCAATGCGCACCGGCGTTAAGTTAGTCTCATCCTTTTGAGTATAACCTACAAAGGCGGGTACAGAAGATTCGACGGTTGAAATGGATGGAGGTAACACAGGTAATTCCTGGATGAAAACACCTGGCGTTCTCCATGATGTTCCCTTTGCCATGTTTTTTTTGTTGAATAATGAATGGTTGATGAGTTGATTTGTTTAAAAGTTTAAAAGTTTAAGGGTTTAATCCTTCGACAAGTTCCCACGATATACATCGGGGCAAGCAAGGATGACATGTTGAACAGTGGTTTAACGGTAGTTGAACAATTGTTAAACGATTGTTGATTGGTTTATTAGTTGATTAAAACGATTAAGCCCTATTAAATTTTCAGAACACGAAACCCGAAACATTAAACTCGAAACAAACAAACCTTAAACCCGAAACAACAATATCTTAAACTCCTAAACCTTTAAACCCTTAAACATCTCCTCACCCCTAAACCCTAAACTCTAAACCCTAAACTTCCTCACAGTTCCCTCACCCAAATATTCTTAAAACTGATCGGGTCACTTGGGTCGCCGTGCGACTGCAATTTAATCGGTAATGGTCCATGCATGCGGTAAGTGGGATGACCGATATAAGGTGTATCACCCAATACAACGGTATTGTTCTGAACCAACACACCATTGTGAAAAACGGTTACCCGTGCCAGTGAGGTCAGTATACGATTTTCATTGAAACGCGGTGCCGTCCAGATCACATCAAATGTTTGCCATTCGCCGGGAGGGCGGCAGGCGTTCACCAAAGGTGCTGATTGTTTATAAATGCTGGCAGCCTGTCCATTTACGTAAGTGGTGTTTTGGTAATTATCCAATACCTGCAATTCATACCCGGAACCTGAAGGAAGCGTGGCTAAAAAAATACCGCTGTTACCCCGCGACTGGCCGGTTTCTTTAATGGTCGTTGGTATATTGTATTCAATATGCAACTGGTAATCGGTAAAATTTCTTTTGGTTTGAATATCCCCTGCTTTTTTATTCACCGTAACCACGCCTCCGGATACGATCCAATTGGCTGGCTGGGATGGTTTTTCCGCAGAAACCCATTCATCAAGGTTTTCCCCGTCAAACAATACAATGGCATCCGAAGGTACATCACCGTAAATCAATCCTGGATTTACAACCGGAGGAACAGGTTTATAATATTCTGTTTCCTTTGCCCTGGCATTATTGATGCTGTCCCGCACCTGTCTCTCCTTGTCATCTTTTTGGGCTAAAATAACCTGGCTCAATAACAACAAACTAATAGATAATAAGATTGTCTTCTTCATGGAGTATGTTTGATTGTACAATTTAAATTTACGGTAATTGGTAACCGTTATGATATGGGGTCGTTAAATATTTTGCATTGACCGCTTCATCGGTAAATCGTTCTTTGGCTGCATCCCATTCCAGTTTTTTACCACTGCGGTAGGCAATATTGCCCATCTGCGAAACCGTTGCCACATGGGCTCCTTCCTGTATAGAACAAGCCAGGTCCTCCATCTTTCGCGACCTGACTACATCGATAAAATTCTGCATATGCTTTTGCAGGCCATTGTCAACCGATTTTTGAAAAGGTTTTTGCACTTTGTTCTTGCTTTGTCTTTCTTCAATCACCTCCCAACCACCGCGGTTTAATATCAGCGTTCCGTTATTGCCAATATATGCAATCCCGTGATCCCTGTTATAAGAACCATTATCAATACCCATGGCAGAATCCCAGACCATATTGAAACCATCAAACTCGTACAGCGTTGTGAGTGTGTCCGGTGTTTCCTGGTAAAGATCCGGGTAAGCAAAACGACCGCCCAATGCAGAAACGGATTTTGGCTGCGGCATTTTCATACCCAATAATCCATAATCAATTAAATGTACGCCCCAATCCGTCATCAGTCCGCCGGCATAATCCCAGAACCAGCGAAAATTAAAATGAAACCGGCTGGCATTGAAAGGGCGGGTGGGCGCCGGGCCCAACCATTTCGCATAGTCCACACCGGGAGGAGGTGCTGAATCAGGAACAACGGGTCCTGGCTTCATCCATCCCTGGTAGCACCAGACTTTTACAGTGCGGATATTTCCCAAATCACCACCCTGTGCATAATTCACCGCATCTTTAAAATGCTGCTGGCTCCGCTGCCACTGGCCTGCCTGCACCGCTTTATGATACCGCTGCTGCGCTTTTACCATCGCACGGCATTCACCAATGGAATTACCAACCGGTTTTTCGCAGTACACATCTTTACCGGCTTCGCAGGCATGTATCATCATCAGCGCATGCCAGTGATCGGGCGTGCCTATGATGACGGCATCAATATCTTTCTGCTCCAGCAGCTTACGGTAATCATTATATGTTTTTACTTTTTTGGAATCGACATTCATTTTAGCCAGCTCACCCATTCTTTCATCCAGCACATTTTTGTCCACATCACAAAGCGCCACCAGGTTTACACCCTCGACCTTTAAAGCAGCATTCACATTCGCCCATCCCATTCCTTTAATACCAATGGCACCGATATTGATCTGGTCATTGGGCGATACCCTGTTTTTAAAAATAGCGAATGCTTTGTTATCAAGAGCCGATAACAACATGCCGCCGCCGGCAAGGGCCGCTGTGTTGGTGATAAAATTTCTGCGTGAAGACATATTGCGATGTTTAGGGTTTAGCGTTGAGGATAAGTTTAAGGTTTCGGGTTTGGTGTTTCGTGTTCTGAAATTTGAACGTGTAAAATAATTTTGATCATTAAATTACCAATCGTACATCAATTGTCATCCTTGCTTGCCCCGATGTATATCGTGGGAGCTTATCGAAGGATCAACCAATCAACTAATTCCAAATCCCCAATTCCCAATTCCAAATCTCCCACCCAATTTACCAAGAACTTCCTTTCCAAACGGTTGGCGGTTAAAAAAATATCAATATTTGTTGGGGGCCTGCCTGCAGACAGGCAAGTTCAATATATAGGTGTGAAGCTGTGATTAGGCTATGATCCTGGCCATAAAATTTTAGTGGTTAAAAAAGCTACAATCAATACATCACCTGATAAGGACAATGGATCCCTTTTTAGTTTCAGAGGACTCACCTTCTAATTGATATTGACAAACCCACACATAGACGTTTCCATCCATATCCAATCCTTTAAGTCTGCCATCCCATCCTTTGCCTGGATCGTTGGCTTGAAAAACCAATTGTCCCCACCGGTTGTAAATTTTGAATTGATAATGCAGGATGTTTCCGAATAATAACGGTTTAATTAAATCATTTTTACCATCATTGTTTGGTGTAAATGCTGTTGGCATAAAAAAGCCTTTAATGCAATCTTTTGATAATACATTTATAATTTCCTTCCCTGAACATCCATTCTCATTTTTTACCGTTAACTAATATTGCCCTGGTTGATTAATAGTGATGGAATTATTATTTGAACCCGTATTCCAGAAATAACTTCTAAATTCTTTATTTGCTTTCAACTCCAGGTTGCCATAAGTACAGATTGATGTGTCGGCAGACAAAAAGTTTTTAGGGGCCGGAAGTACTGTGGATATTTCAACACTTCCTGTGCCAATACATCCATTATTATCTGTCACACTTACTGAATAAATACCGGGATCAGCAATCCTGATCGATTTACCTGTTGACCCGTCATTCCATAAATAAGTGGAAAAATTACCGGCATCAAGTGTTCTGATTTCATTTTCACAAATAGTTGCTGATTGATCCAGTCTTACTATGGGCTCCGGATTAATAATAACAGAAACTGTGTTACTTGTAACCTCGGAAATTGAAATACAATTGTCGTCAGAAGTGAGCGTACATGTAATCCGATCCCCATCAACCAGGCTATTATCAATATAGGTATGATGGTTAGTTCCGGTTATTCTTCCATTTTTTTTCCATTGATAAGTTGGATTAAAACCTTCGTGCAAAGTTGATGCAGTAAAAATTATTGGAGTGTTTTTACATATGGAAGTGGATGAAGGGCTAATAGTGATACCTGGTTCATTCTTTGGATATATATTCATAACCACCTGCGGACTGATAGCTAAAGACCGGGTAACACAAGGCTGGCTTGAAAACATTCCCAAGAAAATAACATCCCCATTTTTTAAAGAAGCATCCGTATAGGTGGGTGAGTTCAGGAAAAGATTTTCATTATTCTTAAACCAGGTAAAACTCGGCGATGTACCACCAAATGATAAAGCAGATGAAAAAGTTACTGGGGTACCTTCACAAATATTATTATTAGAAGCTGTAATAAAGACACCTGGTGTTACATTGGGGGTAACCGACATTGTTATTGAATTGCTTACGGCAACGGGGTTTGTAAGACAACTTTCACCTGATGTAACAATACATTGAATAATATCTCCATCGATCAGCATTTGATCTATGTAATAATGAATGTTTGTCCCTACAGGTATCCCGTTTTTCATCCATTGATAAGTTGATGCATTTCCATGCACTCCTGAAGAACTGAACGTTACCGTTTCACCCTGGCATATATTAGTTTTTGAAGCCTGAATAGTGATTCCAGGAGTAAAAGGCGCTTTAACTGAAAGAACGGCTGCAGTTGAATAAATTGTTCCGCAATCATTGGTCACTGCACAACGAAATTGGTGGTTATTCATAGTGGCATTAGCACCATTAATTGATAATTTATTTGTAAGAGTACCTGAATAACCAGCATTATCAACAATATCAATCCATCCTGTACCGGAATTAAACTGCCATTGATAATTTGTAGCATGATCAGCAGTTACCTCAAATTGTGCGTTTCCTGCAATACACAATTTCACCTCAACTGGTTGGCTCTTGATAGTTACTGCCAGGCAATTGGTAATTTTTCTGATAACATTACCTTCATTATGATTTACAAAATAGATGTTGTTATCATGGATACTTATTCTGCCTTCAGTCAGTGAAATGGAAGAAGCACTGGCTGGTCCACCATCACCGGAATAACCGTTTGTCCCTTTCCCAGCATAAGTTGAAATATTCCCGTTCAAGTCAATTTTCCTGATTGTGTGGTTATAATCACCGATGTAAAAATTGCCCTGCTGATCTATAACCACGCTTCCCGGGAAAGCCATTTTTGCATCTGTTGCAGGTCCACCATCACCACTATATCCTTGCACAGTACCTGCTATGGTTGTTATAATACCTGTAGTGCTAACCTTTCTGATCTTGTGATTTTGTGCATCAGGAATATATACATTTCCTGCCTGGTCAATGGCAACTTTACCCGGGTAAGCCAGTTGGGCTGACGTTGCAGGTCCGCCATCACCTGAAAAACCATTGGTGCCATTGCCGGCAATTGTTGAAATGATACCTGCACTGTTTACTTTTCGCACGGTATTACATCCATAATCTGCTATATACAAATTGCCTGATTGATCTGTTGTTATAGCTGATATAGCGTAAAACTTTGCTAAAGCTAATGGTCCGCCATCACCTACACCACAATCCATAGAATATTCATTCGCAGATACAGTTGTGATTATCCCCGCTGGATCAATCATTCGTATTATAAGACCATTACGGTCAGAAATTAAAATGTTATTGTCTTTGTCTACAGCAATGGCTGTTGGATGGTATAAAAGGGCATTGATAGCCGGTCCTCCATCACCGGAATATCCTATTACACCTGGTGTTCCGGCTATCGTAGTTATAATGCCGGCAGCATCAATTTTACGAATTGTGTTATTCCCAACATGGGCGATATACATATTGCCGGCATTATCAAAGGCTGGGTATGAATAATACATATCACTAAGTTGGGCATCCAGCGCGGGACCCCCGTCACCGGAGTAACCATGACTACCATTTCCTGCAACAGTGGTAATGATTTGGGACTGTAAAGTAAGATTGAACAAGAACAGGAACAGGAAGAAAGAAAATGTAATTCTCATCCTTCACAGTTTTTTAAAATATGGTTTACTAGGGCAATAAAGTGCATTAGTTAGTTATCTTGGTGTATCAAAATACAACACATATCTGAAATCCAAAACTTAGATATTTTAGAACCTTTATAAATTTGAATAATAGAATCTTTAACAATCGTTCATCCACTGTTCAACAAACGTTCAACTCTTAAACCCCTAAACCCCTAAACTCTAAGCTCTAAACGACTAAACACCCCTAAACCCCTAAACCTCTAAACCCACTAAACAAAAATGTACAAGTTCCTGCTCATCCTCATCCTTCCCATATCTGCCTACACCCAAACTCCCGAACTAAAATGGTTCAAAGGAAATACGCATACCCATTCACTATGGAGTGATGGAGATGATTTCCCGGAGATGATCATGGACTGGTATAAAACGAATGGCTATGATTTCATTTCTTTATCCGATCATAACATCCTGGCCGACCAGCAAAAATGGGTGAAGATCCCGAAGCACCCCTTCCGGCAACGGCGCTTTAATGAATACCTTGAAAAATTTGGTAAGGATTGGGTTGAACAAAAAACGGATTCAGCCGGTGTAATCAGCGTAAGGTTGAAAATGCTTTCCGAGTACAAACCATTGTTTGAAGAGAAAGATAAATTTTTGATCATGCAGGCCGAAGAGATCTCGGATAAGTATGAAACCAAGCCCATTCATATCGGTGCCATCAATGTGCAGGAGCTCATCAAACCGCAGGGTGGTAACAGCGTGGCCGATGTGATGCAGAATAACCTGGATGCCGTGCAGGCGCAGCGGCAGCGAACCGGGGAATCCATGTTTGCGCATATCAATCACCCCAATTTCATGTGGGCCATCAAGGTTGAAGACATGATGCAGTTAAAAGGGGAACGTTTTTTTGAGGTATATAACGGCCACCCGCATGTGCATAATTACGGCGATTCAACCACCATTAGCATGGAAGAACTCTGGGATCAATTATTGATCCATTATATCAATGAAGGCCGGGAACTGGTTTATGGGCTGGCCACCGATGATGCGCATAATTTTATTGAGTACAATGCGGCTTCCAGCAACCCCGGGCGTGGCTGGATCATGGTGCGGGCCGGCGCCT
>JAKFER010000007.1:0-1763 GCA_036675565.1 Chitinophagaceae bacterium
GTAGGAGAAATGACAGGGGACTACTACTTCCCTAGCGCCGCACTAAAACTACAAGTTACAGATAACTTCTCTTTTGGTTTAATTTACGACCAACCATTTGGTGCCGAGGTTGAGTATAGTACTGGTACTCAAAAAACTACTGCCTTACCAGGCCCATTAGCTCCGTTAGGTAATCAAGGTGCTTTTCACAATGGCACAGAAGGTACTTCTGCAGAGGTTAAATCACAAAGTATTTCAATGCTTTTTGGCTACCAACCAACTGAAAATTTTAATTTTTATGCAGGTCCTGTTTATCAAACAATTAAAGGTGATGTTCAACTTCGTGGTTTAGCATACGGTGGCAATGCTACTTTTGGTGGCTATAATGCCAGCATTAAAGAAACTGGTGATATTGGTTGGTTAGCTGGAGCGGCTTTTCAAATTCCTGATATTGCATTAAAAGCATCTGTGACTTATCGCTCTGAAATTGAACACTCTGTAAATGTTAAAGAAAGTTTTAATTCAGCTGGTCTATTAGCGGGGTTAAATGCAGCACCTTCACTAAATACAGATATCACGACCCCACAATCTGTAAACCTAGACTTCCAGACAGGCATCATGGCAAATACTGTTGCTTTTGCTAATGTTCGTTGGGTTGATTGGTCAAGCTTCTCTATTCAACCTTATAAATTTGGCTTAGCAAGTAAAAGTGCAGCTATACAAGCACAAACAGGAAAGTCTGAATTTGATCTTGTTGCATATACTGACGACCAAATTTCTGCAACAGTAGGTGTTGGACGTAAGTTAAATGATCAATGGGCGGGTAATGTCTCTGTAGGCTGGGACTCTGGTGCAGGTAATCCTGTGACCACATTTGGTCCAACGGAAGGTTACTGGAACCTTGGCCTGGGTGTTCAATACAGCCCTACCCCAGCAACGTTCATCGCGGGTGGAGTGAAATATTTCTGGTTAGGTGATGCAAAAGGCCAGTCAGGCTCTCAGTTCAACACACCAGGTTATGTGGCTGACTTTAAAAACAATGATGCAATCGCGTACGGCTTAAAAATGGGTTATAAATTCTAAAATAAGCCATAAAATAAAAAAGACTGCACATGCAGTCTTTTTTATTTTCTATACAAGTGTAAATTATTTGTATAATTATAAAACAAACAGTCGTTTAAAACTCATAAATTCTTCATTCTTATAATTCATTTTTAAATCATTAACATAGAAAACATATAGCCTATAAAGCAAACAAATTATAGTCACATTATAGTTCCCAACAAAAAACTGAGTATTTACTCTTTTTTTATTATGTTATTTTTCACACACTTTTTTTTTGCCATTTTGGCTTTCAGGGATCGAATATTCATGAAATTATCATTTATTAGCACAGCTATATTACTCTCCACTCTTCCAACCAGTCTTGTATTGGCAGCAGGCTTAGATCGTTCTGGTCAGTCAATTTCTGCATTTTTACAATCAGGCAATTATGCAGAAGCAGGTATTTCTGTTTTGGATCCAACTGTTAAAGGTAAAGATTTAAGTGGCAATTCAGTGAGCGATATGGCAGATGACTATTACTTCGCAAATGCTGCCATCAAAGTTCAAGCCACTGAACAAATTTCTTTAGGCTTAATATATGATCAGCCCTTTGGTGCAGATGCAACCTATCAACTTGATGGATCAAATTTTTCTTCTTCTACTTTGAATGAAGGTACGCAGGTTGAAGTTAAAACGCAGAACCTCGCAGCATTGATTGGCTACCAACCGACTAAAAACTG
>JAKFER010000214.1:0-56911 GCA_036675565.1 Chitinophagaceae bacterium
TCAAATTCTCAAATTCTCAAATTATCTAATTTTCAAATTGCCAAATTGTCTCATTGTATATTTGCGCATAAAAAATATCAGCTAAAGAAATTTTATGATCCATAGAATAGTAAAAATTGCCGTGCTCTGTTTTATTATGTTTTACCTGCCGGTACAAAGTTTTGCCTGGGGTGTTCTGGGACATCGTATAACAGGGCAGGTTGCCGACAGTTATTTATCAGCTAAAGCAAGAAAAGCAATTAAAAAAATTTTAGGGAATGAGTCCCTTGCCATGGCGGCGAATTATGCAGACTTTATTAAATCAGATTCTACCTTTAAATACATAGATAACTGGCATTATGTAAATATTGATTCAGGGATGACGGCTCAACAAATTCAGTTGAAGTTGCAAACGGATACCGGTACCAATATTTATAACAGGATCATTTTTTTAACCAATGAATTAAAAAGAGATGACCTGCCAAAAGATAAAATGGTTTTCTATTTAAAATTATTGATCCATTTTGTCGGAGACCTGCATCAACCTATGCATGTTGGCCAGTATAAAGATTTGGGTGGCAATCGCATTCGCTTAACCTGGTTTAACCAGCCATCTAACCTGCACCGGGTTTGGGATGAGCACCTGATAGAATTTCAGCAACTCAGTTATACGGAATATGCCCGTGCTATCAATTTTGTTTCATACGATCAATTGAAAATCTGGCAGCAGGCACCAGTAAGTACCTGGGTTACCGAATCATATTTTATTGCACAAAAATTGTACAGTGAATTTGGTGACCAGGAAATCAAATTAAGTTTCCGCTATAATTATGACCATGTAGAAACATTAAATCAAAGATTGTTGATGGGAGGTGTAAGGTTAGCCGGGCTTCTAAACGAAATATTTGTTTAATCTAAATCCTTAAAATTTGAATCGATGAAAATTTTTGAGATGAATTCCCTGTGGCTCAAAAACTAAATAAAATGTACACATGAAAAAAATCATATTCATATTTTCATTTGTCAGCATAGTACTGGCAGCAGAAGCGCAAAACCAGTTGAATGTAATGACATTTAATATCCGCCTGAATCATGCTGGCGATAGTTTAAATGCCTGGCCGTACAGGAAAGATATGGTTGCTTCTCAAATCCTGTTTCATGATGCACACCTTGTTGGTGTGCAGGAAGCTCTGCATATGCAAATGGAAGACCTGCAGCAACGTTTACCAGGATATAGGTTTGCAGGTGTTGGGCGTGCAGATGGCAAACAGGGTGGGGAATATTCAGCAATTTTTTATGATACCAGCCGGCTTATTTTAATTAAGACAGAAACTTTCTGGCTGGCAGAAGAGACTGATATACCCGGGCGTAAAGGATGGGATGCTGCTATTGAAAGAGTAGTAACCTGGGCACAATTCAGGGATAAAAAATCCAACAAAATATTTTATCATTTCAATACCCATTTTGATCATGTTGGTAAAATTGCCCGTAAAGAAAGTGCGCGGCTGATCCTGGATAAAATAAATGAGATTGCCAAAGATAAACCCGTTATTTTAACGGGCGATTTTAATGCAAAGCCTACGGACGAACCTATACTGGTACTAACGGATATCAATAACCCAAAACACGTCATTCAGTCAGAAGCCATTTCAGAAACACCGCATTATGGGCCTACAGGAACATTCACTGGTTTTCAATCTAAAGAAACCAGTAATGAACCTATTGATTTTATTTTTATAAAGAATGGTATAAAAGTTTTGAAGCATGCAACATTATCACAAACCTGGCAGGGGAAATTTTCATCTGATCATTTTCCCGTACTTGCGGTTGTGGAAATAAAATAATCTTATAACAAAATCATTTCATGCCAGCTTCAAAAGATGATTCCATCAGCATCAACAAATACATCAGTGCTTCTGGTTTTTGCTCCAGGCGGGAAGCGGATAAACTGATTGAAGCATTTCGTGTCACTATAAATGATGAGCTGGCTATGCCGGGCAGCAGGGTAAATCCCGGTGACCAGGTTGCCATTGATGGTGAGCATATAAAATCTAAAAAGAAAGCCATTTACCTGGCTTTTAATAAGCCGGCTGGCATTACAAGTACCACAGACCTGAAAGACAAATCAAACATCATCAGTTATATAAATTTTCCAAAACGGATCTTCCCGGTGGGGCGATTGGATAAGGATTCTGATGGGTTGATCTTTTTAACCAATGATGGTGATATTGTAAATAAGATCCTGCGGGCAAGCAATAATCATGAAAAGGAATACATTGTAACGGTTGACAAAGCCATTGATGCAACCTTTGTACACAAGATGGCAAATGGTATTCCTGTACTGGGTACCATTACCAAAAAATGTTTTGTAAGGCAAGAAGGCAATCGAAAATTCAGAATCGTTTTAACACAGGGATTAAACAGGCAGATCAGGCGTATGTGCGAGTTTTTAGGTTATGAAGTAAAAACATTAACCCGGGTACGCATCATGCATATCACATTGGGAAACTTGCCGTTGGGAAAAACAAGATATTTTACGGCACCTGAAATTGAAAAGTTGAATGAACTTGTAGCTGATTCAAGTAAAACAGCCGAGGCAACTATGCCTTCAGTCAAACCACGCAAGAAAAGAAAAGGATGAGCATTTATTTATCATTTTAATTTGCTGTTTTTTTTAAATATAATCATACCATTCATGTAGTTTAATTTTTGGCAAAAGTGAAATAGTTTAAATTAACAGTCACTAAAACCACATGATATGAGAACTGCATTACTAAGCATTTTGCTTGTTGTGTTTGGTTTTGAAAGTCATGCACAACTTCGTTTACTCCCCATGATCGGTTTCGAAAATTCTATGGTTTGTTTAAAGTACAATGATCAGAAAGTCAATGGTGCCCTGGATGATGTAATCTCGCCGCAAATGTCTTTAAGATTGGATTATGCATTTAAAAAGGGACATGGTCCTTTTATTGGCGTGAGTACCAACCGTTCGGTCATTGATTATACATTCAGCGATCCGGCTACCGGGATGAACCAGTATTATACCTCCAACGCCGATTATCGCATAAGCATAACCGGTGGATATGGTTTTACAACCAAACCTATTTTCTTTAATAAGTCATCATCTAATTCATCAAAAGCAATGGCGAATAAAGAAGTACTGCAAAAAGAGATCGTGATGAATAAAAAAAGCTGCGGCTCTTCTAAAGAAATAAAAACAACTTATTCCAATCGCAGTCATTGCGGAAGCAAATACAAAAAACCTTCAGAAACAGTTATTAAGGAGGTAAGGGTAAGCAAAATACCCCAAAAGGTGAATGAAGGATGGTTTATGCAGGTACAGCCTTCTGCAGGACTGGCATTTGTGCCTGGTGTCAGCAATGCTATTGAAACGGAAATACAAAATGGTGCAAAAAATTATAAATATGCTGCCGGGGATTTCCGTACCGCTTTGGTTACAGGTGCCAATTTTATATTTGGTAAAAACCAGGACCAAAAGTTTGTGGTGAACCTGAATTATTTTACAGGCCTGGGTAATTCAGGAACGCAAACTTTAGTTACAGAAGAAGGGGGTAAAACCACAACTACCAATATGCGGTCTGCTGTTGCGGGATGGTCTTTAGGTGTGGGGTTGCCCATTCAGTTAAGCAAAAGAAAAGTGCAACAAATAAAAGAAGTTGAAAAGAAAGTTATTTATAAGAAACAATATGAACGATCATATAAACCAGGTTGTTCCAGGAAATCCTGATTTGAATAGTGAATATTTGATTTGGTGAGGATAAGGGTCAACAAAAAAAATGCCTTTCAATGAAAGGCATTTTTTTGCTGGATTATTTTTTATTTAGTTGCTTGTACTTTGATACCAAAATGAATATCATTACGGATCAGGTCGTCTGTCTGACCAGGATAAACAATATTCCATTGGGTGCGATCAACATTAAATTTAGCCAGTGCATCCACGGAATTATCTGAAACCGATACTTTAGCAGGGAAGGTTACATTCTTAGTGATTCCTTTAATGGTTAAGTTGCCGCTGATAGTGTGTGTTGGATCAGTAACCTTGTATTCACTGATTGAAGCCTGGCGTGCATCAGTTGAGTCCTGGACGGAGCCAGTGAAAGGTGCTACCGAAGTAATCTCAAAAGTTGCTTCCGGGTGTTTTTCAATCTCGAAGAAATCAGGCGATTTGAGGTGACCCAATAATTTCTGATCCATTTCTTCATTTGAACCTTCCGGCCCGGTAACGGCGATTGTTGGCATATCAATCACAAAATTTCCGCCCACTAAATTATTTTCACTCACCATCAATTGACCTCCTTTCAATTTTATTTCGCCCTCATGGTAACCGGATACTTTTGTACCAACCCATTCAATGTTACTTTCATTTGTATTTACGGTATATGCTTCTCCGGCAACTGCCTGATCCATATTTACTGCATCCGTGGTTTCTGCCTTATCACTTTCTGGCGCATCTGTACAGGCACCTAAAAATAAAATGATACCCAGCAAGGCTGAGAATTTGATGTTTTGCATTGGTTTAGTTTTAATTGATAAAAATTATATTAATGAGTGATAACAACTTTAATCAATGTTTGTTCATCAAATTTTAAAAAACAAAATAAATTATAATTGGCGTGTACCTGCATATAATTCATATTCTAATAAACGGCAATCTATCGTACTGGTATAGAATTCAATTCTGCGTTTGGCTTTCAATCCAATTTTCTTTGCTAATTCCAGGTTGCCTGTAAAAACATAACCATAATACCCGCCGCATTTTTGTTTCAGAAAATCGCCTATCCGTGCATAAGTTTGTTCAAGTTCCTGTATGTCACCGAGACGTTCACCGTATTCCGGATTAAAATATACCACACCTGGTGTTTCCGGGATCTCCGTTTGTGCAAAATCACAAACTTTGAATTCAATTAATTTAGAAACCCCTGCTGCAATGGCATTTTTCCTGGCATTCTCCACAGCCTTTTCACTGTAATCCGTTGCAATAATGCGCAAGCCGGGTATTTCAGTAATCTGGTCTTCTAATAAACTGTCTTCGATTAAATAAACATTTTCATCATACTCACGAAGATGCATAAACGCATAATTGGTTCTAAAAAGGCCAGGCCTCCTGTTGGTTGCCAACATAGCCGCTTCAATGGCTACGGTTCCGGATCCGCACATAGGGTTTACAAATGGTGAAACTTTATCCCATCGGGTAGCGAGGATGGTTGCTGCGGCCAATCCTTCTAACATGGGTGCCTGCCCGGGAATTTTTCGATAGCCATGACGTGCCAGTGAATCGCCGGAGGTATCAATAAAAATTTCTGCATTTTCATTTTTCCAGAATAAATGAATAACGGCGCCGCTCAGTTCTGAACCTGTTTGCGGACGAACACCGCGTTTATCCCGCAACCGGTCAACCAAAGCATCTTTTACCCGCAGGTTTGCAAACATGCTGTTATTAATGGTTGGATTATTTACATTACTGGTAATGCTGAAATACCCGGATTCCGGTAAGATCTCTTCCCATGGAAAATCCACCGCCTGCTGGTAAATATCATCCGCATTTTCCGCTGTAAAAGATTTCAGGCTGTATAAAACCTGGCTTGCGCAACGCAGATTCAAATTAAGCTTTATACAATCATTCACGGTGCCGTATAAACGTAAACCGGTAATGAAGGTTTCATCTGCTTCAAATCCTAAATCTTTTACTTCCATTTCGAGCCAGGGCGCTAATCTTTTTGGGCAGGTAATTGTAATTAAAGCAGGTGTAGTAAAAACATTCATAAATAAAGATAGTAAGGGAGTCTGCTGTGACTGGTAAATAAAAATTGAGACACTATATTTTATGTAAAAATTTAACGCGTAGAGAAATATTCTTTTTCTGATTCAGGTCTTTTAAAGAACCTGAAGGGTTTAAGATAGCGATCGCCCTTGGTTGTAGAAAAGCGGGTAGGGACTTGTCTCCATTGACCATCCCTGTTTGTCCAAACCAGGAAATGTAAATGCGGGAATAATGCCAAACCGGTTTTCCCACTTAGCCCGATTTCCTGCCCCTGCTTAACCGTATCACCCACATTAACCAAAGCACCATTATGTTGAAGATGCCAGTATCCTGCCCGTGTACCATCGTCATGCTGAATGATGATCATATTGCCATCTTGCCTGTATTTTCGACTCCATCCCCCTTTCTTTCCATCCTGCTTTACCCTGGTAACCACTCCATCTCTTGCAGCTGCAATAGGTGTACCTTTTTTCATTTTAAAATCCAGTGCCGCCCTGTTTTTATGAGATAAAATGCTGAAATAACCCTGGACCAAAAAAAATTTTTTCCCTTCTTTGTAGGGGAGCGAATACAGGTAACTGGTGTCTTCGGTAATTTTTCCTCTTTGCAATTTAAGAGCAGCTCTTTGCTGGGGTGTGCGTGTAGCAACACAACCCGTCACGAGGAAAAATAATAAAAATAATATGACAGGAAAATTGATTTTCATCCTCCAGTTTCAGAAATCCGGCAAAATCGTGTAGTAAATAATTTCATTCATTATTTCAATTCTAAAAAAATCATACCTAAAATATAAGAACGAAATCAGGCGGGTAATAGTTCAATAACAGAAGATAAAAGGGTTCATTTTTATCAATAAAAACGAAAAGGATAGAAGATTTTCGCTTCTATCCTGTAAATTAAATTTTGTAAATTTTTTCTTAGTAACGATTGCGATCGCGGTTAAATCCACCGCCACCACCCCGGTTTGGAGGGCCTCCGCGAAATCCGCCTCCCTGGCCACCACGGTTTCCACCGCCGCCCTGGCCGCCACGACTTCCGCCGCCGCCACCTTGCCTGTCTTCTGCAGCTTTTACAACCAAAGGTTTTTTACCCAGGGAAATATCATTCAGGTTTTCAATGGCATCCTTGGCTTCCGCTTCCACAGGCATCTCTACAAATCCAAAACCCCTGCTTTTACCGGTTTCTTTATCCATAGCCACTTTAGCGGAAGTCACTGTTCCGAATTTCTCAAATATTTCTTCCAGTTCAGCATCATCAAGATCGTATGGAAGGCCGGCAACAAAAAGATTCATGTATAATATTTTTTGTAAAAATACAGAACAATCGCGGTAAATGAGCAACCTTATTTGCAGACAAAAACCTGACAATTGTTAGTTTATTTGCTTCATTTTCAATTTATCTTGTAAAATATTAAAGCAGTTATATAAAACGGTTCATGTGGAATTTCATATATTGATTGCCGTTAGTAAATGGTTTTGCATATATTAATACCCTGATTTTATTCATTCAATGTAATCATCATGCGCAGCATTCTACCTTTTCTTGTTTTATTTTTTCTATCCTGCAGTTCAACCCGGTATGTAGTAACTGAAACCCATGAAAACGTGCCCATTCAAGCTGACCGTGAATTCAGGGCGGCATGGATCGCTACGGTGGCAAATATTAACTGGCCATCAAAACCTGGTTTAAGTGTTGAACAACAAAAAAAGGAAGCCATTGATTTGCTTGATTTCTTGCAGAAGCATCATTTTAATGCCGCCATTTTCCAGGTAAGGCCTCAGGCCGATGCACTGTACAAAAGTGATCTTGAACCCTGGTCTTATTTTCTGACGGGTGAACAAGGCAAAGCGCCTGAACCTTTTTATGATCCTTTGGAATTTTGGGTTGATGCGGCTCATGATCGGGGAATTGAATTGCATGTCTGGCTGAATCCCTACCGGGCACATCATGTCTCAGGTAAGGAGATCAGTGATAAATCCATTATTAAAACCAATCCTGAATTGGTGATGAAATTAAAAGAAGGTTATTGGTGGATGGATCCAGCTCAAAAAGGAACGCAGGATCGCACAACCGAAGTGGTGATGGACCTGGTGAACCGGTATGATATTGATGGTGTTCATTTTGATGATTATTTTTATCCTTATCCATCCTATAATCAAAATGAAGATTTTCCGGATGATGTTAGTTGGAATGCATACCTGCAAAATGGTGGCAAATTATCGAGGGGTGATTGGCGAAGGGAAAGTGTAAATAAATTGATAGAAAGAATTTACTTCAACATTAAAGAAGTGAAGCCGCATGTTAAGTTTGGCCTGAGCCCTTTTGGTTTGTACAGGCCAGGGTTTCCTGAATCTATAGAAGGATTTGACCAGTATGATCAATTGTATGCAGATGCCCGTCTTTGGTTAAATAAAGGATGGATAGATTATTTTACCCCTCAACTTTACTGGCCTGTGAACCGCATTGCGCAAAGCTTCCCTGTACTATTGGGATGGTGGAACAGTGAAAATGTCCACAACCGGCATCTCTGGCCTGGCATCAATGTTGGGCGTGATACTACTGATAAAAATGCTGATGAAACTTTTAACCAGATCATGATTTCAAGAGGGATGCTTCCCCAAAGTATGGGCGTGGTGCATTGGAGTATTTCATCATTGACTTTAAATCCCAAAACTTCGCAAATTTTGCTGGATGGACCTTATAAAAAAAATGCATTGGTACCGGCCAGTCCCTGGTTGGATAATGCCCGGCCAATGGCTCCCTCCGTATCTTCTTCCCAACTCCAGGATGAAATCAATATCTCCTGGACTCCGGCTATTGAAAGGGATGCATTCCGTACGGTTGTTTATTACCGTTATGGTGATCGTTGGAATTATACCATCCTGAACCGGCAAGACCGGAATTATTCATTAAAGAAATCAATGCAAATCCAGGATAAACCGGTTCCTTTGAATAAAGTAGCTGTTACAACCATTGACCGCACAGGCAATGAAAGTACTCCCAAAATAATTACCATTAATGAATAAGTGATTTTAATTGATCCGCTTTTCATTGATCGCTTTTACCCAGTGTTTGTTATTGCATACCGGGCAGTGATATTCTTTTTGTGGGGAAATGGTTTGCACTGTACCGCAACAGTTACAGGCATATATATTTTCTTCATCGATCGTCTCTATAAATTCATCATATAAATGTGGGAGTATGGGCAATCCAAATTTTACTTCTTCTTTTGGATAAAAAAATAGGCTGATTTCACCGGTTGCTTCTGCAATGGCAATCTTTACCTGCCCCAGGTGCGAAACATTATTTATTCTTAATTGCGCAAAAAATTCCTGGTAGGAGATGGGTTCCTTTTTCATTTCGCTCATAACAAACGAACCGTTTTTTATGATATAAGATGCGGTGCCTTCTACAATTTTTTCGAGTCTTTCACTTTTTTCTGTCAGGTAAGTAAGAAGCCGGTAAAGTAATACAACAACTGCCAGTACCAGCATACCAAATACCAAACCAACATCTTTATAAAACATAGGATCGCCTGCTGCAGAACCCAGCGCAATAATTACCCCTAATTCAAAAACGGATAATTGTTTTATTCCTCTTTTACCCAGTAATCGAAGACTCGAAAGAATAAAAGTGAACATGATCAGGGTGCGCAAAGCAACTTCGAAAATGAACATCCATTTTTCTTCGCCAAAGAAGAATGCGTGCCAGTCAAATTTTAGTAAGAGATGCAGCGGTAATAATAAAAATGAACTGTCCATATACGGGTAAGTATAATTAACCAGCTTAAAAATTCATACCATGACCAGGTAAATTACTTCAGGTACTTCCTGTACATTTTTAAAATACGGAAAGTTACCGCCAGTATATCCCTGCTTTGAAGCAGAATACTGGTTTGTAAAACAGATTGTTTCACACCGGGTTTTTTCTCCTGTATCAAGGCTACCTGGCTATCCAGTTGCAAATTGATATAGGTACGCACATCATCCCTGGCAATTTTAATATGGTCGAATGTGCTGAAGTTCTTATTCCTTAAAGCATTGGTGGTTATCACCAGGAACCGGTTCATTTTAAATTTCAGTTCTTCTGTAATTCGGATGAAATCTTTATCCGGCTGGCGATGAAGATTTTTAATATAGTGAAGACATTCTTCTGCAAGATTTTGGGCGGATGTGGCAATATCCTGTAAAAGGTCGGTACTGTATAAAAGCAATTCAGCTGCTTTTTTGTCTGCCGTATTCAAGTTTTGTATTTGCCGGATGCTTTGCGCCCTTAATTTAAAACCATATTCCGCTAAATCTTTTAAGTCAGCAAAAGCTTTTTCCAATGCATCAAGATCCTCATTTTTCAATCCTTCCAAAACGCGGGAATATTGGGTATTGATCACGTTCAGTGAATCGGTCACCATATCTTTATTGGACTCAAAAATATCAAGGTCTGCTTCCGGTAAAAGTTCAAGTCGTTTAGCTTTTGCCTGCGTTTTCTTTTCCTTTTTTGCAAAACTTATATGAGAGAAAATGATATAAAAAGCTACAATACTTACAAGTATTATGGTGCCTATTAATTCGCCTTTATATAATATTAATGCGAAAATGCCGGCTACCACAAAAGCAATAATAGCCGTAACGAACCAGCCGCCAATTACACTTAATACGCCAGCCACTCGATAAACAGCTGATTCTCGTCCCCATGCCTTATCAGCAAGAGAAGTACCCATGGCTACCATAAATGTCACATAAGTGGTGGACAAAGGCAGTTTCATGGATGTAGCCCATGCAATCAACACACTTGAAATGATCAGGTTGGCTGAAGCTCTCACCAGGTCAAAAGCTTTTTTGTCCTGGATATTAGTGGCCTGTTTGAGTTTATTTTTTTCGAAACTCAGTTTGTATTTCCTTGAAAGTGTATCCGGAATAATAAGTGAAAAAAAGTTACCGAAGAGTATGGATGTTTTGACAATGCTGCGGGACATTGCGGTTGGCTTAAATCTTTCTTCACCTTCATGCTGGTGACCCAGACTTACTTCTGTTTCTGTAACTTTTTTTGCTTTGGCACTAAACCATAATGTTGCAGCCATAATACCGCCAGCTATTAGCAACATATAATTTGGAACTATGACGTCGTTGGAGCTAAGATAGTCCTGGTAAAAAACATCAGCTGCAACACCACTGCTTTGCCAGTTTTCAAATGCCAGAAATCCAGTAATGGGGACGCCAATAAAATTTACCAGGTCATTACCTGCAAAAGCCATGGCTAAAGAAAAGGTTCCCATCAGTACAACAACCTTCAATGGATTGATATTAGCAAAACGATGTAACAGGTAAGTGGTTAAATAACTTATTGCAAACAAAATACCCAGTACAATAAGGATATTTTCGTTTAACCAATTCATCAAAGTGGTATCAGCAAGTGTTGTCCCTTTCAAGCCTTTGATCAATAAAAAATTGATTATAGCAGTAATGCCAAGCGACGCATATAATGGACCGAATTTTTTTAATTTATCCTCATAATTAAAAGTAAATAACAGCCTGCTTACATATTGTATAACGATACCCACAGTGAAAGCAATAACAATAGACAGAAATATGCCTGAAATGATAGTAATTACACTTTCCGCATTGATATATTTCATCATTTCATTCACCGGGTCTTGCTGGTCAATGGAAATGAGAAAACCTGTGATCATAGCTGCACCCAGTAATTCAAATATGATAGATACGGTGGTTGAAGTAGGCAGTCCCAACGAATTGAAAATATCAAGTAACACAATATCTGTAAGCATTACGGCGAGGAAAACCCACATGATTGTTTCCAGCGTAAAAAATTCAGGGTGAAAAATCCCTTTACGTGCAATTTCCATAATTCCACTGGAGAAAATAGAACCCATGATAAGACCAAGGGATGCTATAATAATAATGGTTCGGAAAGTGGCCACTTTACTACCGATGGCAGAATTTAAAAAATTAACTGCGTCATTACTAACGCCAACGATTAAGTCAACAATCGCCAAAAGAAAAAGAATGACTACCAGGAATATTAAAAATGCCATAAAAATCGGGTGCGTAACCTCAAAGAAAAGAAAGTTGCGCAGTATTTGTAGGTTAATAAATTGTTACCTGTTTTATTCACTGTTTTTACTTGCTTATTTTTTTATTCTCTTCTTCATTTCTTCAACCGGCATTTTTATCAGTTTTCCCATTTGTTGATTACCCCGGTATGTTACAACCCATAAATTCACCGCATCTTTCGGTAACCTCAATGGTTTATTATAGGCAGGGTAAAATTGGTCTGGAAAAGTTTCATCAAAACTATAATGAATATTTAAATCATCAATTTCAGTTTTTAAATCTATAATGATCGTACTATCCGCCTCCCTGCTAAAATTAAAAATGGGATCGTACATGCTCCTGGAATATTTTATTTGTGCCACATCAAACCGCTCAAAATGTTTTTCTGTTCGGGAAACAAAATGATCCCAGTCTTTTAATGCCGGCTGGCTCCAAACGCTTTCAGAAATGGCAAATGCCCGTGGCCACAACATATATTGTGCACTGCGAAACGTGTTTAGTCTTTCACTCCATAAATTGGCTTGTCCGCCCAATACTAGTTTTTCATTTATGCCTTTAGGAAGCGGATCAAATTTGTAAGATTGATTTAACCTTACCATTGAATAGGTGGGTGGTTCCGCAACAGGATCACCCTGGTAAAGATCAACATATGTTTGGCCATGTGGAGACATCACAACCGGGTGATTCATCTTTGCTGCTTCAATACCACCTTTCTCCCCACGCCAGCTCATAACCGCCGCATTAGGTGCCAATCCTCCTTCCAGGATCTCATCCCAGCCCATCATTTTTTTTCCTTTCGATTCAATGATACGGCCAACGCGTTTTACAAAATAGCTTTGCACTTCGTGCATGTCTTTCAACTTTTCTTTTTTCATTAATTGTTTAATCGCATCACTTTTTTCCCAGAAACCTTTGTAAGTTTCATCGCCACCCATATGGATGTATGCGAATGGAAATAATTGTGCCACCTCGGTAAATACTTTATCCAGCACCTCATAGACTTTTTCATTGGCCGGGCAAAGATTATTATCAACAGTTCCATAAAAACCACCACCTGGCGGCCAGATCATAAATCGGTCCCCTGCATTTACCTGGACTTTACCTGGTGTACAACTTAAGCCGGGAATAGAAGCTAATATCGCCATACTGTGACCAGGTACATCTATTTCGGGCATAATTTCTATGTGGTGCTGTTTTGCATATTGCACTAATTCTTTAATGTCCTCGTGGGTATAAAAACCTCCATAGGTTTTTGGTTCATCAGCAGTTGGTTTTGTCCATTCCCCCCAACGGCCAACACGTTTTGCACGCCAGGCGCCTATTTTCGTTAATTCAGGTAAACTTTTTATTTGTAGTCGCCAACCCTGGTCGTCTGTTAAATGAAGATGGAGCCGGTTATATTTATAGGCAGCCATCTGGTCTATGAAATCTTTGACTTCCTGCACAGTAAAAAAATGCCGAGCAACATCAAGTAGTAATCCACGCCATCCAAAACGGGGATAATCAGTAATTTTTACCGTTGGAATTTTCCACTCTGCATCATTTACTTTTTCCGTACTAAGTATTTGCGGGGGAAATAATTGCATTAAGGTTTGCATTCCATAATATAAACCTGCAGGTTGATTGGCATTGATAGAGATATCTTTATCCGTTACCGTTAGCTGATATCCTTCAGTTCCCAAAACTGCATCCGCACCGGGATTAAGGTTAAATGAAATGGTGGGCAGATGGTTACCGGCCTTTATGCTATAACCTGTGGCTTTTGTGATTTTATCACTAAACAATTTGATAACCTGCTGAACTTCTGCTGACTGGCTATTACTGGCAACCACAATATTGGCAGGCAAAATAAAAGAGCCACCTGTTGCCTGCAAACTGACGGGGAGTGGTATCAGCGATATGTTTTCGGGATTTGTTTGAGCTGTGGATATAACTGAAACCAATAACGTAGTTAAAATCAGGAAATATATTTTCATGTGCTTAAATTAATCAGAGAATGCAAAGATGCAGGTTTTTAACGAGGACAATAAGTCGCTAAGAAAGCTTAATAAAAATTAGATGCTTTCATTTTGATATATACCGCTTTGAATTTCCAAAATCCCATTTTCTAAATTATTCAGCAGGTTCTGAAATTTATCCTTCCATAATTCACCTAAAATTAAATGCATACCTGGTTTCGGTTGTCCCTGTGTGTTGACCCGGTTCAGCATTTCTTTTAAAAACCGGATGCCCTCCCGGGTATGATCCTTTATTTTTATTTTGGTAAAGCCCTTATTGACCAATAATTCGTGAAGGGAAGCGGGAGTGATCAGGAAACTGATCGAATTGTCACTCGCCCATGGAACAGGATAAATGACATCCTCGTGGCTACTCGTTAAAATATCATAATAAATAAATCGGCCACCTGGAACAAGCACTCTTTTTATTTCGGAATATAATTTTTCTTTATCCCTGATATTCATCTGGACATGTTGCGTCCAAACAACATCAAAACTTTCATTTTCAAAGGGCATGTTCAATGCATCTGCATGAATGTATTGCACCAGGTGATCAAGGCCCACCAATTGCGTAAGCAACCTGGCTGTATGAATAAATTCTTCCGTTATATCAATGCCGGTAATTTTGCAGCCAAATTCACTGGCCAGCATTCTGCTGGGTCCACCAATTCCGCAACCCACATCCAATATGCGCATATCTTTATCAAAGCCAGCATCCATGGCCAGTTCCATTGATACAGCCGCTCCACGAACATGAAATTCATCTACAGTTGCCAGGTCCCGGCGTGTAATATCTGTTTTGCCGTGGGCTTTTAATTCCTGTATAATTTGCTGATAAAGCGCCGGCCGTGTATAATGTTTTTCAATTGGCGAAGACATTGTTGTCGGTTGATAAGTTGTTTGGTTGATTAGTTGATATGTTTAAGAGGTTAAAGGATTAACAATTGTTGAAATGGTCGTTTATTTCAATTCATCAAAAATGGCAATGGCCAAATAACCTACAATTGAAAGCATAAGACCGGCAAAAAATACTTTGTAAGCAATAGTCAAATAACTAAATTTTTTTGAAAGTACTTTTCGTACGGCATAAGACTCTTTGATCAGGTCTTCAAAAACCAGTTTTTTATCACCCTTGAAAAAATGGTACATGTCTTCTGAATATTTTTCCCAACTCACTTTTCTAAAACCCGGATCAAGCCTGTCAAAGCTTCCGAAAAAGAATCTTTCTTTTATATGATCATCATCATCATCCCAATTTTTTTCCAATGGTTTACTGGCAAGAATGCCATAAAAAATAGTCACTATGGCACCAACCAATACGCAGGCAGTTGGAATAGTATAAATAAAATGTGTTTCGATCCGCCTGAAAGAAAAAGCGACCACAACAGGTGCCAGGATAGAGTTAACCTGTATCAGTAAACCTGCTTTGCGATCTGCAAGTGCAACCAGGTCAAGATAATTCCGGAATGCAATACGGAAAAGATCCTGGCTCTCCTTAGCCGACAAACTTTCAAATCCATCCTCATTGTATTTTTTATCTTTTTGTTCTTCTGCTCTTAGTTTGTCAATGCGTTTTTCCAGTTCAATGAAATTTTTATTACGGGTGCTGCCATAAACCCGAATGGAATAAGGGGTATCAAAACTGTGCATAATAAAATAGTACTTGCACTGCAACAACCATTCAAGTTCTGAATAGGTTTTGTTATTGACTCTTTCTTCTTCAATACGCAAAAGAGAAAGTCTTTCCAATGCATCTGGCAAACCCAGGTGTATATCTTTTGCATCCCGTAAAACATTTTCAAGCGTGTTCTGAGGGGTCTTGGTCAACAGAAAAAAATCAGCAAAGTACCGAATGATCTTTCGTTCTTTTTCACTCACTTTATGCTGATCCAGGAAATCATCGACGATTCCCATGTACTCCTGGTGATGACTTTCACCATTTTTAATAAATAAATGACTGAGAACGAGGGCAACCAGGCCGGTTTCATAATCCTCTTTGGTGAGGCCTTCTCCCCGTGCAATTTCTTTACATAGCCTTACACTTTCACTGGCATGCCTGAAGTCGTGAAATACAAACCAGTCATTGTGCAGTTCTACATAAGCATAAAAAAATGCAAGAGCCTTTTTTACCAGGCCCTTATCCTGTTTGTCCATTATGGAAGATTTAGCGGTTTGATTTTCTCCCTTAAATTAAACTATTAAACAATTACTTAGGAAAGGATGAACTAAAAAATTAAAACAATGCTCATAAAGATTCAATATGTCTTGTGATTAAGAAAATAGATAGCAGGATATTTAGTAACTTAATAAACTAAATTAAAGAACATGCCACGCACCACCTTTTTAATTTGCAGTGGAATGAGTTTATTAAGCACTGTCAGCCTGAACGCTCAGCATTTTCCACGGAATCCATCCTTACAACAAATTGTGGGTTATCAATTAAAACAAGTGCAGAATTGGCAAATGGAACAATTGCCTGCCAACTCCGTTTTATATCAATTTCAATTTAAAACTCCTGTCGCAAAAATTGAATCCAATAAAATTTCAGATTTCGAACCTTTCATTCGTTTTCCTGCGCAGTACCAGATGAACGAAGCAGGGTTTCAGGAAATGGACGGTTTTCCTGCTGAATTATCAAAAAATCAATCATATACTGATTGGTTAAAACAAAGTCGCTGGCATGTAATTAAAAAAAAATATAGATAATTGAGGCGTTGTATAAATATTGCTTCCTGGTAAGCCAGGTTAAAATCATTTTAATCATCATTACACTGAACTTAAACTTCTGACATGGCATAATAATTTATGCGACAGCTTTTTCTCATCTTATTGGTTGAATAAATTCAAACAAATTAACAATGCAAAATGGAACAATGATCCAGTATTCTCACTGGTATACGCCTGCTGATGGCCAGTTATGGAATGAAGTAAAAGAAAATGCGGGGCGTTTAGCCGAAATGGGTATTTCCGCTGTCTGGCTGCCACCAGCAAGCAAAGGTTCAAAGGGTGCCTACAGTGAAGGATATGATGTTTATGATTTGTATGATTTGGGTGAATTTGACCAGAAAGGTTCTGTACGAACCAAGTTTGGAACGAAGCAGGAATTAATTGAAGCAGTAAAAGCTTTACATGATGCCGGTCACCAGGTAATCGTTGATATTGTTTTAAATCACCTGGGAGGTGGTGATGAAACGGAACGCATACACGTTGTAAAAGTTAACTCGGAAGATCGTAATGAAACTATTTCAGATCCAATAGAAATTGAAGCTTTCACCAGGTTTACTTATCCCGGTCGAAAAGGAAAATATTCTGAATTTATTTGGGATCACCAATGTTTCAGCGGCGTTGATTATGATCACAGTACAGGCGAAAATGCTATTTATAACATTTTGCAGGAATGGGGAGATGATTGGGAGGAGGTTATAGATGATGAAAAAGGTAATTACGATTACCTGATGTTCAATGATATTGAATTCAGGAACCCGGCTGTAAGAGAAGAATTAAATCGTTGGGCAAAATGGTTTCATGATACCATTCCTTTTGATGGTGTAAGACTGGATGCAGTGAAACATATTTCACCCAAATTTTATAATGAATGGCTTGAAAAATTGAGAGAAACAACAGGTAAAGAAATTTTTGCTGTAGGAGAATACTGGGCCCCTGGCAACCTGGAACTTTTACTTCGTTATATTGATGCAACAGAAGGGCGGATGAGCCTGTTTGATTCAGCTCTTCAACACACTTTACACCATGCCAGTAAAAGTGGAAATGCATTTGACTTAAGAACCATCCTGGATGATTCACTGATGAATGCGTTATCTGCTAAAGCAGTTACCGTTGTTGATAATCATGATACGCAGCCATTGCAATCTTTAGAGGCGCCGGTTGAGCATTGGTTTAAACCCCATGCTTATGCGCTTATTCTTTTACGTGATGAAGGTTATCCTTGTATTTTTTATCCTGATTTGCATGGGGCTAATTATACAGATAAAGGAAGGGATGGGAATGATTACGAGATCTTTTTAAACAAAGTGGAAGAACTTCCGGCTTTGTTAAAAGCCCGAAAGGAGAACGCTTATGGAATGCAAAGAGATTATTTTGATCATGCCAACTGCATCGGGTGGACGCGGGAAGGAGATGAAGAGCATAGTGGTTGCGCCGTTTTATTAACCAATGGTAATGATGGTCATAAACACATGGAAGTGGGGGAGCGATATGCAGGAAAAACATTTACAGACTTGTTGCAAAAGCACCCGGCTGAAGTTGTTATTGATGAAAAAGGTTGGGGTGAATTTTATGTAACTGCTGGTTCAGTCAGCGTTTGGATCGAAAAAAAATAATATGACCAGCTCAACTTTATAATTTTGTCTTCTTTACTTTATAAATTTTTCTATACCTATAGAAAAGAATAAAATTTATTGATTTTTCCAAAATGATGTAACTTATATAGAACAATTCAACCCTCTCCAAGCAATAGCGTACTACTTGTAACAAACATTTTATTTACTAAAAAATTTAAACCATGAAAAAATTAATTTTCACTGTTTTGGGCAGCGCTTTGCTATTCACCAGTTTATCCGGTAATGCACAGGATAAGGTTAAAGTAAAAAAGGATGAAATGAAGGTTAAATCAGAAAAGAGTAAAATGAAAATGGAAGGCATGGCCAATATGGATATGCCATACAAGGCAAACTATTCTTCTCAATTTGCCATGGGCGACCAGGCACATGCAAAAAAGGTTATGGAATTATGGAAAGATTATGATGCAAATATGTTAGAGAAGCATTCAGATTATTTTGCGGATAGCCTTGTAGTTGAATTACCCAACGGAACCCGATTAGTTGGCAAAGAAGCTGCAATGAAATCCATCAAAGAATATCGTTCAAGCCAGGGCAAAGTAGAAAGTACTGTTGATGCATGGATATCAACAAGGAGTCTGGATAGAAATGAGGATTGGGTTTGCATTTGGGGTGTTGAAAAATCTACAGATGCTTCTGGCAAAGAAACAAAAACCCGCCTGCACGAAATCTGGCAATTGAATAAAGATGGTAAAGTGGTTTATATGGCTCAATTTACAGCCACTCCGGCTCCGGATATGTGATTCAATATTATATTAATTAAACCGGTCCATTCTGGGCCGGTTTTTTTAAGCTAACTATCTTCATTTGCAAATGGATCAATATTTTTTTACATGCGGGTAAAAACCAAACCGCTGTTTGCTTCACCCAGGTAAAGTCTGCCATCAGCCACACGGTGTTCAATTGTTTTTTCAGAAAGCATTTGAAAGAATGTGTTTTCAGTTTGCATCATATCGGTACAAGCCATTTTAGTTGATATGATGGGACCAATTTCTAACATGTTTGCTTTTATAGTAAATGATCCGCTGTAAGTATTACATCCTCCACGACCCTGAATTTTTTTATTAGCAACATCGAAAGCCAATGTAGGAATTTTTGAAGTGTCAGTAACCTGTAACCTTTCTCCATTTATTTCCAATAATCTCCATCTTCCTTCGGTTAATAATTCCATATCCTGTATGGTCACTTTCTGTAATTGATAATTTAAAGAGGATTCTATGGGCTTGCCTTCTAAATCCATCATTTCAAGGTGTTGACCATGAAATGAAAAATACTTCAGCACGGTTTCTCCTTGTTTTAAAATAATAACAGAATCGTTGTTCATTAACCAGGTGCCGGTTTCATGCACTTCACTTAAAGATTCACCCCGGTAAAGGGATTTTTCATCAAAGCTTTTATCAGCTTTTAAGGTAAGCTGGTAATCCAAACTTTCGCAGTCTGCACAGGGAAGGTTGCCTTCCCAAACGGCAATAGCTTTTTGAGTTAATGCATCATCTGCTACAGGCGTTTCCTTAATATTTTTGGTTGTTGTGCAGGCAACTAGCAACAGAACCATGGCTGAAAATAATGCCGCTATTTTCATACTGATAATTTTAGAAATGGAATAATAAATTTTATTCCTTACATGGTTGCTAAAAAACCGGGCCAGATTAAACGGTTGAATTTAACCCGAATATCCTGGCAGATTGAATTACCTTTTTTTAATCCTGCAATTCAATTTCCGTTTTCAAACGAATATCTGCGGATGAAGAACCGATCATGATTTCAAATTCGCCAGGTTCAGCTATCCAATCCAATTGCTGGTTATAAAAGGAAAGTTTATTCTTATCAATAATGAATTGGATTGTTTTTGATTCGCCAGGTTGCAACATGATCTTTTTAAAATCCTTAAGTTCTTTTACCGGTCGCACCAGGGAAGCAACTTTATCACGCAAATACAGTTGCACCACTTCTTCGCCGGCCCGGTTTCCTGAGTTGGTGACCCTGCAGTTTATGGTTATTACTTCATCCATTTTCATTTTGGTTTTATTTGCCTGCAGATTGTCATATTTGAAACTTGTATAACTCAATCCATAACCAAATTCATATTGCGGGTGTATTGACAAATCAATGTATGCCGAACGGTAAAAACGATCGCTGTCATTCTGTGCAGGCCGGCCTGTATTTAAATAACTGTAATAAATAGGGATCTGTCCTTCGGACCTGGGGAAAGTCATGGGTAATTTAGCAGAAGGATTATAATCGCCAAACAATACATCGGCAATAGCGTTTCCGGCTTCGCTGCCTAACCACCATGTATATAGTATCGCAGGTACATTTTCTGATGTCCATTGAAATACAAGCGGTCTGCCGGCATTGATCATTACGACAAGCGGCTTCCCGGTTGCATGAATGGCTTTGATCAATTCTTCCTGTACACCAGGTAAGTGAATATCAGAGCGACTCTTTGCTTCACCGCTCATATCCCTTCTTTCACCAACACTCATGATCACCACATCCGCCTGCTTTGCAATGGCAACTGCATTTGCAAATCCTGCACGGGAGGTATCATCAATACCACAACCTTCAGCATATAATAATTTGGTTTTATTTCCCAGTTTATTTTGTAATCCTTCCCACTGCGAAACAATATAATTTGAATCAGGAAATTCAATAGACCAAAAGCCCAGGTTTTCTCTTACTCTTTTCACTATGGGGCCAATAAATGCAATGGTTTTGGTAGATTTTGATATGGGCAAAACATTATTTTCATTCTTCAGCAACACGATACTTTTCTTTGCCACATCTCTTGCAATCAACGCATGCTGCGGATTAGCCAATACTTGTTTCTCCCGTTCCGCATTACTGAACTTATAAGGATCATCAAACAAACCCATTTCAAATTTTTTGTAAAGAATTCTTTTTACAGCATCATCTATGACTGTTACTGGTACTTTGCCTTCATTCACTAATGTAACCAGGTGATTGATATAGCTGCGGCTTTCCATATCCATATCACTACCTGCAAGCGAAGCTTTCCAGGCCGCTTCATAATTATCTTTTACATAGCCGTGTGGTATCATTTCACCTATGGAACCCCAATCGCTCACAATAAAACCTTTAAAATTCCATTTGTTTTTTAAAATATCGCGTTGCAAATAATGACTGGCAGAAGCCGGGATGCCATTTAAATCGTTGAAAGAGTTCATGAAAGTAGCCACACCTGCTTCGGCTGCAGCTTTAAAGGGCGGCAGGTATATTTCCCACAATGTTCTGTCACTCATATCAACAGAATTATAATCACGGCCACCAATAGCCGCACCATAAGCTGCGAAATGTTTTGCACAAGCCATGACAGCATCAATATTTCCCAGGCCTTTGCCCTGGAAACCTTTCACCCTTGCAGTGGCGATCATTGAACCCAGGTAAGGATCTTCACCCGCACCTTCCATCACTCTTCCCCAGCGCGGATCACGGCTGATATCAACCATCGGTGCAAACGTCCAGTGAATGCCAGCTGCAGCTGCTTCCGTTGCGGCAATGCGGGCAGCCCGTTCAATTATTTCCATATCCCAACTGGCAGCTTCCGCTAAAGGAATGGGAAAAGTATTTCTGAATCCATGAATAACATCCTGTCCAAAAAGAAGCGGAATTTTTAACCGCGATTGCATAGCCAGTTCCTGTAATTCTTTGGTATGCGGTACGCCATTGATGTTTAACATGGAGCCTAATTTCCCGGCTTTTACCTGGTCAAGAATATCGCCTTGTTTGGTGATGGGACCTGTATGTTCCCATATGCCGGAATACTGGTTCATTTGGCCAACCTTTTCTTCCAGGGTCATCAATTTTAAAACTGAATCTACTTTTTGATCAATCGTTTTTTGTTGTGCAGTGGTAAATATCGGGATGGCTAACAACAAAAATAATTGCAGTGTATTTTTCACTTGATTTTTTTCTTAGAAGTTGAAATTATAAATTGCCTTTCTTCATTTCTTCAGCCGCATAACCTACTGCTCTTGCGGTCAATGCCATATAAAGCAGGGATGGACTTTGATTTCCGGTGCTCGTCATGCAGGCACCATCTGTAACAAATACATTTGTGCATTGATGCATTTGGTTAAAATTATTCAACAAAGAGGTTTTGGGATCTTTACCCATCCGGCAACCACCCATTTCGTGAATATCTAATCCAGGTGGCTGATGATTATCATGCGTATTAATATTTTTGCAACCGGCTTTGTCCAGCATTTCTGCACTCTGGGTTAAAAAATCTTTGATCATTCTTTCGTCATTATCATCATAATCAACTGACATGATTAATAGCGGAATACCCCATTGATCTTTTTGATCTTTACTCAGTCGCACATGATTGCTTTCCTTTGGAATAGTTTCTCCCTGCATATACATATAACATCCCCATTTGCCAGGCTCGGACATGGCATCTTTATATTCTCCTCCAATGGCTTCCGGCAATGAGTTTTCGTCTATTCCTCCACGATAGGCGCCCATAAACGTGGTGAAGCCGCCTACATAATCCATATCATTTTTATACAGGTTGCGGTAATTAGCCAGAATGGGTTCTGTAGGATTTTTACCATAATAATATTTGTCTTCCATGCCATCAATTTCTGCATTAACAGAAGCCCTGTAATTGTGGTGGGCAACATATTTTCCCAACAAGCCATTATCATTTCCCAGGCCGTTTGGAAAGCGGTTAGATGTTGAATTCAATAAAATGAGATTACTGTTTAATGCGGAAGCATTGACAAATATGATCCTTGCAAAATAATCCGTAGTCTCTTTTGTGTTGCTGTCAATGACCCTAACACCAACTGCTTTTTGTTTTTGTTCATCATAGATAATTGAATGAACCACAGAAAAGGGCCTGATAGAAAGATTGCCGGTTTTTTTAGCCCATGGCAGTGTAGAAGTCACGGAACTGAAATAACCACCAAACGGGCAACCACGCATGCAGAGATTCCTTGCCAAACATTTAGATCTTCCCTGTTGTATATGAATTTCCTTTGGTTCTGTAAGTTGTGCCCATCTTGCATGAACCATGTGACGGTCCTTATAATTTTCTTTTATTTTTTTTGATATCATTGTTTCGGCACAATTAAAATCAAATGGCGGCAGGAACTCTCCATCAGGCATGGCATCAATACCATCTTTTGTTCCGCATACGCCGATGAATTTTTCCACATGAGAATACCAGGGTGCAATATCGTTGTAGCCAATGGGCCATTCCATGCCAAAGCCATCCCGTGCCGGACCCGTAAATTCGTACTGGCTCCAGCGCTGGCAGGCTCGTCCCCAGGTCAACGATTTGCCACCAACCTGGTAACCACGTATCCAGTCAAAAGGTTTTTCCTGTATATAAGGATGATCTTTATCCTTGATAAAAAAATGCGCAGTGTCCTCACCAAATCCCGCAGCCTTACTGATCAAAGGATTTTCCTGCAGAAATTGTTTGGTCATTTGTCCCCGGTGTTTAAATTCCCAGGGTTTTTTGTTAGCAGTAGGGTAATCTTTATTGTGTTCAACATTTCTTCCTCTTTCCAGCACCAAAGTTTTTAATCCATGATCACACAGTTCTTTTGCCGCCCAGCCGCCGCTGATACCGGAGCCTATTACAATGGCATCAAAAAGATTATCCTGGTTTCGGTTAGCATTAATATTTACACGCAATGAATCATCTGGCATAGAATACATTTAGATAATTAGACAATTAGGCAATTTGAAAATTTGAAAATGAAATAACCTGTTTGATTATTAGTCTTCCACTTTTATTTACAACTTTAGTTTTTGAATATAAATTAAAAATATTACAGAAAAGAACTATCAATCAAGTATTGAAAGTTAGATCATTTTATACGTTGCGCATGATAAAAAAAAGTGTAAAATCAACATCAAACGTTTGCGTTGTATTTATATAAGCATCTTTAAGCAATCTATTTATTTTATCTTAATTTTCAATTTTCAAAACATTTTCCAACACTTATTTTTTCAGAGATATGCAAAAAGTAAAAGTGGCCATTTTAGGGGCCGGTTTCATCACAGATATTCATTTGGAAAGTTATCACCGCTTTGTGCCAAATGCAGAAGTTGTCGCTATTTATGCAAGGGATATTAAAAAGGCAAAAGCAATGGCAGAAAAACATCATATACCAGCCTGGTATGATGATATGGATCAGATCATTACTGAATCCGGATGTGATGTGGTGGATATTTGTATTCCGAATTATTTGCATGCTGAAGCAACCCTGAAAGCAGCGGCTGCTGGTAAGCATGTAATTATTGAAAAACCATTAGCTGTAACATTAGAAGAAGCTGATGAAATGATTGCGGCATGCAAAAAGGCAAATGTAAAACTGATGTATGCTGAAGAATTATGCTTTGCGCCAAAATATGAAAGAGTCAGAAAAATGGTGAATGATGGAGCTATCGGTGATGTATACATGTTGAAACAATCGGAAAAACATTCTGGCCCGCATACGGATTGGTTTTATGATGTTAATCTTGCTGGTGGTGGTGTTTTAATGGATATGGGTTGCCATGGCATCGCCTGGTTCCGGTGGATGTTGAACAATGCAAAAGTGGAAAGCGTGTATGCAAGTATGTCAATCGTTTTACATAAAGGGCGTACATTAGGTGAAGACAATTCAATTTTAATCATCGAATTTGAAAATGGCGTAACCGGTGTAGTGGAAAATAGCTGGGCCAAACATGGCGGCATGGATGACCGAAGTGAAGTGCATGGGACAGGTGGGGTAGTGTATGCTGATTTGTTTATGGGTAATGCGGCAGTTTCTTACAGTCAGAAGGGTTATGATTATGCCATGGAAAAAGCCGATACAACTATTGGCTGGAGCTTCACTGTTTTTGAAGAAGTTTTTAACCAGGGTTACCCGCATGAACTGCAGCATTTTATTGATTGTGTACAAAACAATAAAGAACCTGTTGTAACAGGTGAAGACGGGCGTGCAGTGTTGGAAATAATTTATGCGGCATATGCTTCTGCAGCGCAAGGAAAGAAAATTAAACTTCCCTTTTCACCAAAGGTGAGTAAACCGATTGATCTTTGGCTGAATCCATCCACCTTAAATATTGAAAAATAATTATCATGCAAATATTTGTATCGGAAGCCTATGAAGCATTATCGAAGCGGGCAGTTACACACCTGGTTGAATATGTAAAAGATATTGATCATCCACTCATTTGTATGGCGTCAGGTGATTCACCTGCTGGCTTATATAAAGTAATCGTTGAATTGGTTCAACAAAATCAACTGGATATTTCTAAGTGGTATTTTGTTGGTTTAGATGAATGGGCCGGTATGAATGGAGACGATGAAGGAAGTTGCCGTTTTCATTTAAATAACCAGTTTTTCCATCCTTTACAAATTGCAGAAGACAGGATTTGTTTCTTTGATGGTAAAGTGGAAAATGTGCAGGAATGTAAAAGGGTTGAAGATTTTATTAAACAACATGGTGGCATTGATGTAGCCATTGTTGGATTGGGGATGAATGGCCATATTGGTATGAATGAACCGGGTGTATCTATGTCGCTTAGATCACACATTGCAGATATTGATCCTTTAACACAACAGGTTGGGCAAAAATATTTTAAGAAAGAACAAAAGCTTTCACATGGTCTTACACTGGGAATGGCCACCATTATGGAAGCCAAAGAAATCATGCTGGTGGTGAATGGTGCTCATAAGGCAGAGATAGTAAAGCAAGCTGTAGAAGGCGAAATTTCAGAACATCTGCCTGCCAGTTATTTGCGCAATCATATGGGATTGTCTGTATATCTCGATAAAAACGCCGCCCGTTTAATCAGTGTTGAAAATGAAAATTGAAAATATTTTAGGGATTGATTTAGGCGGTACCAATATACGCGGTGGCATTGTAAAGGAGAACGGATTGTCTGAAGTAATTTCACAACGTATAAATGCAAATGCTTCTTTAGAAGAAGTCTTACATGATCTTTACCGCTTTCTTGATCCTTTCATATCCAAAAATATAAATGCCATAGGCATTGGTGTGCCTGGCCTGGTATCCAATGGAAATGTTTATGATGTTATTAATATTCCTGCATGGAAAGAGATTCCATTACGGTCTTTGTTAGAAGATCATTATCAACTGCCCGTTGCCGTTAACAACGATGCCAATTGTTTTGCTTTGGGAGAATTTTATTTTGGTAAAGGAAAAGGGTTTGATTCCATGATCGGTTTAACGATTGGGACCGGTTTAGGTTCTGGTATCATCATCCATAAAAAATTATACGCTGGTCATAATGGGGGTGCCGGTGAATTTGGCATGATGGAATACCTGGATCAATTTTATGAATATTATGGGAGTGGCCAGTTCTTTAAAAATGTTTATGGCATAAACGGTGAAGAAGTTTTTCTAAATGCAAAACAGGGAAATAAAGATGCTTTAAGGATGTACTCAGCAATGGGTATGCATTTGGGAAACGCCATAAAAACAATCATGTATGCGACTGATGTTAATTTGATTGTTTTAGGAGGATCCGTAAGACATGCATTTCCATATTTTTCCAGATCCATGTGGCAGCAAATAGAAACTTTTGCTTATAAGAGATCTGTTGCAAACTTAAAAATAGAGGTCTCCGAATTAGAAAACAGCGGCATTCTTGGGGCCGCTGCTTTGCATTTTGATGCTGATTAAATCATTACGGGAATACATAGCTTATTTCGTTTGCCATGCCCTTTCTTCCTGTTCCGGGAATTTAAAACATTCGTCATTTTCCTGCTTTATAACCTGCCATAGAATAATATAAGATGAACAGGTAACAGGGAAGCATGCATATTAAAAAAGCCAGGTTATTACCAATGGCGGGCATTTCTTTTAATGAACCATACATCAAAGGGATGATCGCTCCGCCTGCAATACCCATAATTAGTAATGCAGAACCCATTTTAATAAATTTTCCCAAACCTGCGATTGCTAAAGGAAAAATAGCCGGCCACATGAGTGCATTGGCTAATCCTAATAAGGCAATACATACGATGGAGGTAAATCCGCTTGTCGCAAATACACACATGGTAAAAATAATTCCTAAAATGGCTGAAAGTTTTAATCCGGTTTGTTGTGATATAATTTTAGGTATGGTGAAGATGCCAATAATATAACCAACCAGCATAGCCATTAAAGTAAAGGATGTGAAATATTTGGTCTTATCTAAAGTAATTCCTATGCTTTGTCCATAAATACCGATGGCATCACCAGCCATAACTTCAACCCCAACATATAAAAACAAGCAAAGTACACCCAGCATTAAATGTGGAAAATGAAAAACGCTAGTCTTAGTTTTTGCGCCCGTTTTTTGTAGTATGTTATCTTCTGATTCTATTTCGGGGAGTGATGATTTTTTAATTATGAATGCAAGTATGAAAAGTATAATTGCAATGACAATATATGGATTAATGATACGGGAAGTAAGCTGGTTTAAAAGTATATTTTTTACCACAGGATCATTTTCGGCAATAATCGCAGCCTCCAGTTTTGCCGCATCTTTTAATACAATTGCCCCAATGATCAGCGGACTTAATGCACCTGCAATTTTATTACAAAGGCCCATAATGCTTATTCTTTTTGCTGCACTTTCAATAGGGCCTATAATACTGATGTAAGGATTAGAAGCTGTCTGCAACAATGCTAAGCCAGCTCCTTGTATAAAAAGACCTGTTAGAAAAAGCGTAAAACTTCTGCTGGTCGCAGCCGGGATAAATACAAGACATCCAATGGACATAACTATTAATCCTACTGCCATCCCATTTTTATAACCTGTCTTTTTCAAAATAAATGAAGAAGGGATGGCGAGAAAAAAATAAGCCATATAAAATGCAAATGTCACAAAGAAGGCCTGGATATCTGTTTCCAGCTGGCAGGCTAGTTTAAGAAACGGGATCAGTGTTCCATTGATCCATGTTATAAATCCAAAAACAAAAAAGAGTGTGCCAATAACAACCATGGCATAAAGACTGCCAGTTCTTTTATTTTCAGTTTGATTTGCCGGATTTGAAGCGATGAGGGGCGTGTATTTTTCCATATAGAATTTTCAAAATACGGAAATCTGTTATTATGCAAATGAATATTTATAAGCAAACGGTTGCGCAAAAAAAAATTGATGGAACTATTGAACAGGTGATTTTAAAATGGTTTTAAATTTTCTGGAGTAAGGGATGAATAATATTCCGTTACAACACTGTTTAATAATGCTTCTTTCTCTATATACTTTTGAAGGAGGACCGATTGATTTTTTGCTCTTATATAATTATGGCCTTCGTATTGAGCGCCGTAATAGATATCGTTATTCAGGTGATCTGCCAAAAAGCGGATAGCCTGCATGTACATCAGGAATTTGCCAGCATAAACAAAATATTGAATCTCTGTTTCATTGAGTTCTTCTTTCATTTCGCTTAAATAACCTTCCGCAATTGCCTTAAAATAATCAATGCGGATTTCTATTTTTGAAAAATCTTTTTCTTCTTCACTGGCAGCAGAGAGGTAGGTGCGCATAATATCACCTACATCACTGATAAAATAACCGGGCATTACCGTATCCAGGTCAATGACACAAAGCCCGTGATTATTTTCATCAAACAATACATTACTGCATTTGGTATCATGATGCGTGACCCTTGTCTTAATTTTATTTTCTTTTACAATCTGCTCATAAGTATCAACAATATTTTTTTTTTCCAATAACCAGTTAATCAGTTCCTGTGATTGTTTTACTCTTTCAGGATTCCCATCTTCCAAGGCTTTTAAGAATTGTTTGTATCGCAAACCCAGGTCATGAAAATGAGGTAATGTTATTTTTAGTAATTCTACATTAAAGCCAGATAATAATTTTGTAAAAAGAGCAAATTGCTGTGCTGCTTCACGGGCCAGTACCGGACTCTCTGCTGTGTTAAAAGAAGTTGAATTTTGTAAAAAAGGGAATACCCTGTAATAACCAGACCCGGGTTCAAAATACATTTCCTCACCGGTAACTGTTCTTATGGGCGACATAAATAAATAACCCGGGAAATGATCATGCAAATAGTTTGAAATATTGCGGATATTCAGCGCTATATCTCCTGGATTTTTAAAAATGGCTGTATTGATGTTTTGTAAAATAAATGATTCATTTGCATCCTGCACCTTCACTTTCCAGGTTCGGTTTATCAGCCCGCTTCCAAATGGCATGATAATATATCCTTTACGATCCGGGTTGTTTAAGTTGAAGTGATTCAATATTTCTTCAAGCATGCTGCGCTATAGAATTTATTTTATCAAGAGAAATTTTTTCTTTATAAAGTCCCATTCAAACTTAATACAGAATTAAATATTAAATGAATGCAAACGTATGTTTAAAATTATATGGAATGAAAGAAGCTATGAATGGTTTACATGTTCAACATCGATGGGTTTATGACAATGAGGACAATTTAGTTGCCTGCCTGATTTTTTTTGTTTCCTGATTTCTTCCAAAAATCCTGCCGTGATGATACCTGCAGGTAAAGCGAACATGGCAACACCAGCCAATAGAATTACACCAGTAAATATTTTACCTATAATAGTTATGGGAATCATATCTCCATAACCCACCGTAGTAAGCGTAACCACACTCCACCAAATGGTTGCCGGGATGCTGGTAAAAACTTCCGGTTGCGCAAGGTGTTCCGGGAAGTAAACCAGGCTTGATGAAATAATAATCAGGGTTAAAGCCAATACAAGACTTAATAATAATTGATTGTATACCGAACGAAAAACATTTACAATTAATTTGGTGGCCTTCATATACGAAGTGAGCCGGAACAAACGGAGAAACCTGAAAAGCCGGAGTATCCTAAGTATCCGCAGATCCAGGCCAACAAAAACATGCAAATAAAAGGGAAGTATAGCCAGTAAATCTATAATGGCACCAGGGGTAGCCATGTATCTTAACCTTCCATAAACCGGGTGGCTGTATTTTTCTTCATGTACACAACTCCATACACGCAAAATATATTCAATAGAAAAGATGGCTACAGAGATAATATCGAAATAATAAAAAAACGCTTTGTTAGGCAGATAAATGGATGGAATTGTTTCCAGCATCACTGCAATAACATTCAACAGGATTAGCAGGATGATAAAAGCATTCAATGCCCTGTCCCAATGTGTGTTACCCAGTTCCGGGTGTAATAATGTATGAACCCGGTGTTTGGTTTTATGATACATGCAGGTTAATTGTGGTAAGCTAAAAATAGAAATAATTTAGCTTTGTAATAGAAAAGAATAAGGGAGTTTGATGATGCGGCGGGTTAGTCAACCTTTTTTCAGGATCCGGATATACTGCTATTTAATTTATTTAAACTTCCTGCAGGTATTTTCTTACAAACCTGGTGGCCATGGCCCCTTCACCAACGGCGGATGATATACCTGTGAGTGCACCCAGTCTGACATCACCCGAAACAAATACACCCGGTACACTTGCTTCCGGCATATATGGTTGTCTTTCCAATTTCCAACAGGTATGAAATTTTGTTTCTTTGATGAGATCATTACCGGTTACAATAAATCCTTTTTCATCCTTGATAATAAAATCATTCAGCCATTCCGTACTGGGTTTTGCACCGATATAAACAAAAACTGCCTTTGTTGAAACCGTTTTTTCTTCCCCAGTCTTATTGTTTTTCAATGTGACTTTCTCAAGCACCTGGTTACCCATAAAAGAAATAATTTCAGTGTTTGGCAGGATATGAATATTGGGCACCTTACTGATTTGCTGAACAAGATAGTTGGCAGCGACCTCGTTCAAACTATCACGCCTGATCAGCATATTTACTTCTTTAGCAAATTTACTCATATACATGGCTGCCTGGCAGGCAGAGTTACCTCCGCCAATTATATAAATGATCTCATTCCTGCATGCATTGGCTTCTACAGATGCCGCCCCATAATAAATCCCTGCACCTGCAAATTCTTCCGCTCCGGGAACTTGCAGTTTGCGATAAGCTACACCCGTTGAAATCACGATGCATCTACTATGTACTTCTGAGCCATCTGCCATTTCAATGATCTTATATCCATCCTGAACACGAATTTTTTTTACTTCTTGTGGCGTAAGCAGTTCCGTTCCAAACCGGATGGTTTGTGTTACTGCTCTTCGGGTTAATTCCGCGCCGGAAAGCCCGGATGGAAATCCCAGGTAATTTTCAATTCTTGCACTGCTGCTTGCCTGGCCACCCGGATTATTTCTTTCTATCAATAAAGTTTTAAGTCCTTCTGATGAACCGTACAACGAAGCGGCAAGTCCGGCAGGACCTGCGCCAATGACAACTACATCATACATTTTTTCATTGGCCATTTGTTTTAAACCTAACCGGTTGGCGAGTTCTTTTATTGATGGATCAACCAATACATTTCCATCTTTCAAAATTACAATTGGAAGATCAGCTTTGGATGCATTGGCACTCAGCATGAATTTTTCCGCATCGGCATGTTGTTCAACATCCATCCATTGGTATGGAACTAAATTGCCCGATAAAAATTCCTTCAGTTTATGTGATTTTGGCGACCACTGAAAACCAATAATTTTAATTCCATCCGGAAGCGGTTTAAATCCTGCATGCCAATCATCCAATAATTCATCAATGGCAGGATATAATTTTTCTTCAGGGGGACTCCAGGGTTTTAATAAATAAAAATCGAGCTTGATATCATTAATCGCTTTTATAGCCACTTCAATATCAGAATAAGCAGTCAGTAAAATTTGTTTTGCATCAGGATAAATCTCTTTGGCTTTTTCCAAAAAACTAACACCATCCATTCCCGGCATCCGCTGATCAGAAATGAATAAAGCAATCTCTTCGTTTTTTAATTTTAATTCCTTTATCAGTTCCAGCGTTTCCAAAGCCGAGGGAATGGCAGCCACCCTGTACGCATTCCGGTAATGATGACTGACATCTCTTTGCAAGGCCCTTAGCACCTGTATATCATCGTCAATTAAAATAATAAATGGGAGTGTCATACATAAACAGTTTAAAGGTTTAGTTATGATTCTTCATGTGCCTGTGCAATGGGTAAAGTGATTTTGAATTCAGTGCGACCTGGTTCTGAACTGACTTCAATATTGCCATGATGATTCTTAATGATCCGGTTTACTATATCCAACCCGATACCTGAACCTTCTCCCGCATTTTTTGTTGTGAAGTAAGGCTCAAAAATATGGGCGCTTATTTCATGTGGAATGCCCCGTCCATTATCAGTAAATCGAACCGTTACAGCATGATCATTACTGGTTGTTTCAATCAATAATTCTCCATCTTTATCCATGGCATAAATGGCATTGTCAACCAGGTTGCTCCATACCTGGTTCAGTTCACCAACATATCCATCAATGGATGGCAATGACTCACAGAATAATTTTTTAACAGTAATATTTTTTTCCCTGATTTTATGCCCCAAAAGCGTAATTGTATTTTCAATCCCGGTATGAATATTCGTTGGTAGCCAGTCATTGGTTCTGTCCATGTGGACATGACTTTTAATGGCACCAACCAAAGTTGAGATCCGGTTGGATGCTTCTTCAAGATCTTTTAATATCAGCTCGGAAGCCAGCAGGTTTTCGAGCCAGCGCATCATATATGATAATGCATCGGCTTTTACCTTATTCATGATGTTTTCAAGATCCTCTACATCCCATCCGGCTTCTGCAAGGGTTTCACTGCTTTCCACACAATCCATACATTCTTTTTTTTCCAGCCAGTTTCGAATCTCGTCTTCCATTTGCAATTTTTGCATGGCCGTTAATCTTATCCTGTTTTCAGAATTTGATTTATTGGTTATTGTTTTATCATAAATGGTCTTAACCTGTTCCGGGTTGATTTTATGAAAAAGCAGTTTTTCGGTTAGTTCATAATTCAACATCAATCTCCTGGTCAGCTCCGAAGAAATCCTGGTAATGGCCGAGGCGGGATTATTTAATTCATGTGCAATACCGGCAGAGAGCTTGCCCAATTCGCTTACTTTTTCCTGTTGTAACTGGAGCGTTGCGAATGTTCTGGCTCTTTCTGTCATGTAACCAATCAACTGTTGAATAAAAGCCGGGTTCAGTTGTTCCAGTTGCTGGAAATATTTTTTATGGAGTAAAAGTATTTTTCCTTTACCTACGATGAAAGTAAATCCCGGCGACACTTTCATCCTGGAATAAGGGAGAAGTCCGCCAACACCTCCAGTCTTACTGTTATTTTCAAAAGTATAGTAATGTACCAGCCGGCCACTGACATCTAGATAAAAATTCCCTTTGCCTTCTATTAGAAACCACATATGGTCGATAGGTTCGCCTGTTTTAGTCACAACGGTTCCATCTTCATACTCTCTGTATTCGCCATGATCCAGTACCCATTGAAGATCCGTTTCAGGCAAATCCTGGAGGGCGATCACTTTTCTCAGATCTCGTGTAGTTAACGGCTTCATAAACAGTTACACGTTTTAAAAGCCAAACCAGGCTTTACTTTTAAGTTAAAAAAAGAATAGGAGGGAAAAAAATTTTTATTAAGGCATCGGGTACTAAAAATGATGCAATTAGCAATCAGCACAGGCTGCAATTCAATTTAACAAAGCAATTAAGGCCAGCTATTTTCCTGCTTATCAGTAATGTTCATAACGCAAAAACATTGGTTGATAACTTTTTTTTTCAATCATAATTATTAGCGCATTTTAATTTTATATTTAACTAGAGAATAAATCAATTCCCTGGTGGATAAACAAGTACAAAGAATATTTTTCAGCCAATGAAATACAATAATCTTTTAGGATCGTTTTCTGGATATGTAGTTTTGTTTGGATTGTCTTTAACGCTTTTTACCCAAAATTTGAAAACCAAAGCAGGCAGTTCAGGTGAATCTATGTTTTATTCCCTGCCTGTTCCATTTACAACTGTTTCATTTGCTGAATCAAAGAGCGGGAATAAACCTGCTTTCAAAGTGACTTTTGGTAAATATGGATGTACCGCAACCAAATACCAGAATGGCAGTTACGAGTATATCACAAGAGGTTCCTTTACGCTAAGTAAAAATGGAAAATATGTTTATTCAGGATTTGAAAAACCCAGCTCCGGAACCTTTACAATAGATAAAAAAGGAAATATACATTTTAAAGGAGGTTATTTTGATGGAGGAAAAGCAGAGAGAATTGATCCTTTAAATAATTTTATGCTGGTATTTCCAGCGAACCCTGATAACCGCTGGATTTGCAGGCTGGCGGTCAATAAATAATCCTGATAGATAATCAATCAGGCATTGGTCTTGTTATTTAATATAATTGGGTGAAACACATTCCTGCCAATATTCAACAATAATTTTGATGTTTTTTTTGAGTTTATCATAACTGATTGGTTTGATAAAAAATCCCTGTATCGATTTGGAATACGCATCCACTACATGCTTTTGTTCTGCACTGGTTGTAAAAAATAAATAAGGAATTGATTTTAACCTTAAATCTTCATTGTTATGAACTTTCTCTCTCAATTCAACACCATTCAACCGCGGCATGTTAATGTCTGAAAAAATGATAAATGGTTCGATAGCTGTATTGATCAAATACTCAAGCGCCAGTTCACCATCCTTGAAAAAAACGATTTCATTTTTGTATTCAAGTTCTTTAAAAATGTCGGATAAAATTTCCTGGTCATCTGAATCGTCTTCTATTATTATGATAGGGCCGCCTTTATTCATGGGGTTTGATTTAAATTAATGCGTCGTAAGGTAGTCCATTTAAAATTGGCAGCGTAAACTATAGGTTTATACTTAGTCGATTTAAAGCAGTTGCAGGAAGGGGGATTTGACCAGGTTTGTAAAATCAGTTAAAGATTAATTATTCAATCATTTCTTACAACATACCAGTTATTCTGGATGTCATGTGCCAGTTTATTTGTTTCAACAGAAGAAAATCCAGCCTTCTTCAAATATTCTTTTGTCATTTTTTCGCCCCACATAGCACCCAGGCCTTCACCATTTTGCGCTAATGAAACTGTCATGCAATGCATGCATGATATGGTATAAAGGAATGTACCTATGGGATGGTCAATGTCTTTTTCCAGTTCCCCTGTACCACTGATATCCTGCATCAGGTAAGTGCCACCAGGTTTTAAGGCCATGCGAATACCTTTCAGCACATTCATTGGCTGGCCCTGGTCATGTATGGCATCAAAAGTGGTAATAAAATCAAATTGTTCGGAAGGTGCGCTTAGGTGAAAGTCTGACAGATCTTTGATGATAAATTCAACATTTTTCAACTGTAATTCATTTGCATCTGCCCTTGCTTTTTCAATGGCTTCTGTTGAAAGATCCATACCCGTAAATTTTGACTGGGGAAATATGGCTGCAAGTTTATTGATGATTTTTCCAGAGCCGCAACCAACATCAAGCATCTCAATTCCTGCATTCAATTGATCGGTTAATCCCGGAACCAAAGGCAGTATATGTGTTTCAAGCGAGGATAAAACAGACTGACCACTGTCCTCTGCCATCACTTCGTGAAACCGGTGGAATTTATCATATGAAACGCCTCCGCCTTCCTGGAAACATTTCAGAATATCATCCTCAACTTCACCCATCACCGAAACGTATTGAGTAAAGACGGCCATGTTATCTGCACCTGCTTCGCGTGTGAGAAAGGCAGCATGCTCCGCAGGTAATTTATACAGTTTGTCATTGGGTACATATTCAATAACACCGCTGGTTACCATAGCACCCAGCCATTCTCTAACATATCGTTCATTCAATTTTGCTTGCGTGGCTATTTCTGCAGATGTTGCAAAATCCATTTTGGATAATACATCAAACAAACCGCTGCGATGTCCGATAGAGATCATCAATGCCAGCGAGCTTTTATTTAAAATGTCAATTAAGGAACCTGAAAAAGCCTCGGCACGGGAAGTATTAAATTCTTTGTTCGCCATAAAAAAATAAGTTTAAAGTGATTGGAATGTTCAATTACTTTTATAGCTTACTAATCAGGCGCCTTGAGGTTAAAGTTAAATGGAAATTATAATTCAAAATGAAAAATTCAAAATGAAAAAATCTCATACTTCTGAATTCTCGCATCGATTAGCAAGGCCAAAAAAGGAGTTTGCATTTTTCATTTTTTCATTTAAATTTTTGTAGCGTTTCTTAAAATTTCAATCGTTTTATTGTCTTTGGTCCCATTGAAAAATTTATCCAGCACCTTTTGAAAAATTGCATCGGTGCCGGGTAATTGCGCAAACAAGGTCATGGATGATTGTAGTTTCCTGTCATCCGGGCTGCCAAAGATTTTATGTGCATCATTCCCGGTATTATTCATCAATGCAGTGCAGATACGAATCAATCTTTCACCCAGGACCGGGTGCTTTAAATATTCCTCCGCTTCTTCTATGTTTTTTATTGCATAAAATTTCGATGTTTCGCTGGATCCCAATCCTTGTACCTGCGGAAAAATGTACCACATCCAATGACTTCGTTTTCTGCCTTGTTCGATTTCTGTTAATGCAATTTCGTAGTCATTTTCCTGTGCATCAATAAATCGTTGTAAAGAATTTTCCATTTTCATAATAATTTATATGGGCAGCCATTTCAAAAATATATTATTAAACAGGATAACAATTTATTTACCAAATATTACAGAACCGTTCTCATTTTTGGTGCAAGCATATCCGCCCATTTCTTATATTCTAACCCCGATGGATGCAGGTTATCATTGGCAACAAGAGCTGTATTTGTTGCTGCCTCCCTGGTTGAAGGTGTAATATCGGTATAGTTAACATTGTAAGATTCCGTGATTCGTTTATTAATGGCATTGAACCAATTTATTTCCACGCTGACTTTTGATTTATTAACAGGTGCAACAAACGGTGTGGCGCTGTAATCTGGAATAGATAATACAAACACGTTTGATTTTTTACCACCGGCCAGCTGGATAGCTTTTTCCAATAATTGTGTGAAGCGTAGCGCATACCCACTGGTATCCATTCCCTGGTACTGATCATTTACACCAATTAAAAGGGATACAACATCAAAGGTTGAAGGAGGATTTTGATTTGCAATAGCAGATTGCAGGTTTGCAGTTGTCCATCCGGTCTGTGCAATATAAACAGGATCATTCAAATTGATGCCCTGCTGTTTTAAAAGCGAAACGGTTTGCGCCGGGAATCTTTCATTTGCAGCTACTGATTGGCCGATGGTATAAGAATCACCTAAGGCGAGATAAGTTTTAGCCGGTGTTAATGTTGGTGGAACAGATACTGTTGGTGCAACCGTTTTCTTGTTGCAGGAAAAGAAAAGGCTTAGAAGAATTATAATTATTGAACGCATCATAGAATCTACATATTAAGATGTTGAATAGTTCCCGGTTATAGGATATTTATATTTGTCATTGTATGCATTGTGATGCGAATAAAAATTAAAATCCATCTCGGTCACACGCTCATTACAATGGAATATTTCCATGCTTTTTCCGCGGTCTCTTAGCCACTTTGTTTTCAAGCATGGCGAATGCTTTAATCAGTTTTCGCCTGGTTTCTTTGGGTTCTATCACTTCATCTATAAAACCTCTTTCTGCGGCCAGGTAAGGAGTGGCAAACTTTTCTGCATACTCGGCTTCTTTCTCCAATAATTTTTTTGCCGGATCAGCAGATTCAGAAATTTCTTTTTTGAAAATAATTTCGCTGGCACCACGTGCACCCATGACCGCTATTTCTGCAGTTGGCCAGGCATAATTCATATCGGCGCCAATATGTTTTGAATTCATCACATCATAGGCGCCACCATAAGCTTTCCGGGTAATGACTGTTATTCGCGGCACTGTTGCTTCACTGAATGCATACAATAATTTTGCGCCATTGGTAATAATGCCATTCCATTCCTGGTCCGTACCTGGTAAAAATCCGGGAACATCAACCAGCACCAGCAAAGGAATATTAAAGCAATCGCAAAACCTTGTAAATCTTGCTCCTTTAACAGAGCTGTTTATATCTAAAACACCTGCTAAAAACATGGGTTGATTGGCTACGATGCCAATACTTCTTCCTGCTATTCTTGCAAAACCAACCACGATGTTTTCTGCAAAATCTTTGTGTATCTCGAAAAATGATCCTTCATCACATATACCGTCAATCACTAAACGAATATCATAAGGCTGATTGGCACTTTCAGGAACAATCGTTTCCAGTACATCTCTTAATTCATCACCCAATTCATAGGGTAATTTGGGAACCACGTCTTCGCAGTTCTGTGGCATGTAACCCAGTAATCTTTTTACCTGTTCAATACAATCCATGTCGTTTGCCGCTGTCAGGTGGGTAACACCAGACTTGGTCGAATGTGAAGATGCACCACCCAATTCCTCTGAAGTAACTGATTCGTTAGTTACTGTTTTAACAACATTGGGACCGGTTACAAACATATAACTGCTGTTCTCCACCATAATAGTAAAATCGGTCATAGCAGGGGAGTAAACGGCACCACCGGCGCATGGACCCATGATGGCCGAGATCTGTGGTATAACACCGGATGATTGTACGTTCCTGAAAAAAATATCTGCATAGCCACCCAATGATCTTACCCCTTCCTGTATCCGGGCGCCGCCTGAATCATTTAACCCGATCATGGGCGCACCGGTCTTCATGGCCATATCCATGATCTTGCAAATTTTTTCTGCATGTGTTTCGGAAAGTGCACCTCCAAAAACAGTGAAGTCCTGCGCAAATACATAAACCAGTTTTCCATTTACCGTTCCATAACCCGTAACCACACCATCACCATAAAAGCGCTGCTTATCCATGCCAAAATCTTTTGTGCGGTGAACAACCAATGCACCGATCTCCTCAAAAGAACCTTCGTCCATCAGTAAAATGATACGTTCTCTCGCGGTTAGTTTTCCTTTTTTGTGTTGGATCTCTATTCGCTTTACACCACCACCCAATTTTCCTTCTTCTATTTTTTCTTTGAGTATGTCAGCTTTTGATTTCATATGCAAGATTTAAGCTTTAAAAGCTTAGGTCATTAAATCGTTTTATCATTTAGCCAGCCTGCGTTTCCAGCTGGTTGATTTATTTTCAACAGGCTTTACTATTTTCTGTTTATCCATCCAATACTTTAGTGCAACCATGGCGGCTATTTCCGCACTGGCTTTTTGCTTCTCTTTTAATTTGCCTGGCGTGTAATAATTATTTACAAAATGGGTGTCGAAATTTCCTGAAATAAAAGCATCATGTTCAAATACAAAACGGCCAAAGGGCAGGGTAGTTTCTACACCTGATATCTTAAATTCTTTGATAGCCTCTAACATCATTTCTATGGCCTCCGTCCTGGTTTTTGCATGTACGATCAATTTTGCAATCAGCGGATCATAATATATCGGGATGGTCATTCCTTCTTCGTAACCATCGTCTACGCGTATACCCGTTCCCGTTGGTTTTTTATAAGTTTCCAATGTACCGATGGACGGCAAAAAATTATTCAGCGGATCTTCTGCATAAACACGCAATTCAATAGCATGACCATCAATTTTAAGATCTTCCTGCCGGATAGTCAATTTTTCTCCACGTGCAATCCTGATCTGTTCTTCAACAAGATCCAACCCGGTGATCATTTCAGTAACCGGGTGCTCCACCTGTAAGCGGGTATTCATTTCCAAAAAGTAAAATTTCAACTGGTCATCCATTAAAAATTCAACTGTACCGGTACTAATATAATTGCAGGCTTTTGCAACCATCACAGCAGCCTCTCCAATTTGTTTTCTTAATTCGGGTGTGATGATGGCGGAAGGTGTTTCTTCCACCACTTTCTGGTGACGGCGCTGAATACTACATTCTCTTTCAAAGCAATGGATCACATTGCCATATTTATCTGCCAGCACCTGTACTTCTATATGCCGGGGTGAGCTTACATATTTTTCTAAAAAAACAGAGCCATCACCAAACGAAGATTTGGCTTCACTGATGGCCCTTTGCATTTGTTCTTCCAGGTCGGATTCACTATTTACTATACGCATGCCTTTTCCACCACCACCTGCAGATGCTTTTAACAGTACGGGATAGCCGATTTCGTTTGCAATTTTTTTAGCCACAGTTATATCTTCTATTGCTTTATCAATACCCGGCACCATGGGAATGTTATATTTCCTAACACATTCTTTGGCGGCCAGTTTGGACCCCATGATGCGCATCGCATCGGGACCGGGGCCAATAAAAGTAATACCGGCATCCTCCACTTTCTGCGCAAAATCTGCATTCTCACTTAAAAATCCATAGCCCGGGTGAATGCCATCTACTGAAAGTTCTTTACAAAAAGCAATGATCTTATCGCCATCTAAATAAGATTGATTGGAAGCTGCAGCTCCCAGGCAAACGGCTTCATCGGCAAACATGACATGTGGTGCATTTCGATCCGCTTCAGAATAAACAGCCACGGAACGAATACCCATTTTTTTAATAGTGCGTAAAATTCTTAAAGCAATCTCTCCACGGTTTGCTACCAATATTTTTTGCATCCGGTAATTATTTTTCTGTTTGATTTGTTTAATGCAATTCAACCAATACCTGTCCTTTATCTACTGCCTGGCCTGTGGTTACATGGATCTTTTTGATGCTGGCATCGCAATGGATCATAATACTGTTTTCCATCTTCATGGCTTCTAAAATAATGATCCGGTCTCCCTGTTTTACTTCCTGTCCGTCAGCAACGGAAATTTCCAATACCAGGCCGGGCATGGGCGCCTTTATGTCTTTGATTTGTTTGGCAGCCGTTGCATCAAAACCCATTGTAGTAAGCATCTGGTCCAGTTTATTATTGATTTTGATATCAAAATTTTCACCTTCAACTTCTATTACGAGCACTTTCTTTTCAATATCTTCTGAAATAAGTTTTGCATTCACAGACCTGTAGTTCCTGATCATATGAAAATTTCCAGGGGAAGAATGAATGATATTCATCTGCTGAATTTCATCTTCCGTAAAAGAAAATTCATATTCATTTGATTTTACTTTATACGTTATGCCTGGAGTGTTCATTTGTAATTGGATATTTATATGTTACATAGTATGGCTGAAATTTCTCAGGTATTTATGGTTATCATCTCATTTGTTGTCAACCAAAATATTTATTGCATGGCTGATCAGATGAAAGTAGCATTTAATTTACACCAGTGAGTTATGATTTCAAAAAATATCATGGTTGGTTAAACGAAAAATCACATAAGTACAAGAGTAGTATCTTTTATTTTAAATTAAAGAGATCGCAGAATTCCCGGCAGTTAAATGGCGAACATGCCTTATTTTAATCATTAAAGCGATAAACAAGATTTACCAATCCTGATGAATAAGTTGTAGTGTCAATTAAGTTTAACGGTATCCTGTTTTTTAAATCACTAAATAAGGGCTTCCCACTCCCCAGGATTATCGGGTGAACTGCAAGACTCATTTCATCAACCAAATTGAGATTGAGTAATGAACTGGTCAAATTGGCTCCACCAAACAACCAGATGTCTTTGCCCGGTTCATTTTTAATTTTTTCAACGGTTTCTTTTATATCGCCATGAATAAGGGTAACACCAGGTTTAACTTCTTTCAATGTTGTGGAAAACACATATTCTTTCAGTTTAGGAAAACCAGGCATGGCATCATCACCCATGGTAAGTAAAAGTTCATAGGAACGCCTACCTATAAAAAGACTATCAATGCGTTTATAGAACTCCGTCATTCCATAATCCTGGTCCGTAAAACACCAATCATATTCCCCGTTTGGACCTTCAATAAATCCGTCAAGGCTAACAGCAAGTCCCAATATTATTTTACGCATGGTATATCATTTTTAAATAATCCCAACAGCATTTAATTCCGTGAATAATTTATTTTAATTATTCGAAAGCCGGTGCAGGATTTTGATTTACTAATTTCCAATAGATCATTTCATCATCCCTTGAAATTTCAATGAATTTCATTTTTCCCAATAGCCTTGCGGAGTTAACATTATTAAGCACACACCTGGCTGTAATCATTTTCACTTCAGGTTTTGAAAAAGCCCATTTGGCCAGTGCTGTTACAGCTTCAATAGCAAAACCCTTTTTTTGTGCCTCGCTGATAATACCATAACCAATATCAATGCTCCCTTCATCATTGGGCACGCCTTTAAAACCTGTACTACCAATAATTTTCATTCCCTGTTTTACAACAATCATCCAGGATTCAAAACCGGTTGGTTCATTAACCAGTTCCAGGTTCTTCAATATTTTAGGAACCGTTTCCAATTCAATTGCATCAGGCCATCCTTCATCAAAACTGATATCCAAATTGAATAACTCCTGGTAGTTGCCACCTAATATTCCAGTTGCTATTTTTTTTGTGTATGGAATTAATACCAGCCGGTCTGTATAAATATTTTCTAAATGCATCTTTACCTGTATTCAATAGGAGATGTAAAGATATTCCGGAAGAAGATTGTTTGAATATTTTAATAAACAGTTGCATCATCATTCATTATGGAGCGGATAGCCAAATGGTGGCCCATCGCATAAAAGCAACAGCATTATTTTTCATCAATAGAATGGCATCTTTTCTTTTCCCTACAATATCTGGCCCTACAGACAAAAAACCGCTTGCCACACTTCTTGTCGTAAAATGTTCGCGGTATTTGGTTTCTTTTTCACTCTGCAATTTTGTTCCAATGTATAAATGATACTTAACATTAGAACAAATATCAAATGACGCAGTACGTGATTTACTGCCATTTTCCTGTGTCACTTCCACACCTGTTTGTTCGAACCAAATATCAAAATCTTTTATGATGATGGTCATGGAAGAATTGTTTTTTTGTATGAATGAAACTAGAAGGCTGTCATCATGCTCACCTGTTAATATGATTTCGGGTATTATGACCGGCTCAAACGTGGTTTTGCTGCTGATCTCTGCTGCTATATCATTTTGTAATGTTGCAACCAATTCAGCAAATAATGCCTTTTTGTTTTTCCTGGCTTTTATGGATTGCGCATCATAAGAACTGATGATATGGATTTTTGACCTGTTCGAATCTTTCGAAAAATGATTACCTGAAACCGGGACTGCAAAACAAACCGCGCTGATTAGGAAAACAGGAAATAAAAGAAGGTATTTTTTATAGCTCAAAATGGCTGGCATGGTTAAAAATGTTTTTTATAATTGATCTTAGGAAAAAAACATTTGAAATATACTGACCTTTTATTTTTCTTTAATGGATACCCAAACTTTTTTTTCTCCGGTTCCTTCCTGTATCGTTTCAGTGAGTTTTACCTGCCCGGTTTTTATTATTTCAAATTGAAGTATCCACTCTACTGATTTTGAAGGATCCGGGTACCGGAAAGTATTATTTCCTGCGTATTCAAATGATTCACCAAAGACTTCATTTTTCAACCAAAGCTTTTCTTTGTTTTTAAAAATTTCAGTGGTTTTGTTCTTATCAGATTCATTAATATATATGCCAGCCAGTTGACCGATGGAAGCAGGATCCGCTGAAATTTTCCCAGACAAAGATGCATTGAATAATACTTTTTTTGTGCCATTGGCCAGGTTCTGCACTTCAAGGATCCTTTTTTTGGCAACAGGCGACGATGCCCATGGATCTTTTGGAATTTTATCATCACCAGAAAAATAAAGTTGGGTTACCAATGGCGGGTAACCATCGGCGGTGATCATCATATGAAAATGCGCAGGGCGAATCAATCCACCACCTGCATCATAGGGTACAGGTAGAATTGTATTAAAGGAATAAAGTCCTTTATCGTCAGAAAACGTAGTGCCCCGGTATCGAAATGCATCGGTATTGTTATCATATATACCATTACCATCGCAATGCCATAATTCAATTTTTGCATTCGTGCAGGGGGTTGTACAATCACTGTTTTGAATGATACCACGCAATTCAATCAGGTCGCCTTTGGCACCGTTGATTACCAGGTTGGTTCTTACCGGACTGTTTGGCCTGTAAAAAGGTCCTAAAATGTCTGATGTAGTTTCACAATCGCCAATATATTTTTGACCATCAAAACTGATGAACCCAGTTGCACTTACTGCTACCGCACAAAGGGTAGTATTTTTAATAAATTCTCTCCGTTGCATGTAGTTTGGTTTAAAGGTTGCTTTATTAAATCAGCCTAATCTGTATAAACTGCAAAACAAAAATGATAAACTGAAAAGTTTAGAAGGGGAGGAAGCAAAGAGTGTTTAACTCTTATTCATTACACCGGGGGCGAATAGTATAGTAAGTTATTAAAAAAAACAGGAATGGTAAAAGATTTCCATAGCCATGCGATGGATGGCTTTTATTGGAGAAAATGAATTTGATTTTTATTCAATCAAGGACATTAATCTTTTTAAAAGCTGATCTCTTTCAAACTGATAGTATGTTCAACTCTTTGGTTATTGTTTGTATCCCAGATCTCCATTTTAATCACAGGGTTTCTTTTCTTCCAGTTAATGGTTAGCAAACCAAAATGATTATCCATGATAGGGCCTTCGATCCTGTTTTTATTAGGCGTTGCAAAATGCCAGGTCGATGAAAGACCACTGGATGTAAAATCATAAATCGGGTACAGACCAGGTTCTTCGAGTTTGGATATTTCTCCATAATGTACATCACCGGTTAAAAATAGTACGCCATTGGCTTTGGTCTTTTTTACCAGGTCCAGGAATCTTTTTTGCTCGTGCGGAAAATTAGCCCAGGCCTCATAACCATTGTATTCAATACCAAACTGTGAGCCGGAACAGACCAGGCGAAGATCAGCAGGTTTTTGCAATTCACTTTCAAGCCATGTCCATTGTGCCGCACCCAACAACGTTGAATCCGCATTTTGATAAGGTGCATAATCAAGGTCATAAAAATACCTGTGATCATCTTTAAACTCGCCATTGTATTTTTTCAGATCATCCCGAAAGGTTCGATTATCCAGTAAAATGATCTGCAGATTTTTCCCATTGGTTTCATACATGTATGAAGTGTAAATGCCTTCATGGTTTCGCCTGGGTGAATTGAGCGGTTCATTAAAGAAGTTTAAGAATATTTCTTTTGATTCTTTTTTGTATGGATAATGCCTGCCTGCATCATTCCATCCAAAATCATGATCATCCCAGGTTGCTAGGATGTTGACATGCTGTTTTAGGTTTTGAAAACTGGGCTTGGCAGCAAGTTTATTGTATTTGTGTTGAAGCGTATCCATGTTTTCGGTATCGCCATAAATATTATCGCCCAGGAAAATGAATAAACCCGGTTTATGTTTCACCACCAGGTCAAAAACAGGTAAGGGGTGATCTTCGCTGCCACAGGATCCAAATGCGATTTTGGAAATATTTTTTTGGGCTTCAGCATGGGTGGAAATGATAAAGCAGAACATAATCAGGTAAACCGGGTACTTCATGTCAAAATTTATATTGATTGATTTTTCTATTTTATTCTGTTTGCAGCTCCAATATAATTGAATTTGTCTCATTTGAAAAAATCTCATGCAGTCATGATTTTGATATGTTTTTACTTACCCATTTGCATTAGTATTTTTTTTATCACAACGATCTGACCCAAATGATAATGAATATGTTCAATAATGCCGTGCAGGTTACGGTAATAGTTTCCATATTTATTTTCCGAAAAATCTTCCCAGAGTTTTTCTTCTGGCAATTTCTCAATTAAGCCTGCAAATTTTTCGGCATCATCAAATGTTTTGTTTAATAATTCTTCCCAATCATCCTGCGATAATATTGGAGGAAGATCAAAACTGTATTTATCACTGGCACTGAGCGGTTCGCTTTCCAGCACTTTCAAGACGGCACTTACATAATAATGCATGTGATAAACAAGTAATGCAATCGAATTTAAATCATGCACCCTGGTTGTAGCCTGTTGCCAGCTTATTCCGGTTAATTGATCTTTCAAACTAACGGAGGTCCAGTTACCTCCAAAATGTACATCCCTGAAGTGTTTAGCTATCTGCGTTGTTATGGGCATGATCAATAATTTTTTGTTCAACGATAATTGTTTTTGCAAGAATGAGTGGATTAAAAAAAATATTATAGTCCAGCTTTACCAGTGGAATTTTTTATTCAATTTATTTACAAAAGATATATATTTAAGACACCTTTCGAAAGCATCTCCGCTTCTATTAAAACTTTCACTTCATTTTTCTCACCGTTTTAAAAATACAAATAATGAAAAAGATTCTTTTTCCTATCGCAGTCTTAATGTTACTTGTTGCCTGCCAGGATCAGAATGAAACTGCTGAACCATTGGAAGGAAGGGGAGACACTACCACGGTTAGCGGGCAACCTATGCCAGCTGAATTAGCAGATCCCAAATATATGGATATGGGCAGGCAGTTGATGCAACAGTTTGCTGATGAAAATATCGATGCATATGGAGAGCACTTTGCTGATAACGCGGTATACCTATGGTCATCCGGCGATAGCCTGGCGGGAAAACAAGCCATTGTTGATTACTGGAAACAACGCTTTAGCAATGTTATTGATACTATCCGCATGTCCAATGATATTTGGTTGCCTGTTAAAGTGAATCAATCGCAAAGAGGACCCGATTTACCCGGTATCTGGCTGATGGGTTGGCACCAGGTAAATGTGAAGTATAAAAATGGGAAGGATCTGCAGTTCTGGGTGCATACAGATTATCATATGAATGAGAGCGATAAAATAGACAGGGCTATTCAATACCTGGACCGGGCACCAATCAATGCAGCTTTGGGAACGAAATAATGTGAAACCAAGACCAATAAAAAAGCAGGCGTTTTGGCCTGCTTTTTATTTTTCTGATCATCCGGAATTATGCAGTTTTATATTCTTTTATTTAAGACGATTTTTTTTCATCACAATTAAACATCCACTGCACTCCATATTTATCAGTGCAGCTTCCAAAATAATCGCCCCAGAACATATCCTGCAAATCCATTTCAACCTTTCCGCCTGCAGATAATTTATCAAACAATTGTTTTGTCTCAGCCCTGGTATCCGGTTGCAGGTTAATATAAACGTTATTGCCAAAATTCACTTTGAATCCCATGGATTCGGGAGCATCCGTTCCCATTAAAGTATGCGATCCCAGGATGCGCAATTCAACATGCATCACCAGGTTTTTATCCGCATCCGCTAAGGGCGGCTGGCCATCGGATGGTGGTATATCACTGAACCGCATGATGCCATTCCCCTGGAATTCGCCTCCAAAAACGGTTTTGTAATAGTTGAATGCTTCCTCTGTATTGCGGGGAAAATTTAGATAAGTGCTGACGCTTGCCATGGTTGTAAATTTTTAGGATTAAAAATTTAATGAAAAATATTAAAGTAAAAATTCAAAAAACTTAAGTTTATATGATAATGATTGATTTTGTAGAAAAATGGTTTTCATTTTTCATTTTGACTTTACATTATTATTCAGTCATTCTCAAATTTTCAAATTGTTCACTTGTCAAAATTATGTTTGTGCCATGTATTTGTGGAGGGTGATATACGGCATTCAACGGTGGAATTGCGACAGAGATATAAGAGTCAACGAATAAAAGTCAAAAATCTTTGTTTGAAATATTCCTGACAGTTAGAACGTTTGACTTTTTTTTATTTTTCATTTTGAATTTTACATTCTTCAATCGTTTTCTAATTACAATCGAATATCAATCCCTGCAGTGATGAACCTGGGCAATCCTACCTTGATGCCCTGTGGCCTGCGGGAAACCATATAACGTTCATCAAAAATATTTTTAGCCGATAGATTGAAAGAGAATTTATCACCGGGTACATTGTAATAAGCAGTTCCATCTGCAATGAACCGGGATTCAATTTTACCGATCAAACCCAGGTTATTGGGATCAACCGTATTCAGTTCGTCGGTAAACTGCTCACTTACATAATTACCAAAAAAGCGAATGCCAAATCCTTTGGGTGATTCGTAACCAATACTGGTATTGATTAAAAACTCTGGCGCATAAGGCAGCTTGTTATCTTTTACATTAAAGGAATTACCGTCTTTGGACAAAAAGCGATCGGCAGAGAATCTTGAATCAACTGCAGTGAAAGTTGCACCAATGATCACTGCGTGCTTAGATCCGAATGCTTTGGCAATATCTGCTTCGGCTCCCAGCTCAATGCCTTTATGTTCTGTTCTGCCACCATTGGCCAGGCCGGTTGCATTGGCATTGCCTGATGATTGGGAAACAGGGATCACCTGGTTTTTAAAGTCCATGTAAAACAGGGTAGCCTCCGCCGTTAGTATCTTGCCAACCGCCAGGCGTCCGCCCAATTCATAATTCATGCTGTTCTCTGATTCTATATCCAGTGCCATTCCGGAAGATGTAATGGCATCCTTGGTACGTGGAGGTGCAAAACCTTTGTGTACGCCGGCAAATATTGAAACCATATCATTCGCCTTAAAATTGATGCCTGCACCGGGAATAAATGCAAATATATTGCTGCGGGTAAGCAGGTTGGTATCGGCTACAACATTATTTACATTGTTAATGTTGAAGCGTCCCCTTAATATACGGCGACTATAGTCAAAGTTTTCGATACGGAAACCAAAGCTGGCCGACCATCTTTCACCCATCTTTATTTCATTCTGCGCATAGGCACTCAGCGCAAAGCCTTTCCTGATCTCGTTATCACGCATGTTGCCTGCAGCAGCGTTGGCCTTGTTGCCGATCACGAATTGTTCATCCGCTTTCTCCGTCAGCAAACGGAAACCAACCTGCAAATTATTTACCTGGTCAAACAAAGGATATTCAATGGTTAATTTTGGTTCAATACCTGCAACCTGGAACTGGCGGTTGCGGTGACCATTTGTATTCAGCATGTATAATGCACCATTGCTTATAGAAGGATCGCCCCAAACAACACCGGTTTGATTGGCAGCAGATGCATTGGTGGTAAATTCCTGGCGCTGCCAGTTACGCGTTGTGGTGTATGCAAAGGCCGTAGTCTGCAATTTCAATGCATTTGAAATTTCAAACTGGTGGGTAATGCTGGCATTATAACGCCGCACTGGCAAACGATCATTGGGGGCCATGCGTACAAAATCCTCACCGCCCCGGTTATACATAGTTTGTGTTATGCCTACATAAGTTGAATTAGACTGTTCATCATATACGCCCAGCTTAACACCGATATTGGAACGTTCACTCAAACGAATACGCAGTTTAGCCGAAAGATCGTGCAACGAAAACCAGGTTGGGCCCATGTTATCTGCTCTTTTATGCAGGTAGCTTACTAAAAATCCAGTATTACCTATAGTATTACCATAACTGGCATAGCCTGAAAAAAAGCCACCTTGTCCACCGCGTAATTTAAATTCCGTTTTTTCAGTTGATGGAGGATTGGCGGTGAGAAAATTCACGACACCGCCGATGGTTTGCGGACCATATAATAATTGTCCGCTGCCTTTGAGCACTTCCACTTCTTTCATTTTATCTATGGGCGGAGTGAAATACATTTCGGGTTCACCAAATGGATTAAGGGCAACGGGAATACCATCTTCCAGGATCAAAATGTTTCGGCTGCGGTCGGGATCCAACCCGCGGATACCGATATTGATGCGGAGGCCAGCCCCTTCCTCATCAACCACGTTGAGACCGGGAATTTTTTTCATGATGTCATTTCCGCTTAAAGGAGAAATGATGTTAATCTGTTTATTTTTAATGACCGAAACCGAGCCTGGAGTTTTCCGAAAGAGCTGATCATTTTTATGAGCGATCAGTTCAATTTGTGGCATGTTGCGGTAAAGGATGCCGGTATCTTTATCATTTATATAGATGTCTTGCGAAAAAGCCATGGATCCGGTAAACAAAGCCAGTGCAGAAAGTATCAGTTTAGTGCCCATTTTTAGGTTTTAATTCCTGCAAAGATGAAGTCCTAAAAATTCCGGCTTGTTACGCAATCCGCAATAAAGCTTACGCAAAGCGAAAAGAATTGGAAGAAAATTCAAAATTTAAAAGTAAAAATTAAAAAATCCTCGTGTTGAACTTTCCTGACAAGCATGGAATTTCGAACTAAAAAATTTATCATTTTGAATTTTGCATTCTTCAGAAATTTTCAAATTAATCCTTCCCTCTCACCGCCACTGCAATTTTTGAATCAGCCGTTCCATAATAAAGGATCCACTGGTTATTGAAATAAACCAGTCCTTCTACAAAACATACTTCATTTACCTCGCCGATTTTTTCATAAGGTTTATCGGGATGAATAAAATTGGTATCCGTCCTGGCCAGTAATTTATATGGGTTGTTTTTGTCAAAAAGCGCTTGCCCGGCACTGTAAGTAAATTTCGGCATGGTTGTATCATTGAAATTAGCGGCATTGCTTCCATTGTAGATCAGTAATACACCTTCATCCCGCAACAGGGCATAAGGGCCGGGTTCCACCAGGCGACTATCAAAAAAACCGGGACGGGGGTGCAGCACAGAGATCATTTTTTTGTTCTCTTCATTTTCCGCTACTTCCCAATGAACCAGGTCATCAGAATGTGCCATGAAAAGATCGGTATCTCCAAAATACATCCAGTATCTTCCATTGATCTTAGTGGCTACCATCCGGTGTCCTTCCTGCCGGGCAATGATGGCCCCCGATTTTGACCAGGTGTCTTTATATTTTCCTTCACCCAAAACCAAACCATGTTTTGTCCAAGTAAGCAGGTCTTTGGAAGATGCCAGGCATAGCCTCGCCACTTTGCCATCATAGGAAGTATAGGTTAAAAAATAGGTTCCATCTTCACTTTCTACCAGTCGCGGATCCTCGATGCCGCCATTCCATTCATAGATTTTCATGTTGTCTTCGTCCGGGAATAAAACAGGTTCGGGTCTTTTGGTGAAGTGCAGGCCGTCATCGCTGATTGCCAGCCCGAGCCGGGATGTCATGTTATGATCCTGTGCCCGGTATAGCAAAAACACCTTTCCATCTCTTACAACGGCAGATGGATTCAACACATTTCTTTCTTCCCAATGCACTGTTGTTTTAGCAATAGGGCATTGGAAGGATTGCGTGGAATCCGGCGCCAGTATGGGATTCAGGCTGTCCACCTTGGTGAAATTCAGCAGGGCCCAGGTGGTATCTGTATGATCAGGGGCTGATTCAATAGCATCATTTTCCTTGCAACTGGTGAAAAGAAATGCGAGCAGCAAATAGCAGGTAAATTTCATGTGGAGGTATTTTGTCGGTTAAGTTCCGGCTAACAATATACCGATAATATGGGTTGTCTCCATCCCGGGTTGAATGAAACAAATTCCCCGGCAGCAATCCAAAATCCTCCTATGAAAATAGCTGAATAAGTTGTTTACAAATTTACGGTTGCGGGTACGTTAGATTATGTACCTTAATTGCTGAAATGATAATTTTAGCGATCACTTTTTTTATCTTTTATTTCATTTAATATTTAAACCAAATGGCCAAAGCATCAAAAGCTACGAAAAAACCCGCTGCTAAAACGGCGAAAAAAGCCTCTAAAAAAGCAGCCCCAAAAAAAGCAGCTCCAAAGAAAGCTGCGAAGAAAGCAGCTCCTAAAAAAGCGGCTCCAAAAAAAGCAGTGAAAAAAGCAGCTACCAAAAAAGCCGCTCCCAAAAAAGCAGCAGCTCCAAAGAAAGCCGCGAAAAAAGCAGCTCCTAAAAAAGCGGCTAAGAAAAGAGCACCCAATCCTGCCTTCATGAAGCCTTTAACTTTAAGCGCTGACCTGGGATCAGTAGTTGGTTCTAACTCTTTACCAAGAACTGAGATCATTAAGAAAATATGGGTCTACATCAAAAAGAACGGACTCCAGGATTCAAAGAACAAAAGAATGATCAATGCAGATGAAAAACTGGGTAAAGTGTTTGGCGGTAAAAAACAAGTATCCATGTTTGAACTGGCAAAGATTGTCAACAACCATGTGAAGTAAGACTTCTAAAAAATTACGAATGCCACCTGTAAAATGGTGGCATTTTTTATGGAGTAACCTCAGATATCATAAGAGAATAACTGTATCAAAAACAGGACAATCAATATAACGGCACTGCCTGAACGTAATTTATTTGTCAAAGTTTATTTATGAGGTCTTTTCCGACAATTCTTTTGCAAACTGTTTATCGATGTAATTAGGCTATCATTTTGAAAAACCGGTAAATGTCCTCAGCCAGTAATTCGGGTTGTTCTGCAGCAGCAAAATGTCCGCCTACTGGAATATCAGACCAGTGGCTGATATTGAATCCTCTTTCAATAAATTTCCGGGGAGGAAATGGTTCTTCATATTTAAAACGAGCTATTCCAACCGGGATATTGATGAATGAACCTTTTCCTAATTTTAGCTTCGATTTGCTGTTCTCATTGTATAACCTCATAGATGAATGAATGGTTTCTGTAACCCAGTACAGGGTTACATTTGACAGTAATTCATCTTTTGTAAATACATTTTCTATTTGTCCTTTGCAATCGGACCAGCCATGCATTTTTTCAATAATCCATGCACATAATGCAACGGGTGAATCATTTAAACCATAACCCAGTGTAAGCGGTTTGGTTTTTTGCTGGTGAGAATAGCCACCCTCTTTTACATACCAATCTTCTTCGGATTTGAAATAAAGCATTTCCTCTTCTGTAAAATTTTCATTTTCAGCCAGTACAGGTTGATAATTACCAGGGATATAATTAAGGTGCAAACCCAAAACATGTTTTGGATATTTTAATGCCAATGCCGATGATACACTGGCACCAAAGTCGCCACCCTGCAATCCAAATGTAGCATAACCCAATTCTGTCATCAGCATAAACCAAATATCTGCCATTAAAGAAACATTACAACCGGGCTGAGTGATTTTTTCAGAAAATCCAAATCCCATCATAGAAGGGATCACCAGGTCAAATGACAACTTGCTATCCTCCGTTAACAATGGAATTAATTTCATCATTTCCAAAAAAGATGACGGCCAGCCATGTGTTATAATTAAAGGAATTGATTTTTTCCCTTTCCCTTTTATGTGCATGAAATGCACATCGTATCCATCAATTTCAGCAATATAATTATCATAACTATTGATCACCAATTCTGTTTTTCGCCAGTCAAATGTTGTTTGCCAATAGGCAGCTAATTCCTTCATGTAATTAAGATCAGCACCATAGTTCCAACCTGAGTGTGCAATGGTATCAGGCCATCTGGTTTGTTGAATTCTTAGCAACATATCATCCAGGATATCCTGTTCAACCTGGATGGTGAATGGTCTTATCATGATTTAATTTTTTTCCATTTCAACAATCCATAACCCACGAACCTGGTTTTCAGTATAACCTGTTGCTTTGTCTTCAGGATATAATTTTTTAATCTTGCTCAGTGTTTGCGGTAAAATATCCTGGTTAATCGTACCATGACATTGCAGGCACATTTTATTGGTGATGATGGCATAATGTCCAACCATCTTTCCATTTATTTCCATTATTACCGGCTTTGGCTGTTCACCTTTGGCCAGGGATTCTTTAAATGTTTGTATATGCGCTGATTCGTTGCCGGTAGCCAAATTGTTTTTATTTCTTGGTTTATCACTTACTCTCTTAATGGAAGCTTTTAAAACCCGGGCCATACTGTCTGTAAGCGGGAATGCTTTTTCATTACAAAATTCCAATGCACCCACTGCTCCTTTTTCATTGATCGCATTCACTAAGTTCTTGCCTAAAACAGCTTGTGTACTATTGGCAAATCTTAATCCCGTTTCTTCATAATTAATTGCAGTGTCAATAGCAACTATTTCATTAACCCGGGCTTCCTTTTCACCTTCATTTCCGCAGCTAATGAGAAAACAAATAAGGATGGGGGAGAGTAAGAATGAAACTTTCATGATATGAATATTTAAAGATGATTTATCAGTTCTGTTTTCATTAGTATCCAGGTTATAATTTTTGTAAACTTGTTTTTACATCAACCCCATTTTTTAAAGTCTGGTAAACCACGCAATACCTTTCCGTTAGTTTCAAAAGTGATTCTATTTTATCGGTTGCAGCTTCCGTTTCTATATGAAACTGCAGGCGGATCGATTTAAATCCTACCGGCACTTCTTTTGAAACACCTAAAGTGCCTTTAAAATCCAGGTCACCTTCTGCACTCACTGTTCCATTTTTAATGTCAACTTCTATGGCCGTTGCAACGGCATTAAGCGTAACTCCTGCACAGGCAACCAATGCTTCAAGCAACATATCTCCTGAACAGGCAAGCAATCCATTTCCGCCGGTTGCAGGATGTAAACCCGCTTCAACAACAGCTTTACCCGTCTCTACTTTACAGGAAATTCCTTCACCGATTTTTCCTGAAGCTTTTAATGTTATGATAGCAGCATCCGGGTCTTTCCTGTATTTATCTTTCAACGGTGCCTGCAGTGATTTTAATTCTGTAGTATTCATCTTATGGTAATTTGTCGTTTTTAAATTTATTTTTCAGGTAGATAAAATGATCATCACCCGTTAAGATGACTATCCTTTTATTTTTATGCTTCCGGATGATCTCATTTATATGATTCAGCATTTTTTCATTTCTCAGTTCATAAAACTTCAACACTCTTTCATGAATACTGCCTTGTAGCATTTCTTCAAGACATTGATAATATTGAGTGGTTAATAAAGAGTCCTTACTGGAAAGTAAACCAGGTAAACTGAGCGTCTGCAATAATGCAAGTCTTTGATTGCTGAAAGTATCGCAATAGGAAACTTTTTTATTAAAGAAACTGTCTTCATCCAGTGCTCTTTCAAATTTTTTGATGGAAGAAATCTCTTTCCAGTAATTGGAAGGAATTTCCCTGCCTTCAATATCACTTCCCAGCCAATCGAAGCCAACCACTTTTGTACCAGGGAACCAGTATTTCATCATCCGCATTTCAAGCGGATAATTTTTGCCCAGGTAATTTGTATCCTGGTCTATGTCTTCGGGCCTGATTTCTACGGCAATTATTTCTGGCTTTAAATCGGAAACAATTTTTTTTAAAGAATCATAACTGTAATTTTTGTTTACATTATGCAGTCCATGAATCGTGGGAATAAAATAAATATTGGATTGGGCAGGTTTACAACTAACCATTCCTGTTAAAAGGAATGTTATGAAATAAGAAATGCAGCAAAACAATTTCATTTTATTAATAAACATGTTTACCGGTGGTCCATCCTTCTTTTTGTAAATACTTTTCTCCCGATTCGATAGCGCCTTGTTCCATCGCTGTACCCATTGAATCATTCCATCTGTTCAAGAAACCGAAAAGGGAAATGACCCCAAGTATTTCAACAATTTCACCATCATCCCAATGTAATCTTAATTTATCTGCAATGGCATCATCAACCGCATTGGGAATAGAGGAGGCATGCATTGCAAATTCAAGGGCAGCTCTTTCCGCTTCTGAAAAAGCAGGGTGTGATCTGAATGCCCAGATGTTTTCCATCTTCTCTTCCTCCGCGCCATATCTTTCTGCAGCCCTGATGGTATGTGCCTGGCAGTAACGGCATCCTGCTGTATAACTGCTGATATACCCGATCATTCTTTTTAATCCACTTGTCACTCTTCCTTTATTCTCCATGACCGCTTTATTCAATTCAATAAATGCATAAGCAAGGTGGGGACGACGATACATGGTTTTGACACTATTCGGGCAAAAGCCCAGGGTTTCATTATAAAATTCAACCAGGGTTTGTAGCGCATGATCATCTTTTTCTGAAGCAGGGGATACCAATGGTTTTTTCATCTCAGCTATTTGTGCGTAAATTTTAATGAGGATTTTTTACCGAATGAAGGTAGCATTTCATTTAAATGAATTATGATCCTGTTGTTGGCTTCAACCGGTTGCTGCAATAAAAAACCGCGGAAAAGTCTTCCGCGGTTCTGTATATCTAAAGAATTTTAAGAATTAATCAACACCACCTTTGCGGGTTGGTGATCTTTTTGCAGGCCATGTTCCCGGTTCATTTCTTCTTTCATTAAATGGCAATACAATTTTTTCACGGTTTGCTTTTTCAGGATCTTCACTCGCCATGTAGACTAAAATAGCTGTCAAAATCGCATTGCTGCGAACATCATCAAAAACGATCTTGTCATATGTGTCGCGATTGGTGTGCCATGTATAATTACCATAAGACCAGCTTAAAGAACTCAGCATGAAGGCAGGTACGCCAGCAGCTACGAAACTCGCATGATCCGATCCGCCACCACCTGGTGAACCTGGATACTGGGTTTCAATGCCCCTCCGGATATCAGCAGGTACGGCTGAAAGCCATCGACCCATAAAATCATAAGCATGTAAAAAACCCTGGCCAGAAATATTAGCTACGCGGCCGGTACCATTATCCTGGTTAAATAAGGCCTGCACGTTGTCAACAATTTCAGGATGATCTTCTACAAAAGCTCTTGAACCATTCAGGCCTTGTTCTTCACTTCCCCAATGACCCACTAATATGGTTCTTTTTGGATTGGGATAAAATTTCTTCAGGATGCGCATAGCTTCCATCATCACCAAAGTTCCGGTTGCATTATCAGTGGCACCGGTGCCGCCATCCCATGAATCAAAATGCGCTGATAACATAACATACTCGTTTGGTTTTTCTGTTCCTTTTATTTCTGCAACTGTATTAAATGTAGGAACCATGCCCAATTCTTTTGAATCTGCTTTCACGCTGATACGAGGCTGATGGCCACTTTCAGCCAGGCGGAATAACATGCCATAATCTTCAAGACCTAAATCAATGGTCGGCACTTTTTTGGTATTGGCA
>JAKFER010000098.1:0-1749 GCA_036675565.1 Chitinophagaceae bacterium
CTGGCAATGTCCATGCAATTGGATCTTTCGTTTTTCTTTGGTGAATTGAGCCGCACTGATATTTCCCTTTTCAATTTCGCTGGCAATAAATTCATCTATCAAAAAAACATTCGCAGCTAACTGTCGGGCTGCGATCAACTGATCATCATCAGCAAGGTCAATATACTCATCCCTGAACGTAAGAATGGCGGATGGTTCTATTCCTATCAATGGCGTATCTGCCGTGATCAGCGGGTATAATAATGCAATGTTCTTATTGGCGATCTTTTTGCCTTCCCGGATCAGTCCTTTCGAAAGCCAGGTCCTTCCACTTTCAATATGCTCTGGTATTATTACTTCGTATCCTAATTTCTCCAGCAATAAGATTGCTTTAATACCAATTGCTGTATCATTATAATTAGTAAATTCATCACAGAACAAATAGACTCTACTGTTAAACGCTTCTTTCTTCTGACTCCCGACTTCCGACTTCCGACTTCTCTTTCTATACCAACTACGTAATGTAGATTTATACATTGTCGGCATGCTGCGTTGACTTGCGAAACCTGAAAGTTTTTTTATCAACTTGCTGATAATCGGGTTAGTCACCATGAAATTATAGAGACCGGGTGCTATTGCTCCCAACCTGGCTGATTTTGTGAAATTGGCTATCAGCTTTGAACGAAAAGGAATACCGTTAGCATCATAATAATGTTGCATGAATTCGGCCTTCAGCTTTGCTACATCCACATTACTGGGACATTCCGATTTGCAGCCTTTACAACTCAGGCATAGATCCATCACCTCATAAATTTCTTTATGATCAAAGCGGTTCAGCTTATCTGAATGGGTGAGAAACTCCCGTAATATGTTCGCCCTTGCCCGCGTAGTATCTTTTTCATTGCGGGTGGCCATAAAAGAAGGGCACATGGTTCCCCCTGATAAATGCGTTTTACGACAATCACCTGAACCATTGCATTGCTCCGCATGTTGCAACACATCCTGGTTATGAAAACGAAAGATCGTTTTGAATGCAGGTGTCTGCTGACCGGGTGTATAACGCAACATGGTATTCATTGACGGTGTATCAACAATTTTGTTGGGGTTAAAAATATTATCCGGATCCCAGCTTCGTTTTACATCTTTTAATAATTGGTAATTCTTTTCACCTACCATTTGCCTGATGAATTCACCCCGCAATCTCCCATCGCCATGTTCACCGCTTAATGAACCATTGTATTTCTTAACCAGCGTAGCTATTTCTTCCGCAATGGTGCGGAATAACTGGTTGCCTTCTTTCGTTTTAAGATTAATGATAGGACGTAAATGTATTTCACCCGAACCCGCATGTGCATAATGCACCGAGAACAAACCGTGTTTTTCCAGGATCTTATTAAAGTCGCTGATATAACCCGGCAGATCATTTACATCTACAGCTGTATCCTCTATAACCGGAACGGCTTTATCATCACCGGGCAGGTTACTCAGTAATCCAAGCCCGGCTTTACGCAATGTCCAGATCTTTTTTGTATCATCGCCAAACAATAAAGGAAAGTGATAGCCCAGTCCTGCCGCCCGCATATCAGCTTCTACCTGGTGGGCAATAGCAATGATCTCTTCCCTGTTTGTTCTTGCAAACTCTATTACCAATATAGCACCGGGATCACCCTTGACAAAAAAACGATTTTTAATTTGCTCCTTATTCTCTTTCGTGCATTCCAGTATATAATGATCAATCAGTTCGCTGGCGCTGGGCTTATAGCGCAAGGC
>JAKFER010000277.1:0-1748 GCA_036675565.1 Chitinophagaceae bacterium
ATACAGCGAGTTGAGTTTTGCAGAAAGAAGGCTTGGTGATGAAATGTTAGATCGATCAATGGAAAAAGCACAGCAGGATATTATGCATGCATTAAAAAACAGGTCTATGCCCGGTCAACTATTCATGCCCGGTAGCCAGTTGAACATGGCAACAATGCGTAAAATGAAATATTTGCCGAAGCAAATGCAGAATGAATCCATAGCACACCTGGAAAAGATGAAAAATTTGGAAGCTGCCTATAAGCAGTTAATAGACGTATATGAAAAAGCAAGACAAGTCATCGTTGAAGAATTTGATCAACGTTCTGCACAGTATGATTGCGGGGAAGGAAGGGCTGCTGATTGCGCAGCAATTTTTAAATTAAATGAGGAACGCTGCCAAAAAGTTGTTGCTCTGGGAAATAGTTCGCAAGGTGCTGTTTCAGCTGCACGCATGGACATTCAAAAAGAACGAACCAGGTATTTAAGATGGGTTTTTAAAATTGAAGCCTATTATGGATTTATGAGTGGATTAAATAAACACCTGGCCAATGCTGCTTTCCTGAATGCGGCTTCAGAATACTTATCCAAACTAAAAGTTTTGGCTTATGATCCTATGGTAATTGCAGGTGGTCATTGCGATGATAAAATAACGAATGTTGCACCCAAAGAAGAATCTGATGAAACCAAAAATATGGACTGCCCCATAAATATCGACATCCCGTTTGTAGTTGGACGGCTGGCATTAAACTGTGAAAAATTCAGTTTTTCTGGTGGGGAAGGTGTCATTTTTAAAATGGAGAAGGATTTTTCTTCAGGGCAGTCAACCATGAGTATCAGTGCAGGCCTCCAGTTTGAAGGCAGTAAGGAATGGGGCATTTTTTCGGGTGAAGCTTCAGCCAGCGCAACCCAATCGTTTTACATAACCTGGGACAAGGATAACAATATCAGTGATGCAGGAATAGCTTTTAATGCCGAAGCAGGCATCAAAGGTGGAACTAAATTGGAAACCCCGGGGGATGTCGGAAAGGATTACCTGCAGGAATTTCAAAAGGAAATTGGGCATAAAGCAGAATTTGGATATACCATGGGCATTAATTCCGGTTGGACGTTCAACGACGGTTATTTAATCGGTGTGGTAAAATCGATGGGAAATATCTTCAAATAGCATGTGATAATGGTTTAATGCAAGCGGCTATTATCAAGTTTTTTTAAAAAAGATGTGATGCTGAATCACATCTTTTTGCTTTTAAGAAGGTCGTTTCACACGTTTATGGGGTTGAAAAGGGGTGGCTTTCAAAGCATCTTTGATTCATCAAAAACAACCGTTATGAAAGAAATATTCTACCCCTGGGTTTTCATTCTGCTGATAAGCACCATTGTAATTTTTACCTGTTCGTTCCAGGGAAAGAAAAACCATATGGTTTTCCAGGCAGACAGCCAGGAAAATGCTTTTGTACTCCCGGTTCAATTAAACAATCATTTCTGGAACTAAACATCTTGTTTTCCATACAACATTTTAAAAAATTAATTATGAAAAATGTTAAAACATTTATTGCCGGTTTTATCCTGCTGATCACTTTACAAGTGAATGCGCAGTTATTGAAGTCCATCCAGGGAACTGTAAGCAATCAGGAAGGTCCGGTTGCATTTGCTTCTGTGGAACTATTAAAAGATTCTGCGAGTGTAAAAACGGTAATGACAGATGATGCCGGATTTTTTAAAATTGAAGGTATTCAAATTGGAGCTTACCAATTGAAGATTACTGC
>JAKFER010000143.1:0-1744 GCA_036675565.1 Chitinophagaceae bacterium
TTTCTATCCTTAATTAGAACGCCGGGCTTTTCTTTTCCAGGGTTTCCGTACCGAAATAATTTCATGTACCTTTCCTTTTACTATCGATTGATATTTTTGATTAATTGCAGCATTTTATTTTTTACATCTTCTTCCGCCTTTTCATCCAGTTTACTTGTTCTGCTGCGCCAGGTTTCATAACCCCCTCGTTCCATTTCATGAGCCGGGGGAAGATAACCGAGGTTACCATTCGTCAACCCGATAGTGAAATAGTTTTTAACCGGTGAATTTGCCTTTAACCAAAGTCCCGTTTCTGCAAATATTTCTGCACCTAATCCCCCAATCATCCCACTGCCAATTTTTATTGCCTGTACGGGGAACGATAACTGATCCGGAAATTCATTCAACAAAACCTGCTCGCGGGCATAGATGCTTTGAAGGCCTCCTTCGTTGACCTGCAAATTTTCATAGCCGCTTTTTGCAATGATCTTTTTTGCATTTTCTAATACCTCACTGCCAGGTTTGCGAACATTGACTGTTAGCTCTTCATACTGCACTGCTATTACCGGATCTTCTTCCCATTGAATATTCCCCAGCGATTGAAAAACTTTTTCAGCTACATCATTCCCGATAAACTCACTTTTTTTAAAATTTCCGGATGGATAAGTTCCGGAATTTTCAAAATCCCAGATATTGATATCAGCACTTGTACCATTACTCATCATGCCGACAAAATCGTCACCGGCCTTTAATTTTTGTTGTATCTGCCTGGAAAATTCACCAAAATAATCTGCCGAAATAGTTCCGTTATCCCAATCACCAACATAATGCAAAGAATAATTGGCTAATAAACTGATCCATTGACCATCAGTTGCCTGTACTGCAAGAAAACTTACCTGCGGGTCAGGTTTGGCCACGCTGCGGACGATATGATGCCCTGCGCCAAATGGATTCGTCTTTACCTTATCAATAGTACCGCTTACGGGATTGACAGGCTTATATTCTTCTTTCATTAAATATCGCCTGCACCGTAGATGCTCCGGAACATCTACGCTACCAAAACCTATTTTGGCCGACCGCATATTTTGCCTTGCCTGGCTCACTGCTTGTACGATCAGGCCGGGAAGCTTTTTCATATACAAAATATCAGGAGCAGCCAGGTACACCGATGCCACTGAACCAGCGGCATGTGTATGTGTACTTGAAATAAGAATATTTTGAAACAGTATTCCCGTTTGCTTTGTTATCGCTGCTTTTACTTCATCTACAAATTCTTTTGGCATTACGCATATATCAACCACGATCATTGCAATCGTTGTCTTATCCTGTTCCAGCACAAGAGCTTTGGCATAAAGGCTATCATGAATATACACGGCATAGTGAGACACAAAATCACCGTTAATAAATGTGCCCAGTGGTGGTGTGATGTCGGCTTTTGCAGCGCCGGCCAGCAATGAATTTGAACTATTATTGTTTGATTGTTTGCTCATACCAATTTTAAGTTTTACGATGAATAATTCATTTCTTGATTTAACTCCAGGCATTGCGCAAAAACCGGAGCCAGTTCTTTGAAAATATATTTTCAATATCTTCCTGGCTATACCCCCTGTTTAAAAGAATGGATTGATACTTTTGAAGATCAGCAATTGAATTCATATCCCAGGGAGATTGTTCTGTACCAAATATTCCATCAAGATCACTTCCGATGGCTATATGCAAACTATTGCCGGCTATCTGGCAAATATGATCCCAATGATCAACAAGA
>JAKFER010000257.1:0-1729 GCA_036675565.1 Chitinophagaceae bacterium
GAATGCCATCACCGGCACTTATCCGAGCTACAATGTAGACTACGCTACAGCGTTGGTAAGCCGTGGCGACCTGCCCAATGCCATAGCACCGGCTGCTACTACTACAGGTAGTGAAGTGTTTTACACCTGGACACCGAATGTGGGTATTGGCAAAGCCGCGGCTACCGATAAGGCGATACTGGCAGTGTATTGCCCGGCACGGCAGCAATGCATTTACACAACGATTGGCGCCGACCGCAGCACGGGTGCGGCTACTATCAATGTAGCTCCCTTCAGCGGTGAAGTGGTGCAGACCTACATTGCCTTTATTGCCGCCAATGGTAAAGACATGTCGAACAGTTTTTATACCGGTGAGCTGACCGTTTGACCGGTATAAAATGTATGTTTCGCATTTGAGATTGAGGCTGCAAGACGTTGCAGCCTTTTTTGTGAGAAGCTATAGAGAGTTTGTATTTTATAGGAGCCTGATTATGTTTGAAGCCGAAAACGAAGCGGAATTCTTACAACGACCCTGTCATTTTTAGTTTCTTTATTGATTTGAAATACTATAAACAGCAGAGGAAACTGAGGCGAACCAATTCTATTTTACATAAGAATAGTACGTTGTAAAGGCAGGACCACCTGTTCTTTTGGCAACTACTTTTGATAAAGTGCCGTCAGGGTTATAAAAATATTTAACCTCAGATTTCAGATCACCTTTATATCCTGACTCAAGTATATCGCCTGGCGAATATTTCATGATACCTGCACTACTGATGCATTGTCCTGAGTGATTGTAGATCCATTGATAACTCCATTTTGAATTTTTCGTTTCAATCATTTTCCCTTTTCCCTTTTTTCTTCGTTTAAATATAAAAGTACCCCAGTGTGTATTTTGTGTGCTATCTAATAAACCGTCGCTATTGTAATAGAATAAAGTATTTTCAGTCTCCTGGCCCTTCCACGTTCTTATTAACTTTATCAATTGTCCCATTTCATTGTAGGATTGGTGACTAACCGAAGAATCTTCCAACTGCATTCCCCTGGATAAAACTTCTATTTCTTTTTCGCCTGTGTAGTTTATAGTCCGTGGGAAATACTTGTTCCCATTGTTATCTGTCATTTTTAGGCTCGTCATACGTCCTGCAGGGTCATACAAAATGGTGTCGTCAATGCAAAAGGTGAAATTGGTTTTCTTATTCCTTGCAAAGCAAATTGTTATTTTATCAATGCTTCCATTCTTGTTAATATTGACAATCTTCGAAGCAAAGGTCTTAGATATTTCAGGGAAGGTTTGATAAGCATTTACTTGTCTTATTCCCGCCGCCAACAAGATGGCCCTCGTATTCAAAATTGTATCAGCATAGGGATCGCCGCCTACGCCATATGGAAATACATGAAAAGAAAATTGAGCAAAGCCGGAAAAATAAATCAATACTGTTACAAGGAATAGAATCGCTACTTTTTTCATAGAGTTATTTGAAAGAATATTTTATTTTTTGTCATAATTTTCGTTGCACAGCCATAGTTAAATATACAAATCATTCCATTCGGGCATAAAAAAAAAGGCAGGCAAACAGTAACCGTTTGCCTGCTTTATTCTTTTCTAATCTTTTTTTTACACTTGTTTTGCCAGCAACTCATCAAGATTTGTATGAGCGGCAGCAAATCCTTCTTTGAAGCCCATTTCAATTATCTTTTCCATATCGGCTTCGCTGTCGAATGTAATTTCCACATCACATTTTGTGCC
>JAKFER010000164.1:0-1724 GCA_036675565.1 Chitinophagaceae bacterium
TTACCGGTAATGAAGCTGTATAACTCTCCTTTCTTAAATTGGTTGTTTGGCATATAGTTGTTTGTGCAACTAAGTAAAAATAATGATAAATTTGGATTATTCAAGGTTAATTTTAAACGATCCCGGTGATCATTAAACACACGATAAAATATAAAAATTCCGCCATTCATGTTGACTGTTTTGGGGATGGAAATCAATTGGTGATTTGCTTTCATGGTTATGGAGAAACAGCCAGCAGCTTTCATTTCATGCAAAAATATGCAACAGGTGCATATAGTTTTTATGCAGTGGACCTGCCCTTTCACAGTCAAACAAAATGGCAGGAGGAAAATGATTTTACAACTTTGGATCTCGTAAATATTATTTCTGCGATTAAACATTTGCACGAAGCAACAAATCCCAAAAGGGTAGAAAATGAGAACGATCAAATTATATTAATGGGTTTTAGCCTGGGAGGAAGAATTTGTTTAAGCGCTTATGAACAAACACCTGAAAATTTTAAAAAAATCATATTGCTGGCCCCGGATGGATTAAAATTAAATGCCTGGTATTGGTTAGCCACGCAAACCGTAATGGGTAACCGGTTATTTTCCTTTACAATGAAAAAGCCAACCTGGTTTTTTAAATTTTTAAAGATGATGAACCGGGCGAAATGGATCAATCAAAGCATTTATAAGTTTGTTCATTTTTATATTGATGATGAAAACGTTCGCCACCAACTTTACCAGCGTTGGACAGGCTTAAGAAAGATCAAACCCAATCTTCCTAAAATCAAACAAAAGATCAGGGAACAAAAAACACCCGTCCGGTTAATCTATGGAAAATATGACCGGATCATATTGCCTGTGCGTGGAGAAAAATTCTGTAAAGGCATTGAACCTTATTGTAATCTTAAAGTTATCCGTTCTGGCCACCAAATCTTGCATGAAAAACATGCAGAAGAAATTATTCAAGCCATTTTACATTAAAGCTATTGGGTAGATTTGCCGCCAATGATCTTAATCGTAACATCCATCCTTTTATTTCTGCTCTATAGCTTACTGATGCTGTATTATTTTTTTGGGTGGAAGAAGATCACTCCTTTTGAACATAATTACCAAACGCCTGCAACCAGATTATCTATAATTATTGCAGCGAGAAATGAAGAAGAGACCATTGGACCATTACTTTCAGCATTAAACAATCAAACTTATCCCCAGGAATTATTTGAAGTGATTGTAGTTGATGATCATTCTACGGATAGAACAGCTGATGTTGTAAAACAATTTGAAAAAGTAAAACTGGTTACGCTAAATGAACCTGGGCAAAACAGTTATAAGAAAAAAGCGATAGAAACCGGAATTCGTCATGCTACCGGCGATTTAATAATTACAACAGATGCCGATTGTCTGCCGGGTAAAGATTGGCTTTCAACATTGGCATCCTTTTACCAAATAAACGAACCTGTTTTTATTGCAGCGCCGGTTGTATTCCATCATCAAAATAATGTGCTTGAAATATTCCAGGCCCTGGATTTTTTAACATTGCAGGGAATTACTGCTGTTTCGGTTCATTCAAAATTATTTGGCATGAGCAACGGTGCAAATATGGCATATAGCCGAAAAACATTTTATGAGGTTGGCGGTTTCAGCGGCGTGGATAAAATTGCATCGGGTGATGATATGTTGCTGATGAATAAAATATGGGAAAAGGAAAAACAAAAAATTAATTACCTGCTTTCAAAG
>JAKFER010000246.1:0-12323 GCA_036675565.1 Chitinophagaceae bacterium
TTTTTGCCGCTAAAAAGACATTTTTTTTACCGTGAAAAAACGGAATAAATACCGTGTAAATATTTGCTGCAATTAAAATCAAAAGACCATATTCGTTTTACGAACCACCACTACATGCTTTTTCGCCAGAACCTGCTTTTTATCCTTGTCATACTTGCTGCCACCTCTTGCGCTGCACAAATGGATACAACACAGTCCCCGCAAATCCTCTCTTCCAAATACCTTGACATTGTTTCATCCAAAGCCGGCAAATTAGAAGCTAAGCTCGATAAGCAATCTTTAAAAGCCTTACAGCAATGGCAAAGGCAGGAAGCTGGGATAAAAAGAAAATTAGCAAAAACAGATTCATTAAAGGCCGTAGCTATCTTCGGTAATACAGAACAGCAATACGAACAACTGGAACAAAAACTGCAAAGTAAAGCTCCGCTGCAACAATATATCCCGTCGTTAGATTCCATCTCCTCGTCACTGAAGTTCCTGCACCAAAACCCGCAATTGCTTTCCAGTGCCAAAGAAGCCAAAGAGAAATTAGGCACAGCGCTTTCTAAAGTGAAAGGAATGGAAGGAAAGTTTCAGCAGGCAGAGGACATAAAACAATTTATAAAGGAGAGGAGAGAGTTATTAAAGAATCAACTCGGCAACCTCGGTTTTGCCAAAGAATTAAAAAAACTTAACAAGCAAGCTTATTATTATAGTGAGCAATTAAATGAATACAAATCCTTACTAAAAGATCATAAAAAAGCAGAACGTAAGGCACTTGAACTATTGAGTAAATCAAAACTGTTCAACAACTTCATGCGAAAGAACAGTATGCTGGCCTCTTTATTCCGCTTACCCGGAGATGATCTCTCCCCCACTGGGGGAGCAGGAGGGGGCTCTCTTGCGGGCTTGCAAACAAGAGCCCAGGTAAACGGCCTTATCCAGCAACAAATAGCAGCAGGCGGGCCCAATGCCCAACAACAGTTTCAACAAAACATTCAGCAAGCTCAATCACAATTAACTCAATTAAAGGATAAGCTGCTGAAAGCCTCCTCTATTGGGGGAAGTTTGGAGGGGGCCGGGGAGGCCGAAATGCCTGAGGGTTTTAAGCCCAATAATCAAAAAACAAAAAGCTTTCTCAAAAGATTGGAGCTGGGTACCAATATTCAATCACAAAAAGCCAACGGTTATTTTCCTGTCACCAGCGATCTGGGATTGTCGCTGGGTTATAAACTCAATGATAAATCGATCATCGGTATTGGAGCCAGTTATAAACTGGGCTGGGGTCAAAATATCAAGCACATCAATATTACAAATCAAGGCGCTGGAATAAGAAGTTTTGTTGATTGGAAGATCAAAGGTTCATTTTGGTTGAGCGGTGGGTATGAAATGAATTACCGGAGTGAATTTCAAAATGTGGAGGAATTAAAAGAATTAAATGCCTGGCAGCAGAGCGGACTAATTGGATTGAGTAAAGTAGTGTCGTTGAAGACAAAGTTTTTTAAGAAAACGAAGCTACAATTGTTGTGGGATGTGTTGAGTTATCGGCATCTGCCGATAACTCAAACAGTTCTATTCAGAATGAGCTATTGTATTAAATAAAAAATCGAGAATATAAATAATTTATGCGTTATCTATTAATCCTTTCTTTTTTTGTCAGCATTCGCTGCTTTTCTCAAACATATACTGAGGAGCAAGCCTTTATAGAAAGAAAATTACCAGCTTTTATCCCGCCATCGCCTACCGCTGCAAGTATTTCCAAATTAGCAGAGATAGAAGTGAATAATTATAGTGGATTAGCAAATATTTCTATTCCCTTGTATACCGTTCAACTCAAGAAAATGACAGTTCCAATCTTTATCAGTTACAATTCGGGAGGGGTAAAGGTCGAAGAGATTGCATCTTCTCTGGGCACAAATTGGTCATTAAATGCTGGAGGAGTGGTAACCCGGATGGTTAAAGGAATGCCTGATGATTCTCCTCTTGGCTATTTGTCCCAAATTTCAATAGGAAGTTTAGGAATAATGAAAGTAGGGGAATACGTAAACTTATATGTTCAAGATCAGTTGAGTCAAGCTGATAAAACCGAGTTTGAACGTGAGGCGGCTGGAGGGGGTTTTGATACTGAGCCTGATATTTATACTTATAGCTACCCAGGACATTCTGGAAAATTTTTCATTGCTCCTTCGGGAAGGATTATCCCAATACCTTATGAGCCTATTAATATAAGTGGTGATTTTACAAGTGGATTTACTTTTATTGACACAGAAGGAAATAAATATGAGTTTAAGATGCCGGAAACAACATTTAGTTACACTAATGTTACTAATGGCGAGACAAATACGATATCTAACAATATTAATCCGGAGAATACAATTTCTTCGTGGTATTTATCAAAAATTACTAGTGTTAATAATGAACAAGTAGTTCTTGATTATATAACATCAACAATTAATCCTACCTATAATTCCTATCAAGCGAGATATTTTTTAGCAGAACCAACTATCCCCACAGTCCTTTGTCCTAGCTCTAGCCCATTTATTTTACAATATACAGTTACTACTAAATCCATTCAGCAAATTCAGCAAGTAAAACTGTCTAAAATCTCTTTTAAGGGGAATAATATCGAATTCAATTATACTCATGTTAGACAAGATTTAGGTGGAGATAATGCTTTAACGGAAGTAAAAATTAGCAATGATCATAACTTGCTAAAGAGATTCACTTTTTTATATGAATATTATTCAAATAGATTATTCCTTAATGAGGTTCAGGAATCAAATGGAAGCGTTAATATTCCACCTTATGTAATAGAATATTATAATGCCGGGAATTTACCTCCGAGGAGTTCATTATCTCAGGACTATTGGGGGTATTATAATGGAGCTTCTAATGCAAGTCTTATTCCGAAAGCATTAAAAGACCCGCAATTCGAATATTTAGCAACTCTCCCCCTTGTATTAGGCGATGCCGATCGAGAGCCTGATCAAGATAAGATGAAGTATGGAATAATTTCTAAGATTACTTATCCAACAGGCGGACATTCAGTTTTTGATTTTGAATCAAATACTTATTCAAAAATTGGCGAAAATGATTATACTGAGACTATTTATACAACTATTACAAATCAAACGGCAAGTGCTATCGGGGATGAAACAGGTACAGCTGTCTATAGTCCACCATTTGATATAACTTATCAGCAAGAGGCTAGTATTAATTATGATCTTTTTGGAAATCAAACCTCAGTAAGGTTAGTTAAAGTTTCTACAGACGGGGAAACAACTATTTATTTCAGAAATGGAAATAATACTAACACGATTTCCGGTACTGATAACATAGTTTTAAATACCGGAACTTACAAGCTCAGAGCCTTTAATTACGAAACCGAGTTTCATGCCTCAATTAATATCCAATATAAAACAAGATCTAATCCCCAAATCATTCATGAGAAAATGGGGGGCGGCTTACGTGTTAAAAAAATTCTTGATTACGATAATATTACAGATAAGTTCAAAACCAGAAAATTCATTTACAAGCAAAATTTATCAGATGCGAATACCTGTGGCGTACTTCTAAACAAACCATTTTTTGATTATTATCAAAGACAAATAAGAGTTCAAATTTGTCCTGATTCTGATGAAGAGCAATCACATTCGGTAGAAATAGGTGGGAATTATTACGTTAAACTTTCGGCACCTTCAATTTCTTTGGCTACTACAAACGGATCATTTGTTGGCTATAAAGGTATCGTGGTTTTAAATGATGAGACAGGACAAGATGGATATAGCAAATTTGAATATCGTGCACCAGATGAATTTCCAGATCAAGAGTTCTTTGGATTTCCTTTTTCTGCTAACAACTCTAAAGATATTAAAAGGGGCCAGTTAAAGAAACAAAAGGTTTTAGATAAAATTGAAAACGTTCTTTCGGAAAGTGCTGTAAATTATATTAATGAAAATTATGTTCCAGTATATGGTACTGACTGGTTGGCTGCGGGGGCAAATGTTGGCTATTTAGAGAGCCATCCTCTTTCTTCAGAATTAAATTTATACGCTAGCCAGAAATACTACATTTTCTCAGAATACGTTAAGCCAGCATTGGAAACGATGACTACCAAGGATTCCTACAACAACCTTTCAACAACTCAAAGGACCAATTATTACGATAATACTAATCATTTATTTCCAACTCGCCAGGAAATGATTAATAGTAAGGGAGAAAAAGAGGTTACCTATACCTTGTTTCCTCAGGACTACCAACCGGATAATTCTTTTGTAAGTAAAATGGTTGAAAAAAATATTCTGGCAGGGCCTATTGAAGTTGTAAAAACAAAAGAAATAAACGGAGCCGTGAAAATCAAATCAGCTACTTTGATTGAATATAATGTGGATGCTCCTTATATACCCCAAAAAATTTTTGGTATTGAAAGCAAATCATTATTGAATTTGGGAGATTTCAAATTTTCAAATAAACCAACAGGCGTTTTACCAAATCTTTCGAGTTCTTATGCCCCTTACACTAAAGATCAGAATTATACCCAACTTTTAAGTGTCAATAATTTTGACGCTGCTGGTAATGTCCTTGAACAGCAAAGAACGAATGATCTCAAACAGTCTTACATCTGGGGCTACAACAATACATATCCTATTGCAGAAGTTGTTAATGCTTCAGTAAAGGATATTTTTCATACTTCATTTGAGGATATAGAAGGCAACAGCACGGTTGGTGACAGTAAAACAGGAAAAAAGAGCAGAACGGGAGGCTATTCAAAATCATTATCCAATCTTACTAATGGCTCATACATACTCAGCTATTGGCAAAAATCAGGCGGCACATGGAGTTTACAAACAAGTACGGTTACAGTAAGTACTAATACATATCCAATCAATTTATCCGGGCAGGTAGACGAGGTGAGATTTTATCCTTCAACTGCTCAGATGACAACCTATACCTATGAACCATTAATCGGCATGACCAGCCAATGCGATGTCAACAATCGTATTACTTATTACGAGTATGATGGATTTGGAAGATTAAAGTTGCTGAAGGATCAGAATGGCAATATTATCAAAACCATGGACTACAAGTATAAAACCAATTAAGCTGCACTTCATGAATTATATGAACCAAACCCTGCATCAAAGATTGGTGCTATCTGCCTGCATAAAGCCCGCCTTAATAAGGATTATTGCTGTACTGCTTCTGGCTAATGGTTTTGTGTTGAGTGTACAGGGCCAAAGCGACACAACAGAAAAAAGAGTTGCAGTAGATAAATCAAAAAAGAAAACAGGGCGGAGTCAGCAATCGGCCGAGGCAATGTTCCTGCCGCCCCCCGATGGCTGTACTCTTAATGGTAATACTTCGGTTACGGGGGGGGGCACTTATACCTATTTTTTAATTTGCAGCGAGGGACAAATGGCTGATTACTGGGGCGTAACCGGCGGTACCATCATTGATTCGTGGGGTGACGAAATAACTGTTCAATGGTGCAGTACGGGTTGTGGCTCAGGGAGTGTGCGGGCTTATAGCGAGGCAACCGGGCTGTTGGCAAGTAAAACGGTAACTATTTCCTCACCTCCAGCCCTTCAAGCGGGTTCTATTAGTAATCCGACCCAAACAATCAGCTATAATACAGTGCCTGCCCAAATTAATGCTTCGTCAGCAAGCGGCGGCAGTTGTGGAGGAGCCTATTCGTATCAATGGAGATCAAGTCTTGACAGTGATATATTCACCGATATCCCGGGCGCAACCGGTCAAAATTATCAACCGGGAGCACTTACTACTACAACGTACTATCAAAGAAGGGTCACTTGCAATGGATCTTCTCTTTACACCAATATGGCTACTATTACGGTTACCATACCTCCGCTAAACGGGGGTAGTATTACCAGTGGTAACCAGGCTATTACTTATAATACGATTCCTTCTACCATTACTGCATCAGTAGCCACAAACGGTAACTGTGGTACCAGCTATGTTTACCAGTGGCAGGTGTCAACTGATAATACAAACTTTACGGACATCGGCGGCGCTACCGGGCAAAATCTTTCTTTCAGTGCTGGGGAAACACAAACAAAATATTACCGCAGAAGAACAACCTGTAGCAGCGAAACAGCCTATACCGGTAGTGTAACAATAACGGTGGCCGCCCCGTTAAATGGTGGAAGCATTACCAGTTCTAACCAGTCCATCACCTATAATACGATTCCGGCCACAATTAATGCATCGGCCGCATCAGGCGGTAACTGTGGTGGCAGCTATAGTTATCAATGGCAGTCATCAACAGATAATGTAAACTTTACTGACATCGGCGGAGCCACGGCACAAAACCTTTCCTTCAGCAGTGCGGAGACCCAAACAAAATACTATCGCAGAAGAACCATCTGCGCTAGTGAAACACAATATACTGGTAGTGTAACAGTAACAGTAGCTGCGCAATTAAATGGAGGAAGTATCACCAGCGCCAATCAAACGATAACGTATAATGCCATACCTGCTACCATTACGGCATCGGTGGCAACAAACGGTAACTGCGGCACCAGCTATGTTTACCAATGGCAATCATCGACCAATAATATAACTTTTACAGACATCAGTGGTGCCACAGCTCAAAATCTTTCCTTTACTGTTGCCCAAACACAAACGAAGTATTATCGCAGAAAGACCAGTTGCAGTAGTGAAATACAATATACCGGTAGTATAACAGTAACGGTGGCTGCGCAATTAAACGGGGGTAGTATTACCAGCACTAATCAATCCATTGCTTATAATACTGTGCCGGCTGTTATTAATGCGACAATAGCCACAAATGGGAATTGCGGTAGCAGCTATATCTATCAATGGCAAAGCTCTCTAAATAATGTAACCTTTACTAATATATCAGGGGCCACTGTTCAAAACTTAACATTAACCGCTCAGACCCAGACAAAATATTATCGTCGCAGAACAACCTGTAGTAGTGAGATACAATACACCGGAAGTGTGCAGGTGATTGTTGCCTTTAATGTGGGTTGTTTAAATGGATCACAATCTATACAACCAGGCGGTGCCGTAACAGCACTAACGATCAGCAACCTGGGAGGAGGGACTTGCGGCGCTTATAGTTATCAATGGGAGTTGTCAACCGATGAGATTACCTGGACGATCATCAGTGGGGCTACAGCAAATAGTTATACTCCGTCTTCTCCTGCAAAAACAACCTACTACCGGGTAAAAATAAGCTGCGCAGCAGAAAGTGGTTATACCAACCCGGTCTCCATAAAAGTAAAAGCCGCGGTTACTACCATTATCCCTGACGGTTCTGCAGCCAGCGCATCTCAAACAGCTGTGGCTATGCCATCCTATGCTGCGGGTACGGATGCCAATAATATGAACTATATCCGGGTAAGAACTTTTGTAAAGCCTGGTATTACCAGTATTACTACTGCCGATGCGCAAACCGATAAATATGATGTAAGCCAGGCCACCGAATATTTTGACGGGTTGGGAAGAAGTATACAGACAGTAATAAAAAATAGTACTCCTGGAGGTAAAGACATGATCAGTACTACCTGGTACGATGAGTTTGGTAGGGTGGCACAAAAGTATATGCCTTATACCGATAACCTGGCCACCGGCAACTTCCGTTTGGACCCCACAACACAACAACCTGCTTTTTATAATAGCTATTTTAATAATACGGAAGGCTTTTATTATTCCAAAACATTGTATGAAGCCTCTCCGCTGAATCGTGCATTAAAGGAAACGGCTCCTGGTAAAAGCTGGACAGGAAATGATAAAGGTGTACGGGGGGAACAAAGAACCAATCGCAGTTGTGAAGATGTAAAAATATGGAACATTGCTTCAGCCATTGGTTCAGTGCCACAGGTAGCAGGCATGTACAAAGCCGGAGAGTTATATGTAAATGTGACTACAGATGAGCACGAAAACAAAGCGATCGAATACAAGGACAAAGAAGGACAGACTATATTAAAAAAAGTGCAGGTGTCAGATATTTTGCAGGATGGACATACCGGGTGGCTTTGTACGTATTATGTATATGATGACTTAAACCAGTTGCGCTATGTAGTGCCACCCAAAGCCGTGGAATGGTTGGCAGTCAGTAGCTGGAGTCTTGCTAATACTACGGTTCAAAATGAGCTTTGCTTCCGCTACGAATATGATGCGAGAAAAAGAATGATCATCAAAAAAGTACCGGGTGCTGGAGAAGTATGGATGGTATATGATGCAAGGGACAGGTTAGTAATGACACAAGACGCCAAACTGAGAGGCCAGGCCACCAAGCAATGGATGGTAACAGAATATGATGGATTAAACCGGCCTGTACGGACAAAGCTTTGGAATGATGCTAATACGAGAGTTTATCATGAGCCTTTAGCTTACAGCAGCACCAGTTATCCGGTAGCAGCCAGCGGCTATGAATTACTCACTGAGACTTATTATGATGACTACAGCTATGCCGGTGCTAAAAATTATGATAACGGTTATAACAGTCAATTGCAGGCAGGCGTCAACCGTTATGCAGAAACAAACCCTGCAACAAAATCGCAATTGACCCGTGGTATGGTTACCGGCTCTAAAATAAAAGTGCTGGGCACTGCTTCCCAGTATCTCATCACTTCTATGTTTTACGATGATAAGGGACGAGTGATCCAGGCGCAGGCCGACAATGCCAGCGGCGGTGTTGATATTACCACTACCCAATATGATTTTAGTGGCAAGCTATTAAGCAATGTGCTGCGCCACCAGAAAAATGGAACAGGTGCATTAACTGTTACCCTGCTTACCAGGATGGAATATGATCATGGCGGAAGGGTAATGAATATAAAGAAAAAGGTAAATAGCGGAACGGAAAAGTTAATTGCTCAAAACAGTTATGATGAACTGGGACAATTAAAGACAAAACAACTGGGTCAAAAACCTGATGCTTCCCCTGTGGAGACATTGGATTATAAATACAATGTCAGGGGCTGGCTTACAGGCGTCAACCGTGGTTATGCCAACCCGGTATATACCAGCGAAGCTTCAGCACAGGCAAACAGGTGGTTCGGCATGGAGCTGAATTATGATTTTGGGTTTGGAAAAAATCAACTCAATGGGAATATCGCCGGTATAAAATGGAAAAGCACGGGCGATGATGAACAACGGGCTTATGGTTTTGATTATGACAATGTGAACCGTCTGCTGAAAGCCGACTTTACGCAAAACAATAGCGGCTGGAATATCAGTGCCGGGGTGAACTTTAGCATAAAAATGGGTGATGGCATTAGCGCTACCAATGCCTATGATGCCAATGGTAACATCAAGCGGATGCAGCAATGGGGATTGAAACTTACCGGCAGTGCCCAGGTGGATGATATGTTTTACAACTATTATACCAATACCAATAAATTACAGGCAGTAACGGAACAGGGCACAGGCACTACCAATCATAAACTGGGTGACTTTACCGATAAAAATATCACGGCTACCGATTATGGCTATGATGTGAACGGCAATATGGTAACCGACCTCAATAAAAAACTGAATGGCACGGCAGCACTAACAGTTACAAGCGGCGGTGCTATTACATACAACTACCTGAACCTGCCACAAACGATAAATGCAAAAAAAGATGATAATACCGTCAAAGGAACCATTACCTATACCTATGATGCAGGAGGTAATAAGCTGAAGAAAGTAACAGTTGATAATACCGTAACACCTGCTAAAACCACGACTACAGATTATGTCAACGGTTTTATATATGAAAACGACAAACTGCAATTTACTTCCCAGGAAGAAGGCAGGATAAGAGCCGTTTATGATGCAGCAGGCAATACGATTACCGGTTTTGTTTTTGATTACTTTATCAAAGATCATTTAGGGAATGTGCGGATGGTATTGACGGAAGAACAAAAACAGGACAAATATCCTGTTGCAAGTTTAGAAACTGCAAAACTGGCCACAGAGAAAAACTATTATAATATAACAGATGGCCAAATTGTAAATGCGACTGATGTAACCGGTTTGCCCACTTATACAAATGATAATGGTATTGGAAACAATCCTTCTGACCCGGCTTTTGAAACAGCCAATAGCGCAAAGCTGTATAAGTTAAATAGTAATACCGCAAAAACGGGACTTGGTATTGCACTTAAAGTGATGGCCGGAGATAAGCTCGATATACTTGGCAAAAGCTATTGGTTTGAAAACAATACCGGTGGCAGCGGTGCAAATGTCGCTCCTGCTGTGCTGGAATTATTAACCGGGCTAATGGGCTCTCCGACAGGAGCAACAGCTGGAGGCCATACTACGGCAACTGAATTAAATGGTATTACGGGTGTTAATAATCCGGTAAACAGTTTTATTGGCCGCCTGGACAGAGACAATCCCAGCTATCCGCAACGGCCCAAGGCCTTTATAAATTATATGTTTCTGGATGAACAGTTCAAATTTGTGAGCGGAGGTGTTAGTGCTGTAAATAATATAGCAGGAATAAAAGATCATTTTAGCGAGTTACAAAATTTAACAGCGCTGAAGAACGGCTATGTGTATATTTATGCCAGCAATGAGAGCCCGGTCAACGTGTTCTTTGACAATCTTCAGGTGGTGCATACAAGGGGGCCTTTACTGGAGGAAACACATTATTATCCGTTCGGGTTGGTCATGCAAGGGATAAGCAGTAAAGCATTAGCCTTCGGCAATCCAGAGAATAAGTTTAAATACAATGGAAAAGAAGAACAACGTAAAGAGTTCTCTGATGGTTCCGGCCTTGAATGGTCAGACTACGGAGCGAGAATGTACGATGGACAGATTGGAAGGTTTAACGGAATTGATGCCTTAGCTGATAAGTACAATGAAATATCTACATATTGTTATGTTGCGAATAATCCTACAAATGCAATTGACATTGATGGTAAAAGAATAATCTATGTTAATGGTTATTGGAATAGATTATTAAATACAGTAGGAGCAGCTCCCAATAGCGGAGGGCAAGGGTACTGGCAATACTTCTCCGGTACTTTTTTGGGTAATTCTAGAAATTTTATGGGTGTTCAAAATTACGAAAGCGATGTTTTCGTAGATGGTTCTAGTTTGTATGCGGGTGATATGTCTGGCGGCGACAGATATGAAGCAGGCAGGCGATATGCAGAAGAGAATTATAAAGACTTGGTAAAGGGACTTAAAAAAGGAGAGACTTTTAAGTTTGTCAGCCATAGTGAAGGTGGGGCATATGCGGCTGGGATGGCTTCATATCTAATGGCTATGGGGCAAACAGTTGAAAGCATGTTGTATTTGTCTCCCGATGAAGCAGATGAATTTTATTCACCAATTGGAACATTTAGTATGCAAGCTCATTATGATAAAGATTGGGTTTCTCCTTCTATGAGGCTTGGAGGTGTAGATGTCTATGCTAATTTTAATTATCAGGATGGCAAAGAAGTAGGTAAAATGGCAGCACATGGTTCGTCACCGACTTCCAAAACTTTAACTAAGCTTGGTGATGCATTGAATATGTTGCATCAAGCGGCAGGGGATTCCTTTATGACAAAACTGTTTGATGTAAAAGGCAAATGGACAGTTACAGAAACGGCAAATGGGTATACATTTACCAGGGCTGATACCATTTTACCTGATGAAAAAAAGACGAAAAAAAATGTACAATAATGAAAGCGAAATTAATTTATAGAAGTTTATTGGTGTTGATTAATCTATTTGCTTGTTTCTTTTTAGGATTGATTTTCATAGGTAGTTTTAGTATGAGTCCAGAAGCAGCAAATCCGTTAAGTGAACAGCAAGTTTTAGTAAGACAGATTATATATGGTGTAGGAATTAGTTTGCTTTTTTCATTAATTTCCCTTTTGATTGGCGCAATTTTTAAAAGGAAGCTATCTTTTGATTTGAGATATCTAAAACGATTTTTTTTCATTCAATTTTTTCTATTGATACTGGTATATGCAATTATTTATTTTTTTATCCAGTTAAAATAAACAAAGAAGCCCGGCACCGCCGGGCTTCTTTGTTTTAAATCGCTTTAAGCTTCACACTTTTGATAAGTGCATCGAGTGTATAGAGGATATGCTTTTTATCTTCATCCGGGAAGGAAGCAATATCATTGAGCCTTTTAAGCATGGCGGTATCTTTAAGTACATCCTGTTTTTTGCTCTCACCTAAAAGATAACCCACAGTTGTATCCAGTGCAGCAGCAATATTTTTAACCACATCAATGGAAGGTTTTACTGCTGCCATGGTTTGTGTCCGTAATAAAAAAGGAAGCCCCGGTTCGTGTCTCACGAACCGGAATCATGTACAATAGTTAGCTTTGAACAATGGAGGAAGATATATTCAAGTATAAGCGAAAA
>JAKFER010000234.1:0-1716 GCA_036675565.1 Chitinophagaceae bacterium
AGTTCGTGCGAATCAACCGGCAGATCACAGCCGGTTTTATTGCCAAAGCTTGCTTCCGAAGCACCATATTTTAAATAATTCCCCGCCATCCAATGATACTCGCCACTACCGGTAAGGCTTTCTACGGCTTCGCCAAAAAATCGCCGATGAAGTGTAGTACCACCTTTACCTGAAGAACCGATCAACCCAACAGCAAAACGTGGTTCTAATGCAAGTGTAACTAATGCCGCTTTACCATAGCGTGATACGCCTTCGATTCCACATTTTTTTGCATTGACCAACTCATCTGTTTCGAGGTAATCAAGACCACGGGCTGCACCCCATGCCCATGCACGCAATGACCCCCAATCATCCGGCTTACGAGGTTGACCTTTATTGACTAAACCAATAATTCCTCTTGTAATGCCTGCACCGTTATCTGCCTGTATACTCGCAGGATCTATTGTGCAATAGCCCCAACCTGCTGCAAGCAATTGTTCTGTTGATGGAAGATCACCTGCAGGTGGCAGTGCAAAGAAATTTGGACCGGGTAATCTTGTGACGGGTGTATAGGCGGGATACCTGTCGAAGATGGATTTCAGCGACGGTTCATGTTTTATCATCATCTCCTTGAAAGCCGTATTTAATTTTTCCATGTCCTCGGGAGAAGGCTGCGCAGGAGACGGAAACGACGGACGGCCAAACATCATCAGCACAGGAACAGGCCCCTTTACATTAACCGGCATTACCAGTATCATATTTATATCTACATTGATCAATGGATATTCGCTGTTATCAACATGACCTGTTAATTGCTTTGCAATAACAGGTGTGCGGCCAACAAATTCCCTGTCCGTGATCTTTACAGTCCATGTTACTTTCGGAATATTTTTCGGGAGCCTGCCATATATTTCTCCTTCGAAATCTTCAACAATTTCAGGACGGCGTTGTTTCCACCACATATCAGCATTGGTAACTTTTTTGCCATTTTTTGTGGTAAGAATATCCGGTAATTGAGGACAGGGATTTGCCAGCGATTCATCATAATTAGCATGATTAGATGCTGACTCATTGCCGCTTGGACCGGGTCTTAATTTCTTTATACCTAATTGCTGCATCATGTTGGCATGATCCTGTTGTGTTGTGAATGTTACTAAAGCAGGATACTTGCTGCTATCAATTGCGGATGTTTGCGCTGTTCCTGTATTCACAAAATTTATCAATAATAAAAGACATATGAATTTCCTCATTGTAAAGGCATTTACTTGAATGTTTAATTATTCACCGGTTCTAAAAGGCGATGCAGGTAATCCTTCTTTATTATATAAATTCGGATTCACAGGATTATCAGCCCATGCATAACGCACATACAAAGGATTAGAGACATCATCATTCCAAACAATTATTTTAGCACCATCAATTTTTGCTTTTGCCCAAACAAATTTTTTATCAGCACCCGCAATGGCGAACTCACTTAGTTCTTCTCCATCATTTGTTATTAAGCCGCTGCCAACATGATCAAATGTGATAATGATCTTATTGCCTTCTGTTTTCGATGATTGATAGATCGGCCCCGAGTAAACAATATTTTCGCCATAAGCAATTTTTTTGGCAGCCAATGCTAAGCGTTCACCAACATCTTTCTTGTTATCGGGATGAATATCATTCCATTCGCCCAAATCAATGGCCACCGCCATCCCGGTATTGGGAAGCGATAAAGATTTTAATTGTGATTCT
>JAKFER010000175.1:0-56050 GCA_036675565.1 Chitinophagaceae bacterium
ATAGAATTTGGTACCGGTTTCGCTGCGACCAAAATGTTTGGCAGCCAGCATAACGATTCAATAGAAAATATGGATGGAAAAACGGAAACAAATCATGCAGGAGGAATTGTGGGTGGAATTTCCAATGGCAATGAAATAGTCTTTCGTGTGGCAGTAAAACCGACTTCTTCAACTCCCCAAAATCAAAATACGCTTAACTGGAGTTCGGGTGAAGTGGAAACATTTTCAGTAAAGGGCCGACACGATCTTTGTATTGCCCTAAGGGTACCCGTTATATTGGAGGCTGTTACGGCAATTGTACTGGCAGATGCTATGTTTCTTGAACAACGTGTTACAAAAACTTTATAATTTAATTTTTTTCAATTGCCTGGGTTGCAGGTTTAGTACTTCAAAAGTCTTTGGCCATACCAGGTGGTAATGCCACCATTCCGTTTCAAGGGCTTTAAATCCATGTTTTTCCATTGTGCTTTTCAATAGTTCCCTGTTCTTCAGAACATGTTGGGGTAATTGTGTAAAGGAATGATGTGCAGTGTCAGAAAAATGATCATATCCGGTTCCCATATCCAGTTCTTTACCGGTTGCCAGGTTGATAATGGTTACATCAACTGAAATTCCCCGGTTATGGCCCGATCCGTTTGCAGGATTTGCAACATAGCGTTCATCCCGGATCAGATCCCACATTTTTACGGTGACATCATAGGGACGATAAGCATCAAAAATTTTTAAACCGAATCCCTGTTTTTCCAATTCAGATTGAACCTTTGCCAATGAATCGGCAACTGGTTTTCTTAAAAAAACTTCAAAGGATTGATCATATAAAATTTCCCCGGTAAAATTATTATTCATTGCATAACGTATATCCATCACCGCAGCGGGTAAAACGGAACGGAGCAGGATCATCCGATTATCTGCATCCTTTTTTACAGTTTGGCGGTATTCTTTAAAACTGCTTAATACTTTTAATTCCTGGCTATAGATCCATATACTGCATAAGAGAAAACCCGTAGTAAGAAAATTGCGCTTGTTCATGACGTTTATATTGATATATCATTGATACAAATCAATGATTGGTGTTTAATTAATATTATCACAGGCATTTCCCGGCTTTTTTAAGGTATGCTTAGTATTTAAGCATTGCATCTTACAATGAGATAGTTTAAATTTGCCAGTATCAAAGTAACACAAAAGACATCTGATTTGTCTTTCAATATAGAGGTTTAAAGTTTGTTACCAGGCACTCAGCCAGTTTTAAGTTTTTCCTCAGGGACCATTGCTCCGGTAGATTTCAGATACCGTGTTTAGAAAGGAGCCGATACCGGTCTTATTATTAATTTAAAATTGCATGCATGAAAAGATTTTTTTTACTGATATTATTATTTGCTATAAGTGTTGGAAGCTTTTCCGCTTATAGCCAGGCAAAAAAAATCCCCCCTACATTATTATATGGCACTGCCAGTTTCTATGCAAATAAATTCCAGGGCCGAAAAACGGCTAACGGAGAAACATATAGTCATTCAAAGTTTACAGCAGCCTGTAACTTAGTGCCCCTGGGTACATGGATCAGGGTTACCAACCTTTCAAATAAAAAATCTGTACTTCTTAAAGTGAATGATCGGCTTCACCCAAAAAATAAAAGAGTAGTAGATCTCTCACTCACTGCCGCCCGCCAACTCAATTACATCAATGCAGGTTTAACCAAGGTTAAAGTGGAAGTTTTGGGGAAAAACAAACCTAAAAAATAGCGCAGGAAAGATTAGTTTCCCACTTGTATAATATATTTCTGCATATTAATTGTAGACTATATTTTTGTGCCGCTAAAATCAAACCCAAAACACTCTTTATGAAGAAAATTGTATTATCGTTGGGAACAATGTGCATGTTTTTTTCCTGCTTCGCACAATCAACTGATTACGTAAGACCATCTGCTCTTGGTATCAGCTTTTTTTTCAATGATTTTAATACTGCGCAACGCATCCGGACTTCTTCACTTTCAAAAGTGATCAGCAATAAGGAATTTGCTAAATTAAAAGAAATGGATCCGGGGATTGCAATTTCTTATTTTAAGGGATTGAGAAATCACATTGATTTTGCTGCAACGATTGGTGGATCGTTTGTAAATTATCCAACACATACTAGAAATTCAGGCTCCAGCGAATTGTTATTAGAAGCAGACGCTTCTTTTCAATTTAAATTAACTACTGAAAGATTTCTTCTTCAGCCATATTTCAGTGCGGGTGTGGGTGCTTATAAATACAAAGTTTATTACGGGGCTTTTGTACCTGTTGGACTGGGCATGAAATTAAACCTCTTTGATGAAGCGGCAGTTTTTGTTAACAGCCAATACCGTATACCAACCAATACCACCAGTGGTTCATACCATTTTTTTCACAACATTGGTATTGCCGGTATTATTGGAAAGAAAAAAGAAGAGCCTGTTAAAGCTGTTGAAATTCCACAGGCAAAAGATACTGATGGCGATGGTATCATCGATGAGAATGATAAATGTCCTGATGTTCCAGGTGTTGAAAAATACGAAGGATGCCCGGTACCTGATACGGATAAAGATGGCATTAATGATGATGATGATAAATGTCCTACTGAACCTGGCATTGCTAAATACGAAGGTTGCCCAATACCTGACGGCGATGGTGATGGTGTAAATGATGAAGAAGACAAATGTCCTTCAGTAGCTGGCGTTGCCCGTTATGAAGGCTGTCCCGTTCCTGATTTTGATGGAGATGGTGTTAATGATGAAGAAGATAAATGTCCACAGGTTGCTGGTATTGCTGCAAATAAAGGTTGTCCTGCAATTGAAGATGCGGTAATTGAAAAAGTAAATTATGCGGCGCAAAATATTTTGTTTGTTACAGGAAAATATACCCTGCAAAGTTCATCAAACAAAGGTTTGGATGAAGTGGCAAGAGTTCTTGAACAAACACCAGATCTTAAAATAACAATTGCCGGTCATACTGATAATGTTGGTGATGAAGCAAAGAATCAAATACTGAGTGAAAACCGGGCTAATACAGTGAAACAATATTTCATTAAAAAGGGTATTAGCGAAAGTCGGATTACAGTTAGTGGTTTTGGAGAAGGGCAACCAATAGCTGATAATAAAACAGCTGCAGGCCGTACCAAAAACCGCCGTGTGGAATTAACGATCGGTTACTAAGATTTAGGTTTAATAAAAAAGATTAGCTCCTGGTGAATGCCAGGAGCTTTTTTATTTATCCTCTGCGAATGATTAATCCCGCATGATAATTTCTTTTAGCAGCAGCGTTATAATAACGTCCACCAAAACCATTGATATCATTTCCCAGGCTATACTTTTTATCCAACAAATTATCAGCAGCCAGGAAAAGATCAACCATCCATTTTTCTGTAACCTGTTTTTGATAACCGGTTTTAGCATTTAATAAAATATAATCATCTGCCCTGGCACTATTGGCATCATTAAGAAAAATGCGATCACTGTAAAATCCATTCACATTTAAATAGAATCCATTATTCATTTGAATATCGGCTTGCAAAACAATCGTATGCGGGGCAACGCCTGGCATATCATTTCCACTAAAATCATTATCAACTTGTTTAAATTCTTTGTATTTGAAAAAATACCCGGTATAAGCGCCGGTAATATTTGCCGAATTAAAAAGGGTAGAAGGTGAAGTAAAAAGTTTGTACATCCCCATCAACTCAATTCCTTTTTGCCGGGTGCTTCCGGCATTTATAAAATAATCACCACCTGCTGCATCCCTGCGTTGAACGATGGTGTTTTTCATTTGGAAATAAAAGAAATTAGCTTCTCCATAAAAACGGTTATCCTTTGTTGAAGTACGAAAACCCAATTCATAATTGGTTCCTGTTTCAGGATCCAGGTCAGCATTAATGACACCTCCACTGGGAAAAACCTCCGCTGTTGCTGGAGGAGAAAATCCTTTTGCAACACTGGCAAAAACAGAAAATTGATCGCCCATTTTCCTGAGGATGACAAAACGGGGTGCTGCAATATTTTTATATTGGTAAGATGATGAGAATGGAGGATTGCCAAGGTCATTTTCAATAGTGGTATTGGTGTTGTTTAAACTGATGCTTCCAGAAATTATCCAGTCCTGAACTTGCCAGTTTATCTGGGTAAATAAAAAATGTTGCTGGTTATGGATTTCATCACTTGATTGCAACGAACCCTTCTTCCCTGAATCATTCAAAAATACTTTTACGTTGCTGAAACTTTTCTGGTATTCAACACCGGTATGCCAGGTCAGCTTTGATTGGGTAAAATCTTTTTGATAACGAAATAACATGCGTCCACCAGTATGTGGAATAATGGATTGTTCATAATTCCGGATCGTCGGGTTTACAAGTTGTACTATCGACCCATACATAGAAATTTCATGTTGCCAGTTTGTATTGATTTGATAAACATTATGCATGCCCGTTAGCACGGTTTGCTGGTGTATGGCTGCTTTATTTTCAACCGGGCTTGGCACAAATGCCGTTCCCGGACGTGCCTGTTTGGGATCGCTTTCGAATTCAGATAAGGTCAATGCGCCGGGAGTTTGATAATAAAGCTTTCCGGCCATTATGAAAGCAGATAAAGTATTCTTGTTTTTAACAACACGCATATCATAAGTAGCTGTATTTCTTTCCATAGCTGAATGATCGCGATAGCCATCTGATTTTTGATGCTGGAATAAAAAATGGTGTTGCAAACTATCTTTTCCAACCTGCGCATCTGTGTATACTGAGCGATAACCATAACTTCCCTGCATTACACCAGCTTCAATATAACTTTCCATAGAACGAGGAAAGCTGCTGATCAGCATAACGCCCCCGGTTCCTGCGCCATAAAGACTGCTTCCTGGACCTTTAATAATGTCTATATTTTTAAATTGTTGGGGCGACAATTGGTTCATATAACTGATACCTCCGGGTTCAGTATATGGTACCTGGTTATAATACAATTTTACATTGCGAACCCCAAACGGACTGCGCAATGAGCTGCCGCGGATATTTAATCGATAGCTGCCTGGAGATCTTTCTTCCATCCGGATGCCGGGTACTGCATTCAGGGCTGGCAGAATGGATACCTGGCTGATCTTTTTTAACTGTGTTACACTGAAACGATGAACGGAGGCGGGTGTTTCTCTTATCCTGGCATCCTGTTCAAATGCTTTGATAATTACTTCACCCAAAAGAAGCGTATCTGTTTGGTTTTGGGCAAAAACGGATATGATAAATAAACTAAACAGGGAGGTTAGAATTGGTTTAAGCATGGGTTGGTTTTCAAATAAAAAAAACCAAGTTAAAAAAAATCTGCGGCCCGTAGTGTAATATCTTGGGAGTTCCTATATTTGCCGCCCGGTCATGTGACTTTATCATCATGATGACGCCCAGGTGGCGAAATTGGTAGACGCACTGTCTTCAGGTGGCAGCGTTCGAAAGGATGTGCTGGTTCGAATCCAGTCCTGGGCACCAATAAATCAAAAGGCAATCTTGATATAGATTGCCTTTTGATTAAAACCACAGTAAGTAAATGATTATATAATCATTTTATCAGTTGTTATACCGCCATTTCCGCTCTTTTTTCACTGCTCGCTGTTTTAAGATTGCTTACGCTTTCAGGCTCAATAATTACTTTCATTGCTTTTTCTTTTCCTGCATCACCAAATACATCATAGGCATGTAATATATCATCCAGTTTAAAGTGATGCGTTATTAACTTTTTAGGCTCCAGTTTGCCGGACGTAACATTCTTTAACAACATCGGTGTCGTATTGGTGCTCACCAAACCTGTTGTGAGTGTTATGTTTTGAATCCAGAGTTTTTGAAGTTGCAGATCCACACTATGTCCATGTACACCAACTACAGCTACATGACCTCCGGGTCTGACAATGTTCTGGCAAATATCAAATGTAGCTGGAAGACCAACTGCTTCAATAGCTACATCCACGCCATCTTTTGTTGCTGCCATGATTTTTTGAATCACATCTTCAGAACCTGAATTGATTACATCAGTGGCACCGAATTTTTTTGCAATGGCTAACCTGTTATCATCAAGGTCGATCATATAAATTTTAGCGGGTGAATAGAATTGTGCCGTCAGCAATGCAGACATGCCAATGGGCCCTGAACCTACAATAGCAATAGTGTCACCGGGTTTTACATTTCCATTCAATACACCGATCTCATATCCTGTAGGTAAAATATCACTTAACATAACGAGTGCTTCTTCATCAACACCGGGAGGTATAGCATGCAGACTATTATCAGCATGTGGAATGCAAACATATTCTGCTTGTGTACCATTGATAAGATGTCCTAATATCCATCCGCCATCTTCACAATGTGCATACATTCCTTTCTTGCAATATTCACAACTGCCATCAGAGGTAATGCAGGAAATGATTACATGATCACCTTTTTTAAAATTTCTTACAGATGAACCTGCTTCTTCTACAATACCAACCCCTTCATGTCCCAGGGTAGTGCCTGCTTGTACTGTTGGAACTTTTCCTTTTATTATTCCCAGGTCAGTTCCACAAATGGTCGTCTTTGTGATTTTAATAATTGCATCCGTAGGTTTATTAATCTTTGGAACAGGAACTTCTTTTAATTCAATTTTACCCTGTCCGCCATAAACCAGGGCTTTCATTGTTGCTTTCATGTTGAAAAAATTTAAATGTTATAAAATGAAATTGCCGGCGTTTAAATAGGTGTGAAGTGTGGAGTCAAAATGAAATCAACTATTTATAATTATTCAATAAAGAATTGTTGTTAACTCAAGGATCATCCACTTTTTAATGGGTATGAATGTACAGACATATAAACCTGCCGGGAATGATATCCGTCACTATATACAATGACATCGGTTATTTTATGAATTAAAAATTCCTTGTGAGATTAATATTCAATAACAATTCTATTTATGGTGAGATAAAAAAAACCACGCATAATTAAATGCATGGCTTATTGGGACGGGATGGTGGCTGTTTAGTGGTTACTAGCAGTTGGTTCTGCAGCCATAGCCCGGTTTATTGATCACTATGTATGTTCAAATCGTTGTTTTATACAGGGCAAAAATTTTAACGCTAATTTCCTCCTCCGGCAGATATAACATTTCCACCACCAGCTGCAATAATATTTCCACCACCGGGAGCAACAACATTTCCACCACCTGCTGCAATAATACCACTAATGGCCTGTGGACTTAAACCTGCAGTAGAAATGCCATTCGTATTGAGATTGGGTTTTACTCCGGTTACAGATGATCTTGATTGATTTTTTTGTTTCCAGGTTGAGTGCGTAGCTACAAGTTGTACAAAAGAGTAGGTGGGTTGGCTCATCCAGTATTGTAATTCATCAGCATTGGCAGCGCGACCGAAAACTTTATAATAAGATTGTTTGATCACATGTTTCTTTTTATCTGGATAAATGTTCAGCCAATTGTTGATGTGATTATTCATCAATTCTCCATAAGTTTTATTTTGTCCTGACCAATATCGTAATTCATCATTACTGGGTTGCCATCCAAAAGCATCCATATATGAACGCTTTACAGTTTGCTCTCTTTCATATTGATTGGAACGGATATAATTTTTATGATTGCTAACCATTTGTGATATTGTCTGGTTTCTAACATTCTGGCGCCAGTAATTCAATTCCCCACTATTAGCTGTGCGGCCAAATGCTACAAAGTAACTGCCATGAATAATTTCATCCTTTGTTTGCGCTGCTACACTCGATTCAAAAATCGAAAGCATGAAAAATGCAAAGAAGGAAATCGCAATTTTTTGGAAGAGCATTAGTTTCATGATCTGGGATTTTATTTGTGAAATACTGTCCACAAATAAAAAAAGACTCAAAGCTCTTAGCAATACCTAGGTGTAGGTATAATTACATGGTGGATCAGATTATAATAAGTCATGCTCCCTGGCATAATTCAAAAGACCAACCACTGTTTTGACGCCGGTTTTCCGGCCTATATTTTTTCGATGGGTCTCTACAGTATGTTCAGATAAAAATAATTGTTTACTAATTTCAGCAGTACTCAATTCCTGTGCAATTAAACGGATGATCTCAATTTCCCTTGGAGAGAGCGGGCTATTCTTTTCGGCTGCCTGTCTGCGTTGACTTGCCCTGGCATAGTTTGCTTTTATGGATTGCTGAATATATTGGTTGCCTGCCATTACATGTTCAATGGCCAAAAACAATTCATCCTGCTTAACGTTTTTTAATAAGTACCCCATAGCACCAGCATCAAGCATAAAAGTAATATGCTGCATGCTATCATGCATGGATAATACTATTACCCTGGTCAGCGGAAATTGATTTGTAATGCGCTTCGTTAATTCCAACCCTGAAATTTCTCCCATACTTATGTCTGTAATTACAAGTTCGGGTTTGTGTTGCCGGATCAGTTCTTCGGCAATCGTTGCAGAAGATGCTTTACCCACAACTTGAATTTGGGGGCATTCATTTAAAATAGATTCGATGCCATCCATCAGAATATCGTGGTCGTCAACTAATATAATTTTTACTTTTTCCAAATTTAAATGGCTTTAAAAAATGTATTTGTTAATACGGATCTTTGAATTTTTAAAATAATCGTAGTTCCTTTTCCTGGCATACTGTCAATCTTCATTTCACCATCATATAATGCAATGCGGTGTTCCAGGTTTTTTATTCCCAACCCATAGACGGCCTCATGTGGTAGAAAGCCAATTCCATTGTCTTCTATCATTAATTCAACATCATCCTGGTTAAAATTTAATTGTACAATTACCTGGCTGGCATGAGCGTGTTTTAAAATATTAGTACAAAGTTCCTGGAAGCACCGATACATGGTAAGCGATACCATTTCATTTGTAAGTGGTTCTTCAATATGTGTAAAGAGCGTGAAAACAGTTTTTTCGTTGGCATCGTTTAGCCTGTCTATTGCTTGCTCCAAAGCTTTTACCAAACCATAATGCAATAGTAGTTCCGGTGTAACCTGGTGTGATAGATTTCGTACTTCCATACCTGCCTGGTTAATGAGTTCATCTACTTTATCAAATGAATGATTGTCATTTCTCGCCTTATTTAATTGCATAGATGCAGCAGCTAATGTCTGACCCACACCATCATGCAGATCACCTGCAATGCGTCTTCGCTCTTTTTCTTCCGCTTCTATCACCGCCATGGTTCGTTTCTTTTGTTCTTTAAGTTGAGCAAGTGCAAACCGGGTATTATATCGGCTCTTCATTAATTTAGAAATATACACACCTGAAGCAATCAATAAAATCAACCCGGAAACCAGGGCAACCAACCATTTCTGTTGCGTATTGTTGCGAAGTTTTGTTTCCAGGTTATCTTTTTTTAATTGAAGATTTTCAGCTGTTTTCTTCTGTGTTTCATATTGTACCTGCATTTGGGCAAACGCCTGGTTATAATGTTCATTTGATGAACTATCTTTTTGTATCAATAACTTTCTAAGATAAGCGGATGCATTTTTATAATCACCTGTTGCTTCGTAGGCGGATGACAAAGATTTAAAGGCTGCAGAAAGTTTTAATTGGTTGTCAATTTCTGAACTTATTGCTTCGGCCTTTTTTGCCCATAAGATGGCTTCACCAGGCTGATCATTCATCATATACAGATCGGCCAATTCCAAGTAATCCGAAGCGAGCATTGAGGGATCAGAAATTTTTTCTCTTTCAATTGCTGCTTCTTTTAAAATAGATATTGCTTTTTCAATTTTTCCTTGCTGGTAATTGCTTCTTGCTAAAATGTTCAATCCATTGGCAAGATCAATACTGCTTTTTTTGTTACGTGCAGCTATTATTCCTTTTTCTGCAAACGTTTCAGCCAGCTTAAACTCCCCTAGAGTATTATAACAAGATGCGATGTTGCATAATAAAACAGCTCTGTGCTCATAATTCTCTAATGGATTTAATTTAAGTACTTCATTAAAAAAATGAATGGCATGGGTAGGTTTGCCATCCTCCATATAAGCCCAGCCTATGCTAATTAGTGTATTTGTCTGGCTGGTTTCATCATTTCTTTCTTTAGCAATATTGAGTGCTTTTTTAAAGTTTTCCAACGCTTTCCCAAATGCTGTTTTTTTTACAAAACATTGTCCTTTTAATATATAAAATTTTACTAACGCTGTATCAGTATGGATATCATCGATATGATTTAGCGCACTGTCAATACTTTTGATGGTAATATCAGCTGGATTGTTCCTGTAACTACGCCAAGCTTTAAAAAAAATACTTTGAATAATTCCGTGTCGATGTTGTTGATCCAAAGATTGCTGTTCTAAAGCGGCTATCATTTGCGTCGCAATGCTATCATTGCTACGCATCATAGCAGGCAAATTGATTATAAGAGAATCTATGGAACTATTGAAGGAAGCTTGCTGCGCTGTTGCCGGGCAATAATTATAGCATAATAATATGAGGATGATGATAATCCTTTTTCTGAGAATGTTTCTATATGAATACTTCATTTTTTACAGGGCAGATAGGCAATTAGGTTGCTAATGTATTAAATATTGTAAAAAGATTAAATTCTTAACCAGGAAAAACAAATTTCAACTGGTTAATATCCAATTCTTTTCGGTAGTTTATTGCACCTAAGATCATAGTATTATGTTATAAACCTGTTCTTCCTCAGGCAATGGTGTAATAATGTGTTATCTTTACTAGTATCTGGAGAAAGCTGGCAAGATTCAACAGTTTAGAACAAAATTTCTACACAATTTTTAAAACAAAATATTAATCATTTATGGCAGAAACCTGGGAAAAAAAAGAGCGTAAAAAGAAAAAAGATCAAAAGAAAAAAGAGAAAGCTGAAAAAAAGCTTGAACGTAAAGAAAATAGTCAGAACGGCAATTCAGAAAGTATGTATGCATACCTGGATGAGAATGGTAATTTATCCGCAACTCCTCCTGATCCAAAGAAAAAGATTGTTGTGAATGCTGAGGATATCAATATTGGCGTGCCTAAACATGAACCAGTTAATCCAGAAGACCTGATACGCAAAGGAATTGTTACATTCTTTAATGATTCCAAAGGATATGGTTTTATTAAAGATATGGTGAGCCAGGAAAGTGTTTTTGTGCACATCAATTCTTTAACAGAACAGATCAAAGAGAATAATAAGGTAACCTTTGAAGTAGAAATGGGACCAAAGGGTGCCAATGCGGTCAATGTCAAATTAGCGAAGTAATATCTAACAAATTTTCTTTTTTCTAATCCCGGTATTTCCATTTAATCAATAAAATTTCAGCCTTATAAGTCAAACTTGTAAGGCTTTTTTAATTTATGAATTGTTTTATGCGATTTTTTTTTCGGTTATGTAAGATGTTAGCAAGTAGAATGATTCCATCTATTGCCTGATCAGATTTTCCATATTATATTTACTTTTTGGATATTTTTTACACTTAGTCACCACCGTAACCATGAAAAATCTTGCTTTCATAATAGCAATAGCTTCCACTGTTCATTTAAACGCTCAAACCGTTTTCTTCAAATCCGACAATAAATTCTCAGCAGAGAATATGAAAGATTTTTATGCCTCTGTCAATATACAGGAAAACATCGTTTTATTTAATGCGCCGGATTACCAGCTCTACGCATTTGATAAAAAGAATGGCAGACTTGATTGGACATATGATTTGAAATGGAAATCGGATACTCCTCCATTTTTTGTTGGTGATTATATTTGGGCAAATACAAATACAGGGACTTTACAATTAAATAAAACCACTGGCAAACTTGATAAAGAACTTGGTTTTGAAAGAGTGGACACCAGGCCTTTTATAAAAAACGATATTTTATATGCTACCGGCATTTATGATGGAGGCGTTTTATTTGCCTATGATATAAATAATGATTCTGTTCTCTGGCATCGGTTCCTGGCACATGGTTGCAGTGTGGAACCTTATTACATGGATGAAAAAATTATCGCCAATGGTGAAGGCGAGCAATGGCTGGATGTATCTTACAACGGGTCAATTGTCAGCGGATGTGAAATGGAAGATGGAGCTTTTCCTGAGCAACTTCCTTGTATTAAAAGATTCATGGCACTTACGCATGATCAGAAGGAGATCAAAGGAAAACTGGCAAAAAAAATTGAAGGCACTGAATATAATCAACCAGTATTTTATCACACAACCGATCATACACTGGCTTTCAATGATGGAAAATTATTTGTAATTGGAAAAAAACTGAAGTTGAAGTCAGAAACTTCATTGCACACATTTTCCGATAGTTTGCAAGACATTTCCAATGGCCAAATTTTAAAAGCGGATAAAGAATTGATTTGGTTGATGTACAATGAGCACCTGGTTATATTCAATTATATTAAAAGGAAACCGGTGAAAATAATGGATCTGCGAAAATGGGCTCCGCATAATCCAATAATGGATGAAAATCGCCTGTGGTTAATATCCCGGAATGATGGATTACTTTATGGGCTTACCATTTATATAGGATGAATTTTAAACCATAAAACTGACTTAATAAAGGCTTATGATTTGATGGTTAACAATAAATTCACAATGGGGTAATTCATTCCCGATCGGACTTAAAATCTCCCTTACAGTTTCCTTGTCTAAGTCTGATGAAACTAATATTGTCTTTAAATTATTCAATCCACTTAATTTGACCAGGTGTTCAATTGTTATACCGGTTCCCCCAACGTGTAAAAGTTCCAGGCTGGTCATTTGATTTAAATAATCCAGGCTTTCATTATCAATCAAACTGCAGGCTTTTAACCTTAGTTCTTTTAAACTTTCAAGCTTTGTGAGATGTAAAACGCCTTCATTCGTAATTTCGTTTTCATCCAAATCAAGCATATCGATCGACTTCACAACAGAAACCATTTTCTTCAACCAATAATCATTTATCCCAGCATCTTTACAGCGAAAATGTTTAATATGAGCAGGTATTTCTTCCACATCATCAGGCAGGCGAGCATAAAATCGAAGACTTGCCCAAAATCTCTTTTCTTTTAATTTTTCTAATTTTTTCTTTCTCAATTTTTTTATTTCCAGTTATTATTTAAATATAAACTCAAACAAACATAAAAGGATTGTGTCAGAAATTGATGCGGTTTGATCTATTACTTGAAATTTTACATGACAAAAATCATATAGAAGTACTTTAATACTTTTATTACTTTTACATCTTTAAATCATTTTAAACTGAATTATATGCAAGCGGTAGAAGAAAAATTATTAAATGTAAGCCTGCTGGAACCCAAATTAAAACATCCCACTGTTTTCAGCTGGTTTGATGCGCTGGAGGTTGGTGAATCATTTACTTTATTAAATGACCATGACCCCATTCCCCTGTTTTATGAAATGAAAGCTGAAAGGGGAGAAGTTTTCAACTGGAATAAAATTGAAAATGGTCCGGAAGTGTGGCGGGTTGAAATCACTAAGACAAAAGGAACATCTTCAGATGTAGAAACGATAAAAAATGAAGAGCACAGTGAAAAACAGGAGGATGAAATTTTTACATTGAATGTTACTTTGCTAGAGCCTCGGTTAAAACATCCAACCATTTTTAAATATTTTGACCAGTTAAAACCAGGTGAAGCATTTCGCATTTTAAATGATCATGATCCCAAACCATTGTATTACCAGATGCTGGGCGAAAGAGGAAATATATTTACCTGGGAATACCTGCAAACCGGCCAATGGTTTATTGTACAAATAAGAAAAAATGATGCTGCTTCCCAGGAAACTATGGGAGAAATAGCTACCAAAGATCTTCGAAAAGCAGAAGTCTTTAAAAAATATGGCCTGGATTTTTGTTGTGGTGGAAAGAAGACAGTAAAAGAAGCCTGCGAAGAAAAAGGATTGAATGTTGCCCAGGTGGAAGCTGAATTAAACCAGGCTGTTTCAAATCCTACTTCACGTCCATTGCCATACAACGACTGGAGCCTTGATTTCTTAGCAGATTATATTGTAAATACGCATCACAGTTATGTGCGCAAATCTTTACCTGATCTTAGAGCTTATGCAGCTAAAGTTGCATCGGTACATGGTGACCGACATCCCGAATTGTTAACTGTAAATAAACTGGTAACAGAAATCAATGCAGAACTCACAGATCATATGATGAAGGAAGAACAAATCCTGTTCCCATTCATCAAACAATTAGTGGCTGCCACTCAAAGCAGCCAACCTTTACAGGCTCCGGGTTTTGGAACGGTTCAAAATCCAATTAATATGATGGAACATGAACATGAAGCTGTAGGTAATAATCTAGCCGTTATCAGATCAATTACGAATGATTATACCATACCCCAGGATGCCTGTGCCAGTTATAAGTTGTTATTTAAAATGCTGGATGATTTTGAAGGTGATCTGCATACGCATATTCATTTAGAGAACAATATTCTTTTCCCAAAGGCTTTGAAGTTGGAAAAAAGTATTAAGAATTAGTAGCCATCTTAAAGCGGCCCAGGTTCTTGTTACATGAAATGAGGTATAAGCGATGGTATATCAATCGGGATTGTTATTTGGCGAATTCCATATGGCTAAAAAAAAATAACAATAAACATATGAAAGTCAATTAATTTTTGGTGATGAATCATGTGCAAGATCCTGGATTAAGCCGCTAAAAAAACGGACATTAGGCTGCATTATTTTCAAACGTAAATACTTTCCATGAAAAAAATTACTATCATATTTCTTTGCACAACTATTTTGTTGGCATGTGATTCTTCCACCAGCAAGAAGCCTGGCAATAAAGAACATTCACATAATAATGTAGAAAATACTTCAGCAGAAAAACATGCAACGAATATTGAAGGACTTACATTAAACAACGGTGCCAAATGGAATGGGGATGAAGCCACGAATAATAATGTGAAGAACCTGGAAGATATTCTCCACGAGTTTAGAACATCTGCCCCTCCGGAAACCAAAGATTATGTTACACTTTCTGATAGCTTGCAAGTTGGATTGAATAAAATGATCGCTGAATGCCGGATGAAAGGTGCAGATCATGATGCCTTGCATCAATGGCTTGAACCCCTGATCGGAAAAGTAAAAAATTTGAAAGCCATCGGGCATGTTGAAACAGGAGCAACAGCTACTAACGATATAAAAGAGCATGTACAACTTTACCATGCATTTTTTGAATAATTATGACGATTAACGCAAATACTAAAATTGCACCCATATTAAAAAGCAAGCCCGAAGCGCTTGAAGCTATTATCAGTTTGAGTCCAAGATTTGAAAAACTTCGCAATCCAATATTAAGAAGGGTGATGGCCGGAAGAACTTCATTGGCGATGGCATCAAAATTAGGTGGTTGCCAGGTGCAGGATTTTTTTGCAAAATTGGCTCCATTGGGGTTTGAAATTGACACGGAAACTACAGTTATGATTGAAGAAAAAGTTCCTGTTCCTGCTTTTATCACAAACCTTAGAAAAGAGCAGTTGATCATTCTCGATGTGAGGCCTTTCATTTCCTCTGGCAAGGATCCTTTGAATATTATTTTAGAAAAAATTAAAGCCATCCAACCGGGCCAGGTGCTAAAGATCATTAACAGTTTTGAACCGACACCTTTAATATTGATGTTGCAGAAAAAAGGCTTTGAAACTTATGTTGATGAAATAGAGGATAAATTAATTGAAACTTACTTTTATAAACCACATCAGACCGAAAGTGAAACTCCTGGTGTAATGCCTGGTATTAAGACAGATTGGAATAACATCATCAATCAATTTAAAGATAAGCTGGTTGAAGTGGATGTTCGCCATATGGAAATGCCATTACCGATGATGACGATTTTAGAATCGCTTGAAAAATTACCTGTGCAAAATGCCTTATTCGTTTATCATAAACGCATCCCTGTTTTTTTGTTACCTGAATTAGCTGATCGTGGTTTTGATTACAGAATAAATGAAATCACTGACGGTGAAGTTCACCTGATTATTTTTAAAAATTAAAATGTTCCAGTCTTCTGATTCAAACCTGTTAAAAAATACTTCTCATAAAGTGGTTATTCCATTTTATGCTTATGCTGCATTATCCCTGCTTGTTGCTACCATTTTATTATTATTTACGACCAACTCATTTACTCAACATTCCTTTCATCCACATACACTAGCCATAACCCACACCATGGCACTTGGTTGGGGAACCATGATGATCTTAGGTGCCAGCCACCAATTGGTGCCGGTATTGATAGAGGGCAAATTATACAGTGAAGTGCTGGCCTGTTTATCTTTTGTATTTGCAGGTGCCGGCATACCATTACTGGTTTATTCATTTTTTACTTTTAATCTTGGCTGGCCCGCATGGATAGGTGGTGTTTTGGTAAATGTTGCTATACTTCTTTACATGATCAATCTAGCATTTAGCATATTGAAAAGCAAACAGGAAAATGTACATGCGATTTTTATTTTCACAGCCGCTGCATGGTTATTTATTACAACCATGGTCGGTTTATTCCTGCTTTTCAATTTTACCCAGCTTATACTTCCAAAAGACTCTATCCATTATCTTTCGCTCCATGCGCACCTGGGTATTGTAGGTTGGTTTTTGTTAATGGTGATTGGCGTCGGTTCACGGTTAATTCCTATGTTCCTGATTTCAAAATATAGTCATCCCCAAAAACTCTGGTTGATTTATTTTTTTATCAATGCCGGTTTAATAGTTTTTATTATTCAATTTATTTTCTTCCCAAACACATTTAATTACCTGCTGCCGGTGGCTTCCATTGTTTTTTCTTTAATCTTATTTACTCAATATTGTTTCCGTGCTTACCAGCAACGAATTCGCAGGCAGGTAGATGAACAAATGAAAATTTCTTTGGTTGCTGTTCTAATGCTGGCTTTGCCCATCATATTTCTTTTAATAATCCTGTTTGTTTTATTTACATCAGCACAGAATGATGCATTGGTGTTGTCTTATGGATTTTCTATTTTTTTTGGATGGATTACAGCGATCATATTAGGAATGACATTTAAAACATTGCCTTTTATTGTATGGAACAAAATTTATCATAAAAAGGCAGGACTTGGAAAAACACCCAATCCAAAAGATCTTTTTAATAATACTGTTTTCAAAAATATGGGGGTCTTTTATTTGGTGGGATTCTTTTTATTTGCCGCAGGTATCTTATGGCCTGAGGATTTATTAAAAAAAGTATCAGCTTTTTTATTGATCATTATGGCCATTTTATATAACTGGAATGTTTTTAAAATATTGCTGCATAAACCTGTTTCCTATGAACGAGATCACTAATCATCCATTAAAATGTTCAATTGCCCTGTCGGCTTTGAAACAGGTGATCGATCCTGAAATCGGGTTGAATGTTGTGGACCTGGGTTTAATTTACCAGGTGGATTTTGATGAATTGAACGATGAAATTTTTTTAACCATGACATTGACCACTCAATTTTGCCCGATGGGTGAAAGTATAAGGGATGGTGTTATGAATGCACTTCAAAATTCTTTTCCCAATTATACTATTCATATAAACATTGTATTCGATCCGCCGTGGAGTCATGAAAAAATTTCTGAAGAAGGCAAAGAATTTTTAAACCAATAAAATATGCTGAGTTATACCTGCAAAACTGCCGTAAAAGCCGTCATCTTCCTGGCTACTAAACACAGTTCAGGAGAAAAGGCTGCTATCCGTGAAATAGCAGTAAACCTGGAGGCCAGTGAGCATACCGTGGGTAAAATGTTGCAAACGCTTGTTAAGCAAGGTGTGATAAATAGTTTGAAGGGACCAACGGGTGGGTTTTTCATGTCAGAAGAACAACTGGAGCAACCCATTATTAATATAGTGCAGGCAATTGATGGCAACCAGATTTTTAAAGATTGTGGTTTGGGCTTACACAAATGCTCTTCACTTCATCCTTGTCCCATTCATCATGAATACAAAGAAGCACGGGACATTATTGAAAATCTTTTTCGTACCAAAAAGATCAGTGATCTATGCGAGCCTGTAAATAATGGCCTGGCATACTTGTTTGGTTAAGATATTTTTACCTTTAGCAAAGGAATTCTATGAAATACCTTCTATACAAGTTTTGCGTTAAATCATTTTATAAATTATTTATATGGAAAAGAAACCAATTAAGCGGAATGAAAATATTGTAAAACTCTCCAGGGAGCACCATACAACTTTATTGTTTTGCTGGAAGATCAGGAATGGATTGAAGAATGAAGCAGAGCCGCGCAGGATTATAAAATATGTTCAATATTTTAGAGAACAGCATATGCTGCCTCATTTTCAACAGGAAGAAGAAATTTTATTTGCACCGGTAAAGGATCAAATGGTTCAAAAAGCGCTGGATGATCATAAAAATATTCTTCAGCAGGTGGAATTGCTTGAAAAAGATGGAACGGATATTGAAAGCAAATTAATACACCTGGCAGATACAGTGGATAACCATGTACGTTATGAAGAGCGTGAATTGTTTCCACATCTTGAAGAGATACTTAGTATGGATCAACTGGTTGCGATTGGCCGCCAAATGATGGATGATGGGGATCACCCCGATGACTTTGCAGACGAATTCTGGGTAAAGAAACCATAATCACTACATTATTTTTTTTCTTTAATAGCTAATTATGAATATCTCTGAAAACCTGGTTCTCCAGGACAATGCCCCTGTTGCACTACAAATAAAAAATTCATTAAAACAGCAAATCACTGCAATTGGGTTAAAGCAAGGACAGATTTTAAAGAAACACATTACAACTTCGCCTGCCATACTGATCCTGCTAAAAGGAAAGTTAGCTTTTAATATGAATGATCATATAACAGAAATCCAGGTGATGGATACCTTTGATATTCCTGCTGATATACCTCATGAAGTAAAAGGGCTGGAGGAAAGTATTTTTTTACTAATAAAGGAAAAATAATTCTCACAGGAAAATCTTTTATTAGAGATATCAACCGTATTACCAGGATGAATTTAATAATTATAATATTTTAAAATATTATACCTAAATTTCGTTGAGTAAGTAGTAAATCATTGCCAGCTGGCATGTTTTTTACATTAATTTTTTAATTATTCACTTCAATTGTAAAGTATGAAAAAAAAGCACCTATTTCTTGTTGCTGCCTTTAGCTTTTCCTTGTTAGTAGCATGTAATTCTGATTCAAACCAGGAAGCTACAGATGATACAGAAGAAACAACGGAAACCACCACCACTACAAGTACAGATCCAAAAGGCATAGGACCTCATGAGAATATTGAATTAACACATCCATTGGATGAAACCATGGTAGCAACAGGGAAACAAGTTTATGAATTGAAATGTTCTTCCTGCCATAAATTAAATGATGAAAGGGTAGTAGGACCAGGATGGGCAAAAGTTACAGATCGCAGAACTCCCGAATGGATCATGAATTTTATAACGAATGTGGATGAAATGCTGGATAAGGATACAGCATCTCAACGAATGTTGGAAGAATGTTTGGTAAGAATGCCAAACCAGAGTCTCACGGAAACTGATGCAAGAGGTGTTTTAGAATTTATGAGAAAGAATGACGGAAAGAACTAAATTATATTTTCAGATACTCATTTGCGTTAGCTCTTGTTTCGGTTTATAGGCGGCAACAACAAGCATTAAAGCGCCAATAAATAGAATAATAGCGGCTAACCATAATAAAATTGGGAAAATCGTACTGGTGATTTTTAATAAAATGCCCAGACCCTGGAACATTAAAATTGAAACATTAGCCACGATACCAATCCCAAAAACGCTAATTGAAAATCTGGTAAACAGGCTGTTTAAATCTAACAGGTGATTTTGCAAAAGGTGATAAAGAACATAAAATGTCACCAGTCCTAAAAAGACCATATGCAGAAACCCGATGATGAGCGGCCTGTTTGCATATACGGCTGTATCCAAACCTGGAATGATCGTGCCCATCTGGAAAAACATCTTCAATATAAAAGCGGTACAGGCAAATCCAATAATTGAAATGGGCAAAATGGATTGACCTTTTATCATTTGGTTGAAAAACGGCAATAATCTAAAAAACCAATACAAGGTTATCAAGATCAATATGCAACCAATCAATGCCAATACCAGGAAAACTTCATTGTTGGGGTGCCAAAGAACAGAAAGAAAAAAAGAAGGAAAAATAGAAGCACAAAGAAACACCGCAAACCAGTGCAGGTTGCGTTGAATTTTTTCTGTTGCTGAACCGGCAATGCTGTTTATGAAAAGAGCCATGACTACAAGCGTAAAAAATCCATTGTATTGAAAGTGGAGAAAAAAGTAGACTGCATCACGATATAAATAATTGTTGGTTGATCCGGTAGCTAATATCCAGGCCAGCGTCAATGGACCTAATGATGAAAACACCATGACTAAGATTGCAAATATGCCAAGCAATTTTATGGTTTTATTCATTTTCGCTTTAAGCAAGTCGAAAAAGAATATCCAGGAAAAATAGAAAGTAAATAATATAAAGCTGGATGAAAAAATAATAGAAATAACCCGGTAACCCATGAAAGGGAAAGTAAACGCCATACCAATGGAGGTTAAGAAAATGCCCCATAATGCAACCTGGTAAGATCTTTTTTCCTTGTATGGAGAGGGAAGTACATCGTAAATTAAAAGTGTAATCAGGATTAATGCAACCCAACCGCCAAATGCAAAGTGAGAATGTGCACTTAAAACATACCTGAAATTAAGCTGGGGAATGGAAAATAATATTTTGCTGCGGAGTAAAAGACCTAAAAGGGCAACGATGGCCAGGTTAACTAAACAAAGTTTTACCCAGAAAGATTTTTTTCCCATGTTCTGACATTAGCATTTAGAAAATATACTGATTAAAGTTGGCGTAATATTACAAATGTAAAAAAGCTGGAATGAAATCTTTAAAAAATTGAATTCACTTACTGTTTAAAAAAAATCCACTCAAATCTTAAAACGACAAGAGTGGATTATGGGATGTAGCAGTGAATAAATAATTATGCATTGTACACTTCAAGGATCGTAAATTTCTTTTTTCCTGAAGGTACTTCCCAGCTAACCTCGTGTCCTTGCTGAAACCCAATCAATGCTGCTCCAACAGGTGCCATCACGGATACTTTTCTTTTTTTAATGTCCGCCTTATCAGGTGTAACCAGGATCAGTTCCATAACCTTACCCGAGTTTTCATCTTTTATTTTAACCAATGAATTTAATCCGATCACATTTCCAGGAAATTCATCCGCACTTACCAGTTTTGCTTTTTTTATTTCTTCTTCCAATGCTTCTGCATTTTGCCTGTTGAATGATGCTGACCTGGCCAGGCCTGTCAGGTAAGACATGAGTATATCATAATCTTCTTTTTTAAGTATGAGTTTGTTTTTAGTGGTTGCCATGATTATTAATTTAATTGTTTTTGAAAATTGCCATGTAAACTTTCGCTTACCGGGTCAAAATATATTTGCGTAAAATTTTTTGTTTTCTGCTCATTTATGCGCCTGAAAAATTTATCAGCGTTGACCGATTCTATATTCTTAAACCCGCATGCTTCCATGATTTCTTTGGTTGCAATTATCGTGTTTCGATGAAAATTTGCCACCCTTACTCTTTTGTCTGCCGGGTCAATTCCCTTGTATAACCTGGGATCCTGGGTGGCCACGCCAACCGGACATTTTCCGCTGTCGCATTGTAAAGCCTGTATGCATCCAAGGGCAAGCATCATGCCCCTGGCACTATAACATGCGGCAGCGCCAAGCGAGATTGCTTTTAGTATGTCGAATCCCGTTATGATCTTTCCAGCTGCAAGTATTTTTATATCATTTGATAAATTGTATGTATTCAATGTTGATTTAACAAATGCCAGCGCTTCAAAAAGCGGCATGCCCAAATTATCCGTAAATTCTAATGGAGCCGCACCTGTGCCGCCTTCTGCACCATCAACCGATATAAAGTCAGGTACAATTCCTGTGATCTTAATGGCTTCACAGATATCAATGAACTCTTTCTTATCTCCAATACAAAGTTTAAAACCAACCGGTTTGCTTCCCGATAGTTCACGCATCTTTTGTATAAACCGGAGCAGTCCAAAAGCATCATTAAATTCTTTATGCTGTGCAGGAGAATGAACCGTGATTCCTGGTTTTACATGCCGTATAGCTGCAATCTCCTCCGTATTTTTTTTACCCGGTAATATTCCACCATGGCCAGGTTTTGCTCCTTGTGAAATTTTTAATTCAATCATTTTAACCTGCTTCCGGTTAGCATTTTTTTTAAATACTGTTGGATTAAATCTTCCATCATTATCTCTGCAGCCAAAATACCCAGTTCCAATCTGCCAAATCAAATCACCACCTTTTAAATGGTAATCACTGATGCCACCTTCACCTGTATTATGAGCAAATCCACCTAACAGGGCACCTTCGTTTAGCGAAGTAATGGCAGTTTTGCTCAGCGCACCATAACTCATTGCAGCAATATTGAAAATACTGGCATGGTAAGGCTGCTTGCATTGATCATTTCCTATCCATACCCGCAAAGATTTTTCATCTATGTTGGCTGGATAAATAGAATGAGCAACCCATTCATATCCCGGTGCTGTTGGATCATCCTGCATCCCAAATGCAACTGTTTGCTTTTCATTTTTCGCACGTTGGTAAACAATAGATCGCTGCCTTCTGTTAAAGGGTTTTCCATCTGTATCAGATTCAAAAAAATACTGGCGCAGTTCAGGGCGTATGGATTCAAAAAAATATCTTAAATGTCCAACAATAGGGTAGTTGCGCATCACGGCATGTTTTTTTTGCAAGCGATCATACAGGGCAACAATTAATAGTGGAATTGAAAAAAGTAACGGCCAATAACCTGTTTGATTAATAAAAGAAGATCGGATGACAATAATATTCAGCAGGATTATAAAAAAAATAATCATGCTTCCAACCGAAATCATTTGACTTCGAATCATGGCATTAAAATTTAAATAAAAGGAATAATAAATACCGTGTGGAGTACCCCGGGGGCTAAATATTAATTATTAGAAACCGGGGTTTAAGTATTAAAGTCTTTATTCTTAAAGAAGAAATAAGGCTTCTTCGTCAAAATAACAGGCGTTAAAATGGAATGGATAGGTTGAATCACCAAAACCGCATATGCAGAGACCATGCGGTTAAATATGTTTAATATATATTGTTTGCGATTCACGAAAGCAAAGATACACTTTAAAACCGATGCCCAAAATGAACTATGTTAAAATGAACCACCATCTATTTAAACCAGTTTGTAACTTCAGATTTTAAATATCATAGATTTTATTTTTTTTCATCCAGGATTTGAGGATTACAATATTTTAAAACATTTAAACAATGAGTGATAACGATTTTTTTTCAGATGAGGGAGCATCTAACCGTACAAGTGCCGGAGCTATAGACAGTCATGTTCATTTCTGGCATTATGATAAAAAAAGGTATAGCTGGATCACAAATGAAATGAAGGACCTGCACCAGGATTATTTACCCAAACAACTTGATCTTACATTAAAACGTAACAGTATCAAAGGCGTTGTTGCCGTGCAGGCTGATCAGACAGAATTAGAAACTTTATTCCTTGTGGAATTATCCAAAACACATTCCATTATTAAAGGTGTTGTTGGTTGGATTGATATCGCCGACAAAAATATTCATAGCCGATTGCAGTATTTTTCTCAATTTCCGATTATAAAAGGTTGGAGACATTTTATTCAATCAGAAGAAGATGGGTTTTTAACAAATTCGAATTTTCATAATGGTATCGGTGCATTAGAATCATATGGATACACTTTCGACCTGCTCATTCAATCTTCTCAAATAACATCAGCTATCGAGCTTGTTCAGAAATTTCCCGGGCAAAAATTTGTGGTAAATCATCTTGCCAAACCCAATGTAAAAAGAAAACAATTGGATGATTGGAAGATTTTAATGAAAGAACTGGCCCGGTCACCAAATGTTTTTTGTAAGCTATCGGGTTTGTTTACAGAAGCACATTGGAAAAAATGGAGTGCCGGTGATTTCTATCCTTACCTGGATGTTGTATTTGAAAGCTTTGGTACCAATCGTTTAATGTATGGAAGTGATTGGCCTGTGCTTTTACTGAGTGGAATGTATGTTCAATGGAAAAGTTTATTGGAAAAATACATGGAGCATTATTCAAAAGAAGAAATCCATAAAGTTTTTGGTGAAAATGCCAGCCATTTTTATGGTCTTGAAAATTAATCCGAAATTTTTGAATCACCATTTACTTTTCATAAACCACTTCAGCACGCATGGCTTTTAATCCATAAATACCTTGTAGTTCTTCCAGTTCCAACATCTCAACACCAGGTTTGAGAATATTTTTATTTTGTAAGAATTGAAAATATTCCTGGTATTCAACTTGTTCCTTGGGACTGGTATAAACCACAGCGATTTTGCCAGGCTGGGTCAGTCTTTCACCAGTATTTTTCACCAGCACTTTATCCAGTCTTTTTTTAGCCGTTTCGTACCGCATGTTATAGGAACCTTCCACATCAAATTTTCTTTCATCACTCCTGAAATTGATCGTCAGTGTTTGACTATGTACCAATATTAATTGTGTAGTTAATAATGGCAGTTTCATTTTTTGCAGCAGTTTGTTAGTTAAAACGGCTATTTCAGCCATTGAACTCAATTGCCACAAACGAAGATTCTTTAGATATAACAAATCAAAAGGACGATGCGGAGCAATAGATTGCCCGATGTATATATTATAGTCTATTCCATCTGTCCGAAATCTTTCAAAATAATGTGGGTAGGCAAGTTGAATTTTATTTTCTTCTTCTTCCAGGTATTCTAAAATGGAATCGTTGATTGTTGCTAAAGTTTGTTCATACTCTTTACGGTGATGGTATAGTATACTTTTATGATCATCCACGATATTAAAGTAATCATTTGCTATTTCCTTAATCTCATTTTCGCTTTTTTGAAGGTGAGCCAATACCGGGTGAACTTCATTTTCAATAAAATCCTTAATATACATTTCATCTTTGGTGAGAAACGTTTCTTCAATTGATGATTTTACTTCCTGTGTTTTGAATTTAATACCTTCCAGTAATGGTAATGAAATATAATTGTGTAACCTGTCCAATGTCTGATCAATTAATTGTAAGTGCTGCTTTAAATCTTTTTGAATAGCGGCATTTCTTTCTTCGGATGAAGATCTGACATCTATCGCACCGTAAAGCGGGTAAACATTTTCAAATGAAACTTTTGCAAGTGGACCATCATTTCCTTTTTGCTTTAAGTTTTTCCAGGCTACTTCGGCAAATTTCCATTCTACGGGATGTTGTAAAGCGGTAAATTTTTCTTTGATGAGCGATTCAATTTGCTGGTAAAATAAATCCCTGTATTTCAGGAGGGCCAATGAAAGCATAGGAATCACAGGCTCCAGGCGTGACATAATCTCGTGGGTTAATAAATTTTTTACTGGTGAAGCCAGTTCCAGCATGCCTAATAATCCATCACTGCTTCCTAAGGGATAACTTATAAAACTCTTGGTTCCTTCTTCAAAAGTTTGGCGCATAAAAGGCGCAAAATCCATCATTTCTTCATTAACTGAGGTAACAGGCATTGGTTCACTCATTTCATGCAAAAAAGCAATGTAATTTTGAAACATGGCCTGGTCCTTTTCATTTCCGGCTTTCCAGTATTTACTAACAATTCCATGTTTTGTAAAATCCTCTTCCAGCACAAATTCTTCATTGATCTTAACAAATGGCATTAACCCGATTTCCACTTCGTTTAATCCAACCAATACATATAACGCCTCTTTGAGTTCTTTTAAAATATGCGTGTTATATTCATGCTGGTGTAATAATATTTTTTTTACGGTTTCCAATGCTTCACTGGTAGTAACATCTTCTGCCACCCACACCGCAAAACCTTCAATCTCGAAAAGATCAAGGGGCATTGTTTTAAGTTGCTTTTCCAGGTCCAGTATCCTGAAAGTATTCATGCATACAGCACAATCTTTTATATCAGGTAATTCTCCTTTCAGGTGAACATCAATAAAACGTCGATCATACCTGATCTTGTAAAATTTTTTTAATCCTGTTTTATTTTCAATGCGTTGATAAACAAGATCCGGGCTGTCATTTAATTTGATGCCATAAAATTTATGCAGAATGTGGTCGTAAATCATGGAGCATTCAATATTCTTCAAATCCTGCAACGACAAGTTTTCTGGAAGCAAAAGTTCTGTTTCACTTTCATTCATGAATAGTTGGCGAAAGCAATCTGAATAATAAAATACCTGGTATTTATAAGGCGTTGCCAAGGCAAAAGTGAGTCTTTCATCCTTACTTACCAATGGGAAAAGCATTGAACTTAAAAGTTCCAAAAGTGTGGCTGATTCTGCAGGAATATGTTCTAAATTTCCATTTTCATTAATGCTTAATTCTTCACTTATTTTTTTGATAAGCAACCGGTAACAACTTGCTTTAATAGCAGAGACTTCGTTTTGCTTTTCTTCCAGGAATTGTAATAAAGGCTGAAAAGATATTTTACTTTTTACGGGTGGTAATGCCGTTGTTACCAGGTCTGTAGCAGCAAGAACTTTTATTTGCCTGCCGGGTTTTAACGTTGGGATTATTTCGTCCAGCATACCAAGGGGTTTAATGAAGAGGATTTCAAAAAGCGCCTTATAAAGTTACAAATATGCTATGGTTAGTAAATACCTTTTTTACAAATTAATATGTCTAATTGTAGAGACAAATATTTATATGATCTCCATTTTTTTCATCAGGAAGGAAGCGTTCCTGTTTTTAGAAACACCTTTATGAAGTTTGTAATCAAAATATATTTCATCATCCTGTATAATACTTTCAAAACAATAATTACCAACCCGTTCAGGATAAGTTTGTTCCATTTGTCCTAATTGAACATCATGTGTTGCAAAAAGTGCAAGACAGGGAAAGCTGATTAATTGTTCAATATATTTTTGAGAACCGTGATGTTTGTCATCTGAATTTGTTCCCCTTAATATTTCATCAATCAATACCAATGAGAAAATATCTTGCCGCAATGCATGAATAATTTGCTGCAGTTTTTTTAATTCAGCCATAAAATAAGAAGTGTGATCATGTAAACTGTCTGTAACCCGAATACATGTCAGCAATCGTACAGGCTTCAATTGAAAACTTTGGGCACATACGGGTGCACCGCATTGTGCCAGCAATACATTAATTCCAATGCTTCTTAAAAAAGTACTTTTACCGGACATGTTAGAGCCTGTGATCAGCATTAGTTTTTCATTCTCACCCAATATAAAATCATTATAAACTCTTTCTGAAGGCGCAATTAATGGATGTGATAATTGAACAGCCTGGATTGTTTTAGAATCTTCAGTTAGTTGAGGAAATGAAAAGTCGGGATTATTAAAACTAAATGCGGATAAAGCGTTCAGGTATTCTATATCTGCAACAGCTTGTAACCAGCCAGCAAATGCCTGTTTGTTTTTGGCCTTCCATTTTTCCAGGCGAATGATGATGTGTATATCGTACAGGAAAAAAGTATTCAATAAAATAAAAACCAGGATATTCAAACGCTGATCAAATAATTCAGAAAGTTTTGACAACGTTTTAATTTGGGAAAAAGCTTCTGTAGATTGTTTTTTTAATTGAACTAAATGTGCGGAAGAACCCGGTTCAATATGAGAAAACTGGAAAAGTATCCCTGCATACTGATTCAGTATTTCATTTTTTTTGCCAATTAATTGATGTTGCTTATGGATAAATGCAGATGACGATCCAAGATAGATCCAGGTAATAATGACAGATAAAATAAAGGGGAGATAATTTCCTTCTGCCAGCCAATACCAGGCAGTGGCAAAATTCAATGCAGGTAATAAAAAACGTAGGATCTGCGGCATCATCCTGCCTTGAAATTGTTCATCCATTTGCATCCAGCCAGACACATCATTTAAAGTGCCTGAATTTTCTTCCATCACAAGGCCGGCGGCGATAACATGTTCCCTGGTAACGGGTTGGGCACTGTAAGTTTTTACCGCTTCCTGGTAATTTTCAATGACTGTTGTTTGTGTAAAAGGCTGTTTAAGCTTTTCAGCCAGTAGTTGTAATCCATGCCGGGTTGAGCACCTGTTGAGCAGGTGAAATATGGAATATCGTCCAAAAATATCCAGGTCGTCAGTATAATTTTCATCACTGGCAAAACCGGAGCCATTTTCAAATTTATTTTCCTGGTTATTTAAAACACCAATTTCATTTTCTAAGGAAAACAATTGTTTGCCGATGAATTTTTTTTTATCCAGCAGGTTTACATCCAGCCTGACAACAATTACAAAAAGTATAAAGCTGCTGATTGCAGGAAGATAACTTGCTATGTTACCGCGTATAAAAAGCACCAATAAAATGATGGCAGCAATAAAAAATAAAAATCTCAAAGCTGTTACCCATTTCCTTTTTCTTACAATGGTGTCATGTGCTTTGCGTACTATTTCCAGTCGGTCGGTATAAAATGCCAGTGATGATTGCATGAGTAATGAATGTTCAATAAAAATAGGGATTGATTAATGAACATATCATGCAAATCCAGTATAGATTATTTCGACATGCTATGTTAACATGTATAATAAGATATGGATAAATGAAATAGTGCTGACGAATTTCAGCAAAAGACTAGCATAAATGAGATGCGGTTTGTTCAATGATATCATCCATTGTAATGCTTAAATGACTTTCATCATATACACATTCACCATCTTTAATTACCAATACCTGCGGGGAGGCATGGTCAACTTTAAATTTGGATGAAACCTGGTTTGAAACGCTTCGATAAGTGATCAGGTCTAAAAAATAGAAATCAGCATTAACCGGAGCCTGTGCTTGCTGAAGACGTTTCAACGCTACACTGCTGATGGAGCAACGGGTGCTGTGTTTAAATATTACCTGGGGCTTTTCCTGTGAACGACAAATGATATTCTTTAACTGCTCGTCATCTGTAAGATGAATCCAATGCATACCTTAAACCATTTAAACCTTAACCAAAAAATTAACCTCGAAATTTGAAATTGCTTTGCGGATTTCCAGGGCAACCAGTTTTTCTGGAAGAAAAGCAAGATGAAAAACCAACTGCAAGGACAATCAACAATAAAAATGCAATAAACTTATTTTTCATTTTATAATTTTCAACATAAACGGGAATAAGAACCTTTTATTTTGCAAATATAACATGCATTCGGCAGTATACTGCATACAGGTTTGTTAACTATCTGGAGAAATAAGGGAATATTGGTTTTTTTGAATCGCTGCTAATGAAAAACCCTCATTCAACTACCACTCACATTTTCAATTGGTTACTATCAAAAATATCAAAAAGATGCCTGGTTAGCTGCTAATTTTTTGGTTACACATTCAATGATTAACCATTTTTTTGATAAGGATTTCAAACACTTAACTTTACCCACCTAAAACAGATAAAAAACGTCAATGCTGAACCTGAACAAACCTATTGCATTTATTGACCTGGAAACTACCGGAACCAACATTGGTACAGACAGGATCGTTGAGATCGCTATCGTTAAATTGTTAACAGACCGAACAAGGGTGGTTAAGCGAAAATTGATTAACCCGCAGGTTGAAATTCCTACAGTATCTTCTGACATTCATGGAATTACCAATGAAATGGTGAAAGATGCACCCACTTTTAAACAAGTGGCCCAGGAAATAAAACAAATCCTGGATGGCTGCGATTTGAGTGGATACAATTCAAACAGGTTCGATATTCCTTTACTGGTTGAAGAATTTTTAAGGGCAGGCGTGGAATTTGACATGCATGGCAGAAAACTGGTAGATGTTCAAAAGATCTTTCACATGATGGAGCAAAGGACACTAACTGCCGCTTACAAGTTCTATTGTGATAAAGAACTGGAAAACGCACATAGTGCAGAAGCTGATGTGATGGCCACCTGCGATATTTTATTGGCCCAGTTGGAGCGATATCCAAACCTCGGAAACTCAGTCGATTCTATATTAAAGTGTATCGGGGAAGAATGTATAGTAGACTTTGCCCGCAGATTTATCTTGGAAAACGGCGTTGAAGTATTTAATTTCGGAAAATTCAAGGGCCGAGCAGTGTCTGATGTATTGAAATCGGAACCCCAATATTATGATTGGATGATGAAAGGGGATTTCCCACTTCATACCAAACAAAAACTGACAGAGATATATACCAGAACATTGCTAAAAAAGAATTAACATACCCTGTGCATAACCTCAATTCCGCTCTACGTCAATTTTCGTAAATTCGTCTATCATTTTATTATAATTATTTGGAGAAGCTGGTCATCATACCAACGTATAACGAGAAAGAAAACATTTCTGCTATTCTTCGGGCCATATTTGATCTGGATAAGCATTTTCATGTGCTGGTTATAGACGATGGTTCACCGGATGGTACCGCTGAAATTGTAAAAAATCTCCAGTCTAACTATCCCAATGAACTTTTTTTAGTTGAAAGGCCCGGTAAACAGGGATTAGGAACAGCATACATTCATGGATTTGAATGGGCCATTAAAAAAGGCTATGCATTTATTTTTGAAATGGATGCCGATTTTTCTCACAATCCTGCAGACCTGCAAAGACTTTATCATGCCTGTAAATTTGAAGGGGCCGATGTGGCCGTGGGTTCCCGTTATGTAAAAGGTGGTGGTTTAATTAACTGGCCAGCCAATAGGATCGCATTGTCAAAAGGAGCATCATTTTATACAAGAATGATAACCTGGATGCCGGTTAAAGATCCTACAGCCGGTTTTATGTGTTATAAGAAGGAAGTTTTAGAAACCATCAATCTTGACCAGATCCATTTTGTCGGTTATGCCTTCCAGATAGAAATGAAATTTGCATCCTGGAAACTGGGATTCAAAATAAAAGAAGTGCCCATTATTTTCCAGGACAGAACCGTCGGTTCATCCAAAATGAACAAGGGTATTGTTAAAGAAGGCATTTTGGGTGTTTTAAAACTTCGCTGGCACAGCATGTTCAAAAATTATCGCAAAAGAGTGAAGAAGACTGAAACTTATCAAATGAAACCATACACTCCCCAGGAAATTGTTGCGGGTGGCAAATAAATATAACCTGCATACATCCCGGTTCCCATTAAATCAAAATTTTTATTCCATTCATTCATGAAGAAGGCATTGATCCAGCTGCATATTGCTGTTTTCCTGGCTGGTTTTACTGGTATATTGGGTAAACTGATCGATCTGAATGAAGGGTTGCTGGTTTGGTATCGCATGTTGATTACCGTTATTACGCTTGCCGTGATTCTCGGTTTTCAAAAAGAAATTAAAAAACTACCCTGGACAGACACACTAAAAGTAGTTGGTGTAGGAGGGGTGATTGCTTTACATTGGGTTACCTTTTATGGTTCTATTAAATATTCAAACGTCAGTATAGCACTGGTATGCTTTTCTTCCATCGGTTTTTTTACCGCCATATTCGAACCGCTTATACTTAAACGCCGTTTTGAGTGGCGGGAACTCGCATTGGGATTGCTTTGTATAGCCGGTATTTACCTGATTTTTAATTTCAACCCACAATACAAAACAGGTATCATCATTGGTTTAATATCGGCTTTACTGGCTGTATGTTTCAGTATTCTGAATAAAAGTTTTGTAGCCCGCATCCCTGTTAAAACCATTACTTTTTATGAAATGGGTGGCGGCTGGCTGGTACTTACTTTAATTATGCCATTCTACATGAAATTATTTCCCACAGATTATATCTTTCCATCCTTTGATGACTGGATATGGTTGTTGATCCTTGCCTGGTTATGTACCGTGTGGGCGGTGATGTTGCAATTAAGTTCCCTTAAAAAATTATCAACATTTACCAGCAACCTTACTTACAACCTGGAACCCATATATGGCATACTGCTGGCATTTATCCTGTTTAAAGAAAACGAAAATCTAAGCAGCGGGTTTTATTACGGTTTGGCATTAATCCTCCTTTCTGTGTTTTGGCAGATGTGGCGCATTTACCGTTACCAGAAACATTGAATGTAATTCGTTTCAACAAAATGATAAATGGCGGATTTTGAATGGGTGAATGCATTAATTTTAAAGCTTTCAAAAACAATCCTTACATGAGACAATTTTTCTTTTTCATTTCTTTCATTGCTTTATGTCACTTTTCTTTCGCTCAAAAAAAACCGCTGGATCATGATGTGTATGATGGCTGGCAAAGTATTGGTGAAAGAAAAATCAGTAAAGATGGCAAATGGATCGTATACGCCATTAATCCACAGGAAGGTGATAACTCTCTTGTCATTCAGTCTTCTGATCAATCATACAAAAAAGTTGTTGATAGGGGATACGGGGCCACCATTACTGAAGACAATCGTTTTGTAGTATTCCGCATAAAACCTTTTTACAAGGATACACGAGATGCTAAAATAAAAAAGAAGAAGGCTGAAGATTTTCCCAAAGATTCATTGTGCATTCTTGAATTAGGAAAAGAAGAATTAACCAAAATACCCCGCGTAAAAAGTTTTGCCATGCCGGAAAAAAGTTCAGGATGGCTGGCATATCACCTGGAAAAAAAACCGGAAGAAAAGCCAAAAAATGGCAATGGCAATAAAAAGCAGGTTGACAGTCTGCAAAAAGTGATTGATTCATTATTGGTGCAATTAAAAGAAACAGAAAACAGGAATAATCGTGCGGATGATGTTGACAGGCTTTCAGGATTAATTAAAAAAGTAACTGGTTTAAAGGATGCTGAAGGAGATGAAAATGATAATGATAAAGCATCTGCAGGTACGGACCTGGTTATCCATAATTTTGAAAATGGTTCCCAAAAAATTTACCACGATGTAATGGAATACCAGTTCAGTAAAAATGGACGTGGATTAATTATGGAAACAGCCAAATTGCCTAAAGATTCCTTGTCCAAGGCTTTGGTACTTTACCTGCAACCATCGTATGGTAAAATAGATACGTTGGTAAAAGGAGGAAACGATTTCAAAAATTTCACCATTTCTGAAGATGGCAGCCAGGTTGCTTTTTTAGCAGAACGGGATAGCAAACCCAAAGACCTGCAGAAATTCTATAAACTATGGTACTATAAGATCAATATGGATACAGCAGTCATGCTGATTGATAAAAATTCACTTGGTCAGCAAATAGGGATGACCGTTAGTGAGAATGGACAACCCTATTTCAGTAAGAACGGTACCCGCTTATTTTTTGGAACAGCACCTATCCAGGCGCCAAAGGATACATCACTCGTTGAAATTGACCTGGTGAAACTGGATGTATGGCATTACAATGATGATTACCTGCAGCCCATGCAATTATCCAATCTGTCAACCGAACAAAAAAGGAATTACCTGGCTATGTTCGATATAGCGAACGAACAATTTCACCAGTTGGCATCACCCGAATTACCAATGGTTATCACCAGTAATGAAGGTGATGGGAAATTCTTCGCGGGTTTATCTGATGTTGGCAACAGGGTGCAGATACAATGGGCCGGAAGTTCGCTTTATGATATTTATGCCATTGATCCATCAACCGGCGATAAGAAAATGATTGCTGATGATTTAAAAGCAAGGGCTGCTGTTTCGGGAGCAGGAAATTATATTACCTGGTACGATAGTAAGAAACATCATTATTTTTCTTATGATGGAAACAAAGTACATATCATCACCCAAAAAATTCATGTTCCATTATACGATGAAGAAAATGATGTTCCCAACGATCCCTCACCATATGGCATTGTTCGTTGGTTAAAGGATGATGAAGCTGTTTTAATCTATGACCGCTATGATATCTGGCAGGTTGATCCGCTGGGTATTAAAAACCCAATCAATCTAACGGCTGGCATGGGCCGCAAAACAAAAACAGCTTATCGTTTTATCAATACAAACAGTGAAGAAAATTTTATTGACCCGGAACAAACCATCTTGCTTTCAACTTTTAATGAAGTAACCAAAGAGTCTGGAATAGCATCATTGCAGATCAGGGAAAATAAAATACCATCATTGAAAATGCGTGGAAAATATAATGTCCGCTCAGTTACCAAAGCTGAGGACAGCGACGTTTTTATCTATACCAAAGAAACATACATTCAATCTCCCGACTTGTATGTTAATAATAATTGGAATAAGGAAGAAAGACTTTCTTATATCAATTTGCAGCAGGGAAACTATAATTGGGGTACAGCTGAATTATTTCACTGGAAAGCCATAAATGGCAAACCGGCATCCGGCATTTTATACAAACCAGAGGATTTTGATCCCAATAAAAAATATCCAGTCATTCTTTATTTTTATGAAAGGCATACAGATAACCTTTACCAGTATACGCCGCCGCAACCAACCGGCAGCAGGTTAAATATTCCATTCTTTGTAAGCCGCGGGTATGTTGTTATGTCGCCCGATATTCATTACACAAAAGGTCACCCTGCAAAAGATGCTTACAATTATGTGGTAAGTGGTGCACAGGCATTGGCAAAACTAAAATGGATCGATTCTAAGAACATGGGTATACAGGGACAAAGCTGGGGCGGCATCCAGGTGGCGCAATTGGTAACCATGACCAATATGTTTAAAGCTGCATGGTCTGGTGCACCCGTTGCAAACATGACGAGTGCTTATGGTGGTATCCGCTGGCAAAGTGGAATGAACCGCCAGTTTCAATATGAAAAAACACAAAGCCGCATTGGTGCAACACTTTGGGAACGCCCGGATCTGTATATAGAAAATTCTCCCTTATTTCATTTGCCCAAAGTTCAAACGCCTATGGTGATCATGCACAATGATGATGACGGTGCCGTTCCATGGTACCAGGGAATTGAATTGTTTACTGGTCTGCGCAGGCTGGGCAAAAAAGTTTGGTTGTTGAATTACAATGGTGAAGCCCATAACCTGGTTCAAAGAAAAAATCAAAAAGATATTTCCATCCGTGAACAACAGTTTTTTGATTACATGTTAAAAGGTGAAAAACCTGCACGTTGGATTACCGATGGCGTTCCTGCTGTTGATAAAGGAAAAGACTGGGGCTTGCAGTTGGTGGATGAAGAAAAATGAGATCTACAGGGGCTTTCGACATCTGGTTCATTGATCAATATTTGTCCGGGCTGTACGCTTTAGTCCTCGCTGCGCTGCGGGCTATCGCTTCCATCCCGCAGCCTTTCAGCAATAGAATTACTATTGAACATAACCGTAAGTCTAAGATGCAGTAGTGAATACAAACTAAACGCATCGATCCCGAAGGGATTGAATAATAATAGCTCCGGGTGTAACCGGGAGAAATAAGGTGATGCTGTCTTCGACAACCCCGAAAGGGTTGAATAGATTTAGACGGAAATAAAACGTATGCATCATTAAAAACATTGAACCCATTCAAGGTTCCGTTTATCACATTTGTTTAGCCCCCCCCGCATTTTATGCGGGGTTATTCATATTAAATCTCTGCGGGATTAATTGCATTAAATCAGATCATAAAATTCAATACCAATTTATCAATCATGTAGATGAAATCTGAAGCAGTTTATAAAAAAAATTTGCACAATAAATATCCCGATGGGATTGAATAATAATAGCTCCGGGTGCAACCCGAAGAATTTGAAAATGCAGTTATAGCAACAACCCTGAAAAGGTTGAATAGAAATAATATCGAACATTCTAATTCACAATTTTAAATTGAACCCTTTCAGGGTTCTTTTTTTGATGATTACTTTGTCCCCGCATAAGATGCGGAGTTATTCATATTAAATCCCTACGGGATTAATTGCTTTAAATCAGATCATAAAATTCAATACCAATTTATCAATCATGTAGATGAAATCTGAAGCAGTTTATAAAAAAAATTTGCACAATAAATATCCCGAAAGGATTGAATAATAATAGCTCCGGGTGCAACCCGGAGAAATTTGAGATAGCAGATTTCAGCACCAACCCTGAAAGGGTTGTATAATATAAATTCTCCGTTGATCAGTGCAGGCTATGCCGCATGAATAGTAATGAATTTCACCAGGCTTCTCTTGGCAACGGGTAATAAAGTTTCTTCTACCGGGAACGTCAGGTCAGTTTCTATACTATACACCGCCGGGTTAGGCAATTGCTGATTTTGTTTTATCAGGTGCATTTTGATATTCTCATACGTACTGGAAATACTGCGGGTATGAGTGTCAATATAACTGGTTTTGATACTGCGGTATCTTTCTTCCTTACTTTCAAAAAACGACAACCTGAACTGGTAAACCCGGGTCTTTTTATGAAAACCATTACTCAGGAAAAAATATCCTTCTTCATTATCAAGAGGAATAATACCCACGGGATTGATGTTTAATTTATTCTCCACAAATTCATAGATCTCTGCTCCATTTTGTATGGTGGATTTCATTTGCTCACTGCTGAAATGAATGATGCTTTCCAGTTCCTGCATGATCTCGTCATCTTCAATGATCTTTTCATACAATAACTGCAATTTTTCCATTTGTATGCCATTCAACTGTTTGGGAAATTGTTCCTGCAAGTGTTTTTTATTTTCCCTTAAAGCCATGATATTATTGTAATGGAAAATGATATCGTTTAATGGTGGGTAAAGCTTATTTTCATTGAAACATTTATTTACTTCCTGCAGGTAGGCAAGTAAAGTATATTTCTTAAGCTCAAAATCAATATAGCCTTCAGCAAACCAGGTTTCGGATAATTGTTTCATATGGATCCTTTTAAGTTTTTAGATGGGACTTGTTTTCATGCATCTTTAATTGTAAAACCATTGCGTGGTATAATTTTTTCTTATTGCTTATCTAATTTAATAAAAAACATTGGCCTTTACAACAAGGCGTTTATTCACAAATGTTAAAAACCCAAACATGAGATTTTACCTGTTTTTATTTATTGTTATCATCATTACCTCCTGCAGCCAGCGTGTTTACGTTGTTCGTCATGCGGAAAAAGCGGAAACGACTGACAGTGTTTCCATGAATTTACAGAATGACCTTCCATTGAGTGAAGCGGGTAAAGTAAGAGCCATCAATTTGAAAGATGCATTGAAAGATCAGAATATCGATTATATTTTTTCAACCAACACTTTGCGTACACGCAGTACAGCAGAACCACTTAGCGAAGCAATTGGTGTGCCGGTAAAATTGTATGGCATGGATACAATAGATCGTTTCATCAGCCAGGTAAAAAACTTTCCCAGCGGAAATGTATTGATCGTGGGACATTCAAACACCGTAGATGATATCGTTAACAAACTGCTGGGTAAAAAAAGACTGCATGCCGACCTGATGGATAATGAGTACGATAATTTGTTCGTCATTACCTACAGGAACTTTTTTGGTAAAAGGGTTTCATTCCGCAACCGGACTTATGGATACCCGTCGAATCCGTGAGTAGTTGAATAGTTGAATGGTTGATTCGTTGATTGGTTTGCCTACAAGTTCTGGATGGAATTTGGAATTGGGAATTTGGAATCTGGCTTTAGTTTGAACTTTATGACTAATTCTAAACAACAATTCAAATAATATTGAACATAAAAAATGCTCCAAATCAAGGAGCATTTTTCGATTATATATTTTCATTTTCAAATTTTCAAATTGACTAATTGTCAAATTGTATTAATAATCTCTTTCGCTATTAAAATTTTCCAATTCATTGGCAACCGCAGTAAGGAAAGTTGCACCCAGGCTTCCATCTACAATACGGTGATCATAACTCATACTCAGGTACATCATATGGCGGATAGCGATGCTGTCACCATGTGGAGTTTCAATTACCACCGGGCGTTTTTTAATAGCACCCAAAGCAAGAATAGCTACCTGTGGCTGGTTAATGATCGGTGTACCCATCAGGCTGCCAAATGTGCCTACATTGGTAAAAGTAAAAGTGCCGCCTTGTGTATCATCGGCTTTTAATTTATTATTCCTGGCATTATCAGCCAGTTGATTTACCTGTTTGGTTAACCCGGTTAAATTCAACTGGTCTGCATTTTTAATTACAGGAACAATCAGGTTGCCACTGGGCAGGGCAGTGGCCATACCAATATTGATATCTTTTTTAATGATGATGTTATTGCCATCCAAAGAGCAATTGATCAATGGAAAACGTTTGATGCATTTTACGATGGCCTCGATAAACAAAGGTGTAAAAGTGATCTTACTGCCTTCTCTTTTTTCAAAATCCTTTTTCACTTTATTGCGCCACATCACCAGGTTGGTAACATCTGCTTCGGTAAAACTGGTAACATGCGGACTGGTTTGTTTGCTGCGCACCATATGATCGGCAATCAGTTTGCGCATCCGATCCATTTCAACGATTTCTACATTGCCAGAATAACTGGTTGCTACCGGCGAACGTTGTTGCGTGGCTGGAAACTGGTTTTGCTGGGGAGGAGATGATTCGTTGCTAACTGCTTGTTGGGTCTGCTGCGTTGATTGTTCCTGCGTGGTTTGCTGCGGTTTGATTTTTCCTGCTTTGCGATCGCTTACAAATTGCAGAATATCTTTTTTCGTCACCCGGCCTTCATTACCTGTACCCGGAATTTTTTCCAGTTCGGTCATACTTACACCTTCACTTGCAGCAATATTTAATACAAGTGGTGAATAAAAACGACCATTGCCATTACCCGTTGATGCCGGCTGATCCTGCATTACTGAATTGACTTCAGTATAAGAAGTTTCTTCCTGTTCTTCCTGGACGGGAGGTGGTGTATTTACTTGTCTTTGAGGTTCAGGCTGTACATGTTGTGGACGTGCATGTTCAGCACCGCCATCATTGATCCGGGCTATCACCATACCGATTGGCACCACATCATTTTCTTTGAATAATATTTCTTCAATAGTTCCTTCTACTGTAGATGGAACTTCACTATCCACTTTATCGGTTGCTATTTCCAGTAAGGTTTCATCCATCTTGATAGCATCACCGGGTTGTTTGTGCCATTTCAAAATAGTGGCTTCCATAATACTTTCGCCTAATTTTGGCATTACCAGGTCAACAATGGCCATAAACTAATTTTATTTTTTTCTAAAAGATTTAATAATAGGCGATTGAATCACTTTAAAAAGTCATTTTACATAAAGCTGTTTATGATCTGCAAGTCAATCGTTGCGGGCAAAAATAATGTTTTCAGTTGAATGCGGGTGGTTTGGCCCATTCTGCATACTACCGCTTGCTTTCAACATAATTATTGATGAATTTTCTTAGCATATTCAATGCCGTATAAGAAGTTTGCTGAATATTCCTCATTCGGTCGAACCTGAAGTGAAATTCTTTGGTAACTATATGATCTTTATTACCAACTGCAATCCACACCATTCCAACAGATTTCTTTTCAGAACCTCCATCCGGCCCCATGATTCCAGATGTGGCAATCGCATAGTCTGTTTTTAATTCTCTCAAAACACCCTGTACCATTTGTATCACTACATCTTCACTAACGGCTCCAACTGTTTCAAACAACGTTTCATCAACACCAAGTATATCTTTTTTAACCTGGTTGTCATAACTAACAACGGTTCCTTTAAAGTTGCTGGAAGCACCGGCATTCATGGTAAGCAAATGAGCAATAAATCCGCCGGTACAACTTTCTGCCGTGCCCACCGTTTGTTTTCTTTCCTTTAATAATTTACCAACCGTTTCCTGGATGCTCATGTCTTCGTCAATGACCAGCCATTCTTTTACCAACTCTTTTAATTCCGCGAACTTTTTTTCTATTTCCAATTCTAATGCATTTTTATCATCACCCTGGGTTGACAACCTTAATCGGACCATGCCGTAGTTTGGCAGGTAAGCCAGTTTAATATGCTTGGGTAGTTTTTCTTCCCAATGTTGAATATGATCGGCGAGGTAAGATTCACCAATTCCATAAGTTACCAATGTCTGGTGTATGATCACCGACATCTGGAAAGTTGATTGAATGCGTGGTAAAACAATTTTGCTCACCATATGTTTCATTTCGTGCGGCACACCGGGAAGCGAAATAAATACCTTCCCGTTTTTTTCGAACCACATGCCCGGGGCGGTTCCTTTTTCATTAAATAAAACCTGGCAAGCCTCCGGCACTATGGCTTGTTTCAGGTTTCTTTCGGTAACTTCTCTTTTAAATACCTGCTCAAATAAATAATGGATATGCTTAACCGTTTGATCATCTGTTTCCCATTCGCTTTCAAAATATTTTGCCAATAAAGGTTTGGTAATATCATCTGCCGTTGGCCCTAATCCGCCCGTCATAATAATGATATCGGCTTCTTTACTTTCATCATCCAATACTTTCCAGATATCATCCCAAACATCACCCACAGCTATGCGCTTTTTTACCCAAACGCCAATTTTGTTTAATTCCTGTGAAATCCAGCCTGTATTGGTATCCAGCGTTTGCCCGATCAGTATTTCGTCACCGATAGTAATCACAATTGCATTTACCATATATATGATTAAGAAATGATTTAGATAAAAATGAATTTATTTGCAATGTAATAATGGATACTATATGAAAAAAGTTTGTTTGTTTATTGCCGTTCTGATGAGTGTTGCCCATCTTGATGCCCAAACGGTTTCCGGTAAATTAGCCAAAGCCTATGCTTTATTCGAAAAGGATGAACAATTGAAATTTGCTTCCGCTTCTTTATATGTGATCAATGCAAAAACGGGTGCGGTTGTATTCGATAAAAACAGCCGAGTAGGATTATCGCCAGCATCTACGCAAAAAGTAATTACGGCTGCAACGGCAATGGCTTTGCTGGGTAATCAGTTCCGTTACGAAACCAATTTTTACAATGCATTATCCATTCAATCACCTGCAGAAAATAACCTGCTTGTTATTGGTTCCGGCGATCCCAGTTTTGGCAGCTGGCGCTATGCCGCTACAAAAGAAGAACATGTTTTTAAACAAGTGGCCAATGCTATTAAAGAAAAGAATATTCCAGGGTTTAATGGAGCATTGATCGTAAATGATTTTTTTATTAATAACGAAGGCATTCCCAATGGTTATAATTGGGTAGATATTGGTAATTATTATGGTGCCGGTCATTATCGATTAAACTGGAGAGAAAATCAATACGATATCGCCTTTAAAACGGGAGACAAAGGCTTGTCGGAGATGGTTTCTGTGAAGCCAGCCATTCCCGGTATTATTTTCGATAACCAGGTAACCGCTGGTAAAAAGGGTAGTGGTGATAATGCTTATATTTATTTTGTTCCGGGTTCTGAAAAAATGGTGATCAAAGGAACCGTTCCACCAAATGAAAACGCATTCACCATTTCCGGGGCCGTTCCCAATCCATCCAGGTTTTTTGCAACCCATTTGATTGATTACCTGGAACAACCTTCTGTCCGGTTAAAAATTAATAATGGTTATCAACCAAAAAAACTAAATAATGCAGAAACCGGTGAAGATGATTTTGCCATTTATAAACTGGAACCGGTATATACACATCGATCGCCCACCATGGACTCCATCGTTTACTGGTTTTTACGACGGAGTATTAATTTGTATGGAGAAGCTTTGGTTAAAACCATTGCATTGCATTATAAACAAAAACCCTCTATGGAAAACGGGTTAAAATTTTTAAATAATTTCTGGAAAACACAGGGAATTGATGCCCATGAATTGAATATGTATGATGGCTCTGGCCTGTCACCATCCAACAGGGTAACGACCAAAGCACAGGTAGCTGTTTTATCCTTTGCCAGGGAACAAAAATGGTTTAACCAGTACAAGAATGCATTTCCTGAATTTAATGGAATGAAAATGAAAAGTGGAACCATTGCAGATGTAAAAGGATTTGCCGGATATCACACCGCAAAAAACGGAACGGAATATATTTTTTCTTTTTTGGTAAATAATTATTCCGGTTCATCATCTGCATTGGTACAAAAAATGTACAAAGTGCTGAATGAAATTAAATAATGCAGTGGAAGTTTTTATTCATCTCATTTCAAAAAAACCGCAATGGTAACGATAGCCAGGCGGGTACAAAGAAGCATGCGATCCAGATGATGATCACCAATAATTTTCCGCCAACAGACAGATCCTGGTAAAGTGATCTTTGCAATACACTTTGTATCCCGCTAACCACTTTGTATTCATTTTCCGCATAAGCATAGGGGGGAGCCGGGGAAAGATCTTTATAATCAGCACTGTGCCTGATCAACGCATTCCTGATCTGCCAGTACTCCTGGTCTGTAAGATCATTGTAATCTTTATCCAGGTCAATGCCTTCATCTTCCAGCCTGTTGGTTAGCCGGTCATATTGCACATCGGTAAACAGCCTGATCAACAGCATGACAGGAAAAATCAATAACGGGTAAAAAGAAATGGCCCATGCAAAAATGCCCATAGCTATTGCAGATAAAACAATAAAAATTTTACCAATAATGTGATAGCTATCAAAAAATAACCGGCTCAATAATTGACCGCCATCCAATGGATGCACGGGTAGTAAATTCAAAACATTCAGGTAAATTAAAATCCATGCAATACGTTCCAGCATGTAGTCATTGTAATACCCGGAGAGGTAATAAATGATGACTCCTAAGATAATGCCCGGTACAGGACCTGCTAGTAAAATAATGGCAGATTGTTTTTGCGAAACTTCATTTTTGCTGCCCGTAACATAGGCCCCCATGAGTGGAATAAAAAAAATACCGAGGTCTTTGTAGTTATAGATTTTCATAGCCAGGAAATGTCCCATTTCATGAAAGATCACTACACCAGAAAGAATCAATACAAGCAACCAGTTCTGGTTAAAAAATATATAACCGATGGCAACATATAAAAAAAGACTGCTGATGGATTTTAACCAAACCTGGCTTTTTGATTTGGGTGGAGTAGCAGCCGGTTTTGGCAAAATGAGATTGGAACCGGTTTCGGTGTTGTCATCATTTTCGTTGATCTCATCATGCCGGTTTTCATTCATAGCCATTTTTTAAAATTAACTAAAAAATGGTTCCAGCTTTTTTTTCAGAATATCGGGCATCGTGGTTTTTTTCATGGTTTTGGATTCCAAAAAATAAAGCACCACTTTCCCGGTATTCAGCAACTGTCCTCTTTCATTATACACTTCGTGGTGAAATTCCACTTTATGATGTAATGGTAATTCTTTCAATATCACTTTGATGGTTAACAGGTCATCATACACCGCGGGTCTCAGGTATTTTGCATGAACATCTATAACGGGCATGATTACGCCCATTTTTTCAAGGTCGGCATATGTATACCCGAGTTGACGGATGGATTCTGCTCTTGCCGCTTCATAGTATTGAAAATAATGGCCATGATAAACCACGCCCATCTGGTCGGTTTCAATATAACGTACACGAACTTTTGTTTCGGTAATGAACATAAGTTATTTTCCAATGAGGCGATCGAGACTGACATTTCCCGGGCCAGTGAATAATAAAGCGATATACCCGCATAAAAATAAAGAAGCCTTTTCACCTTCGCCAAAAAAATCTGCGTTATGCGAATAAAATAACGCAACAGACATGGCGATGATGAGTGGAATACACGCAAACCGGGTCAGGAATCCAACAAGTATAAAAGCGGCGCAAAAGAATTCAGCAAAGATTACCAGGGACATGGAAGTAACAGAACCAATATTAAATGGGTCTGAAAAAGTATCTGCCCGTGATGCAAATTTGGTCAGTTTACTATAACCATGCGGAATCATTAATGCGCCAAGTCCGATCCGCAATACCAGGGTTGCTATGGTAAAAGAAGCTGCGGAACATTTTGTGCTGAAAAGTTTTTTCATTTGAGTATTGGTTAATGGAAAATTTTGCAATGATAATAAAAGAATCTCTTAGCCCAACGTTTCCTGAAAAATCATTTATTGATCATCTCATGAATCAATTTTTTTGTTGCATTTTTTATTCATTATTCTTTCCAAAATGTTAAATCATTTCTTCTTAAGCCAGTTATCCACAGGTGTTTGGAATGATAATTGGTCATGGGTAAAATATTTAGAATCTTTACCACGTTACCGTTCACGGTTAAAGGATTAATAAACATGAAGTATATCACCTTATCATTTGTCGCCGTAATCATCGGGGTTAATTCCTATTGTCAACAAACCCGGTTTTACAACGATCCCCAGGACACTTATAAGCAGGCCAAAGAATATTTTCAAAAAGAGCAGTACAGCCTGGCTTATCCGCTGTTAAAAGAATTGGACCAGGAGAGAAAAGAAACGCATCGCATCAATGAACCCATCGTTGACCAGGAAATTCAATACTACCTGACGGTTTGCGGGTTAAAACAAAATGAAGATAAGGCAGCCACTATGGCTACCGAATTTATTGAAGTAGAAAAGAATAATCCGCGTACGCAGATGATGAGTTTTCATTTGGCGGAATATCATTTCCGTAAAGAAAATTTCACGGAAGCCGTTCAATTATATGAGCAGGCAAACATTGCCAACTTAAGCAACCGGGAAATAGCGGACATGAATTTCCACCAGGGATATGCATATTTCACCATGCAGAATTTTGCCGCAGCCAAACCTCTTTTCAATACCATTCGTCAAATGCCGGATGATCCGAATTATATTGACGCTAATTATTATTATGGATTCATTGCTTTCCGCGACCGTAATTATTCGGATGCGCTGCAAAGTTTTAAAGTGGTAGAGAACGAAGAAAATTATTTGGCGGTTGTTCCATACTATATAGCGCAGATCTATTATGTGCAGGGACAAAAAGATGAGGCCATTGCCTATGCGGAACAAAAAATGAAAAGCGGTAATGCGCAATACTATGATCTCGAATTAAAACAATTATTGGGTCATGCTTATTTTGAAAAAAAGGAATATGCTAAAGCACTTCCTTATTTGGAAGATTATGTAAACCGTTCCAAAAAAGTAAGCAGGGAAGATCTTTATGAACTTTCATATTCTTATTACGCGGCCAATAATTATAATAAGGCCATTGAAGGTTTTAAACAATTGAGTGGTAACGAAGATTCATTGAGCCAGCATTCGATGTATTTGTTGGGTGATTCTTATTTAAAAACCAACCAGAAATCAAATGCCCGGAATGCATTTTTATTCAGTGCATCAAACAGCAGCAATGTTTCGCAGAAAGAAATTTCACGGTTTAATTATGGAAAACTTTCTTACGAACTCGGTTACCAGGATGAAGCATTGAATGTGCTGCAATCGTTCATTAATGAATATCCCAATTCAACTTATATACCAGAAGCAACAGAATTAATGGTGGCGGTATTAGCCAATACCAGTAATTACCGGGATGCACTCAGCATGATTGAAAAATTACAAAATCCATCAGCCAATACCCGCCGTTTATATCCTCGCATATTGTACGGCCGTGCAACGGAATTAGCGAATGACGGCATGCTTCCCGAGGCGGATGCCTTGCTGGATAAAGCTTTGAATGATCCCAATAACGGTTCTGTTCTGCCATTTGTACAATTCTGGAAAGGCGAGATCGCTTACAGGCAAAACAGGATTGATGATGCCATTCGTTTTTACCATGATTATATTTCTGCAGGTGCACCCACCAGTGGTGAAGTAAACAGCATCAATGCACGGTATAACCTGGGTTACTGTTATTTCAGAAAAGAAAATTATTCAACGGCGCTTACATTCTTTGAGCAGGTGATCAAGAATCCTACGTTGAATGCTGACCCGGTAACACAGGATGCCTATGTGCGCAGTGCGGATTGCTATTATATGGCTCGTGATTACAATCGTGCAAAAACCATGTACGATAACGTGATCCGGTTTTCATGGCCGGCAGAAGATTATGCAACTTTTCAAAAAGCCATGATCGCCGGTATCAACAATTCGACGGAAAAAATTAATTTAATGAACACGCTGATCAGGAAGTTTCCAAATTCTTTCCTGGTAGCAGATGCCAATATGGAAATAGCCAGTTCTTACCTGGCCAGTGAAAGATTCAGGGATGCCATTCCTTATCTTAATAATGTAATCAAAGCCAGCGGCAACTCAAGCCTGAAACCAAGGGCTATGTTACGTTTGGGACTTGTTTATTACAACCTGAATAATAATACAGAAGCATTAAGTCAGTACAAACAATTGGTTAGCCAGTATCCCAATTCAGAAGAAGCGCAGGATGCTTTGGAAAATATTGAAACTATTTATATTGATCAAAACCAGCCAACGGAATATGCTGATTTTATGCGGGCAGCCGGCAAACCCTTAAGTGTAAGCGCAGAGGATGAACTGACGTGGACGGCAGCACAAACACAATATGAAAATGGAAACCTGAATGATGCGCTGACTTCTTTTAATAATTACCTGCAAAGATTTCCCCAGGGAAAATATGCATTAGATGCAAATTATTTTAGTGCAGAAATTTATTATGGACGCAAGGATTGGAAAAACGCCATGAAAGGATATGAGTATGTAGCGTCTTTATCACCCAATAAATATGCGGAAAATGCATTGTTGCTTGGCGCCCGGACTTACTTCTTTGAATTCAAGGATTATGATAAGGCAGAAGATTATTACCAGCAGTTAAAGAATACAACCAATAACCAGGAGAACAGGCTGGAAGCCATGCGGGGATTGTTAAGAAGCCAGTACCAATTAAAAAAATGGACACAGGCATTAGAGAATGCCAAAGACCTGGCAGCAGCTAAAGGAAGCAGTGCGGATGACCGGGCGCTGGCGAATATGGCCATTGCAAAATCTCACCAGGTGAACGGTGTCTATGACCTGGCCATCACCCATTATAAAACAGTGGTTTCTTTAAATAAAGCGGCACTGGCAGCAGAAGCACGTTACGAAATTGCCAATAGCTGGTTACAGGTTGATAAACTGGCGGAAGCAGAAAAAGCGGCTTTCGAAACCATCAATAAATCGGGTTCCTATGATTATTGGGTAACCAAATCCTATATTTTATTGGGTGATGTTTTTTATAAGCAAAAGGATTATTTCAATGCGAAGGCCACTTTTCAAAGTGTTGTAGAAAATACGATCAATGCTGAATTGAAACAGGAGGCCCAAACAAAACTCAATATGGTTATTGAAGCAGAAGCCAAAGACTCTAAGGTTAGCGGTTAAGATTAATTACCGTAGATGTATAAACGAAAATAATAAGCTCAGATCATTCCTAAAGAACATTCATTTATATGAAAAAATATATTCTAGCCGCCGCACCCATTCTTTTTTTCACCGTGGCAGCCATGGCACAGGATACGACGAAGAAAAAAATGGTGGAAGTTACATCCACCTTTAAACCGGTTTTAAAAGAAGCGGCCAAGATCAATTTTAATGCGGGCCCACCGGCAACGGATACTACACGTCCCACGCTTCAATATTCCATCCCTAACCAGAATTTATTATTTAATTATCAACCCGGATCATTACAGGCGCTGGCATTGTCGGTTGATACGGCAGGCACCTGGGCCAACAGCAATTATATAAAAGCCGGTTTCGGAAGTTTAAAAACACCTTTTCTGCAGGCAGGTATCAGTTTGGGTGATGGCAGCACAGCGGGGCTGAATATTTTTGCCAAACATGTTTCAAGCCAGGGTAACAGGGATTTCCAGGATTTCAGTAATACAAAAGTGAATCTGAAAGGGTTTTACCAAACAGGTAATAACCTGGAATGGAATGCCGGTTTAGGGATGAATAGTTTTAAGACCTATAAATACGGGTATGTTCCCGAAACACTCACATTTGATGACGATTCTTTATTGCAAAAATTTCAAACTTTTTCGGGTGAAGTTTCATTGAGAAATATTAACCTGACTGAATTCGGACTCTCTTATCAACCCAAAATATCGATTGATGTTTTTTCTGATAACCTTAAAAATAGTGAGAGTAATACGGTCATAGATCTTCCATTGCAAAAAACGATTGGTGAAGGTTTCTCTGCCGGTCTTGGATTGACATTTGACCTGACGCGTTTCTCACCTGAAAATAAAACAGCGATCAATAATACCATGTATTATTTTTCGCCATCGGTATTTTTTAAAAGACCTGCGGTTAATATACAGGCAGGTATCCGCCCAACCTGGGATAACGGAACCTTTAAATTGTTTCCAAATATTCTTGCAGAATTTGGTTCGGGTGATGACCGCTTCACTTTCCAGGCAGGATGGACAGGTTATGTACGCAAAACGAATTACCAGTACCTGGCCAATTTCAATCCATGGATCTGGGTGCCCACCTCATTTAATAATACCTGGATAGAAGAACGATTTGCAGGCTTTAAAGGTTCTGTGGGTGATCATTTTACCTACAACGCTAAAGTAGGTTTCAATAAATTAAATAATCAACCATTATTCTTTAATGACACTTCTGCTGCGGGTGATGGAAAATCTTTTGTTGTGGTGAATGAACCGGAAATTTCTGTGTTGCATTTTGGTGGCGAACTGGGATACAACGTACAGGAAAAATTTTCACTGGTAACCGGGTTAACCTTAAATCAATTCAGCAAATTTAAAGAGCAGGAAAAAGCATGGGGTTTGATTCCATTAGAATTAAAAGCGGCTATGCGCATACAGGTGCTGAAAGAACTTTGGGTAACCTCTGACCTGTTTGCATGGCAGGGTGCTTTTTATATGGAAAAAGATGGCAGTGCAGAAAGATTGAAAGGTGCCATTGACCTGAATGCGGGACTTGAATTTAAAGTGTTGCCTAATCTTAGTTTGTGGACGCAATTCAATAATGTTTTGAATAAAGAATACCAGCGCTGGAATCAATATCCTGTTTATGGATTTAATTTTGCCGGTGGAATCGTATTTTCGTTCAATCAACCCAACTAGGTTATGAACGAATTGCTTTACCAGTTTCTCATTCAGCATCAATCACTGAACCTGCCTGGCCTGGGTACATTAAACCTGGTACGCAAACCTGCCGTGGATGATTTTGGCAGCAAATCTTTTTATCCCCCGGAATATTCATTTTCTTTCGATCATTTAAAAGAAGCGCCTTCAAAAAAATTATTCAACTGGCTGGCGCATGTTTTTAATTGTTCTGAATTTGATGCCATTAAAAAAGTAAACGAATTTGGATTCGAACTGAAACAACAAATTCAATCAGGTAATAAAGTTAACTGGCATGGCGTAGGTATATTTCAACAAGGCCAGGATGGCGTGGTAAAATTTGAACCCCAGCCCATAAATGTTGTATATGAAAAACCTGTTGGAGCCGAAAAAGTGATCCGGGAAAATGCGGCACACCAGGTAAGGGTGGGAGAAGATTACCGGACATCGGCACAAATGACCGAAATGCTTTTTTCAGAGGATGCACCGCGCAAAAGAAACTGGTGGTTGCTCCCGTTGATCCTTATCATCATTGCTTTTTTATTGACTGCCTGGTATTTTTCCAGCAGGGGTTTTAAACTGGGTTCAACCGGCCTGCAACAAAAAATTGAGGTGGAGCAACCGGCACCTTTGCATAAAGAAATTCAATAACAAGCTTTTTTAGTTTCTTTGTGCCCTTTTATGGCACAACTTATTCATTATACTACCTGCCCGGTTTGCGACAGTACGCATTTTCAGCAAGTATTATCGGTCAAAGATTTTACCGTGAGCGAAGAAACTTTCAGCATCATGGAATGCGCCACCTGTTCTTTGCGGTTTACACAGGATGTGCCTGCCAAGAATTCCATTGGTGCATATTATGCATCGGAAGATTACATCTCTCACAGCGATACATCAAAAGGTTTGATCAATAAGGTGTATAAAAAGGTAAGGCAGATCACACTGAAACAAAAAGCCGCATGGGTACAGGCTAACAGCCATAAAAAGCAGGGAAAATTATTAGAAACAGGCAGCGGCACCGGTGCTTTTGCATCAGCAATGAAAAGCAGGGGTTGGGATGTAACAGGTTTGGAACCCGATGAAAAAGCCAGGCAGCATGCCATGGAATTGTATGAATTGAATTTGCAACCGGTTGAAGCAATTTATACCCTGCCCGCCGCATCATTCGATGCTATCGTTTTATGGCATGTACTGGAACATGTACATGACCTGCATGATTACATGAAAAAATTCCGGGAATTATTAGCACCCGATGGTGTGCTGATCATTGCCGTTCCCAATTACACATCGAAAGATGCAAAAATTTATGGTGAATACTGGGCCGCTTATGATGTTCCCCGGCATTTGTACCATTTTTCCCCCGCCGCCATGAAGAAATTGGTGGAAAAGCATGGCATGGTTATCAAAGACTATAAACCGATGTGGTACGACAGTTTTTACATCAGCCTGCTAAGCAGTAAATACAAAAAAGGAAAAACAAATTGGGTGCCTGCCATATTTAACGGGATGCGGTCTAACCTGGACGCACTAACGGAGTCGCGTAACTGCAGCTCCATCACCTATATTATTCACAAATAATTATTGCGCCATTTGAATTTCAAAAAGGGTGGGCCAGTATTTACCGGTTACATACATTTTATTGGTAGTGGAATCGTAGGCAATGCCATTTAAAAATTCTGCGCCGGGGTTTTGTGAACGGATCCTTTTTGAAACATCCGTCAGATCAATTTTCCCTACAACCGTTGATTGGGCAAGATCTATTTTTAAAATATAGGGATACTGCCATTGGTTGGCATAAATATACCCGTTGATATATTCCAGCTCGTTCAAATTAAATGCAGGAGAACCGGCTTCGCTGATGGCTTTGGTTTCCACCAGTGAAAAATCAGCCGGGTTATAAAAATATAAGTTATTACTGCCATCGCTCACGATCATATTTTTTCCGTCGCTGGTCAGGCCCCAGCCTTCTGTGGGCAGGTTAAATTCATTGATCTTTTTAAAATCCATATCATACACAAACACTTTTTTGTTTTGCCAGGTTAGTTGGTAAATGGTATCATTTAAAATGGTGATGCCTTCTCCAAAATAAACCGAGTCCAGTTTTACTTCCTGTAACGTTTCACCGGTTTGCAAATCCACCTTCATCAGCCTGCTTTCATTATTCATCCCGGTGCCTTCATATAATTCACCATTATAGATCATCAGTCCCTGGGTAAAGGATTTTGGATTATGCGGGTACGATTTGATGATGGAAAAACCGATGGAAGCTACGCGGGGAGCAGGATTGTCGTTTGTATCCATATCATTATCTCCATTGCGGAATTTAAAAATCACAAATACCAAAAGAATCAATAAAATACCAACTGCAGCAATAACTTTTCTGTTCATATATGAAAAATTCGATCAGGCAAAAATAAGGGATGACTATTGTAAATCCTGTTAAAGCTAAATGTGACTATTTTTCAATGGTAAAAACTTGCATTACTGGAGGTTGGCTATTATATTTACGCCCAATACCCTCTTTCCAAATTTCCTTTTAAAGCCGGCAGAACTCCAACACATCCCCGAAATAGCCGTTTCGATTCAAGATCCCTATGCACTTTTTTCCAATATCGTTTGAATGCTCATGGACTGGTATTCAGTCGCATGCAGTAAAACGATCCGTTTTTTACGATGAAAACTCTTGCAACAGGATTAGTGTTTCTATTCTTATACACAGGTGTATGGGCTCAAAGGGATTGCCGCACGGCTGAATACGAGCAACAACAATTATTGGCCGATCCATCCCTTGCGCAAAAGATGCTGGCGGCAATGAATCATTCTCTCAACCTGCCTTCTTCTACTTCCGATTACCGGGTAACGCATGAAAGCGTGATAAAGATCCCCGTGGTTGTACATGTTCTCTATAATAACAGCAATGAAAATATCAGCATGGAGCAGATTCAATCGCAGTTAGATGCATTGAACCGTGATTTCAGGAAAAAGAATGCTGATATCATCAACATCCCCGAGCATTTTGCAGCATTTGCTGCCGATATACAAATTGAATTTGAACTGGCTAAAGTGGATCCTACAGGAAGGGCAACCACGGGCGTGATCAGGAAATATACACCTGTTACTTCATGGGCCATGAATGATAATATCAAATTTACAGAAGCTGCGGGCAGCAATGCCTGGGATGCGGGTTCTTATTTAAATATCTGGGTAGGCAATCTTAGTAATCTTTTAGGCTATGCATCAGTGATAGGTGGGCCGGCAGAAAAAGATGGTGTGGTGATAGCCACCAAAGCATTCGGAACAATCAATACATCTGCGCCATTCAATTTGGGTCGTACGGCGGTGCATGAAGTGGGTCACTGGCTGGGATTAAAACATATATGGGGTGATGCTTATTGCGGTGATGATATGGTGGATGATACGCCGCAGCAAAGAGCCTTTACTTCCGGTTGCCCAACCGGTGTGCGGGTTACCTGCGGATCGGCTAACGGTGACATGTATATGAATTATATGGACTTTACGAACGATGCCTGCATGTACCTCTTCACCCATGGACAAAAGGACAGGATGCGTAGCCTGTTGTCCCCGGGCGGTTTCAGGCATTCTTTGCTGGCCTCACATGCATTGGGTGAGCCATGGATAGAAGAAATTCCGGTAGAAGAACAACAACCCGCCTGGATGCAGGTAAAATTATTTCCAAATCCTGCCACCAGCAACCTTACGATCGATATGCAGTATGATGCACGCTGGATAGGGAAGGAGTTGCAGGTAATTAATATGCAAGGACAAATATTGATTCGCAAAATAATACAGTCAAAAACAATGAACCTGGATATTCACCAGTTGCAACCCGGTTTATACTTTATAAAAGCGGAGAAAGAAGGAGAGCGGATGATGCAGAAATTTGTGAAACAATAACGTTCAATTTGACAATTTGACAATGGGGCAATTTGACAATGAGACAATGAGGCAATTCGACAATTTGACAATGAGATAATTTGAAAATGTCGATAACATATAAATCTCCGAATTTTCAGTTTTGACTTTTAAATTTTGACTTTTTACTTTTGAATTATAGTGCTTTTTTGCCTTGTGCCCCGGCGTGTTAATTAAAATCTTATACAGGATTTTGACTTTTGACTTTTTACGTATAACTTATTCACTTTCTCCCCTGTTAAAACCCGGCTACTAAGGTTTCTGGTAATTTTTAATAGCAGGCTGAATGAACCTCTTCACTTTTTTGGTGTGACTGAGGTGCACGCAGTGTGCATAAAATTGAACAGATGGAAAAGAAAGTGATCTTAAAACCATTGCAGCACAGGGGTATGGAATGCATGGGAATTTATTTTGATTACGATACGGAGCTGCAACAAAGGGTAAAACAAACAGGCGCTGCCTGGAGCCAGACAAATAAAGCATGGTACACCGCTTTGAACCGGGTGAATTTTGAAAAATTAAAGCGTATTTTAGCCGGGCAGGCCAGCCTGGATTATACCGCTCTTAAAATTTACCTGGAACAGAAAAAAATACCGGGTTCAGCAAAAACTTCAGTTCATTTGCCCGCCACAGTTAAAAATGCCGCGGTGATGGTTACAACAGGAATTACCAGGAAAAAAGCGGATAACACCCGAAAGCATATTCATGCCATAAATGCACATGTAATACCTGCCATGGAGCAGTATCTTATTTTAAAAGCCTACAGTAAATCAACCATACATACTTATTTGGGAGAAATGAGGCAGTTATTGTATGCATTAAAAGATATTCCGGCAGATGACCTGGCGCCTGATCATTTAAAAAAATATATGGTTTTTTGTTTAGAAAAACTGAAGCTCACCGAGAACACTTTACACAGTCGGATCAACGCAATGAAGCTGTATTACGAACAGGTTATACACCGCGAAAAATTTTTCTGGGATATACCAAGGCCAAAGAAGGCCATGCAGTTGCCCAGGTTGCTGAATGAAACAGAGTTAACCAGGTTGTTCAATGCCTTATCCAACAAAAAGCATAAGGCCATGTTATTTACAATATATAGTGCCGGATTGCGGGTGAGCGAATTAGTAGCATTAAAAATTGCCGATATAGACAGCAAAAGAATGCAGATACTTGTTAGGAGAGCAAAGGGGAAAAAGGACAGGTATGTAAATTTAAGTCCATTGCTGTTAGACATTCTGCGTAAATACATACAGGAATACAAGCCCCGGCCTCAGGTATATTTATTTGAATCGGTGCAAACCTTTAGTGCATACCCTACACGTACCGTACAACAGATGTTTGCCAATGCCAAACACAAAGCAGGCATCAGAAAAGAAGTAGGGATACATAGTTTGCGCCACAGTTTTGCCACGCATTTATTGGATAAAGGGACTGATATTCGGTATATAAAGGATTTACTGGGTCATTTTAACATCAAAACCACAGAAAGATATTTACACGTGAGTAAGAAGCAACTGGTAAATATAATCAGCCCATTTGATGATTTATGGAATAAAAATGAAATTGAGTGGTAGAATGGATTGTACTAATAACAATACAAAATGTATAATACTAACAACTTCATTTTCAACACCTGTGATGTTTGCACTATAGCGCCTTATATCATATATTTACGTGTTAGTAGCCATTTTATTCCGACACTACATTAGATGAAACAACTACCAAACATTTTGACTGTTTTGCTTTTTAGCTTGACGCTTGTTTCTTGTGGACAATCAAAAAATACAAAACAAGACAACAAAGTTTCTGAAACTCAAAGTGAGAAAAAGTACACGAAAGTAATTTCTGACCCGACTAATAAACTAACAGACAAAGTTGAAAGTTTATTAGTAAATTATCACGTGATAGGTTGTGCTTGCCCAAATTGGATTAGAATTACAGACGAAGGAAACAACGATACCACTAAAAAATTTAAAGACTTATACTTTTACATTGAACCTGCTGACAAAACATTAGAACTTCCAATTTACTTTGACCCTTCCCGACATAGCTTAAATATTAGAGGACAGTTTTATGAAAGAGAAGACTATCCACAAGGAACAATTGAAATGGAAGAGCCAATGCCAAAAGCAAAAGTTTTTAGATATACAAAAATTGAAGTTATAGACAAACCCGCCTTTAACCCTGACACAAAAATTGAAACTCTTATACTTAATTATAATGCCATTTCTTGCACTTGTGCCCAGTGGAGTGAGCCAAAATACCATAACAACCCAGACAAAAGAGTTTATTACTGGTTAGAACCATCAAGCGATAAATTAATAAAAGCACACACATTATTTAACGGTTTAAACTTACCAGTTCAAATAAAAGTAACAGGACAAATTGTGAGTGAAAACGGTTTTCCAAAACGAAACTTATCAAAAGTTAGACAAGACGAAGCAGGTAAAGTGTTTAGGTATACAAAAATTGAAGTTTTAAAAAATGGACAGAAGAAAAACGGCTACTAACATGGGTATTTATGCAATTGTGGCAAGACGTTATAAATTAAGCGGAGGAATATCAGGGCATCTTTATATTTTTAATCAGCAGGAGTGCTGCCAATTCCACACCTGCATAAATACCTAAACGTTATGTGCCACTCCATGTCAACCGTTAGGACAAGTGCAATTTTAATAAATAGACATTTATAATGGTTCTCATTACTTGTATATCTTATGGACTACTAATTGAAAACCCGATTGCAGAATTAAAAACTAATACTGGTTGAAAAAAACAATTATATACTCTTTGATTGCAACTTTTTATCTGTTGACACCAGTTTTTGTAATTGCAATATTAGGAACTGCCGTAAGCAAAAAGTATGAAGTTGACGAAAGCTATTGGCGTATTGACGCTGATAGCAAACTAACGAGCGAACAAAGAAAAGTTAAGACAAAGCAACTAGACAATGAAGGAAAAAGGTTGGATAATAGAATTACATTCTTTGCAATTGCGGGTTTAACGAGTTTCATAATAGCGACAAAGATATTAGTGAAATGGAGAACCCTAACGATGACAAAAAAAGCGGCACATAACATTGTATTGGCAAAAGCGGGCGTTAATACCCCGGAAACTTGAAACCAAGCTATGCCCGCCTTCGCCAATACTTTTCCGTTAGCAGCCACTTTATGAGACCCTTACTTTTTATCGCAGTTTTTCTTTTGACAATTTCTTGTGGGCAAAATCAACAAAAGCAAAAAGCAATCTTACCACCTGACTTTGATAATGAATTTTCGCTTGATACTTCAGTTAAGTTCCAAAACGTAAGACATGTAGCGTACGGATATAGCTTTTCCTATCCTTCATCATTTATTGAAGTTCTTGATACGATTGGACAGGTGGATAGTTCTGTAC
>JAKFER010000251.1:0-1711 GCA_036675565.1 Chitinophagaceae bacterium
ATTCTATTTATTTAAAAAAACTTTTCCTTCTTCTGATATCATCGTATTATTCCAATGCGGGTTAAAAGTCACTTCCACCTGTACAGTATGAGCGGGGAACACCTGTTCAATTGCTCTCGTTACTGCATCAGCGATAGATTCACCCATCGGGCAAAATTGCGTAGTCAATGTCATCAATACAAAAATCATTTTTTTCTCCTCATCAAAATCAATTTGATAAACCAGGCCCAGGTCAACGACATTCAATCCAATTTCAGGATCTATTACCTGCCGAAGGGCCGCCAATGCAATGCTGCAATCAGCATTATGATTTGTAATTACATTCATGGCGTACCCGGTTTATGGAATATTATCTTTAGTACATTCCAGTTATAGAGCAGGGCGGTCAGCAATAAAAACACGGTGGCGAATTTCAATAAAAAAATATTGGTTAAATAAATTCCTGTACTAAATAAAAGAAACCCAGCCAGGTAAGTGATTCCCATCGCACTGAATATTTTATGGCTGAACATATCCTTTGGACTCGGTGTTTTTCCAATCCCCGCACGGTGATGATATACTTTATTCCACACGATGAATGGCAATGTTTTAAATGTCATCCCTAAAATGATGGCGGTTATCCAGCCAAAAAAAATTGAAAACCCATAAAGTAATATTAACTGTGTATTTATTTTTGATACCAAAAGAAATACAATAATGATCAATAAAAAAATGACAGGCAATAACATCATGCCTACTGATAGCAGTGATATCTTTACCTGTTCGTCCACCTGCCTGCGCAATCGTTGCTTGTAACATTGATAACAATAATAGCCAAAGAGTATCACCCCCAGCGCTGTGGCCGACAACGGCCAGAGGTAAAATGATATTTCCGGGAAAAAGATAAAAATGAATACAAAGCCGAGCAAGCCCCCGTTTATCAAGACATAAATAACCCATAGCAGTTTCGGATGATCATATTTTGAAATAAGGAAAAGAGATATTAACCTTGATCCTACTCCTGTTATCAATAACAAAAACCAACCTGCTATTCCCATGTGCGCATGCAATGAAAGATAATGCAATGAATCATTCGCTAAAAAGGGATAAGAAAAGTTATATACTAATAATAATCCTACCAGTGTTGTAATGAATAACCATAAGGCTGCGGTAAAAACAAATACAGCATGTACATTTTCTTTTTTACTTTTTGCAATGCTGACAGCCAGGTTAACTACGTAAGCAAGAATGGCTGCGTTAATTAATATACCACCCCATTGGGCAGGCCATCCCAGGTTAAACTGAAAAAAGGCAAACACCAAAAGAGGAATACCTAACCCTGCCAATACAAAAGAGACATGAGCCAATGCAATACTGAATAATCTTCCTTCAATTAATACGGGAACTAACTGGTGACTGGCGCCAAGAATGATCATCATGCCCCAGCCCAATGCCATGGTATGTGTGATGGCCAGCGTTTTCGGATGAAAATAATGCTGTGTAAATGCTGAAGAGTAAATAAATAACAATACTGTGGCAACAAGAAAGGACAGGGCTGCATAAATATAAAAAGGCAGGACTACTGTGTGGCTGGTATTCTTAACCAATGTGCTGTTGTTAGTGACAAACATCAGTCTTTAAAAATTAAAAGATTCACATTGCCTTCACTGATCTCTTTGATCCGGTAATCAAATTTTCTTTCCGCCAGTTCGGGTAAAAGGAAAACAGGTAT
>JAKFER010000076.1:0-12233 GCA_036675565.1 Chitinophagaceae bacterium
AATTTGAGAATTTGAGAATTTGAAAATGATTATGACGCAATTTTTAATATTTGGGTGAAAGAATGTAGGCAGTTTTAAAATACCCAAAACCCTGGTTTCTGGCCTTAATTCCAAAATTTATCAACCATTCAACAAAATCAACCATTCAATTCTGGATCTTCTAATTCCAAATTCCCAATCCCTGATTCCCAAATCGCTGGAATATGTTTTGTGTAACTACAGCCATGACGGATAAAATAATCAACCAATATGCCTGGTGGCAAAAAGGAATTATCTACCAGATCTATCCCCGATCATTCCAGGATAGCAATAATGATGGCATCGGCGATTTGCAGGGAATCATTCAAAGGCTCGATCACCTGCAGTGGCTGGGCATTTCAGCGGTATGGATCTCGCCTATATTCCCATCACCAATGGCTGATTTTGGTTATGATATAGCCGATTACACAGGCATTGATCCCATTTTTGGGAATATGGATGATTTTGATGAATTGTTGACAGAACTGCACAACCGGGATATGAAATTGATCCTGGACCTTGTGCCAAACCATACCAGCAATCAACATCCATGGTTTCTTGAATCCAAATCAAGTATTGATAATCCAAAACGGGACTGGTATATATGGCATGATCCGTTACCCGATGGATCACCACCAAATAACTGGTTAAGTGTTTTTGGCGGGCCGGCCTGGGAGTGGGACGAAAATACAAAGCAATTCTACTATCATGCTTTTTTAAAAGAACAACCTGATCTGAACTGGCGCAATGAAGAAGTGAAACAGGCGATGTTTGATGTAATCCGTTTCTGGTTAAAAAAAGGCGTTGATGGTTTCAGGGTTGATGTGATGTGGCATATGATAAAAGACAAACAATTCAGGGATAACCCCGTCAATAATGATTATGAAGATCATATGGCGGATTATGAAAAATTATTGCCTGTTTATTCCACCGATCAACCCATGGTGCATGATATTGTGAGGGAAATGCGTGCTGTGTTGGATGAATTTGGTGATCGCTTACTGATCGGTGAAATTTATCTACCGGTTCACAAACTGGTGACATATTATGGACAGGATAATAAAGGTGCACATCTGCCCTTTAATTTTCTTTTACTGGGTTTGCCGTGGGATGCATCGGTTATTTCATCCGTGATTGATGAATATGAAGGAGCATTGCCTGAAAACGGCTGGCCCAACTGGGTTCTGGATAACCATGATCAAAGTCGCATAACCAGTCGCGTTGGATTAATGCAGGCAAAAGTTGCGGTTATTTTGCTACTCACATTAAGGGGTACACCAACTATTTATTATGGTGATGAAATTGGCATGCGTGATGTTCCCATTCCATTTGATGAAGTCAAGGATCCACAGGGTTTAAATATGCCTGGTAAAAATCTGAGTCGTGATCCCGCCCGTACACCTATGCAATGGGATGATTCATTATACGCCGGATTCTCCGGCACCAGGCCCTGGTTGAGGGTTGATAAATCATATGCAAGGGAAAATGTAGCCATTCAGAAAAACAAACCATTTTCCATGCTTTCACTTTATCATAAACTAATAGCACTGCGCCAAAGTGAGCCTTCGCTGATGGTGGGAAATTATAAACCAGTTTACTCCAATAACCAGATGCTTGCTTATATACGGCACGCTGAAGGCAGTTCCCGGTTTCTAATTGTATTAAACATGAGCCACAGGCCATGTTATTTTAAACCACAACATGAAATATTTACAGGACAGGTCATAGCTGCTACCATTCCGGAACTGGAAGATATGCGCATTGATGGTGACATCAATTTAAGTGGCGATGAGGGGATCATTATTAAACTGGATAACTAAACTTCTTAAAAACATAACATGACAGGGGCATTCTTGCAGGAGAAAAACAAATGCCAGTTCCGGGTATGGGCACCGGAAAAAGAATCTATGAAGTTGCATATTGTTCACCCCCAAGACAAGTTGGTGGATATGCAAAAGGATAAACAAGGATATTTTAGTGTAACCATCAACGATATAAAAGCAGGGACCCGGTATTTTTATCAACCCGAACCAGGAAAAGATTGGCCGGATGTAGCTTCGCAATATCAACCGGAAGGCGTTTTTGGTCCTTCGGAAGTCATAGACCATCAAGCGTTTAAATGGCATGATACGGCATGGAAAGGAATGCCGATAAAAGATATGATCATGTATGAAATTCATGTCGGCACTTTTACAGAAGAAGGAACATTTGAAGCCATCATTCCATTCCTCGACGACCTGGTGGATACGGGTATCAATGCTATTGAATTAATGCCCGTTGCACAATTTCCCGGTGTTAGAAACTGGGGTTATGATGGCGTATTCCCCTATGCAACACAAAATTCTTATGGTGGTCCCGAAGGTTTAAAAAAACTGGTGGATGCCTGTCATGCAAAAGGCATAGCTGTTTTTTTAGATGTTGTGTATAATCATATAGGTCCGGAAGGAAATCATTTTAATGAATTTGCTCCCTATTTCACAGATCACTATCATACACCCTGGGGAGATGCGGTAAATTTTGATGGTGCATACTGTGATGGGGTCCGGAATTATTTTTCAGATAATGCCATCTATTGGTTAGAGTATTTTCATATTGATGGATTAAGACTGGATGCTATTCATTCAATTTTTGACAATGGTGCCGTACATTTTTGGGATTTCGTAAACAATAAAGTCAATGGGCTTGAAATGAAATTGGGCAGGCATTTATACCTGATTGCGGAGAGTGATCTGAATGATCCTAAAGTGATCCGGTCACCGGAAGTAGGTGGTTATGGCTTTGATGCGCAATGGCTGGATGATTTTCACCACGCTGCTTATGTACAGATTGATGAAAACGGGAAGGACCGGTATAAAGATTTCCGGCGTTTGGATCAATTGGCAAAAGCTTTTACAGATGGTTTCGTTCACAGTGGTGAATATGTTGAATTCAGAAAAAGAAAACATGGAAAATCTTCTGCCGGTATAAGCGGAAAGAAATTTGTAGTCTTTAATCAAAATCATGACCAGGTTGGAAACCGCGAGAAAGGAGAGCGTTTAAGCATACTCGTTAATTCAGAAAGATTGAAACTGGCAGCGGGTACATTATTGTTATCACCCTATATTCCGCTTTTATTTATGGGTGAAGAATATGGTGAAGATCAACCCTTCTTTTATTTTGTAAATCATTCCGACCCGGATTTGGTTAATGCAGTGAGAGAAGGGAGGAAGAATGAGTTTAAAGATTTTAACTGGGAAGCTGATCCACCAGATCCGCAAGCGGAAAAAACATTTACAGACAGTAAACTTCAATGGAAAAAAAGAAATAAAGGAAGTTATGCCATTATACATGCGTGGTATAAAGCTTTGATCCAATTGCGGAAGCAGCCTGCCCTGCAAACCTTTAAAAAGAATAATATAAGGGCTTATGTTTTGGAAAATAAAGGATTGGTTTTACACCGCCGGAGTGAAGATGAATCGCAATATATTTTGTGCTTTCTCAATTTTTCAAGTGGTGCTATCAGTTATACATTGCCCGGTAGCCCTGACAGTTGGACTACCCTGCTGGATTCAAACGATGCTCAATGGCAAACGAGGGATCATAAAAAATTTGATCCTCATTCCATTTCTGAGAAAGGAAAGTTGATCATTCCTCCTTTAAGTGTAATCGTCATGGAAGCAATAGATCAAATCATGTAAATCTTCAGGAGCATTTTTATACGGTTACCTTTAGAACTTATTTTAAAATCAAAAAAAATTATGACACCAACAAAAGCATGGGCTGCGCAGGATGCCTCTACTCCACTCGCTCCATATAGTTTTGAACGAAGAGCATTGAAAGAAGATGATGTGCTGATTGAAATTTTATTTTGTGGCGTATGCCATTCAGATATTCACCAGGCAAGAAATGAATGGAGTAATTCTATTTATCCAATGGTTCCCGGGCATGAAATGGTTGGACGGGTAACAGCTGTAGGAAGCAAAGTGACCCATTTTAAAATCGGAGACATGGCAGGTGTAGGATGTTTTGTTGACAGTTGCGGAAAATGTTCCAGTTGTAATGAAGGATTAGAACAGTATTGCGAAACGGGTGTGATAGGCAGTTATAATTCAAAAGAAAAAGATGGTACACCTACTATGGGTGGTTATAGCGACAAAGTAATTTGCAAGGAAAGTTTTGTCTTAAAAATAGCGGACCATCTGGATCTTTCCAGGGTTGCACCACTGCTTTGCGCCGGCATTACTACCTATTCTCCGTTGCGCCAGTGGAATGTAAAAAAAGGAGATAAAGTCGGTGTTATTGGTTTGGGTGGGCTGGGACATATGGCTGTAAAAATAGCCGTAGCAATGGGTGCCGAAGTCACTGTTTTAAGCACATCTAAGTCAAAAGAGAAAGATGCGATAAACCTGGGTGCTCACCGGTTTACAGTAACCAAAGATCCGGAACAACTAAAGGAACACCGGAGTTATTTTAACCTGCTGATCAATACCGTTAGTGCAAAACATGATCTGAATCTTTATCTCTCCTTGCTAAAAGTAGATGGCACCATGGTTTTATTGGGGGTTCCCCCGGAAGCGCCCGAGATCAGTGTGTTTAACTTAATATCAAGGCGCAGGCGTTTAGCAGGTTCGCTGGTTGGTGGCATTGCAGAAACACAGGAAATGCTGGATTTCTGTGCAGAACACAATGTAATGGCTGATGTGGAAGTAATCCCGATCAGTTATATCAATGAGGCTTATGAAAGAATGATGAAAAATGATGTTCATTATCGTTTTGTGATAGATATGGCTACATTATAAATCCTGATACACTGGCAGGATTTTTATACATCTATAAAATAAATATTATGCTAAAGAATTCATGGCTTATACTTGTTGCGGTTTTGGGATTAATGACGGCATGCAGCAGTACCAGAGATATGAACGGGGTACCTGTTCAAAAATCTGTTTATGAAGGTACCTGGACCATCACAGATATTAAAGCGAATGTTCCTGATGGAGTCAAAATTTCTAATCTGTTTGATGAAGCGCCTCATACAGATTTTCTGAACAGCATTTGGACCTTGCAGGGAAATGGAAATGGTCATTTTGATTTGGCCAATGGCAATAAGCAAAATATTTATTGGTCATTATACAAAAGTGACACCGTTCCTATGTTGCAATTTAAAAAACTGGAAGCTGGTGAAAGAGCCCGTGATATTGAAACCGGTTATCGCCTCGAAATAAAAGAAAAACTCACCAACAGTTTTATTTTGCAAATGCCCGTTCCCGTTAGTAACCAGTCAGATGGTAACATCCGGTTAACATTTACCAAGACATAATTTTAGTTTAGAGTTCAGGGTTTAGCGTTTAGAAAAGATTCTAACAGTTTAAGGCTTAAAGCTTATAGGTTAATGGCCAAAAAACTAAACGCTAAAGGCTAAACTCTAAACCCTAAACATTAAACTCTAAACACTCTCTACCCCAGTCCACCCAAATCAATACCGCCAACCTGTGGTGCACCGGAACCTTTTTCTTTTTCATCCATAAACCCTGCTAACTGACCCTTGATCATGGGGAATTTTTCCCCGATAAAATCGGTAATGACCTGCACAGCTTTTTTAGCCTGTTCATCTGAAAGTCCTGCTTTAGTTTTTAATTGCTGTATGATTTCCTGCATAAAATAATTTTAACTAATGGCTGCAAAAACCATACGAAGAGAATACAAATTAATTGATTATAGTTTTTAAATTTTGAATTTTACATTTTCAATTATTCACGTCGTGGCATAAATGTTGAATAACTGAATAAAAACATAAATATGTATCAACAACTAGTAACAACCCAGAACCAGGCTATTTGTCATTTATTATTTCATTGTTGTATGAAAGATGGTCAATTTGAAGATGCTGAGTTAAACCAGGTTTCTGAAAAAATGGTTGTCCTTGGATTAAATAAGGATCTTGATTTTAAGAAAGAAGTTATCAATTACCAGCAATATCGTCCGATGGTAAATGACGAAAAATCATATTTACAACACCTGATGGATATTATAAAGCCCGTTAATGACCTGGCACTCTTCTCCTATTGTGTTGAATTGATGGTAAGCGATGGTATCCTGGAACTGACAGAAGAATCTTTGTCAAACAACATTGCCCAGGCATTGAATATGGATGCAACGACCAGGCAAACGATCATAAAACTGGTATTGCAACGAAAGGTGATTGAAACTGACAAAATCGTTTAGCCTCACTTAAAAAATCATTTTTACACAAACCGGCTTACGAATATTGATGCGGTTACCCGTATCTGTTAGTATGCCGGTTTTTTTATTCCTACTGAAAATTACAATCTCGTCCGATTCCTGGTTAGCTACCAGGATATATTTGCCAGATGGGTGAATAAAAAAATTACGCGGTGTTTTACCAAGCGTTGGCTGTTCATGGATAAACTTAAGTTTACCCTTTTTATTGATGGAGAAAATACTGATTGAGTTCTGGTCACCGCGGTTGGATGCATATAAGAATTTACCATCCGGGGACACATGTACATCGGCACTACCAATTTTTCCTTTAAAATCCGCGGCATGTGTTGGAACCCGTTCAATAAGCTCCAGTTTCCCATCATCATAATTAAATACAGAGACCGTTCCACTTAATTCTTCCATTAAATATGCCATTGATTTTTTTGGATGAAAAACCAGGTGCCGGGGTCCGCTCCCGGGCTCTGTGGTTGTAAATGGAAAGGGTGCAGGTTCTAATACCATACCATTACCAGGATTGAAAGCATAACTCATGATTTTATCCATGCCTAAATCTGCAACCAACAAATGTTTCTCATCTGGTGTAAATACGGTTGAATGAACATGTGCTTTTTCCTGGCGGTTTTCATTTTTACTCTTCCCTTCATGTTGAATTACCTGGCTTGCTGGATTTAATGATCCTGCTTCACCCACTTTAAAAATGGACAAATTTCCACCACTGTAATTGCCAGCTGCCACCCATTTACCATCACGTGTAACCGAAACATAACAGGGATCATCTCCCCCACTGGCTTGCTGGTTGATCAATAGCAGTTGGCCATTATTTTTATCAAATGAAAATGAGCTGACCATCGGTGGCTTTTCCCCATGTGTTTCATTCACTGCATAAACATACCGGCCATCTGCACTGGCTGCCAGGTAAGACGGATTTTGTACTCCCTCTGTGTTACTAACCCATGAAGCCTTTCCTGTTTTTTCATCAAACCCATACACATATATACCCTTGCTGCCAGTTTGCGTATAGGTTCCGATTAAAATATAATTACCCTGCCCCATAGTAATAATTGAAGACATTGAAAAAATGATGCAAAAAAGTAAACGCATAAAAAAAATTATACTGCAATTTAATTGATTCAGCAATGACAAATCTATTATAGCGAAATGAACTGATTCATTGAAAATGAATTACTTCATTCATCAACATTCAATTCAACCTGTATCCATTGCAGGTTACTGGCATGGACAACCGAAACGATTTTAAAAAAAAATTAATGAATATTATTTTTATTCAAAAATTAATTGCAGTTTTGCACTCTAACAATTATAAAAATGCTCCGCATCAATTTACATACAGATAATGCAAACAGGTTTAGTCCGAAAGGAATCTATACCCGTGACGGGGCATGTAGTGCTATCAGTTAACAGATAACCAAAATCACTATAAACAAGCCCCGCCAGTAATTGCGGGGTTTTTTTATTAAAAAATAATCATTGAAAAAATATAAACTGTATAAAATACCTGGAAAAGAATTACGATTCACCAATGTTATAGATAGTTCTGCAACGGATTGTGAAATCAAATCCAATGACTTCTTTAATAAATGGATCATGTAACCGACAAATTGCTACACATTTAATAGTGTAATAAGGAAACCGGTTAATAAGTTATACCGGTTTTTTTATGCATAATCATCAATCATCACAAATCAGGTTTATGAGAAATTTCTTCAACCTTCGCAGGTACGAGTCTAACATAATATTCAATGGTCATTACATTGATGTAAAATCCATGTATGTTTCAATATTTGACAAAATACCTGGCATAAGTTTCATGGGTGAACTGGATATGACAATGGCTATGTCATATATACAGGAATGCTATGCTAATGATATCAGGAACATTTACCAGCATTGTTATTATGATTATGATGCTGCAACCTTGTTATTCAACAATACCATATTTGTTTTGTCTCGTGCAAGAATGATCGAATTGGCGGATGGCTATATACAAATATTATACACACCCCGGCAATATGCCTGGGCCAGGGAACTGGTGAATGGTTTAGTACCGTTCAGGATGGTTGTAAAAACTGAGGCAACCAGGATTGTAGGTTTTGCCCGTCAGGCAGACATGAATTAAATAAAACAGGTGAGTCGGTTGATTATCGACTCACCTTTTACAATTTATTTGCATCAACCCAATGTTTAAATAATTATTACTGAAAATGAGACCAACCCATTGTAAATTTGCATCCTTCAATAAATAAATGCAACAAGGAAATACAGATGAGTATGGAAAATGAAATGACAGAAAGGCCTAAACTAATCTTGTTTGATGTTTATGAAACATTGCTGGACATGTCGGACCTTGAAAGAAAGGTGAATAGTTTATTGGATAGTAAAAGAGGTTTTGCACTTTGGTTCGAACTCTGCATGCAATATTGTTTTGTAGAAAATTGCACGCTTCACTTTAATGATTTTACATCCATTGCAAAAGCCACTTTACAAATGGCCGGCAAAACGCTTGGTGCCACCGTTAATGAAACACAAGCCAATGATGTATTGAGATTAATGCTTCATCTTCCTGTAAATGATGGTGTACCTGCAGGATTATCACAATTAGCTGATGCAGGTTTCCGTATTGCGGCGCTTACCAATTCTTCTCAAAAAACAGTTTCCGACAGAATGGAACGCACAGGGCTTATATCCTATTTTGAACTGGTCATGAGTGCAGAGCATGTAAAAAAATATAAACCATGCAGGGAAGTGTATGAATGGGCCGCCAAAAAATTAAATCTAAACCCCGGTGAAATATTATTGGTTTCCTGTCATGGCTGGGATATTGCCGGCGGTTCCAATGCGGGAATGAAAACAGCCTACCTTGAACAAAAAAAGCAAATACTTTATCCCCTTGCCCCTCAACCAGACCTAACCTGTAAAAGTTTAGATGACCTCGGCATTCAATTGCTTAACATGAAAGACTGAGAAAAACGGTCAACGTTTTTTAGGCAATGACGAAACCCTAAACCCTAAACCTTAAACTCTAAACTCGTTCACTTCCACGGACAAGGTATCGTTTGTCTTGGTCCGCTGATGCCGCGGATAATAAATGAAACCTCCCAGGTATGCGGTTTACGCGGTGCAATGTTAAGTTTTGATATGGTATAATCATACGAAAATCCAAATTGCATATTCCTGTACATTATGCCTACATAGGGAATGATGGCATTCTTTGACCAATACCAGAAACCACCGTTCAATATGATATCTGTATTGGTGGGAATGATATAACCCAATGCGGCACCTACAGAATAATAACTGGCATCTGCCTGGAACTGGTAAATGGCATTGGCATTCAGTAACAGGTATTCATTTAAATAGGTTTCATAATTCATGTGGGCCACCTTCCGCATGGCAAGAATCTGGTGTTCATCTTCTAAAAATGTTTGTTTGGGACGATTCAGATGAAAGGCTGCAACGCCAATATCCACATTGCTTTTTTCACTGCTGATGCTGTAAGTAATTCCTGCACTGGAAGAAAAATATCCCTTCATGTTAGAAAGCGCCAGTTCACCTGTAGGCAGGTTAACATTAAAACCGGTCCCGGTAAATTGTTCCTCAAAATCCACACGCCCGAAATCTATATACCGGCGTCCATATATCGCTCCAAAACCAGCACCCAACCGATGCAGGTACCTGCCTTCAGATAATTTTACATTGTAAGAAAGATTCACCGATGCATAGGTACTTTTTACCACACCACTCATGGCATAATCATACATCAGCATGGCCCCTACCCCTAACGTATTTTTCTCTTCTTCCATCCCAGGCAATTTGTTTTGCATGATCTTACGGTCATAGGAAACCGTACCGGTGGCATAAGGACTGGCCGGGCCGATCCATTGATCCCTCAGGTTAGATATGACCCGCCAATCCGCATTGATATTGGCCGTTAGTGCCGGGTTTATATTTAAGGGCGATGAAAAGAATTGGGAAAATGCAGGATCCTGCGCATGGGTGCTCATCATACCCCCCAGCAGGCAGCATAAAATGATGTATTTCTTCAGCTGGTTCATAACAACACGATTTTTATCTTAATAATACAGAGTTTCCGGCACGTTTATAATATTTACCATCCTCGCCTACAGCTTCTAACGTCCATGTATAAACGTCAGATACCTGTTCCTGTCCTTTAAAGATGCCGTTCCAACCTTCGCCGATGCGGTTGGTTTCAAATACCAGTTGCCCCCACCTGTTAAATATCCTGAAATATTTCAGTTCAGCAATATTCACCGTCAGCGGGAATAAACGGTCGTTGTGCCCATCATTATTGGGCGACCAGGCCTTAGGCACAAAGATATCTGAGTTGAGTGCAGCAGGCGTCTGTACTCTCATTATCACAAGCAGGGTATCGATGGTAATACAACCGCCATCAGACCTGATCTGGATGGTGTATTCAACATCCTGGTCGTACCTGAATATGGGATCCCTTACATCAAACAGGTTCAAACCCGTTGGCGGATTCCACAGGTAGGTATGATTGGAACCCAGGTCTCTTGCATTCAGTTGGATCGGAATATTTTCTTCCGCGGTTACAACAGGATAACGGATACCATCAACCGGTTTGGTGATCGTTACTCTAACCTGCACGGCACGAACAAATTCACAACCGCCCACTGCTGTTGCCCGGATATAATAAGTACCAGAAGCAGATACGGAATCAGGATTAACCAATGGTACGGTGGTTCCTTCATCTCTCCAGTAAGAGAATACAAGGCCGGTATCACTGCCTGCAGTTATGGATGAATCGGTCAGGTCAACAGTGGCTGGCGAACAAACCGGTGGCGGATCCGATGTAATAAATTGCGGTGTACTGTTCACCGTTACATTAACCGGTTTCACAACGGAACATCCTGCCGCATTGGTTGCTTTGATATAATAAGTACCTGCTGTTACCGCAGTTGGATTACCCAATGGATTGGTAGCAGATGCATTGAGCCAGTAAGTAAGGATCAATCCACCATCACTGCCAATGGTAATCGAAGCAATGGTCAGGTCAACAGTGTTACAGGATACAGGCGGATCATTGACCACCAAATTCGGCTCTGCATTCAACGTAAGTTCTGTTGTGATCACACTATCGCAACCCGTTGTATTTGTAACCGTTGATGTATAAGTTCCGCTACCAGTAACTTCTCTTCCATCCGGCAGGATATAACTACTGCCACACCATGAAATGGTCTCTGTACGGGTTAATGGTGGTGGAATGGTCAGATGCAATGTGATGCTGTCTTCACACTCTCCATTCATAAACGTGTAGAGATAATCTCCACTTGTTGTGTAAGTCTCACCGTTGCGATCCCATACAAATGATCCGCAGGCTGTCGCTGTAGTGTCTGTATGTACACCAGTTGTAATAGCCAGTTTCAATGTGATGCTGTCTTCACATTCACCGTTCATAAACGTGTAGAGATAATCACCGCTTGCAGTGTAAGTCTCACCATTCCTATCCCATACAAATGATCCGCAGGCAGTAGCTGTTGTGTCGGTATGAACTCCGGTTGTGATAGTCAGTTTCAGTGTAATGCTGTCTTCACACTCACCATTCATGAACGTGTACAGGTAGTCACCAGTTGCAGTATAAGTCTCACCATTCCTATCCCATACAAAGCTTCCGCAGGCAGTGGCTGTTGTATCTGTATGAACTCCGGTTGTAATCGTCAGTTTCAGTGTAATGCTGTCTTCACACTCACCATTCATAAACGTGTACAGGTAGTCACCAGTTGCAGTGTAGGTCTCGCCATTCCTATCCCATACAAATGATCCGCAGGCAGTAGCTGTTGTGTCGGTATGAACACCAGTCGTAATCGTCAGTTTCAAAGTAATGCTGTCTTCACACTCACCATTCATAAACGTGTACAGGTAGTCACCAGTTGCAGTGTAGGTCTCGCCATTCCTATCCCATACAAATGATCCGCAGGCTGTCGCTGTTGTAT
>JAKFER010000294.1:0-1692 GCA_036675565.1 Chitinophagaceae bacterium
GCTATTTCCAGTGAATTAATATCTGCGCTATAGCTATCGTTGATGACCAGGCAATGATTAATGGCCTTCTTTAACTCCAGCCGCATATTTACAGGCTGTAGTTGTTTCATTTTTTTTGCAATGCTATCAGGGCCGATGCCCAACTGCAATAAAATCAAATAACAAATGATGGCATTTTCTACAGACGCATCATCAATAAAAGGAATGACCAGTTCTTTTTCAGCGGAACCGGGGCAGACAGTAATAACTGTCTGCCTTTCCTTTTTTTCAATATGCTTTACAACAAGCGCATTATCCGGAGAAGAGCCCCAGGTCAATACTTCTGGTGCACTTTCAAAAGAGGCGATCGTTTCTTTATATTTTTCAATATCTTTCTCCCTGGCAATTACCAGCTGGCAATGAACGAAAAGTTTTAGCTTCTCTGCTAATTTTTGCGGTTGATCAATGAATCCCTCGCTATGTGCCTCGCCAATATTAGTTAGTACTCCAATTGTTGGCTTAATGATCTTTTCCAGTTTTTCCATTTCACCGGGTTGCGAAATACCTGCTTCAAAAATACCGAGCGTATGATGCTCATCCATTTGCCATACACTAAGCGGTACACCAATCTGCGAGTTATAACTTTTAGGACTGCGAACAATAACAAATTCTTCATGTAACAGTTGGTACAACCATTCTTTTACAATTGTCTTACCATTACTTCCGGTAATGCCGATAACAGGAATTGCATCTGGCTGGGACAAATTATTAAAACGATTACGATGATGAATAGTTAATTGCTGCAAAGCTTTTAAGGTATCATCTACAATAATAAACACGGCTTCAGGATAGGCGGATTCATTCTGCTTTTCACTTACAACAAAACTGCGAACTCCTTTTTTATATAACTCAGGAATAAATTGGTGGCCATCTCTTCTCGGCCCTTTCAATGCAAAATATAAAGAATTGAGCGGGGAATAAACTTTCCGGCTGTCAAGCAACAGGTGCTCGATTGTTCTGTCGGCAACAACGGCAGCCGGGTCCATAATACCGGCAATATGGATCAATGAATATTTCAATTCATATACAGGTTATTTGTGAAAGAAGATACCGGATCAGCAGGCTTTACTCCGGTTGATCAAATATCAATATACCCCGTTTTACTTTACGTCGGCTGGTAATCCCTTTTTATTTATAAAAATAGAATAGAAAATAGAACCCGCTATACAAACCATGATAATACCTAATGAGATAAACACCTGTGTTGTTTTGTCTATCCATTGATTGATCCACTGTTCCGCCAGCATTTTTAGTCCAATAAACACAAGCACGATGGCAATACCCTGCTGCAGGTAATCAAACTTGCTGACCGCACCACGCAACAGGAAGAAAAGAGAACGCAAGCCTAATACAGCAAAAATATTGGAGGTATAAATAATCAACTTATCTCTTGATATGCCCATTACAGCAGGAATAGAATCTACCGCAAAAACTACATCGATAGCAGCCAGCATAATTACAACGACAAACAAGGTAGTATAAACAGGTCTCCCGTTTTCTCTTATCATGTATTTTCCACCGCCATCATGCGGAACAAGTGGCAAAAAGCTTTTCATGAATTTATACACCTTGCTTTTATGCGGGTCAAATTCTTGTTCGTGGTTTGCGGCAAACATTTTATAACCGGTATAAACAAGAAAGACACCGAAAAGA
>JAKFER010000080.1:0-12106 GCA_036675565.1 Chitinophagaceae bacterium
CACAAAAAAACCTGCTTTTGAATAAGCAGGTTTTTTTCAATATAATATCTCACGAAATTAAAAATCAACACCCAATGCAAAATACCACATCGGCTTTCCTTTAAAGAAACCATTCATTTCCCATGCTGCATCCACTCTTAAAAAATACCCCAATAAAGTACTGCGTGCACCAAATCCATAACCACCGGCAAAAGGTCCTATGCCGCCTGCTTTTATTTTAACACTTACGGGGTTGCCCGGATATACAACACCCGGGCGTTCAATTTTATCGTATTTGCCATTCCATGCAGCACCTAAGTCGAAGAATTGAACAATCTGGAAATTGCGGATAAATGCATTATTGATTGGTTTGTTTAAGAATGTGCTGAATACCGGAACCCTGATCTCACTGTTAACAACAACCGCATTATTCCCATTGGCTACGTTTTGAGAAAAACCACGAAGATTTACAGCTAATGCCTGGTAGGCATAATCAATATCCGGATCAGGCTGCACGCCATCATTGAATTTGGGTGAAATCCATCCATCAACACCACCTAAATAATAAATCACTTTCTGGTTACCCCAGCTAAAATCCCCTGCACCTCTGGTTGCCCAAATAATATTTCGGTAAATGGGTAAATAGTGCCGTGCATCAAATCCAACATTAAATAATGTTCTTCCATCAGAAGTGCCCAGGTCACTGATCTGTGTAAACCAATCGAAAAACGCTTTATACCTTAATCCTTTCCAGATGTTGGTTGTAGGATTCAATGTATTATCATGAACATATTCCAGTCCTAACTGGCCATATGTCTTTTTGAAATCCGGAATGGTTGCGGTAAGCGGATCGAGTGAAAGAACTACTGTTCTGTCATAACGGGGACCGATAGTTGCTCTCACGCTGCGTACGCGGTCAATCGGGTATTTTAATTTTGCCAGGTAATAACTGGAATGCAGTTTGCCGGGAAGGTTACCCACATTGGTTCCTAACAAAACATCCTGGCTGCTGCGATAATAAGTTGCACCCCAATCCAGTCTTTTACGCTGGTTGGTGAACTCAAAGAATACATCATTGTCTTTCAGGTTTGTTGCCAACCTGAAACCACCCACGATCTTGAAATCTTCCATCAAATCACTGGTTCCCATTCTAACCAAACCATTCAGGTCGTTGCCATTGGCAGGTTGAATAGGTCCAGAGCCTCCTGTATACGGCATGTATTTATTAATGACAAAAGTGGTATTGTTTAAACCCGCAACCACATAATCTGTAAAGAATTTACGCGGCCGGTACTCATATAATTTTGCCGTGCTTAAAACGGTTTCTTCCGGTACAATTTCTTCCGCTTCAAATACCTGGCCTAAACGACTGCTGTCAGGCTTTTCATCCATAAATTCATTTTGGAAGAAGTCAGCCTGTTTTTGCGTTGTATCTGTTCCGGATGGTTGCGGGGTGCTTGTTGCTTGTGATAAAATTCTTTCTTCTTGTACCTTTTTCCTGAATTCCGTTGGCCTGGCTGTAATATTCCGGCGACGAAGTGTGTTTTCGTCTACCCGTAAGCGATAAAGAAATTTATAATCCCCTTGTTTAATCACTTCACTAACCTGTTGATTATCTCCGGCTGTACGTGTTTCTAACAAACCTGATTGATAATTGGTCAGGGGAAATACATAAGATGAATCGTTGGTAACAGAAACAAACCCAACAGAATCAACATCCGTTTTCTGCCATTCTTTCAATAAACTGTCAACATCTTCCTGGGGTGGGTTACGCATCACCTCATCCCCAATAAAAACCAGCGTATCAAGGCCTGCTCTTTCCGTAGTAAAAAATCCTGCATACCGGTTATTGATACCATTTTCATCACTTACAAATGTGAAATGCGAAGTATTGTATTGAGACGGATAACGGGCATTGCCAAATTTTACATTCGTGAGTTTGGAAATTTGTTTGAATTCAGATTTGTTCCAGTTATCAACCAAAAAAACATTGAAATGTGGCGATAAAGAAGCCGTGTCGCCGCCAGCAGCAGTAGCAGATGGCCTGTTGCTGGAATAAATGATTCCTGTTTTATTTGGAAAGGCCACAAAAGAAGCGTCCAGGTCATCATAAATATCATTGGTTACCTGTTCCACCGTTTGCCGATCTATTTTATAAACAAAAAGATCTGACTGCCCACTTTTCACTGCGCTGAATAAAAGGGTGTTTTCATCCAGCATATACTTCATATCCTGCACCTGGTCAAATTGGGTGATCTCCTGTTTGTTGAATTTTACCCGGTTTAAGACATCGTAAACAAAAAATTTAATTTTTCCTTCTTCACTGTATAAAACAGCCAGCCTGGTTCCTTTTCCATCCCATGCAAGAATGGGGTAATTGGGATTTTTTTCATCCTCCCTTGTACGGGCGCCAAACTTGAGCAGCACTTTGCGGTCAACGAAATTTTCATTTAAAACCACACTGTATTTGCCGCCTTTGAATTCAACCACTGCATATGTAAAACTGCGTGGTGTTGGATTGGCATTAAAGCGGATAAAATCTTTCTTAATGATTTCTTCTGTCACCGAAAGTTGTCCTTTGGGAACAATGCGACGACCACGGATATCTTTAAAATATTTTTGTGATTCATCCGTCATAAAATCAGCCAGAACTTCTTTGAATTTTTTTTGTGCCACTTTTTGTGAGGCGGTGTTCAGGTTGCGATAAATTCTACTGAGATATAAAAGGTAGGTGGTTTTACTTTCACCATAGCGGTTTCCGAAATAGTACCAGAATGCATGACCTGCCAGTAATGGTTTTTCGAAAGCCAATTGATAAAAATTATTATAATTACCACTTAGCAATGCTGATTTCAGGTCATTGTCCAATTCGGGGCTCCAACGGGTAGCAGCATACGAAACAAATCCATCGGTCAGCCATTTAGGCAAATCGAGCAGTGCCTGGTTAGCCGCAAATTCTCCCAGGTCATCACCAAAAAGAACATTATCAACCAGGATCCTTGCAATACCCTCGCGAACCTGTTTTAAAAGATTAGCATGGTTGCCATCAAAGAAAACCAGCATTTTATTATTTACCAGTTTGGTAGTGCCACCGGTATTTTGCCAGTCAATACCAATACCGATATTGGATTGTTGAAATTCATCGAAATTATTATACACCACGATGTTTGCGCGGCGTTGCAAACCATATTCAACAAATTCTTCAAGCCCGGCTAATTCCTGCTCGGCTACCTGCGCTACATATTTGCCGAGCGCCAATCCGTCCTGGCTGAAATAAGTATTGAAATTATCTGTTTGATAAAATTTCCAATTAAACTTTTGATACTGAACACGATTTTTTCCAAATTCCACTGCGTTTACCTGGGCATGAACTGGTGAACCCGCAAATATGAACATGGCGGGCAAGCAGGCAAAAAAGGCTATGACTTTCTTCATAAAAAACTATTACTGTTACGTAGATCCTAAACGTTTTAAAATACTAATGGTTGCCGTTAATGTTGGTTTTCTGCTGCACAAATGTATTGCTTATATGTCCGATTTTAAGAAACAATACATGAGAAAAACGGGTTCTCCCAACCTTTGTTTGCCGGAGTATTTATCTTTAGCAGTCAAAATTGGTTGGCGATCATTATTTCTGGTTCTAAAATACAAAAAACAGTCCATGATAAGTGTAAAGGCTTTTACTTTTAACCCGGTGCAGGAGAATACCTATGTACTTTATAACGAACGCAATGAATGCTGCATTATTGACCCCGGATGCTATTTCGAAGAAGAACGTAATATTTTAACGCAATTTATAGAAACCCAAAAGCTAAAACCGGTTTTATTGCTGAATACGCACTGCCACCTGGATCATATTTTTGGTAACCGCTTTGTTCATGAAAAATGGAAGCTGGATCTTCATTTACATCCAAATGAAGAGGTCATTTTGCAATTTGGTCCGCAATCAGGCAAAATGTATAATCTTCCTTTTGATAATTATGATGGCCCATTGCAATTTATTACGCCGGGCAAAAGTATTTTTTTGGGTGATGATGAATTGAAAGTTTTATTTACGCCTGGTCATTCGCCCGGCAGTGTTTCCTTTTATGCTGAAAAAGAAAAGTTTGTCATTGGGGGCGATGTGCTTTTCCAGGGGAGCATCGGTCGCACCGATTTGCCGGGTGGTGATTTTGATACGCTGGCTGAAAGCATCCGAAAAGAATTATATGTATTGCCTGATGATGTTATCGTTTACAATGGACATGGACCTGAAACTACTATCGGTACTGAAAAGAGAACCAACCCTTTTGTAAGAGCTTAATGAAATTAAAAATACCTGCTCACATAAGGTAAACGGGCAAACTCTTTTTTCTCAACTTTCAGTATCAGCAAACCAAACAAACCAATCAGGATGACTGCTGCCCCGCGGCCTGGCCATTCACCCAGATCCATCATCAGGAATAACCGGTGAATAAAATACAGCAAAACCACTATAACGATATAGCTTAATAGTTTTTTCCATGCATAAGGAACGGGATAATGTTTTTGCCCCCATGCATAGGAAATAACCATCATAGTTCCATAACATACAATGGTTGCCCAGGCGCAGGCCATATAACCAATGATGGGAATAAAGAAATAGTTAATCGCGATAGTTATCACTACTCCAATCAAAGTAATGTAAGCTCCTACTAAAGTTTTTTGGGTGATCTTATACCAAATGGAAAGATTATAATATATCCCCAGGAAAAGATTGGCCAACAGCAGGATAGGAACCACTTTTAACCCGGTCCAGTAAATGGGTTTGCTTAAAAAATATTTCCAGATATCCAGGAATAATGCCACCAAAAGGAACATAAAACAAATGACGATCACAAAAAATTTCATCACCCTTGCATAAATTCTTTGAGGATTTTCGCCCGATGCCTGTTTAAAGAAAAATGGTTCGGCACCCATTCTGAATGCCTGGATAAAAATGGTGATGAGGATAGATAATTTATAACAACCACTGTAAATCGCAATCTCTGTAGTTGGCGAATCAGCTGTTGACCACCAACCCAGCATGATCCTGTCAAAAGTTTCATTTACCATGCCACCGAAACCAACAATAACTAACGGCAGGGAATAGGCCATGATCTCCTTCCACAATCTTGCATTGAATTTCCATTGAAAGCTGAAAAATTCTTTAGACAAAAAAAGAAAGGTTGCTGCGGCCTGGATCAGGTTTGCGATGATCACATAGCTGACACCCATTTTTTCGTCATAAATCAGGTGCAAAAAACTATTGGGGTCTTCTGCAACCAATCGCGGCATAATAGAAAGAAAGAAAACCGTGAAACCGATATTGATTAAGACGCTGGCAGTTCGAATGGCAGCAAATTTGATAGGTTTACCCTGGTGTCTTAATTTGGCGAAAGCAACGGAGGATAAAGCATCAAATGCGATGATCAATGCACACCAGGTAATATATTCCGGGTGATCTTCGAGTGAAATAATATTTGCAAAGAACTGCCTGGATAAAATAAGCAGGATGGTTAAACTAATGGTACTGATGATCAATGAAACAGTAATCGTATTGTAAACATCCTTTTCATCTCCATGTTTTTGTATAAACCGGAAATAGGCTGTTTCCAGGCCGTAAGTAAATATGATGTTGAAGAAGGGAATCAACGCATACACCAGGTTCATACTTCCATAGTCGGTCACAATAAGTGCTGCCGTCAGGTAAGGTGTAAGCAGGTAATTAAGAAACCGCGGCGCAATGGAACCAAATCCATACCACATTGTTTGTCCGGCCAGTTGTTTTATTCCGCTCAAAAGGTTTTAATTATTTGCAAACAAAAATAACTGTATGCATTTGATTTGACTAATTGACTACAATATCCTGGATAAAATAAGGGGATAAATATTTTATAATGGAGGTTGCGCAAAGCGTTCATCTTTTAAAAAAGTAGAATCCGTTAATGTTTTTAAGAATTCAACCAGGTCAAAAACTTCCGCATTATTTAAACTGATACTATTTGTCAATAACGGATCTAATGTGGGTGTAAATGGAATGGAGCGATAATGTTCTATACTTTGTTCCATACTGTAAAAACGGCCATCATGCATATAGGGAAATGTAACAGCCACATTTCTTAATGATGGCACTTTGAATTTGTATGCATCATTGGGGTTTTGGGTGATGCTCATTCTTCCCTTATCATTTAATTGCGGATTTGGAATCAATCCTGTATTGCGGTAGGAAAGATCCGTGAATAAAGGGGGTGCATGACAGGTAGCACATTTTGATAAAAAAATGGCTTCACCTCTTTGTTCGGATGCATTATAATTTTCCAGACCTTTTTTTACCTTATCATATTTGGCATTGGCAGAAATAAGGGTTCCGGTAAATTGCGCTATGGCTTTCAACATTCGCTGGCTGTTAATTTCATCATCTCCAAAAGCATCCCGAAACATCTGGCGGTAGCGTGCATCATTTTTTAATTTATTAACGACATCCGTAATATTTTCGGCCATTTCATTGGGCGCAGTAATCGGTGCAAGCGGTTGTACTTCCAGGTTATTGATGCCGCCATCATGATGAAATTCCGTATGCCAGGCCAGGTTCCATAATCCCGGTGCATTGCGTGTGGTAAATGAATTATTAAAGCCATGACTAAAATTATGATCAAAAGTAGCAAAGGCAGCAAACTGCTGGTGGCAGGAGGAGCAGGGAATATTCCCATCTTTTGAAAGAATACCATCATAAAATAATCTCCTCCCCAATGCAATGCCTTCTTCCGTTAATGGGTTGTTGCTGAAATTAATTGCAGGTTGCGGAAAACCATCCGGCACCTGGAAATTTACATATGTCGGATTGTAATTGGTACCGGCATCTTTCTTACTGCAACTTCCAATACTGTATGAAAGAAAGATTACTGTGGCAAATAGAAAAGTGATATAGGGCAATCCTTTACCCATGTTTAATTGTTTTCAATTTGGGTGATTGTAAACATACCGGAGTAATTAGCAGCATACTGCGTTGCCAGGTTCCCGGGCATGACGCAAGCCGGATTCATTGCTATAGGTAGGTCATGAATATGCTTAAACCATTTATTGATATCTGCGGAAATAAGAATCGATACGGCTTTATCATTTTTTATTTCGATGGATTGCGAAAAGGGAAGCACAATTCTTTTTACCACGTTATCAGTTCCTTTAAAACCGCCAATATGATATTCAATCTCATTATTTATCAAAGTTGAAAAAGAAGATTGCCCTTCCAGTTTGGCCATAATATAGCCACTGTTCCAGGTCCAGAACATATCGTTTGCGGGGTCCAATGCCCCGGTTTGCGCACCACTCACATTTCGAATGCTGTCAACTCCCAATAAAAATGAAACGGCATTATAACTTCCGGTTTCAGTATTGAATGAAATTTTTTTGGAGGATGCCTGGCCTTCATCAACTAAAAAATAATTTGCATCTTCTGTAGAATGACTGCCGGCAGATGTATTTTCCAGCCGGATCTTGGAAATATAATATTTAAATTTTGTAACTGTATAATCTTCACCTAACGGGTTGGTGTAGGTGTTTCCGTAAATCAACGACTGACCAGCAACCTGGTGTGAAAAATTTAAATCGACAGCAACCTTTTGTTTTAATATTAAATCAGTTTCCCGCTGGCAGGAACTAAACATAAACAGAATCGCAACAAGTAATGGAACCGGGGTTTTAAGCAGCACACGTTTCATGGGTTTCTAAACTACAAATTAAGCAGCAGAAATTTATTAATAATCCCCAGGCTTCAGGCGTTTTCGTAAATTTTTAACTTCTGCATTTTTCTTTTTGGCCTGGATGCGGTTTTCTTTTACCTGTTTGCCCGGCTTGGTGGCTATGCGGATCTTTTTCTTTTTTAAAGCATCGATAACCAGTTGATGCATTTTTAAGACAACTTCTTCTTTGTTGCTTAACTGGGAACGATGAACCTGCGATTTTACAACCAATTCACCTTCTGCATTGATACGATTACGCAGCTTTTCCATGATTTGTTCTTTTTGCTGGTTCGTAAAAAAAGCTGAATCAACCACTTTCCAACTACCTGTAACGGCTGTTTCTACTTTGTTTACATTCTGACCACCCTTACCTCCGCTGCGTGCTGTTTGAAAACTTATTTCTTTCTCCAGTTCATACATAATATATCCACTTTGGATGGCAAAATTAAGTTCATTATGGTTACCTGGTCAACCATGAAATAAATGTGATAATGAGAGTAGTGACCTAATGATTAAAAAAAGCCGGCGTGAATTAAGCATCATCGAATAATGCCATAGAAAAGTGTTTATTGGAATTGTAGAAATTAAAGAACCAGGTAATGCAGAAGACATTACCCGGTTATCCTGCGAAATCATTAACCTGCAGTTTTGAGGATGGAACAGGAATAAGAAGATATCGGATAAATTGGCACAAACTTTTTTGAGCAGCCTATTGTTTTTTGATCACGTCCATCCATTGCAAATGGTCGGCAAAATAATCTGTTTTATTACTATCCGGCAATTTTACGGTGTAATCTCCATAAGTATATTGTATCATGCCTGAATGGATGCTATTAATCTCCCGCAATCTGCCTAATCCATCAAATATGACAAAACTTCCCCTGTCTTTCCCGGTTCGTAATGTAAACTTCGAATGACCACCTTCGCCGCCATATTCAACAAATTCATGTTTAAATTTATCTGAAGCTTCAAAGTATTGCATTTTGTACCGGAAAGCCCATTCAAGGATGGGGTACCTTCCCGGGCTCACATCTATTCCATAATATGTGTAATTCGTTTCCGGAATTTTCAGTTCGGGAAATATTTCGGGGAATGCAAACGGAACTGACATGAACTTGTACAAGGTTGTCAGCGGTGTTTTCACCCACCTGCTCTTCTTGCCTTTTCCTTTTGTGTAAACATAGCCTTCATAGTCGAAATACATGGGTCGTTCTTCAAAAGTTATTTCCCATAAAAGAGTACCATCGCCAATTAATAATATGGTCTCATTCTCATAAAACCAATTGTCAGATTCAGGGATAATGCTTAATTTTTTTTCCAGTCCCGCCTGGTCAACATGCATGGCCAACGTATTGAAATCGAAAGTAAAAACAGAAAATTCCTTTACTTTTTTCCATTCATTATTACCTGCCGCATATTCTGACCGTATAACCGTTTCCTTCATATCATTGCTAAGTAGAACAGCTCTGACATCGGGCAGGCTGTTTGTTTTTTTTGCAGTAGTATCCGTTGGCTGTGCTTTTACACATTCACTCAAAATGCAAAAAAATACCAGGAATAATACAGCTTGTATGGTTTTATTTGTTTTCATAAAACAATAATTGTATTTGAAAAAGTCAAAAAACTAATATTCTAAAGAATCAATTAATTTGGACCAATGAATTTGTTAAGGATAATCACATTTTCACAAATTCAACTCTTTGGTTATTAGTCCGGCTTTCCAAAATATTTCATCAACTGGTTCTGATTAAAGGCGAAACACTAAATATTATTTTTTTGAGATAAAAGTTTGAAATAATAACAATGCAAGATTGGATTATTAAAGCGCTACTAAAGAGAATGGATTAAGGATAGATTTATAAGGAAGAAGATTTTTACAAAGCTACTGTGAAATACAAAGTTCCGTATCATCTTTTAGGGTGAGTATCAACTTCAGGGACATGTATAGCCCCTTCCATTTTAATTATGGCCTGGTTTTCTGCTTATATATTAATGATCAATACAGCATTATGGTTAATTGGAGACCCATCAATAAATTGCAGTTATGAGAGCAGTCATTCAAAGAGTAACAAAAGCCAGTGTAACTATTCATGGATCAGTGAATGGTGCCATAGAAAATGGTTTATTAATATTTGTTGGAATTGAGGAAGCTGATCATGCGGAGGACATTAGCTGGTTATCCAACAAAATTATTAACCTCCGCATTTTTGATGATAACCAGGGTGTAATGAATCTTTCTTTAAAAGAAACAGGCGGTGATATTTTACTGGTCAGCCAGTTTACACTCCATGCAACAACCAAAAAAGGCAATCGCCCAGGATATTCAAAAGCCGCAAGACCCGAAGTGGCAATACCGCTTTACCAGGCATTCATTAATCAACTTCAAAAAGACCTGGAGAAAGAAATTGCAACAGGTGAATTTGGTGCCGACATGAAAGTGGAACTGTTAAATGATGGACCCGTAACCATCATCATTGATACAAAAAATAAGGAGTGATTTTTTAGTTTTGTAAGCCGATCTTTTTGGTGATACGCTTCCCATCCGCCAGTTCTACCATCAAATAAAAAATATTTTCATTGATGCTGATAGTATAAGACCACGAGTTCGTATGCAGGTTGCGATCTTCTATGACCCGGTGTCCCGAAGCAGTCCAGATCATTAACTTGTTTATCTTAGTCCTGGATTTAACTGTGATTTTTTTCCCCTGTGTTTGAACTTTAATGGATTCTGTTTTTTGGTGTGATGCAGGGATAGCTGCCTGCCCGAAACTAAGCGAACAGGTAAGCATGCAAAAGCATAGTATGGTTACAATTCGGTTCATAGAATATTATTAAAAGCCCGAAAAATTTTTTTTCACAAGGTTGAAAAAGTGACGGGGCATTAGTAACGGCAATAACTATACTAAATTGCCAGATCATATTTAAAATTTTGTTATGACCATCCAGGAAGCACAAAACAAGGTTGATGAGTGGATAAACACTACAGGTGTCCGTTATTTTAGTGAACTGACCAATATGGCTATTTTAACAGAAGAAGTGGGTGAAGTAGCCCGGTTAATGAGTCGCAAATATGGAGATCAGTCTTTTAAGCAGGACGAAGATGAAAAACAGTTGGGAGATGAATTGGCTGATGTATTATGGGTCTTGATATGTATTGCCAATCAAACCAATGTTGATCTGTCAAAGGCTTTTGAACAAAATCTTACAAAAAAAACAATCCGCGATAAGGAAAGACACCAGCAGAATAAAAAACTCCGATAGTCCTTGTGGCCGATTTTTTGCGTATAAACATTAAAAAATAATGGCCAGGATTACATTTAAAGGTTTATGGCAGGTTCTTAAAGAAGCGGGTGGAGGTTTTGAGCGTCATAAAATTTTAAAACTGGCGGCTGCACTGGCTTATTATACCATCTTTTCTATTGGACCAATGATCATAGTGATCATTTTTTTAGGCGAATTTTTTTATGGGAGGGAAGCCATTGAAGGAACTGTTTACAATCAAATTAAGGGGTTGGTGGGTCCAAATGCAGCCGAACAGGTGCAGGATATTATTAAAAATGCTTCTGTAAGTGGTAAAGGTGGATTTACTGCAGTTATAGGATTTGTCACATTGTTAATTGGTGCCACTACTGTATTTGCAGATATCCAGGATTCAATCAATTTCATCTGGCGGTTGAAAAACAAGCCCAATGCCGGCTGGTTAAAAATGTTGCTAAACCGGTTACTGTCCTTCTCCATTGTCGTTAGCCTTGGTTTTATCTTACTGGTTTCCCTGGTTATTAATGGATTGCTGGAAATGCTCATGGACAGGTTGCAGCGTGTTTTCCCCGATCTGACGGTTGTTGTAGTATATATCATGAACATCGTCATCACTTTTGTAGTTGTGAGCAGTTTGTTTGCGATTATTTTTAAAGTTTTGCCAGATGCTGTTATCCGTTGGAAGGATGTAATAGTGGGTGCCATGGCAACTGCTGTATTATTTATGCTGGGCAAATTCGCCATATCATTTTATATTGGCACCAGTGATGTTGGCAGCACTTATGGGACGGCAGGTTCTTTGGTGGTCATTGTACTTTGGGTTTATTATGCAGCCACCATTTTGTATTTCGGGGCTGAATTTACCAGGGCTTATGCAGCCAAATATGGAACCCAGATTCATCCAAATCATTATGCTATGTGGATGCGGCAGGTTGAAATTCCTGATGGGGATGCTTCACTCAAAAAACAGGTACATACGGAAAAGAAAGATGAAATTAAACAGGAGCAGGAAGAGATTATTGAAACTGCATTTTCTATTTAGTATATAAATATGAAGAGGAGGGAAATGATGAATAATGATATGTGCGGATGAGATATGCAGGTAAATGCAGTAAAATAAAAAGTGAAAA
>JAKFER010000096.1:0-12084 GCA_036675565.1 Chitinophagaceae bacterium
TATATCTTTAATCAGCATTGGTTCCGGCGCGAAGGAATTCTATTACCGCCACAAACTCCAATGCTTCAACGTTAGGTGCAACTGTTACAATCACTCTGTATTATGAGCAATTCAATAGACTTTACTGGACAATGGGTAGGACACTTTGCTTATGGACCAGAATACGGCGACGACATAGTTGGTGAAAAAGTTCAGTTCAGGTTATCTATTGACAGTTTCAAGGACGGACAATTTGATGGCAGGTCTGTTGACTTGGAAGGCATTGGTGCCAATTACGAAATCGCTCAAGTTATTGGATTTATAGACGGAAATTTCATCAGCTTTACAAAACAATACCCTTACTTATACGGATTAGACGAAACGGGAAATACCATTAACGACAAAGACAAGCAACATCCAATCGTTGCCTATTCAGGAGAATTTAAATTGAGCACTAAAACGTTTGCAGGACAGTGGGAACTGAGAATGGAAATTCAACCAGTTGGTGAATATTGGTTGGAAGATATTTGTACTGGAACATGGGAAATCCGAAGAGACGACTAAGTATGCACTTAACATTGCATTGCCGTTATGGCGGCTGAAGGAATTAAATTCAGCATTAATAAAAAATCATCTTCGGTTCGGGCTAGACGTTATTAAATAAGCTTTTGAATTTACAATCAACTTTATATCTTTATTTATCATTGGTTCCGGCGCAAAGGAATTCTATTTTCGCCACATCCTTTGGATCTAAAAAGGTCTTTTTTCATTATCTACTATTATTATTACATGGGGGTGCAGGGGGTGTGAATAACTACATTTCCTGTGCATATCTTTAGAAAACAGCAGCAGGGTGAACTTTCGCCACATCTTTTAGTTTTTGAGAACTACTTGGCGTATTAGTCCCTGCTACTATTTTCTGTTTGCTCCCAGGTCCATCTAGAATTATTGCTTTTACGCAGCAAAGGTTATTGACAGGAGCATTTTTTTAAAAGACCCAAAAAACAAATTTATGGAGAAATCAAGATTTACCATTGGTGTTGATGTATCAAGAAATACATTGGATGTTTATTGCACCGAGGTAAGACAACACATTCGTATCAGCAATGATACTGCCGGATTTAAATCTTTCAACTCCTTCTGCAGGCAACATCAGATTTCATTAACTGATGCAATTGTAGTATTGGAATATACCGGTGGCTACGAATACCGCTGGCTTCAATACTGCAGATCTAAAGGCATTGCATATGTCCGTATTCCGGGACTTGCCATCAAACGTTCACTAGGTATAGTAAGAGGGAAAAATGACAGAATTGATGCAGCACGCATTGCCCAATTTGGCGATGAAAAATACAAGCAGCTATCACCCGAAAAGCCTTTAAATACAAGCATTCTAAGGCTAAAGGAACTGCTTGGTCTTAGGAAGAAACTGGTGCGTGAAAATGCAGGATACAAGGCTTCTGTAAAAGAACGCATTCACATGTATGAGGTAGATAAAAAAGACTTCATAGTAAACATGCTGAACAAAAAAATGAAAGCAAATGAAAAACTGATTGTTGCAGTAGAGAACCAAATTGAAGAAGTAGTTCAGTCGGATGAATCGCTATGCAAAAACTTTGTGCTTCTAAAATCCATCCGAGGAATAGGCAATGTGAACGCCTGGATGACGATAGCCTACACTGAAAATTTCAGTAGTTTTTACGATGCCAGAAGCTATGCAGTATATGTAGGAGTAATACCATTCGACAATATAAGCGGTACCAGCATCAAGGGCAAAAAAAGAGTAAGCAAAATAGCCAATAAAGAGTTGAAACAGGAGCTTAACCAGGCAGCAAAATCTGCAGTGCAGTGGGACAGGGAAATGAGGGAATATGCTGAACGAAAATTAAAAAACAAAAATTATGGTATTGTATTAAACAATGTAAAATTCAAACTGATTTTAAGAATGTTCGCTGTAGTAAAACGTGGGGAAAAATATGTTGATAACTACAACATAGCAGCATAATAAAAATTAAAATTTGGTAGATTTGAAATCCTAGAATACGCCAATGCTTCAACGTTAGTAGCCATTTAAGATGACACGTCAACTTATTTCAATTATTTTAGGATTATGCTTTTACTCCTGCGCAAATAAGAATGCAGACAACACCCCTGTGCAAGAAATTGACACACTACATTCAGCAAATGACAAAGACACTATTGTAAGACATTTCAATATTGACCCTTACAAAATCTTTGCAGAATATGCTAAGGGGTATAAGCCGGTTGGGGCAAATGCTAACCCAAATATTGCCCAGCTTTCCTCCTCCCCAACATTCCCGATCAGTGGAAAAGACGATCATATCCGGATCAAATATCCATTCCAAATCCATTTAGCACAATCCCGTGTAAACACGGTATTCCAGGTAAAACCTAGTGCCTAATTTGGTTATGCTTATGATGCAAATAAACATACCAAAATATCTTTTATGAAAGCAAGCATTGCTATAGCAGATGATCATGTGCAGTTGAGAAACGGCCTGGCCAACCTTTTAAAAGAATGGGGTTATGATGTTTTGTTTGAGGCTGATAACGGGAAGCTTTTTTTAGAAAAAATAAGCGAATGCACCAGAACCATTATCCGGTTAAATGGTAACCAAAGCAGTTTTGCACTTACAAGTTTTGATGATGAAAGCCCTTTTTTGGCGGAACAAAGAATGCCGCCACATAGTTTTGAAAATCTCAATACTAAGAAAGTCATAAAAAACAACCCTGACATTTTTTTTATTATTGCGATAACAAGTGTGTACTCTCAAAACGATTTAATAAATAATTAGATTAATTCATTTAGTGTCAGGTATTAATATTTGGCTTATAAGCATCAATAGTTCGCCACCAAAAAAAAAGCTCCATTTTCATGGAGCTGTTATACTTTATTCCGCAATTAAGCAGTATCGGGCTGACCACCTGCATTAAATTTATTCATGCGTTTTTAGAATGGACTGCTTCCACCATCAATTACAAACTCTGAACCTGTGCTATAACTTGCATCATCGGACGCAAGGTACAATACCAGGTTGGTAACTTCTTCAGGCCTGGCTGCACGCTTCAGCGGGATTGTCTTAGCGAATTCTGCCAGAGAAGCAGCATTGTTTTCATCCTGCGTCATGGGGGTATCAATCAATCCAGGGTGTACAGAGTTTACCCTGATACCGTAATCAGCAAATTCCAAAGCGCCGACTTTAGTCATTCCACGCACCGCAAACTTTGATGCACTGTAAGTAATATATTGTGGAAGTGCCAAAAGACCTGCTACCGAAGAAATATTAACGATAGAACCATTCTTCGTCTTTTTCATGGACGGCACTACTGCTTTCATCCCAAGGAACACACTTACCTGGTTAATATCAATTGATTTTCGATACTCTTCTTCTGTGATATCTTTTATCAGCTTAACAAAGCCAATACCCGCATTATTAATTAAAATATGAACAGGCCCAAAAGTAGATTCGGTTGTTGATACTACTTTTTGCCATTCGTCCCATTTTGTTACGTCGTGTTTAATAAAAATGGCATTATTGCCCAATTCATCTGCTACGGCTTTACCTTCCTTTTCTAAAATATCGGTAATCACCACATTTGCTCCTTCTGCTACAAATCGCCTGGCGTGCGAAGCACCCATTCCGCGGGCACCGCCCGTAATAATGGCTACTTTATTTTCTAATTTTCTACTCATAATTTTTTATTTTTTGATGATTAAAAAAAAATATTTCATTCATCATTTTCTTCTGTCTATTGACCGTTAATTGGTCAATTTATTCTTGCAAAATCACTTATTGATGAATGAATTATTGATGGTACAAAGTTACCTTTAACGTTCTCCGCCGGCATTGATAAATGATAAGTAAAACGATTGATAAAAGTCAAAATGAACCTGGTATTCAGTGATGCATAAAAACCTTAATTTATGTTAGTTGAAAATAAATATGGGTACTCCATCTTATGCTAAATTCTTTCTCTATAAATTCATTATTTCCTACATCTTCCATATACCTATGACATTTGTCAATGGTATTTATTGCCTTATGTCAAGTGAATACACTTTAGAAGATTTTATTTTTGTAAATCATCAAATCATAGAACAATGAAACAAAAAACAAGCATGATACATCCAAACTTTATCATCGGGTTAATTAGCTCTTTCGGTCTGCTTGCTGGTGTTGTCATGTATTCGAATGACCTGGAAATTGCAGAGACAGTAATTGCAGGCTCGTTAATCTTAGGTGTTGTGCACTGGCTGATAAGTGTTGTTAGTGTTTTAAGGGACCAGCTAAGAAAACAATATGAGGGTCTATGGTTTTTTTGGTTTACCGCTGTATTTATGGTACCACCTATAGGTGGAATGATGTATTACATGGTAAATAATAAGCGTGTTGTTGTGTAATAAACAAATCGAACCAAATCAATGAATATAAATCATTAAAGCTTTTGTCATTGAAAAAAATCCTGTAACAAACACTAACACTAAAGTCATGCTTTTTAATCACTTTGGGCTTTTATTGATGCACTATTTCATGCCTATGGTTTAGAACGTTATTTTTGTTTAATAACTAAATTGGTTCATGTACGAACTCTTCTTCCATAAATTCAACGAAAAAGTCAACCTGTCAAAGGAAGAAGAAGAAGTTATCAAACAACATCTCACCCCCAAGAAGTTACGGAAGAAGCAATATCTTTTACAGGAGGGTGATGTATGCAAACACATTGCTTTTGTAGAAAAAGGTGCGTTAAAAGCATACGTTGTTGACGATGCCGGAGCGGAGAGTATAATACAATTTGCTTTAGAAGGCTGGGTAATCTCGGACCTTTACAGCTTTCTTACCGGCGAACCTGCCACTTATAACATTGATGCATTAGAAGATGCAGAATTAGTTTTGATAAGCAAATCGGCACACGAAGAATTGCTAAAAAAACTACCAAAATATGAAACCTACATCCGGTTGCAGATTACCGGTGCGTACATTGCTCTGCAGAAACGTCTCACTTCTATGATAAGCCTGCCATTAGAAGAACGCTATAAAAACTTTTTGGCACTTTATCCAAACATTGCTCAACGTGTACCCCAGCACATGATTGCTTCTTACATGGGTCTTACACCCGAGACATTAAGCCGTGTCAGAAGTAGAATGTCTTCCCGTAAATAATATCTTTCCCTGCTCCATTCATTGACAAAAGTCAATGGTTTTTCTTGCCCAAACGTAATGGAACAGGGCACTGCCTCATGGTAGCTTTGTGTTATCAAAAACAATAAAAATGAACACAAAACAAACCATAGCAGTAATTGGAGCTTCAGGAAATATGGGCTCTGCTATTTCAAAAAGCCTGTCAAAAGGAAACTACAGGCTGCTGCTTTTTTCTAACGAAAAAGAAAAGATGGAAGCATTAGTAAATGAAATCAAAAACAGCCATGCTGCCGCTGATCTTGAAGCCCTGGAATGTCCTACTGATGCTTCCTGGGAAGCAGATGTAATCATCCTTGCTGTCCCCTTCCAGGCAGAAAAGGAGCTTGCTGAAAAAATCAGGGAAGTCGCCAATCAAAAAATCGTCATTAGCATTGCCAATCCGTTAAATGAGACCTATAATGACTTAGTAACAACTCCTGATACCAGTGCAGCAGAGGAATTGCAAAAGCTGTTGCCGAATTCTAAAGTTGTGAAGGCTTTCAATACCACATTCGCTGGTGATTTTTCAACTCCCGTTATTGATGGTAAGAAGGTTGATTCTTTCATTGCAGGTAATGATGAAGAAGCGCTGCAGACAATATCTGAATTGGTAACCACAGCAGGCTTCAACCCAATCGTTGCAGGCGATTTATCTGTAAGCAGAACCCTGGAGGCCATGCAGCTTTTGCTGATCCGGTTAGGTATGAAATATAACTACAATTGGTTAGCAGGCTGGAAAATTTTGCACAATTAAATAATCATTTCCAAAATATAAAACGACAATCATGAAAAAAATAATGATCATTCTTTCCGCCTTCTTCTTTCTTACGGCATTCACTACACTAAATAATTCCTGGAACAATGACGATGCACATTCGCAGGTCAGTTTTACGGTAAAACATCTTGGTATTTCTGAAGTAACAGGGACATTTAATGATTTTGACGTAAAGATCCTTGCTGCTAAACCTGATTTCAGCGATGCATCCGTTTCTTTTACCGCTAAAGTTGCTTCCATTGATACCAGGGTTGAAGCCAGGGATAATCACCTGAAAAGCGCTGACTTTTTTGACGCAGAAAAATATCCCGAACTCTCATTTAAAAGCACTTCGATTAAAAAGGATGCAAAAACGAATCAATACCAACTAACCGGCGACCTCACAATGCATGGCATTACCAGGCAAGTAACTGTTGATATGACATATGTTGGTTCTGTTGAAAATCCAATGAACAAAAAACAAATAGTTGGCTTCCAGGTAACGGGTATCATTAAACGTTCTGATTTCAATTTGGGTAATGGTTTCCCATCTCCCATGATCAGCGATGAAGTACAAATCAAAGCCGATGGAGAGTTTATCCAGGGTTAATAACAAATCATCATCAAAATTTATAACAATGAAAAAGATATTGAATGTAAATACCAGCTCCAATGCTGTTGATTTTGCCCTGCTGCTGGCAAGATTGGGGATAGGTGCATTAATGCTGGTCCATGGCATTCCCAAATTAGTAATGTTGTTAACGGGAGAGCCCGTGCAATTTCCAACGGTCCTGGGAATAAGTGCAGAATTATCATTAGGCTTCGCTGTATTTGCAGAAGTAATCGGTTCGCTTTTTTTATTGGCAGGCTTTGCCACCCGGTTGGCCGTTGTCCCATTAATTATTACCATGCTGGCAGCAGCGCTTCTTGTTCATGGTGCGGATCCATTTAGTGTTAAAGAAACGTCCCTGCTCTACCTGCTGGTTTACGTAGTGTTATTTTATGCCGGTAGTGGTAAATATTCTGTTGATTATTTATTACTCGATAACAAAGCAATCAATAAAAAACAAGGTTCAGCATTGAACGACCGAACACTAGCATTTTAAAAATTCAAATTATAACGATATGAAAATAGCATTGATCGGAGCATCAGGGTTTGTTGGAAGCGCCATTTTAAAAGAATTATTGCATAGAGGACATCAGGTTACGGCCATCGCAAGAAATCCCGGAAAAATAACTTCGGAGGAAAACCTGGAATATCTTTCGGCAGATGTAATGAATGAAATAGTATTGGGCAAAGCGGTAGCAGGTCACGATGCAGTGATCAGTGCCTACAATGCAGGATGGCAAAACCCAAATCTCTATTCGGATTTTCTAAAAGGTTCGCATGCTATCCAGGGTGCTGTAAAAAATGCTGGAGTAAAGCGGTTCATTGTCGTTGGCGGTGCAGGAAGTTTGTTCCTTTCTCCCGGACAGCAAATTGTGGATACAGAAGGTTTCCCACCAGATTGGAAGCCCGGTGCCCTGGCGGCGAGAGATTATCTCGATATCATCAAACAGGAAAAAGAATTGGACTGGACTTTTCTAAGTCCCGCAGTGGAAATGCACCCTGGTACATCAGGCACCAGGAAAGGCACCTATAGAACAGGATTAGAAAGCCCCGTATTTGATGCCAATAACAGAAGTTATATATCTGTTGAAGACGTGGCTGTTGCCATTGTAGATGAATTGGAGCGTCCTAAACATATTCAGCAACGTTTTACAGCAGCCTACTAAACAGGCTGCAATTAAATACTTAAAGCCGGATCATTATGAAGAAATTTTTTAGGTATGCTGCTTCATTACACCTTGCTGGCATTCACCTGGCTCGTATAGGATTAGTGGTCGTGTTAGTATGGATTGGTGGTTTAAAGGCTTTTCGTTATGAAGCAGTGGGCATAGTTCCATTTGTAGCCAACAGTCCAACGATGAATTTTTTTTATAAGTATGATGCGCCGGAATACAAAAAGTACATGAATAAAGAAGGAGCGTATAAACCGGAAAATATAGCCTGGCACCAGGATAATTATACCTATTTGTTTTCATATGGTTTAGGCACTGTGATTGTGCTGATCGGATTGCTCATTGCATTGTACCCGATCTTTCCGGCAGCTTCGGCTGTAGGAAGCTTTCTGGCCTTTCTTATGTCTCTGGTCACTTTGTCCTTCCTGATATCCACTCCTGAAACCTGGGTACAGCCATTGGGTGATAGCGAATTTGGCTTTCCTTATTTAAGTGCTGCGGGCAGATTAGTGATTAAAGATGTCATCATGATGGGGGCTGCAATTGTAACCATGGCGCAGGCTGCAAAAAAATATTTGCGTCACCAGGACGCCATCAGTTCATAAAAAATGAACTATGAATTTGTAAAATAAAACATTAGATCATGCAAAAGACTATCAATACAGAGATGAATTGTGATATAGAAACAGGCATTTGTGAAATAACCCAACCTGGGGATCAAACCAAAGAAAAAGGTCAGAAAAAACCAGTGAAGCTATTATACTTCACTGATCCCATCTGCTCTTCCTGCTGGGGTATTGAGCCACAGTTGCGAAAACTAAAACAGGAATATGGCGATCAGTTTGACATTGAATATCGCATGGGCGGACTATTAAAAAGTTGGAGTGAATATGGGGGCAGTGATGTAAACGGTCCGGAGAGTGTTGCAAAGCATTGGGAAGAGGCAGGTGCTTATTACCAAATGCCTATTAATGGTGAAGTTTGGAATACAGATCCAATACATTCATCTTATCCACCATCAATTGCTTTTAAAGCAGCACAATTGCAGGATAAGGATAAGTCTGCGATATTTCTCCGACGCATAAAAGAGATGGTTTTCCTGGAAAAGAAAAATATCACGAGGCTCAAACACCTCAGGCAAGCTGTGGAAGATGCAGGTATGGATACCTCACAATTTGAGAGGGATTATGAACAAAAAGCACCGGCATTATTTGAAGAAGATCTTTCAATAGCAAAAGCCTGGGGCGTAAGAGGATTTCCGACCATTTATTTTATTGATGGAGAAGACAATCGTTTCAAAGTGTATGGAAGTAAACCTTACCATGTTTATGAACAAGCATTATTAAAGTTGCTGCCAGGTGAGGTTTCTAAAAAGACACCAACTTCATTTGAAACCATTTTTGAAGGGTTTAATACTGTTACTTTAAAAGAGTTTGCTGTATTCTATGATATAGAATTAGAAGAAGCTGAAACCATCCTTCATAGGTTTGAGGAACAGAATAAGGTACAACGGATTTTGTCAGAAGCTGGCTCATTGTGGAAAATAAAAAGCTAACTAGATTATGAGAAGGAATTTTATTAAAACAATAGCAACAGGAGTATTAGGTATGACAACTTTATCAGCATTCAAAAATTTTACAAGTGGCTTAGGAGAACAGGAGCAGGTGATGCCTGTTTTATTCATCGGTCACGGTTCACCAATGAATGGTATAGAAGATACAGCGTTTAGCCGCAGGTGGTCACAGATGGCAAAAGAAATCCCAACACCTAAGGCTGTGTTGGTGGTATCAGCTCACTGGTTCACGAAAGGAACAAAAATCACCGCAATGGACTTTCCAAAGACCATTCATGACTTTGGAGGTTTTCCTCAGGAGCTTTTCGATGTACAATATCCTGCACCAGGCAATCCGGTATTGGCAAAAGAAACTGCAGAGCTGCTTCATTCAGCAGATGTTGAATTTGACCACGATTGGGGTTTAGACCATGGTGCATGGACAATCATAAGGCACATGTATCCCGAAGCGAACATACCAGTGTTGCAGTTAAGCATTGATTATATGAAAGGACCGCAATATCATTATGATTTAGCAAAAGAGTTGAATGCATTGAGAAAGAAAGGTGTTCTGATTATTGGCAGTGGCAACATGGTTCACAACCTAAGGATGGTGGCCTGGGACCGGCTGAACGACTCCGAATATGCTTATGACTGGACGATACAAATGAATAATAAGTTTAAAGAACTGATACAGTCTGGGGACCATAAGCCATTAATCAATTACAGCAGTTTAGGAAAAGAAGCAATGCTTGCTATTCCTACACCGGAGCATTACTTGCCGTTGATGTACACTTTAGGATTAAAGAGCAGCAAAGACGATGTTTCATTTTTCAATGATAAAGCAGTAGGTGGTTCATTAACGATGACATCAGTAAAGATTGGCTAATGAATATGAGTATCTGATAATTCTTTCCATCATTATAAATTGTATAAGGATAGTTTAACACGGGCTAGATTTGAATGATTGTTTCAATATTTATTAACTATTTCAAACTCTTCATATACCCGTATCCGTTACTTCCAAGAGTCTACATCCAACCCTAGTGCTCTACCTCCTACCCCATTTTCCTCATGCCTGGCTTCGGATCAGCGGCTAGAAACCTTTCCATCCGGATTAAACTTTCATTACAAACCTATTAAAAAAATTTGCGTGTAAACACGGTATGCCAGGTAAAAGTTAGTGCCAATTTGGTTAGCTCAGGGTGACAAATTCCACGATATCATCGGTATTGGGCAAGATTACAAGTTTAATGTTTAAAGTTTAGGGCCTGTTATTAGAAAGGTTTAGTTGTTTAGGTTTTGAGTTGTTTAGCTAAACGATTAAACCTCTAATCAACTCAACAATCCTTGTATACAAGTTTAAGATGATTAGTTTTGCTGATTCTTCAACCATTATCATTTTAATTCTACATGATGACCAATACAGAAACAGCAAAAAAATTAAGACATGAGCAGGTACAATACATTGAATTTCTTTCAAAAGATATACAACTTGCCAGGGCGTTTTATTCAACCTGTTTCGGTTGGAAATTCACTGATTACGGACCTGGTTACACCGCATTTGAAGGAGACTTTGTTGATGGTGGATTTACAACAGGTGAACCGGTTAAGGGATCTGTTTTAGTAATTCTTTATTCTGATGATATTGATACAACTAAGCACAAGGTTGAAAAGGCCGGCGGTATAATCACAAAAGATATATTTACTTTTCCTGGTGGCAAGCGATTTCATTTTACTGATCCCGATGGTTATGAACTCGCCGTATGGTCGGAATAAAAATTACCGATTTCGTGATTCTCATAACCTTCAGAAGTCATTTTTTCTTCTTTGAGGATTTTGCAAATTTATTAAAATCAAGACAGCAGTTTATCCAGTAGTTAAATTCTTCTTCTGTTTTCATTGCTGACTGTTCTACCAATATACAACCATTCATGGGACGCCTGGTAAATTCCATATTATGGCAGCCTTTTTTCTTAAGCAATGTTTGTTCTATGGGTCGTATCAATTCGGCACATCATTTCATCTTTAGAAACTCCAACACACATTTTATCATTTACCATAAATGTTAACCCACCCATCATTTTCTTTTCTTTCACTGCTGATAAACCGAATGGTCGTTTGCGAATACGGCTGGCAAATCTTTCATCAAATTTCATCTATAATAATTTATTTTTATTAAGTTAATATCGCTTTTACACAAACCTTGTTTTGCTTTTCAATATTTCATAAAACTTCTTTGCTATTATCCCATTGCACTCCGGCTATCCTCATCCTTTTTGTTTGATCATTGGAAATAAACCGCTATTGACTTTATAAAATTTCATCCTGTTACCAACAACTATGTGTAATATAAAAAACGCCCTCATCCAACAGCTAACCAATGATTAATGAAACTGAAAAGACGGGACGTTTTTTTCCTGCGTTTGTTACTTACCGCTGATTCTGTTCAACCAATTGATTAACTAAAACTTCAGCATTCGGAATATACATAGTGTACCTGGGATCATTGGGAGGCAATGTATACTGCTGACCCTTAACATTCCTTGTTAGCGTTACGGCAAACCGGAGATCAAGATTTAGCCTGCATAAATCGGTCCACCTTAAATTTCTGCCTAGTAATAGCTTTCTTCTTTCCTGCAGGATAATCTGCAAAGCTTCTTCCTGTGTATTAGCTGTAAAAGGAACAAAAGTGCCGGTTTTCCAGCGGGTAATCATTAATGTATTCAAATCGGCGATTGTTGTACATCACCCAAGCAGGTCCCTTAAATTTTCAATAAACACTAAACTTCATATTCATTATAGCCATTTTAACC
>JAKFER010000114.1:0-1665 GCA_036675565.1 Chitinophagaceae bacterium
TTTCGCCACCGGTAACATTGAACATAGTTTGTCCTGCACGGATAGTTGAGCCTGTGACATTGTTATTACCGGCAAACTTTACAATGCCATTTGATTTGGCAGCAATGGTTACTTCATCACCGGGAGCAGAAAGAATTTCACCCGTGACCTTTATTACATCAAACATCGTTTCTTTCATTACTGGGGCGTTCGCAAACTCCACTTTCCATGCCTGTTCTTTGAGGTAGGAAATGTCACCGCCACCTGCTTCCTTCGGTTGTGCGGCAATGGCTCTCTTTTCATCCGGGTAAACTGTTATACTATTAATAACAATCTGATCAGTATAAGCAGGCGTCTTAAGATCAAATACCAGTTTGAATAACCCTGCTTTTTCAGGTTTAAGCGCGAGGCGAAAAATACCGGGGTTAGAAGGAGTATCGGCCGTGATACTTTGATTACCTGCCGTTCCGGTTAAACTGAGTGTAACAGAACCTTCAGTAACTGCTTTAAAGAATTCTCCCAAGGCTGTAAAGTGTGCGGCAAAGCGGCTTTCTTCACCAACTACTAAGGGTTTAAATTCTACAAACAGTTCTGTTTTGTCAGTGTATAAAGTATAGGCAAGTGGTTTTAAACCTGGATCTTTTTCTGTGTCATGTGTGTGATTGCCTTTGCAGCTAACCAACAGCCCGACTGCCAGGCAGCCTATGAATAATTTGTTCATTGCTATGGGATAAATTGATAGATAGAAATAAGCATAATAGTGCTTTGCAAAAAGCACTAAAAGCCAAATGATATGATCATTCAGCTACAACAATGGATTAAGCAAAAGGAGGACCTCTTAGAGAATATGTATGGAGATAACTGCCGGGTGGAGGGAATTCTTTACAAAAACTATATTCAGGTTTTTTATAAAAAAGGGTTAGTTCAAAATTAAGTTCATTACCAGCAATTGTAAAAATGAAAGGAGTATAATCGCAATGAAAATTGCATTGTATTTTGCCAGGAATGAAAATCTCATCCATTTGCCCGAAAGAAAACAAGCTGTGGTGATGGTCGTCATCATGATCGTCATCATGATGACGATGTTGCTCAATAGCTATTTCCTCATCATGGTGGTGATGGGGAAAAACATTGTGTCCCAAAACCAGTAACATGGCAAGAGAAACCAATATTTTTTGTAGCCATTGTTTCATGCTTTCCAAATATACGCTTTTATGCCCTGTTGAATATATGGGGATGCTATTATGGGTTGAACTTATAAAGCTTTAAACTGATTATTTTAATTCGCCTGACACGAACCTTTAAAAATTTTTGAATACGTAAAATAACCGCGGAATTATTAATCGGTCTTACCGAAAAAAAACGTCCGGCAACCTCGTTCGAAAAAATTGCTCTCCCGACTAAATTACAGGTGAGAGATTCAACTTTATATTTATTTTGTTTCAGGAAGAAAAGTTATTTCTTAATAAATTTTATAACTTCCTCGTCGCTTTTAATAAAATAAACTCCCGGGACGTATGAACCGATGTTTATAGCCTGGCTACCATTGATCAAAAGCAGGTGCTTAATGGTTTGGCCTGCAGTATTTGTGATGACAACTTCCTGCCTCTTGCTACTGACAATAGTAATGAATTCAGTTGCCGGGTTAGGAAATACAGCCAACTTTATACCCGCAGCATTATTATC
>JAKFER010000190.1:0-1660 GCA_036675565.1 Chitinophagaceae bacterium
TTCATTTCTACACTACAGGCTTCTCTTTACGGCAAAAACATATTTCATTATTATAATTGATGCAATCGCCAGGTAATTTCCTGGTTTGCCACTTGTTTTTGCTTTTTATTCCTTTTAAAAAACGGGTGTCAGTGATTGTTCCAAATCATTTTGTGAACGGAAGAATATAGTATCCCCTATCTGAAGAACAATCCAGAAAACCTCATGAAAATTTTATAACCAGATCACGGTTTATAATCAATAAATGAACTCCACCGTTCAAAATATTACTACTGCTTTATCTACAAGAGTAAAAAAGAAACGCTCATTCTTTACTCTTTCGGCGCGGATATTTTCTGCGGTTTTATTGTTATTTTTTGGAATTCTTTCTCAAGTATATGCACAGGATGCCACGACTACTACTTTAACTACTACTCCGGCAGGCTCTGCTTGTCTTAATGCAAATGTCCAATTAACAGCAACCGTTACAACTACGGGATCAATTCAACCTACCGGAACTGTAAATTTTTATTCTAATGGCAATTTTGTTGGCACCGGCACATTAGCAGGAGGTGTAGTCAGCGTCAATGTTACCGCCCTTCCGGCCGGTTCTCAAACATTAACAGCAACATATATGGGGATTGCTCCTAATAATGGGGGCACTTCTGCCCCAGTTTCATTCACCGTATATGGCACTCTTAATCCTGGCATTATTAATACCAATTCTACTTTTTATTGTGTAGATGGAACATCTGTAATTGGAGGAACGAATTCACCACAAGAGCCAGCGTCTGGAGGCGATGGAAATTATACTTACACATGGCAAATTCAAAACGATTGCAGTGGTAGCTGGCTTGATTTCCCTTCCTCTAATACGACGTCTTTTACTCCACCTAATTTTTTGTCCCAAGGAACATTTTGTATCAGAAGAAAAGTGGTCGACGGTTGTGGCAATGAAGAATATTCAGGCACAAAAACAATTACTGTTTACCCGGATTTAGTTTCTCAAACGATAACCCCGTCCCCAGGTTCTTCATCTGTTTGTTCAGGAACGAGTTTGGCAGCAACTTTTTCCGGCGGTGTGGGACAAGCAGGGCTATATACAGATGTTTATCAGGTTAGCATTAATGGGGGAGCCTGGAATACTTATGTCGCAGGGTCTCTTATTTCAACGTCGGGTATTACTGGAACGGTTGAAGTAAGAACAAGAAGAGAGGCTTCAGGTGTAGCAGGATGTAATTTTGGAGAGTATGTTACTCAATCCTGGACAGTTAATGCTTTGCCAACTGCCACTATTAATTCTCCAACAAATATTACCTGTTTGGGAGCAGCAAATGGTACAGCTACGGCCATTGGCGGCGGAAGCACTGGGCCATATAGTTATAGCTGGAATACATTGCCCGTGCAAACAGGCGCAACAGCAACCGGCCTCGCACCCGGAACATATACGGTTATAGTAACTGATGCCAACGGTTGTACTGCTAATACTGATGTTACAATCACTCAACCTGCTGCTGAATTAGCTGCAACAAGTTCAGCAACCAATGTATTATGCAACGGCGGAACAACGGGAACCATGACAGCTGTTTCAACTGGTGGTACAACTCCCTACAGTTATGTGATTGCAGGGGCTACTATCAATACAACTGGTACATCATCAGGAATATTCACCGGTCTTACT
>JAKFER010000104.1:0-54610 GCA_036675565.1 Chitinophagaceae bacterium
CGGCATGGCTGGTTCAGACTTGCGTCCATTGACCAATATTCCTTACTGCTGCCTCCCGTAGGAGTCGGGCCCGTGTCTCAGTGCCCGTGTGACTGGTCGTGCTCTCACACCAGTTACTGATCGAAGGCTTGGTGGGCCGTTACCCCGCCAACTACCTAATCAGGCGCACGCCCATCCAAAACCGCCGGAGCTATAATAATAAAGTGATGCCACTTCATTATGTTACGAGGTATTAATCCGGGTTTCCCCGGGCTATTCCCCAGTTTTGGGTAGGTTGCGTACGTGTTCCGCACCCGTTTGCCGGTCGCCATCAACTGTATTGCTACAGTCATGCTGCCCCACGACTTGCATGTATTAAGCCTGCCGCTAGCGTTCATCCTGAGCCAGGATCAAACTCTCCATTGTAAATGAAGTTTGATACTGACATTCTTAATTTTCTCAAATTAATTGTGTCAAATCGAATTGTTTTCGCTTGAACTTACCTTAATCTAAATCCTAAGATTTAGTGCTGTTGTTTCCTAACTTTCAAAGATCTTTTGACTTTTTTTGATACCCGTTTTTTGAACGGGAGTGCAAAGGTAAAGTCTTTTTATTATCTACCAAATTTTTCTTTTTTTATTTTGAAAAACTTAGCACTTAATTGCTTTATTTTTTGAAGAACTTCCGCCGTTTTTAAAAGCGGATTGCAAAGATAAGGTGATTCGAATTTACAGCCAAGTTTTATTTTGTTTTTTGTAAACTTTTTTTCCTGGACAAATCCTTTGTAAATTCTTAAAAGTCAACTTATTAGAGCCTTCATTTTGTTTCAGAGAACTTGCTTTTTTCAAAGCGGGTTGCAAAGATAAGCCGCCAATAATTCCTGCCAAATAAATTTTGAATAAATCTGGCTGTTAACTGCTCAAATGCAGATGCAGAGAAGGTTTGCTTTGTATAATTTTTTTTAACCAGTTTGGAAATAATCTCCCGGAAAATGGACCCTGCTGAGAAACAAACCATGTGCAGGAACCGCGAAACTCGCCATGGTACAATCTTTCATCTCAATAACAGACCTGAATTCTTCTAATTCCATTTTTTGGCGTCCAACCTTCAACATGGTGGCTGTTAAGGCCCTGACCATCCCCCTTAAAAAACGATTTGCCGAGACCTTATATATTAACTGATCATCCCTTTTGACCCATTCGCTTGATTCAATCTTGCATTGAAATGATTTTACCTGCGTATTCCTTTTTGAAAAAGAAGTAAAATCTGAATACTCTTTGACTATACTAGCTGCCTGGTTCAAAAGTTCAACAGATAATTTATATGGATAATAATAGGAAACGTCATTAATAAAGGGATTTTTAAACCTGTATATATAGTAATCATACTCCCTGCTTATGGCATCGAATCTGCAATGTGCCTCAGGATGTACCTTTATTAAATTCTTTATTACTATAGATGGTGGAAGAATAGCATTCATTTTATATACAAACTGCTTGTTCAATTCACCCTCAAAATCAAAATGGAAATAGTTCTGTAAAGCGTGGACTCCTGCATCGGTGCGGGATGACCCGGTTAAAATCACCTTTTCTTTTTGAAGAATTCTAAAAGCCTCTTCTACTTCTGATTGAATGGTAACTGCATTGTGCTGAACCTGGAAACCGCTAAACCCAGCTCCTTTATATGCTAGTTCCAGAAAGTACCGACTCATGAATTTTTTGGTTGAAGATAATTAACCTACCGGGACTGCATGATATCCACGAAACGACTATTATAATGATCATCTGTTAATTCACTACGTAAAGTGTAGAAATATTGCTTATCTGATACGAAAGGATATACAGCTTTAAAAAAACTGTATTTACCCGCATTGGTTACGAACAATTCACTTAGTCTCTTGACCTGGCTCGAGGTCATACATTTCTTTTCAAAAACATATTGTGCCTCGGTTATCATAGTTTCATCTGTTACAGCCAGTGCCATTTTGCTTCGAAGTCTTGCTAAATCTTTATCTGATAACTGATCCAAACAATTATTCACTAACGGTTTTTTGTCAGTTTCAATTGATTTAGCAGCTTTCTCATCCTGCCTGACTTTCAAAGATTCTGTTTTAATGGATACTGAAGTATCTTTTGCGGTGCTTATGTCCAGGAATTTTATTTCTTTTGAAGGTGTAGCCTGCCTGGCAACAGTCTGTACCTTCTTTTCTTCTAGATCACCGATTATTATTCTTACTGTATCTTCTTTTCCATCAGGAGAAATGTCCCGGTAAACGATCCCCAGTCCTTGAGTTGTAGAACCTTCAGAAACTTTTAATACTTTAGAATGTTGATACTCATTATTAGACTGGATATTTTTAGCTGATTCTTCTTTTGAAATTATTTTGTCATTTGACTGATCCTCTTTTTGCAAAGAGTCTGCTGAAAGGCTATTATTTACTTGTTGTTTCAATACGTTCTTTTGATCTTCCTGGCTTGTAACAACTGGCGGTGATTTTTGAGTTTCATTATTTATTGTTCCATCCAACCCTGCTGTTGATTCCTGAACAGGTTTATTAGAATCAATTGAAGAATTTGATTGTTGATTAATTGTTTCCAAAGGTTTATTGACGTTACCCTGCTCTGCCTTTTGGGTTACACCAGGAATTGCTTTTGTGGAAACCACTGCAGTATATTTAAGTGTAGAATCTCCTGAGGCCTGCACCAATACATTAGTAAATGGAGAAACTTCCTCAGTTGGCTTTAGTTTAAAACCGGGTTCTGATTTAACTGCATGTGAAATTGATAAATCCTGCAAATCAAAAAGCCCCCATCCTTTACTGTCGAAATTCTTTAACAGGTATGACCTGTCTTTACCTTTTAAATCAATTGAAAAATGTTGTTCAGGCAGCGTACTGTTCGAAAACCCAATTGAAAATTCATGCTTACCATCAGGCAGGTTTGAAACAATCAGGTATCCTCCAGGAGATGCGTTTTGAACTTTATTGTCTTTCTTAATATAAAAAGTGCCCGGGTTTTCTGTTTGAATAAAAATATAAAAACGTTGTTGGGCACTTAATTGTGATACAGAAAAGAATAATATTAATAGTGTACAGAACCTGGTCATTGTAATAATTGCTTATGATTCAAAATTACTTCATTTTTAAATGCCTGCCATACAGTATTGAGGGATGTTAATTTATAACTGTGTAGAATAACCGAAAAGTAGACTACAAAAAAAGCGGCTATTGCCGCTTTAAAAATTTTATGCTACCAACTTCCGCCGGCACCGCCGCCACCGCCACTTCCACCACCAAAGCCTCCGAATCCGCCACCACCAAATCCGCCACCACCACCGCCAGACCATCCTCCGCCACCCCTACCAGACATACCACCCATCAAATTGCCCAATAACCACCAACCTGCAAATTCACGATAACCTTTTCGCGAGGCCATTCCACCACCCCGGCCACCTTTTCCACCTCTTCCACCGAGTCCACCTAAAACAAAAAATAAGATGATCAATATGAAAATGATTCTTCCCAGGCCGATCCCTTTTTCTTTTGTACGTTTGGGACCAGTGCCCTGGTATTCACCTGCTGCCGCTCTCATTATATCATTGATGCCATGATCGATTCCTGCATAATAATTATCTTCCCTGAACTGGGGCAGAATCGTATTTTCAATAATGTTTTTAGCTGTGATATCAGGTATGGCACCTTCCAAACCGTATCCAGTGGCTATCCATAAATCGCGATCATTTTTCGCAACCAGTAAAACAAGACCGTTATTATTTTGAGCCGTACCAACCTGCCAATCTCTTAAAATTCCCAAAGCCAGATCTTCTATAGGGTAATCATTGGTTGATGGAATAATTACCACAGCAACCTGGTTTGAAGTACTGTCATCATAAGCCACCAGTTTACTTTCCAAAGCTTCAACCTGTTCGGGAGTTAGTGTTTGGGTAAAATCATTAACTAAACGAGGGGGGCTTGGTTTCTTAGGAACCGGCATCTGTGCTATGACCACAGATGCTGTGAGAATAAATATAAAAAATAGACCTGTTTTTTTCATTGTGGAAACAGCATTACCTGCCGAATAAAATTTGATCAGGTAATTCATTTTTATCTGTTTTATGATCGTATGGAAAGTGGATGTAAAGTGCATTACCAACACCGGCAATACATTGCTTTAATCCCAAAGCATAGTCATGTTTGTTAAAAGCGCTGATCATTTGTTTTACTTCATCATTCCAAAAACCTGTACCTACTTTTTGATGAATCCCTTCATCACCGAAAACCGCTAATTGATGATCATCCATAGCGAGGTAAATTAAAACGGCATTACGTTCCTCTGTTTCATCCATCTCCAATTTATAAAACAACTCAGCCGCCCTGTCCACTGCATTTACATATGAACAACGACTTTCAACAAAAACCCTTACCTCACCACTGGTTTGACGTTCAGCATTCCGGATTGCTTCGGTAATCAATGCCTGTTCTTCTTCAGTGAAGAAATGCCTTTTCTTTTTCCATGGAAAAAATGAAAATCCCATATTATTTAGCTGTATCTAAGTTTACGGGTGGTGCGGCCTGGTCACCAAAATCAACTGTAGGTGCATTTTGTGAACCTGGATCTGCAGTAAATCCTTCTTTTCTTTCAAATCCCATAATGCCTGCAATCAGGACGGTTGGAAATTTTCTTACCTGGGTATTATATGTTTGAACAGCTGCATTAAAATCATTTCGAGCAACTGCTATCCTGTTTTCTGTGCCTTCTAACTGGGTTTGTAAATTACGAAAGGCGTCATTGGCTCTTAATGTAGGATAACGCTCCACGGTCACTAACAAACGACTTAAAGCTCCGGACAGTTCTCCTTGCGCTGCCTGAAATCTTTCAATATTCTCCGGTGTAAGGTTATCAGGATTGATCTGCATGGAAGTGGCTTTGGCCCTTGCATTGATTACATCATTCAAAGTTCCTCTTTCAAAATTTGCTTCTCCTTTAACTGTATTAACCAGGTTGGGAATCAGATCAGCACGGCGCTGGTATTGAGATTGAACATTGTTCCATACTTTCTTTACGTTTTCATCCTGTTGTACCAATGTATTGTACTGGCCGCAGCCCATAAAAACAAGCAGAACAAGTATACCCAAAACAACAAGCAATAATGTATTACGACCTTTCATATTTTTTGTTTTAATATTTTTCTAAATTTAGTGCTTTTACTAATCCATTATAGAAAAAGATGCATGGTGAAGTTTCAAACTTTTTTTATCTAAATATCTCTAACGTGTGATTGCTTCAATGCCGGGAAGTGATTTTCCTTCAAAATATTCAAGCATGGCACCACCACCTGTTGAAACATGACTTATTTTATCGGCAAATCCAAATTGATTTACGGCAGAAACACTATCGCCCCCACCCACTAATGAATAAGCGCCGGCTTCCGTGGCAGCAGCTACAGCTTCAGCAATGGCTTTGGTTCCATGTTGAAATTTTTTCATTTCAAAAACGCCCATTGGGCCGTTCCATAAAATTGTTTTAGAATCCAGGATAACTTTTCTAAAAATATCGCAAGCCTGGGCTCCAATATCAAGTCCCATGCATCCATCGGGAATATTATTACTAAGTGATGAAGATACGTCCACGTCTTCGGAAAACTTTTCAGCGATGATTGAATCTGGTGGCAAATGAATCCGTACGCCTTTTTCGTCAGCCTTTTTTAATAAATCGAGTGCTGTATCAAGCCTGTTTTCTTCACAAAGAGATTTTCCTATTTGTCCACCCTGCGCTTTAAAGAAGGTATAAGCCATACCACCTCCAATAATTATATCGGTGGCATTATCCAACAGGTTTTCGATGATTAAAATTTTGTCAGATACTTTAGCACCGCCAATAATTGCTGTAAATGGTTTGTCTGAATTTTTGAGAATTTTTTCAGCGCTGGTTATTTCTCTTTCCATTAACATGCCGAACATCTTTTCTCCTTTTTCAAAAAATTTAGCAATAATTGCAGTTGATGCATGTGCACGGTGTGCCGTACCAAAAGCATCATTCACATATACATCGCCCAGCAACGCTAATTTTTTTGCAAAATCTTCATCACCTTTTTCTTCTTCTTTATAAAAGCGAAGGTTTTCAAGTAATAAAATTTCACCTGGTTTTAATGCAGAAGCTTTTTGTTTGGCTGATTCTCCAATACAATCTTCAACAAATATTACCGGCATTCCGGTTAATTTGGTTAAATGATTAACCAGGTGTTTTAAGGAATATTTCTCTGAAGGACCATTTTTAGGCCGACCAAGGTGCGACATAAGTATTACGCTTCCTCCATCGCCGATTACTTTTTTTATAGTTGGCAAAGCAGCTGTCATACGGGTATCATCTGTGATGGTATATTGATCATCCAGCGGTACATTAAAATCTACACGGATCAATGCTTTGCGACCTTTGAAATTAAAATCTGAAAACTGGCTCATAAAAATTATTTTAATATGGTCAAATTTAATATAAACAAAAATGCCCCGGATAACGGGGCATTTAAATTCTTATTGAAAAGCTTATTTATTCATCATTTCCGCAAAATACTTAACAGTACGCACCAACTGGGATACATAACTCATTTCATTATCGTACCAGCTAACCGTTCTTACCAATTGAGTATCCCCTACCGTCAAAACTTTTGTTTGTGTGCCATCAAATAAAGATCCGAAATGTATACCTATAATATCGCTGCTAACGATTTCGTCTTCTGTATATCCGAAGCTTTCATTGGAAGCCGCTTTCATGGCAGCATTTATTTCATCTACAGTAACTTTTTTCCCTAAAGTAACTGTTAACTCAGTTAATGATCCTGTTAAAGTAGGAACACGTTGTGCGGTACCATCCAGTTTACCTTTCAGACTTGGCAATACCAAACCAATTGCTTTTGCAGCACCTGTACTATTAGGAACGATATTTTGTGCTGCAGCACGTGCTCTGCGTAAGTCACCTTTTGCATGAGGAGCATCCTGGGTATTCTGATCATTCGTATAAGCATGAACGGTAGTCATTAACCCGGCAAGGATATTATATTTTTCTTCTAACACCTGGGCCATAGGCGCCAGGCAGTTAGTAGTACAGGAAGCGCAACTGATAACCGTTTCACTGCCATCCAGGATCTCGTGGTTCACATTAAAAACAATTGTTTTCAGATCACCTGTTGCCGGTGCAGATATAACTACTTTTTTTGCGCCTGCTTTTATATGTGCTGAAGCTTTGTCTTTATCCGCAAAGAATCCGGTACATTCTAAAACCACATCAACTTCATGATCCTTCCACGGAATTTGAGCAGGATCTTTTTGAGCATAAATATTTATAACATCTCCATCAACCGTAATCGATTTATCACCAGACTTTACATCCGCGTCAAAACGTCCTTGTGCACTATCATATTTTAGCAAGTGAGCCAATACTTCCGGACTGGTCAGGTCATTGACTGCGACAACATCAATACCTTCCATTTTATATATCTGCCGATAAACTAACCGGCCAATTCTTCCAAAGCCATTAATAGCAACTTTTACTGTGCTCATGATTTTTATTATTTAAAAATTAAAATGCGGTGCGAAGGTACAATATTGCGTATTATTTTAAAGCCAACGTATGAAAGACTTTATATTATTCACACATATGCACTAATAAAAAAAGACTTTGAAATTAATCAAAGCCTTGCTGTTAGTAGCCCGTACGGGATTCGAACCCGTATCACCACCGTGAAAGGGTGGTGTCCTAGCCCTTAGACGAACGGGCCGTTCTGTTAAAGGACGGCAAAGATAGGTGCTCAGGGAAAATGAGCCAAAAGAATTTGTCAAATTTTTTAAAATCATTTTTAATGCCATCCATAAGCGGTAGATTATTATTTACCATTTACTTTATAACAGTAATAAATGAAAGTTTGACTGAATGTAAAGTCAACCCGTAATACTTAAAAATAAACACTATTTAAGACTATGATTTACACCCGGGCTATAAACAAACCTGACCCTGGCACTTTTTTCTTCCGTACTGGTTAAGAATAACCGGTACCTTTTATCACCCGCAGTTACGATTAATAATGCAGTGTTTGGTGGGATGCTTCCTTCATTTTCTGCAACCATCTCCACTTCCTGGAAAGTATTTTGCAGGTCAATCCTTAACATCATGGTTACAGGCTTAGGACCTAATAACTGGTTAGAAAGCACAACCCTTTTATTAACTCTAACAGTAATACTATCCCCGTCTATCTCTCCATTATCATAAAAATCTAACCTGAGATCCCCGGTATCGATCAAAACCTCGGGAATTTCTTTAAATGCCGATTCACTCGTACGGGTAAGAATAATATATCCTGACTCACAGTCATGGTTAGTACCCATCACTTTTCCCGTCCATATACCGCGCAGTGTTTCAATATTACCTTCTTTAGAATAAGTCAGGTCATATTTTTTTATGCAAACAATACAACGATCCGGGATTTTAAAAGTGGTAACATCCCCTTCCTGTATGATCAGATTTTTCGTTTGTTGATTATAGTTACCCCGTACATCTTTCTTTACATAATAATCTATATCCTGGTAATGATATGAATCTCCAAAAACTTCATTGCCGGATGCTTTGATTTGTATCTCAATATTATTTTCAGAAAAACAGCTTCCGGGTATGCCAAGATTTCCTTTCCAGAAACCACTTAAATCCTGTGCATAGGAAAGGTATTGTAATATGGTCATTAATAAAATGAGAAATAAAAATCTTTTCACGCTTTAATTTAAGCAGATTTATTGAGGGTGAAATTCTTTTAAGATAAAACTAACAACCACCCCATAATTACTTGGGGGTACGAAGATTAATAAATGCTGAAATAAAAAATTCCCCGGCTGGCGGGGAATTATAACAATTGAAAAAGATGATTATTTTTTTGCCATATCGAACTTCCTGAATATGGACCTGACACCTGCATCAACCTCCTTGCTCATCATTCTTCCGCTCTGTATTTCTGTCGTTGTCCAGCCCTGCCAAACCGTTTTGTCTGTTTTTGCTTCAATCATTGTAACGGTTAATGTACCTTCCCTGACGGGTGTTTCATAACTATCATATCCAAGGAATTGAGGAGGATAATAAATGGTACCATACCTGCGGGTATATGGATTATAATAAACCCTCGTATAAGGTCTTGTATAAACAGGTTCTGTTTCCTGTTTAACATTTCTTTCTACCAAGACATCATAACTTAAAAGTACATCCGGGTTTTCTTCAACCAATCGCCACCCATTTTTTGACAACTCCTGGTTTACGGCTGTCTGTACCCGTTCGTTAGCAATGGCAGATGCATTTACATTTTGTGAGTCCTTTTTAATCCAGGAAAAAGTTTGGTACTTCGTAAAATCTGTATTTTCATCTTTTTCAATGTAAGCCGTTGACGCACATCCAACCAATACCAGGCTGGAAATGGCAAACAGGCCAAAAATGATTGCTTTCATTTGTTTCATAATACACTCCTTTTTATTGTAGACGATATTATTGCAGCAATAATTGTACTTAGTCTACTAAGGGTTTGTGAAAATTATACCTGTCGTATTTTATATATTTAATGTGAGAATATGTTATTGAATATTAAGCATTATAATTTAACCTAGTCCGGTTTCATAATGCAGTTCCGGGATTTCAATATCTGTAAACCCTTTTTTCACTAATCGTTCTTTAAAATCTTGTTGCACATCATATTCTCCATGTACTAAAAACATTCTTTGAACTTGTTTGTGATCCTGGCAGGCTAACCATTGATAAAGATCCTCGTAATCTCCGTGTGCACTCATGCTTCTTATCGATCCAATTTCAGCATGCACTTCGTGACGAACACCAAAAATACCTACTTCTTTTGCACCACTTAATAATCTTGCACCCAGTGAATCTGGTTCACAATACCCGGTCATTAAGATGGTGTTGCGACTATTCTCAATATTATTCCTGATGTGATGCTTTACACGTCCAGCATCCGCCATCCCACTGGCAGAAATGATCACGCAAGGTTCATCATAAAAATTCAACAATTTGGACTGCTCTACACTGCGGATAAATTTCAGACCCTTAAAATGAAATGGATCTTCATCAACCGACAAAATCTTTTGAATATGCCGGTTAAAATTTTCAGGAAAACTCTTCATCATTTCCGTGGCTTCAATACTTAGTGGACTATCTACAAAATAAGTTATTTCCGGAAGCCGGTTTTCCAGTTCAAGTTGGTTGAGTGCAAATAAAATTTCCTGTGTTCTTCCCACACTGAAAGCGGGCATGATGAGTTTTCCCTTTTTCTCCAGACAGGCTTTCTCAATCCATTTTAAAATAATATCAGGAGTGGTCAGGTGCAGATCGTGAAGGCTGTTTCCATATGTGGATTCCATGATAATAAAATCGGCCTGCGGAAATGTCTGTGGCGATTTCAGGATCACATCGCGATAACGTCCAACATCACCACTGAATGTTAACGTTTGAATTTTGCCACCGTCATTGATCTTTAAATGCACACATGCACTTCCGATAATATGCCCGGCATCCGTATACAATAATTCTACTTCGGGTAATATTTCAACCCACTCTCCATACTCTACGGGCTTAAAAAAGCCAAATGACCGTTGTGCATCTTCCAGGGTATAAAGCGGTTTTACAAATGGCTGCTCCTTTAACGCCCGTCTTTTGTTCGTGTATTTCACTTCATCTTCCTGTATGCCTGCGGAATCTTCCAGCAGGATGGTAGTTAATGCCTTAGTTGCAGTAGTGCAAAATATTTTTCCTTTAAAACCTTCCTTAACCAATTTTGGAATTAAACCACTGTGATCAATATGCGCATGAGATAAAACCATAACATCAATGGAAGTTGGATCAAATCCAAAATGCCGGTTCAATGCATCTGTTTCTTTACCCATACCCTGGAACAATCCGCAATCCAGCAGGATCTTCTTACCATTTTTTAAAGTAACGATGTGCTTCGACCCCGTTACGCAACGGGCTGCACCATGGAAAGCAATCTTCATATGTTTATTTTTATTTTTATTTTTTTAGTCATATGGAATTCGCCAAATAATCATCCTTGTTGGTATGCGATAGCTTATGGCTCATTTCATGATGATTAAATTGAAATTGGTGAAATGATATCAGGGTAAATTACATAATCTGCATGAAAGGATCATGCCTGGTTTATGATTTTCGCTTGAACGACCAGGTTATGGTAAATTCTGCAACTTTTTCGCCTGCGATATTTTTACCAATAGAGTCCACACTAATTTGTTGGGGATCTCCTGTGGCATAAGCTGTTTGTATAACTTCTTTTATTCTTTTTCCATCTGAACAGGTAAATAAAGTTTTGCCGGTGGCTTTTTTGAAAAAACGACCTTCCACTTTTGTAACCAGCATGGAAACTTTTGGATTGAGTCCATAAACATGCGCCATGGCAAGTATGCCAGTGCTCATTTCTGCAGCCATACTTAAACAAGCAAAATAAGTAGAACGGAAAGGATTGGTTGAAAACCATTTGTATGGGACCGTCACCAAACAGGCATTTTCATCAGCCTGCTTAACCCGCACGCCGGAAAAAAATGCACTGGGCAACTTCTTTAATAAAAAAAGCCTGAATTTAATAGGGTTATGTATAATCCGGAAAAAAGTTTGTGCATTACTGTTAGTTTTTTCAATTTCTCCAGATTGTAAATTCATTCATTAAAATTTGAATGGCATGATGGTTACAAAACATCTATACTAAAACATATACAGGAAGCCAGTTCATTACATTATATTACTTCCACCTGGTTTCTTAACAGGTCTTCAAATTCATCTCTTTTCCTGATTAGCATTGCCTTACCATCTTTAAATAAAACTTCGGCTGGCTTAAACCGGGAATTATAATTTGATGACATTTCGAAACCGTATGCACCTGCATTATAAAAAACGAGGTAATCACCCTCCTTTACTTCATTTAATTTTCTATCCCATGCAAAGGTGTCTGTTTCACAAATATTCCCTACCACGGTATAAATTCTTTCAGAACCTTTTGGATTGGATATGTTTTCAATATGGTGGTAGGCTTCGTAAAACATGGGGCGTATCAAATGATTAAATCCACTGTTAACACCCACAAAAACAGTTGCAGTAGTTTGTTTGATTACGTTTGCTTTTACAATAAAATAACCAGCTTCGCTCACCAGGTATTTACCCGGTTCAAACCAAACTTCAATTTTATTTCCTGTTTCTTTTTCGTATTGATGAAAAGCCTCTCCCACTTTTTTTCCCAATAATTCTACATCGGTTGTAACATCATCATGATCATAAGGCACTTTAAATCCACTTCCTAAATCAATGAATGAAAGATCCGGGAAATGCCTCGCCAGGTCAAACATCACTTCCAGTCCTTGTAAAAAAACACTTACGTCCTTTATATCACTACCGGTATGCATGTGAATGCCTTTCACTTTTAACTTGGTAGATTTTACAATGCGTTCAATATGTCGCATTTGGTGAACACTGATACCAAACTTACTGTCAATATGCCCGGTCGAAATTTTATAATTACCACCACCCATGATATGTGGGTTGAAGCGTATACAAATCGGGTAACTGCTTCCATACCGGTTACCAAATTGTTCAAGAATTGAAATGTTATCAATATTCAGGTTCACACCAATTTCTTTGGCTTCCTGTATCTCTGAAAAATCAACCGAGTTGGGCGTAAACAAAATATTTTCAGGTATAAACCCTGCACGCAAACCGAGTTTCACTTCATTGATGCTGACGCAATCTAACCCTGCGCCCAATTGGTGCATGTATTTTAATATATTGATATTGCTTAAAGCTTTACAGGCATAAAAGAATCGGGCATTGGTACTTTTAAATGCATGTTGTAAAATTTCAAACTGCGTTTTTATTTTTTCTGCATGATATACATACAAAGGGGTTCCAAATTCGTTGGCCAGGCCAATCAGTTGTTTGTGGGTTAATTTTTCTGACATCGGTCGAAGATATTAATTAAAAAAATGCCATAATTCTTTTTGAACTATGGCATTAGAATTTAAAAAGTTTTCATGAAATCAGTCCTGGTCCGGCTCATCATTGTTTTCAATTAATTCGCCATCCTCGGATACTGCCATTAACGTTTTCTCGTCTTCATCGGGGGAGGGGTCTATGGGGTTTTCCAATTCAGTTTCGCTATGATTTATAATAGTGGGCTCAATCATTTGCTCCGCTAATACTTCTTTAATTTTTGGCAGATCATCGGCACTGTTAATGCCAAAATAATCCATAAAATTCTTAGAAGTGGAATACACTAACGGATGTCCCGGCAATTTCTCATTTCGTCCACTAATTATGATTAATTCTTTCTCTAATAATTTCTGAACTGTGTAATCGCTGTTGACTCCTCTTATTGCTTCAATCTCCCCTTTTGTAATCGGTTGTTTATAAGCAATGATCGCCAGGGTTTCAAGAGCTGCCGCTGAAAGTCTTTTCAAAAACTTTTCACCATTTAATTGCGCTACGGTTTTGTGAAACTCCTTCTTGGTTAAGAACTGCCATCCACCTCCACTCATTTTCACTTCAAAGGGATAAAATTCGGAATCATATTTTTCAACAATTCCTTCCATAGCTGCCTCTACCTGGTCTAACAAAATCTTTTCTTCCATAAAACCAAATGCATTGTTGATCAGTTCCGTGATCTCAAGATTGGTTAATGGTTTTTCACTGGCAAATATTAATGATTCAATATGAGGTATAAGGTTGGTAATTTCCATAATTCACGATTAAAGCCTGCCATATTTCCTGGCTACCTGTTGCAAGCTTCCTCTTTTTTCCTTTACATCAAAATGTAGTTTCTCACAATGTGGAAAACCTTAACCTTCCTGTAAAGCTGCGGCACCGCTAACGATCTCGGTAAGTTCTGTAGTGATGGCAGCCTGGCGGGCACGGTTGTATGAAATTCTGAGTGAACGCAATAATTCATTAGCGTTTTCACTCGCCTTATCCATGGCCGTCATCCTGGCTCCGTGCTCTGAAGCATTGGAATCCAGGACGGCTTTATATAATTGTGTATTTAAAATCTTTGGCATTAATTCGGCAACCAGTTCTGAACGATCTGGCTCGAAAATGAAATCAGCCTGCACATTTCCCTGCTTTTCTACTTTAGGGATTGGCAGAAAACGCTCCACTTTAAATCGCTGTGTTGCGGCATTTTTAAATTCACTGTAAACAATTTCCACCACATCAAACTGCTTTTCCTCGTAAGCCTTCATTGCAGCTTTGGAAGCAACCTGTACATTTTCAAAAGTGAGATTCAGGAAGATATCTTTATAATCTGCAGATGTTGTGTATTTATTTTTGGTAAAATGTTCATAGCCTTTCTTACCCATATTCCAGATGGTTACTTTCCCTTTACTGTATTGGGTAGAATACTTTTCATTAATAACCGATTTGGCTGCTTTGATCAGGTTGGCGTTAAATGCACCAGCCAAACCGCGGTCGGAAGTAATTACAATGAGTAAAACATTTTCAATGGGTCTTTCAGCTGCTAATTTCATTCCCACCTCTCCTTCGCCACTACTGATAATGTTGCTCAACATTTCCTGCAACTTGTTAGCATATGGACGCATTTGTAAAATCGCATCCTGGGCCCTTCTCAATTTAGCCGCACTTACCATTTTCATGGCCTTTGTGATCTGCTGTGTACTTTGAACTGATTTTATCCGGTTACGAACTTCTTTTAACTGACCTGCCATTTTGATGTTTTTTGCTGGATTGTTGCACGGACAGCCTATTAAAGGCTTCCAAATTGGCCGCAAAAGTAGCTGAAATGGCTAAATATTTCAAATAGATTTTAAAATTTAAATCCCTAATCTGTTAATATAAATTCCCTTTGCAAACCATAGCTGATAAGCAATTGCCCTCCCTGGCGGGGTGAATTCTTCAATTTTTTACTTTCTTCTTTATGAAGTTGCAGTACAACAGGGCCATTGGTCACTTCAGATAATCTTTCCATGGGAATTGAAAGCACTCCTTTTCGAACGGTATCAAGCCTGTTTAGATCATTACTTAAAAAAGCCGTGTCAGTCATAATGATGGCAACCCTGTCATTATCTGCCAATCCATCCAGTTCAAGCTTAAAGTTTTTTCGACTGATAGTGGCAGGTAATTCATTTTTTAATGAAAAAGGCTGAAAATAAAAGGTTTCAGTGTATTCCCTACCGGACGGTGCCCTGAATAATACGGTATGTTCACCCGTAAATTGATTCAGAGGCAACATTATCTCATAAAAAGTACCCGCCATCCTGGCACTATCAGCGGCAATTTCCAAACCATCAAAAGTTAGCATAACGGTTTTGCTCAAAGCCACCGGATCCCCATCCAGCCCATCTTCTCTAAACCGGAAAAGGCAGCTAACCATTTCGCGACCTTCTTCGGCGGTTACAGAATAATCAAAAAACAATGAATCCGTTCGCTTTTCGGCAGTGGTATTGTCTTCATTTTTGCAAGCTGTAATTCCAACCAAAATAAAAAGCAAGTATAAATAACGCCATTTGTCCATAACATTAAAGTACGGAAATTTTAAAGGTTTTATAATCAATTTTGAGGAGGAACGTTATAAAAAGACACCTCTTTAAAAGCTTTCAATATGTTTATTTTTCACAAATTCTTTGCTTCGAAACCGACACAATCCACCTTGCTGATGTTGAATATGTTATCTTTGCCCTCCTGTCAAATTGGCTAATATTAATTATAGCATCGTATTTGACAAACAATCTTTTTATACAAACAAAACAGATATTTTCTGAAACATTTTAGTTTATGAGTTTTATTTCCAAATTGTTTGGTGGAAACAAATCGGAGAAAGATGTTAGGATCGTCCGGCCCCTTGTTTCGGAGATCAATAAATACTTTGAGAGTTACCAGTCTTTATCCAATGATGATTTACGTTCAAAAACCCAGGAGTTCCGTCAAAGAATCAAAGACTACCTGGCAGATACAGATAAAGAGATCGTCAGTAAAAACCAGGAAGCAGAAAATCTTGTCTTTAACGACTTAAACGGCAGAGATGCTCTTTACCAGCAGGTTGATAAATTAAAGAAAAAGCGGGATGATCAGATTGAAGAGATCCTGAACAAAATTTTGCCTGAGGCATTTGCGGTAGTCAAAGAAACAGCCCGCAGGTTTAAGGAAAATACAGAGATTACTTCAAAAGCAACTGACCTTGACCGTGATCTCAGCGTAAAAAAAGATTATATCACCATTGATGGGGATAAAGCAACCTACAAAAATACATGGACAGCAGGTGGTGGCACCATTACCTGGAACATGGTTCATTATGATGTTCAGTTGATTGGTGGCATTGTTTTACACCAGGGAAAGATTGCTGAAATGGCAACAGGTGAAGGTAAAACGCTTGTTTCTACCTTACCTGCTTATCTCAATGCGTTAGCCGGTGAAGGTGTACACATCATTACCGTGAACGATTACCTGGCCCGTCGTGACCAGGAATGGAACGGAACTATTTTTGAATGGCTTGGACTTCGGGTTGATTGTATTGATAAACATCAACCAAACAGTGAAGAACGTCGCCGCGCATACCAGGCTGATATTACCTACGGAACAAATAACGAATTTGGTTTTGATTATTTAAGAGATAATATGGTGCATTCACCCGAAGAAATGGTGCAAAGAAAGCATCATTATGCAATGGTGGATGAAGTGGATAGTGTATTGATAGATGATGCACGTACACCATTGATCATTTCAGGTCCGGTTCCAAAAGGAGATGATCAGCAATACCATATTTTAAAACCTCGTGTTCTGCAACTGGTCCAGGAGCAGGAAAAGATAGTGCGCAATGCCATGAACGAGGCAAAGAAAAATATCGCTGAAGGAAAAGATGATCCAAAAGAAGGTGGTTTACAATTGTTCCGTGCCTTTCGTGGTTTGCCAAAATATGGTCCGTTAATTAAATATTTAAGTGAACCAGGCATCAAGGTAAAAATGCAAAAGGCTGAAAATTTTTACCTCTCCGATCAGCAAAGGCAAATGCATATTGTGGATGAAGAGTTGCTTTTTCATATTGATGAAAAAACAAACTCCGTTGAATTAACGGACAAAGGTTTATCCATGATCACCAAAAGTGGTGAAGACCCTGAGTTTTTTGTGTTACCGGATATTGGTGTAAGGCTTTCTGAAATTGAAAAAAGTTCAGCAAGTGATGAAGAAAAACTTCAGCAAAAAGAATTGGTATTAAATGACTACTCTTCCAAAGCAGATCGTATCCATACCGTTCAACAATTATTAAAAGCATATTCATTATTTGCAAAAGATGATGAATATGTGGTGATCGATGGTGCCGTTAAGATCGTTGATGAACAGACAGGACGTATCATGGAAGGCCGGCGATACAGTGATGGATTGCACCAGGCTATTGAAGCTAAGGAAAATGTAAAGATTGAAGCGGCTACACAAACCTATGCAACTATTACATTGCAGAATTTCTTCAGGATGTATCATAAGCTGGCCGGTATGACGGGTACAGCCGAAACGGAAGCAGGTGAATTATGGAGCATTTACAAACTGGATGTGGTTACTATACCAACCAATATTCCAGTAATCAGAATAGATACGCAGGACCTTGTTTACAAAACAAAAAGGGAAAAGTACAAAGCGGTTTTTGAAGAAATTGAAAACCTCCGTAATGCTGGTCGCCCGGTATTGGTGGGTACTACATCGGTTGAAGTAAGTGAATTACTCAGCAAGATGTTGCAGGTAAAAAAGATTCCGCATAATGTATTGAATGCAAAACAACACTCCCGTGAAGCGCAGGTTGTTGCAGAAGCGGGTATGCCAGGCGCTATAACCATTGCGACAAACATGGCGGGCCGTGGAACGGATATTAAACTGGGACCAGGTGTAAAAGAAGCTGGTGGTTTGGCCATTATTGGTACAGAACGCCATGAAAGCCGTCGTGTAGACAGGCAGTTGCGTGGTCGTGCCGGACGCCAGGGTGATCCCGGTTCTTCTCAATTTTTTGTTTCATTGGAAGATGATCTGATGCGAATGTTCGGAAGCGATCGTATTGCATCGCTGATGGATAAGTTGGGTTATAAAGAAGGAGAAGTGATCCAGCACAGTATGATCACCAAGAGCATCGAACGTGCCCAGAAAAAAGTAGAAGAAAACAACTTTGGTATTCGTAAACGTTTGCTTGAATATGATGATGTAATGAATAAGCAGCGGACGGCCATTTATACCAAACGTAACCACGCATTATTTGGTGACAGGCTGGCGATGGATATTGACAATGCTTTTATAGTAATGGCCGAAGGTGTTATCGCAAGCTTTCGTGAACAGGAAGATTTCGAAGGTTTCAAAATGTCATGCATCGTTAATTTTGGAATGGATACACAGATCAGCGAAGAAGAATTTAAAAAGACGGATGTCAATTCGTTGATCGACAAATTGTATTATGAAGCAACAGAAAAATACCAGCAACATAAAAACAATTTGAAACAGCAGGCTGTACCGGTATTTAAAAATATCAGCAAGCAACAAGGCAGTCATATTGAAAATGTAGTTGTTCCTTTTACGGATGGTCGCAAAGGTGTGAATGTTTTAACATCACTCAAAAAAACCATTGAAACCGAAGGCGCAGAACTGGTAAATGCATTAGAACGTTCCATTACTCTTTTGGTGATTGATGATACCTGGAAAGAGCATTTGCGTTCCATGGACGATTTGAAGCAAAGTGTTCAAACAGCATATCTTGAACAAAAAGATCCGTTGGTTATTTATAAAATGGAAGCTTTTAATATGTTCAAGCAAATGGATAATAATGTGAACCGGGATATCACTGCGTTCCTTTGTCATTCATCCATACCTATTCAGCAGGAAGATGCGCAATTAAGAGAAGGCCGCCAGCAAAAGACAGACATGAGTAATATGCGGGCCAATAAGGAAGAAATTGATGCGGTAGGTGATGATTATGCAGCCAATGAAAAAGATTATTATGATCCCTCATCACCTGGTGTTGCGGTGAAACAAGAACCGGTTAAAGTAGCACCAAAAATTGGTCGCAATGAACCATGCCCTTGTGGAAGTGGAAAAAAATACAAGCATTGCCATGGCAAGGATGCTTAAAAGAATACAGAATTAAAATTTAAAAACATTCACCCAGGTGGATGTTTTTTTTTGCACCCGATCTTGAATGCAAAATGTAAAATGCAAAATGAAAAATTCTTTATGGTTCTGTATAACCTGCATCTGTCAACCAATCAGTCTTTTTCAAACGAAAGTTTGTTGACTTTAAAATTTTGACTTTTGGCCTTTTGTATACCTGCGGTATACATAAGGCAATTAAAAAAAAATTATTTATTCTTTCATGATCGTAGTCCATACCCCTATTTTATTGGCATTTTAATACTGCTGGTAATTGTTAATTATTCCAATCAAAATAATTGATCAATTGTTTAATAAACGGGATAGCCAACATAGAAATAAATAATGTACAAATCATTGAAAACACCGCACATGCTAAAGTTATTTTTTTGACATGTTTTAGCGTCCAACCAACATTCTTTTTATTAATAAAATGGGTGAGAATATGAATTAGGAGCATGGAAATACCAAAAAATAAACCGAAAAAAATGCAAACCATGATTGCAATGTAAACTAGGGATGAATATTGATTGAAAAATAATGCTCCCACTCCTAGGGTAGTGCAACCAAGTAAAAATTAAATGCCTCGAATTTAAAATTGCGTTGTACTTCTTTTATTTTATGTTGAATTATTTCCCAAAGAACTAGCATAGAAAGCAAATACATTGGCACAGATATTAATTCAATCCATCCTTTATTATTATCTTTATATTGGTTTGTAAATATTATTAAAGCGTTCAAGATTCCGAAAATAGTTAAAAGATTTGTGGACTCTTCGAGGTGCTCCTTAAATGATTTGGGGCTTTCTGGAAGAAAATGACCTTTGAATTTAAACCCTCCTTTGTTTAAATGATTTTTTCCTTTATCAGTTAATTTTAATAAACAAGGTTTGCTATTGCTAATAGTAACCAATTTTTCATTTAACAATATATTTGCCACCTTTTTTGAATTTTCCAGGTCTGAATCGTCTTCATTCAGCAATGCTGCAATTTCATTAATCTCATTTTCAGAAAGAGATTTTAATATTACATCTGCTTTTGCGTAATTCAAGTTTATTTGCTCCATATTTTAGTTTTGGTTTTTTTGTGCGTTATCGAAGTGTAATTGTATGATTTATGGGAATACTACAAATTAGCTAATAAGTTAAAGAAACTACCCATTGAATAACTTAATTTGAAATAAAACTTAATTGCTAGTGTATTCCTTCCATGAAATTGAATTTCACCACCAGAAAGGTGCCCGAAATAAATTTGAAGCAGTGATCACCTCCTCTTTTGGAGTTTTACAATTTTTTTTAATGCATCGTTCAAAAAAAAATTGATGGTACGCCTTGGCACTAATCCAGGCTGCATACCAACATCGGCTTAATGATATAATATTTTTAAAACATTCACTCTGGTTAATGTCTTTTTGCCATCATGCAAGCATAAAAAAACCGCCGGGTATTACCGGCGGCAGAATTTCAATACATGTTTTTTTTAAAAAGGTTTTTGGTTGTATTTCTTTTTATAGCGTTCGTTCAGTTGTTTTTGTTTATCATCCAGGTTAATATCACGTCCCTGTATAAACGCATTGGTAATATTGCTGGTACGCATATCCAGGATGTCGCCTTCACTGATGATGATATTAGCATCTTTTCCAACTTCGATACTTCCGGTTTTATCGGCAATACCCATCACTTTGGCTGCATTCAAAGTAATAGCCTGCAAAGCTTCTTCTTTTGTAAGACCATACGCGGCAGCTGTACCGGCAAGATATGCCAGGTTCCGTCCGCGGGTTTGGCCGTCATCATCATTGATAACAAATAACACACCGGCTTTTTGTAGTTGCGCCGCCGTTTTATAAGGCTGATCCACATCATCATCCGCAGATGTTGGTAAACTATGTGGTGATGAAAGAATAACTGAAACGTTATTTTGTTTTAAAAGATCTGCAATTTGCCAGCTTTCACTTCCACCCACTATCACCATATCCACATTAAAATCTTTTACAAACTCCAATGCCACCAGCATTTGTCTAACTGTATTGGCATGAACATACAGCTTCTGTGATTTATCAAACAAACCTTTTACCGCTTCAAATTTTAAATTGGTTTCTTCTTTGGCAGGATTTTCCGCATAGGCTTTTGCTTCCATAAAAAAAGATTTCATATCGGATACTTCTTCAAGGCCTTCCTTCACCGGATCGCGTGGGGGCTGCTGAGGACCACCTCTTCCACCAAAACCTCTAGAAGGCCGGTTCATCATCAAAGGCATATTTAAATGAATGCCACCATCGGTTTTATAAGCAGCATCTTCCCAATTCCAGGCATCCAATTGTACAACCGAAGATGACCCGGAAAGAATGCCTCCCTGCGGTACAATATTAGCCAGCAAAATACCGCTGGAACGCAGGGTATTGATCACTTTTGAATCCGTATCGTAAGCTACCAGAGATCTTACATTGGGGTTATAATCCCCGATCTCACGGTAATCAATAGTCGCACGGATACTGTTAATTTCAACCAAACCTAAATTGGTATTGGAAAGTATCAATCCAGGATAAACATGTTTGCCTGCAGCATCTATAATGTTTGCGCCCTGGTCGGGTAAAATACCAGCGCCAACCCTGGTGATCTTACCATTTTTAAATTCCACGGATGCATGATCCAATACCTGGCCATTTCCGATATGTACCGTTGCATTTATGATCACTGTCGTGTTGGATTGTGGCCCTGCCGGGTAAACGTTTGCCTGCGCAATGACCAACAACACGGAGAAGATGGCGGTTAGTGATGTTATTATTTTTTTCATTTTAATTTATTAATTGCGAGTTCAGTTTAAAACTCATTGATAAATCTGTTTCTCGATATTTTTTCAAATTGATTTATTTAATATCCTTCTTCCGCATCCAGTACCAGTAAGCCATGATTATGTGCATGATCTCCGCATGAATGCATTACCTGGTAAGATGGCTGTGCCGGTTGAACAGGTGCGCCACTGCGTTTTTGTGAATTCATTTTTTTGATGATACGCATCCTTTCAGCATCAACCAGCTTTTGCATTTCAGCATCTTTATCCCGGTCAAAATAAACGGCACCATCTACAATAGTATATAATGATTTTGCATAAATGCTTAAAGGATGATCACTCCAAACAACAACATCTGCATCCTTACCAGCTTTCAGGCTTCCAACCCGATCATCAACATGTAACATTTTTGCGGGGTTAAGGGTAACCATTTTCAGTGCCTCTATTTCACTTACACCCCCATATTTTACAATCTTGGCGGCTTCCTGGTTCAGGCGACGAGCCATTTCAGCATCATCAGAATTAATGGCGACATTTAAACCAACATTATGCATGATGGCTGCATTGTATGGAATGGCATCCTGCACTTCCATTTTATAAGCCCACCAATCAGAGAAAGTAGAAGCGTTTGCACCATGGGCCTTCATCTTATCGGCCACTTTATAACCTTCAAGTATATGCGTAAAAGTGTTGTATTTGTAACCCAGTTTTTTGGCTACATCCATGGCACCATTGATCTCGCTTTGCACGTATGAGTGACAAGTAATATGACGCTTTTCATTTAAGATCTCTACCAATGCATCCAACTCCAGGTCGCGACGGGGAGCAGTGATTCCTTTTTTGGTTTTATTGGCTTCATAAAATTTCCATTCCTTTTCGTACTCTTTGGCCCGTGTAAATGCATCGACCAATACCTGGTTCACACCCATGCGGGAATCAGGGTAGCGATTATTACCCTGGGATGATGAAGATCGTTTCACATTTTCTCCCAAAGCAAATTTGATCTGCCCGGTCCAGTTTTTAAATTTCAGTTCATCATCGTTTCCACCCCACCTCAATTTGATCAACTGGGTTTGTCCACCAATCACATTAGCAGATCCATGAAGAATGTGCGAAGTTGTTACACCGCCACTTAACTGCCTGTAAATATTAATGTCGTCAGGATTTAAATTATCCGCTATGCGAACTTCTGAAGTAACACTCTGTCCACCTTCATTTATTGAAGCTGCCGCAATATGTGAATGTTCATCAATGATGCCTGCGGTTACATGTTTCCCGGTTCCATCAATTATCCTTGCAGATCCATCAGTAATATTTTTCCCAACTCGAGCCAGTTTTCCGTTTTTGATTAACACATCTCCGTTTTCAATGATGCCTTCCTGTTCATTGGTCCAAACGGTTGCATTTTTAATCAGGATTGTTTCCTGTTGTGGTGCCTTACCTTCTTCCCAACCAAATGGAACAAAAGGATAAGTTACTTTTCCAATGGCTGCAATATCTTTTTTCCTGGATTTTTGTGCTGAATCTTTTTTCGGTTGTTCATATACGGCAGTCCAGGTAAAAGTATTTCCAAGCGTATCCTCGCCTACGCCTGTCCATGTATTATTGGTGTTGATGCCACTTAAACGATAGGCTTCTACCCCTTTTCTTTCAGGTGCAAAATTGATACGTACCTGGCGGCCATCAAAATAGAATTTAGAAGTAACCGTATCTTTTCCAATTACATTCGCTGCATTATTACTTTGCAGATCTAATGTATAATTTGAAGGCGTTCCGGGTGTATTTAATACCAGTTTATAGGTTCCGCGAGGATCCTGCCAGCCGTCTTCTTTAATATTATATTTTTTACCCTGGATCCAGTTCTGCAATAAAGTGGTTTTTTCCTCGAACACCGGTCCGGATGTGATTAAAAAGTTAGCCCATTTACCGGTTTCAATACTGCCTACCTGGTCATAAACACCTAATATGGTAGCTGGTGTTTTTGTTAAAGCCGTCAAAGCAGCCCCTTCAGTTAAACCATACGTAAATGCCTGTCTTAAATTGGGCCAGAAAGTTTTCACATCACGCAAATCTGCAGTAGTTAAACAAAAAGGAATACCTGCTTTATCAAAAGCACCTGCATTGGTTGCGGCCATTTCCCAATGTTTTAAATCACCCAACGAAACAAATCTTGCGTCATTAGGATCTTCAACATCCTGGGCTTGCGGATAATTTAATGGTACAATGAAAGTTGCTTTTGTACCAGCCATTTCTTTGATCCGCTGATATTCGTTGGCACCCGCTTTAATAATATATTGTACACCAAATTCATCACCAATCCTGTCTGCACGAAGACTGTTCCATTTATCAGATGCTTCAAAGAATTGAGGTAAAGACAAATTGTTATTCCAGGCTTCAAGGCTCATATTGTATCCTTCAGTAGCAGGTTTGTTTTTATACCATTGCGCATCTAAAAAAGTTTGGCGCAATAATGCGATGGAACCCATGAGTGAAGATGGATATGATTGAGTAGAGCTTCCTTTATTAAAAGAATAATGCGCTGATGCCCTGTCTTTCAGGATCAATAAATTTTCTTTGGCCTCTGCCAGTGTAACCAGCGTACCTGTTCCACGGGCAATACCATCACGCACATGTGATAAAACCGTTCCAAAACCTGCATCACGCAAAGGTTTTGCCTTTTTTTCGTCTGCTACAAAAACTTTGTAAGCATCGGCTTCACTTTTTATCGCCTGGTTCCAACCAGTGGCGCCCTTTGAATTGGATTCTAATTGTGCCGGCTGACCAAAACTAAAACCACCGGTTCGTTCCGGGACTTCAGTTCCATAGTCAGCATATACATCAATAAAAGAAGGGTAAATAAATTTGCCGGAACATTTTATTTCAACGGCTCCTTTTGGTACAGAAACATTTGTTCCTACAGCAATAATGCGACCATCCTTAATAACAAGAGTAGCGTTTTTTAAAGTTGTGCCTGCATCCTTAACAATTGTAGCATCGGTAAATGCATAATAACCATGGCGTGGATCAGCCACACCATTTACAGGAAAAGTTTCCTGGGCATGCATTACACCCATACTGCAACAGAGAAATGCTGCGCAAACAAACTTTTTTAATTTTCTCATATCAGTTATGTTTAGTTTATTTTGTATTCCAACACTCAATATGCTGAATACGTTTTTAAAAAATTTTTTAGTGGAAATGGTTTAACTAATAGTGTAATGAGTCGATGAATTTAAAGAAAACCTGCATGAAAATTTCATCCATAATAGATCATACTATACTTAAGCCTTTTACCGGGCTTAAAGATATTGAACAATTGTGTTCAGAAGCCGTGGAATATAATTTTGCTGCCGTTTGTATTCCCCCGCCTTTTGTAAAAAGAGCCAAAACAATTTTAGCGCCTACACATATTAAAATTGCTACTGTTATTGGTTTTCCTTTTGGTTATTCCGCTACTGAAAGTAAAGTAGCTGAAATTTTATTGGCTATTGTTGATGGAGCTGATGAACTGGATATGGTAATCAATTTGATTGCTTTGCGTATGAATGATTGGGCATTCCTGCAAAAGGAGGTCAGTATGCTGACTAATATTTGTCACCAAAAAAACAAAATCATAAAGGTGATCATTGAAAGTGGGGAGCTTACTGATGAAGAAATCATTCAATGCTGTAATGTATTTGGTCCGCTGGGAATTGATTTCATGAAAACATCCACAGGATATGCAGAAAGAGGAGCAACCGTGGAGGCGGTGCAACTGATGCGGAGGCATTTACCGTCTACTGTCCGAATTAAGGCCTCCGGCGGAATCAGGGATTATGCTTTTGCCAAAAAACTGGCAGAAGCAGGAGCCGATCGCCTGGGATGCAGTGCCAGTGTAAAAATTGCTGATGAAGAAAATGCTTCAAACAATTAAATATATATGGCAGCAGAGTTTGGAATCATTTTTGAATACATCATTTTATGAAGCACACACATTTGAGAATCTTATTGCTGGTAATAAGTTTCATGATAATTAAAACCGGAACTGCACAAAATATAAATGACCAGGTTGATACAAGCGGCCTGGTTGTAGTTCATAAGGATCCGCGTTTAGACCTTTTAGTACAAAAGCAAATACAAATAAATGAAGAAACAAGCCGCCTGGCACGGAGAACAATGAGAGGTTATCGCCTAATGGTGATCAACACCAATAAAAGAGATGAGGCTATTGCCGCTAAAACACAGGTTTACACTTATTTCCCAGAATTAAAAGCTTACCTCCAGTATCAATCACCTTTTTTTAAATTGAAAGCCGGGAATTTTAAAACACGGGATGAGGCTGAAGAATATCGTAAACGATTAAATATTTATTTTCCAAAAGGCGTTTTTATTATGAATGATGTTATTGAGGTTAAACCCGAAGAAAGAGAATTACTATAATCTTATAAATTATAATTTAAAAATCCATCGGTGCTCCCGGTGGATTTTTTATTTTTGGTGACTCCCATTTAAATTTAACCGAGAGTTTTCCCATCTATGCTTAAAGAAAAGATTAAATCGTTAGCCAGCAAATATGCACCAGATTTCATTGCGATAAGGCATCACCTGCACGCAAATCCCGAACTCAGTTACCAGGAATTTAAAACATCAAAATTTGTAGAGGAAAAATTAAGCTCTTTTGGTATTCCGTATACTGTTATTGCAACTACAGGTGTTGTTGGTTTGATCGAAGGAAAAAATCCAGGGAAAAGAGTTATTGCATTAAGGGCAGATATGGATGCTTTACCTATCCAGGAAGAGAATGATGTTCCATACAAATCTGTGAACCCGGGAGTCATGCATGCCTGTGGGCATGACGTGCATACAACCTGCCTGTTGGGTGCGGCAAAAATTTTAAATGAAACAAAAGAAGATTGGGAAGGAACGATTAAGCTCATTTTTCAACCGGGCGAAGAAAAAAATCCGGGTGGGGCCAGCCTCATGATCAAAGATGGCGTTCTTGAAAATCCTGCACCTGCAGCTATTTTTGGATTACATGTAAATCCACAACTGGAAACGGGAAAATTGAGTTTCCGGGGCGGAAAAGTCATGGCGAGTGCTGATGAAATTTATATAACCATTTCAGGAAGTGGAGGTCATGCTGCCGCACCGCATACAACGGTTGACCCGATATTAATTGCTTCGCATTTAGTGGTTGCATTGCAACAAGTCATTAGTCGTAACCGGGATCCATTTTCGCCTTCCGTTTTATCGATCACATCTTTTCACGGCGGTTTTACAACGAATGTTATCCCGGGTGAAGTTAAACTAATGGGAACCTTTCGGGCAATGGATGAAACATGGCGTTTTAAAGCACATGAATTAATAAAAAAAATAGCAACCGATTTGGTTACGGGAATGGGAGCTAAACTGGATATTCATATTGATGTTGGATATCCCGCGGTTATCAATAATGAAAAATTATCCCAACAGGCAAGGTTAAACGCAGAAGCCTTTCTTTCCACTGCCCTGGTTGAAGAAACAGAAATGCGTATGGGGGCAGAAGATTTTGGCTATTACTGTCAAAAAATTCCCGGCTGTTTCTTTCGACTGGGAACCGGGAACAAAGAGAAAGGAATAACATCAGGTGTACACACTCCTCTTTTTAATATTGACGAAAATGCAATTGAAATTGGAATGGGTATCATGGCCTGGCTGGGAGCTACTTCATCAACCGAAAATCTTTAATCAACATTAAATATTAATGAATCCACATAAAAAAAGTTCCGGCCAGACCGGAACTTTTTATTTTAATTTTTGATTGTTTTATTAAAATGGTCTTTTATCAACCATTCCTTTAAATGTATTTTTATCTAATTTAATATTTGCATCAATTACAATTGGATCGGCTTCAAACTTTTCAGTTCTTGGTTCCATGTTAGCACGGAAACCACCGGTTCCAATATATTTTAATACACTGGCTAATGAAGTCTCGGTAATATCTCCCCAATCCTTATCAATACCATCTGCTACTTGCTTATTCAATGGAAATCCATCAAAATAATTTCCTTGTCCACTTTTATTGGTTGAACGGAAAGATACTGGGAAAATATACCAGTCTCCTACCGGTATTGGGAAATAACCTACCGGCTTACCATAGGTTTTTGAAGGACCTACCAGGATCACTTCCATATAGGGTTTCAGGTTATTGATCAATAATTCGCTGGCAGAAGCTGAGCTGCTGCTAACAATAATAAATACACGCGGCAGATTCAACGACCCAATCTTATTTATTTTGGTTGAAGAATTCCACTGAGAATAAATAGTATTGAAAGCCTGGGTCATTAAAGTTTGTCCATTAGCTGCTGTGGGTGCCAGGTAATTGGCAAGTTTATCATGTACTGATACATAACCACCTCCGTTATAACGAAGGTCAATGATTACATCATCCACATTTTCCTGTGAAAACCTGCTGAAGGTTTGGCTAAAGCGGTTATAGATCTCCGTTGTATCACCCAAAAAAGAATTAAAAACCATGTAACCAGCTTTTTTACCGGCAACGGTATATACAGTATCTAAAAATACTGGATGCTCCTGGTAACTGTCTGCAACCAGGTTAACATCTACCGTATTTCCATCAGGTTTTAAAAAACTTATACTTACTGATGTAGCAGGGGATGAAGAACTACCATAAATAGCATTTACAATAAAATTAATATTTGCATCAGACGTACTAATATTCGTACTACCATTGACCTTGGTAATACGCCATCCTCTTTTGATGCCAGCTTTACCGGCAGGGGAAGCGGTTTCAACAAAACGTACACGCAAATCGTCATCTGCCCGAAAGAAAATATTCATTCCAAAGTCTTTACTGATACCAGAGCTTGCATTATCCCATTCGGATTTTTTAACTGCAAAACTCCACCTGTCAACAGGCCCTGTAAAACCAGGTTCAATACTAAAAGCACGAATAGCTTCCATGATCGCATTTGGATCACTATAGCTTTGTGCATTAAAATTGGCGGGGATTTGTGTATTCCAGAGATAAATATCTCTTGCATACAAAATGGTTGTGTCTTTGATTTTGTCAACTACTACAGGCGGTGCTGGTGGGGTAGGATTTGAATTTACATTATCCTTTTTACAGGATGCCATTAAAAACAAAACTCCGGTGGTGGCGAGGATTAATTTTATTTTCATTTTAATGATGTGTGATTTTTCTAAAATTAAGGCTTATTGATGCTTCAAGACGCACAAATCAAGTTAAGTAATGCTTTGAAACGATGTTTTAACAATTATTAAATTTATTAAAAAAAGGTAAGATTTAAAACCCATCTAACCCTTTTCTTTCCTGAATTTCATATCCAGGAAACCTATAACCGTGAAAACAAGGAAATAACCAATTGAATTAAGCTCATGATTTATTAATAATTTATCAGGCTTAACCATTATCGCGTCCAAAGTTAAAATTGGAAATGCATATGGATCTTTATCGATATGTTTCCATTGCATTATTATCAAAGTGGTGATTAATAAACCTAATCCAATACCGATTGGTGTAATAAAATTCCTGAACCTCATACCTAACCAAAACTGAATGGCGCTGATCCCTAAAATAGAAACATATGTTTTGAAAACCATTTTCAATAACGAACCTAAATCAATGGTATTATCAAAAAAAGGAAATTTATTATCTACCAGGTTTACTGTTAACGCCGATAGAATCATAAATAATGTAAAAAGCGTAAAGCAAAAAAGGATCATCAGGTGGATAGTCAAAAATTTTGAGAAGAATATAGAACCGAATGATTGCGGAGATGCAAATACCTGTTTCCAGGTGTTGTTTTTATATTCTATTTGTGGAATCAAACTACAAACCAGGATAATGAACATGGGCAATAAAAATGCGGATAAAGATTGCCATCCCCTTAAAAAATGAAAGTGCCATGGATCACCCTTAAGCATGGGTATAAAAACTTCCGGTTTAAAATAATACATCATAAAAAAAATAGCCGGAATGAATAATGCACCTAAAACACTTAGCCAGAATGATGCACTTCGTTTGGTCTTTAAAAGTTCTGCCCTGGTACTGTTGATGAAATTCATATGTTGTTAGCTGTTATATCCATAAATAATTGTTCAAGATCGCTGTGGCGGTTGTGTAATGAGTAAACCTCAATGCCTTGTTCCACCAGCATTTTATTAATAGATGCATTCATACTATTATCCTGGAAAGGCAGTACAACCAGATTTGCGTTTTGCTTCACATCAAACCTGGCTTTTAAAATATCAACTGTTTTAACAGGATCATTCGTTTCAATCTCCAGTAAGGTTTGGCTTTTTTTCAATAATTGCAATTCTGATAAAATACCCTGGAACAGGATTTTGCCCTGGTGAATGATTCCAACATGCGTGGTCATTTTTTCCACTTCTGCCAGTAAATGACTGCTGACAACAATAGTGGTTCCATTTTCCCTGTTTAATTTCTTTAGCAGTTCGCGGGTTTCAACAATACCATTGGGATCAAGACCATTCGTTGGTTCATCCAGTATCAGCAATTGAGGTTTATGTAACAAAGCAATGGCAATGGATAAACGCTGTTTCATTCCAAGCGAAAATTGTTTTGCCTTCTTATTACCGGTTTTATGCAGATCCACCAATTGCAACACTTCTTCAATTCTCTTTTTATCACACCCGTATATACGCCTGTAGATTTCTAAATTTTCTTTGGCGGTAAGATGCTGGTAAAGGGAAGGTTGTTCTATAAGAGATCCAATCTTTTTTAATGTTTCTATCCGGTGATGCGTAAAATTTTTTCCAAATAATTCTATTTGACCTTGCTGGTTACGGAGTAAACCAAGAAGCAATTTAAGTGTAGTGGTTTTGCCTGCACCATTAGGTCCTAAAAAACCATAAATACTCCCGGTTGGTACCGACATATTTACGTTTTTTAATGTAGCAATTCCTTTTTTAAAAGAAAAATTCAACCCTTTGGTTTCAATAATATTTTCATTAGCCATGAAGCAGTAGTAGTTATTTTTAAGGTTTTCAAATATAACAACAACAAACTTACCTGCGAAGGGTGTCTTTATTTTGTAAATTGCACGCCATATGAAACATGGCGGCGGAGGAAAAACCTTTAATTCGATCCAAACCCATGGTTATTAAAATCAAATCCAAAACATGGCAAAAGAACTAAGGAAGCAACAGGCATTAGAATATCACTCCAAAGGAAGGCCCGGAAAAATTGAAGTAATTCCTACCAAAGAAGCAAAAACCCAGAGAGATCTTTCCCTCGCATACTCACCCGGAGTAGCAGAACCTTGTAAAGAAATAGCAGAGAATGTTGAAGATGTATATAAGTATACAGCAAAAGGCAACCTGGTTGCCGTAATCACCAACGGAACGGCAGTATTAGGTTTGGGTGATATAGGACCTGAAGCCAGTAAGCCGGTTATGGAAGGAAAAGGAGTTCTATTCAAAATATTTGCTGATATAGATGTATTTGATATTGAAATAAATGAAAAAGACCCGGAGAAATTTGTCCAGATCGTAAAAGCATTGGAACCCACTTTTGGAGGTATCAACCTGGAAGATATTAAGGCTCCGGAATGTTTTTACATTGAGAAAACGCTGAAAGAACAAATGAATATCCCGGTGATGCATGATGACCAGCATGGAACAGCCATCATCAGTGCCGCAGCTTTATTAAATGCATTGGAGGTACAAAAAAAGAAAATAGAAAAAGTTCGTGTTGTTGTAAATGGAGCCGGCGCCGCTGCTATGGCTTGTATTCAATTATATGAAGCATTAGGTGTAAAGCATGAAAACTTCCTGGTATTCGACCGCAAAGGAGTCTTGCATAAAGACCGCAACGACCTGGAAAATTTCAAATTAAAATTTGCTAATGCCAAACATGAAATTTCTTTGGAAGATGCCATGAAGGATGCGGATGTTTTTATTGGATTAAGTGTTGGTAATGTAATAACGCCGCAAATGGTGAAGAGCATGGCTAAAAACCCGATTGTTTTTGCCATGGCAAACCCCGATCCTGAAATTACCTATGAAGCAGCCATTGCTGCCCGAAAAGATGTGATCATGGCCACAGGTCGCAGTGATTATCCCAACCAGGTAAATAATGTATTGGGATTCCCTTACATTTTCCGTGGCGCATTGGATGTGCGGGCCAGGCAAATAAATGAAGAAATGAAACTGGCTGCCGTAAAGGCTTTGGCGGCATTAGCTAAATCACCGGTACCAGATATTGTCAACATGGCTTATAATGAGCAAAATATCATATTTGGTCCAAATTATATTATTCCAAAACCTGTAGATCCTCGATTGTTAGAAACCGTGGCACCCGCCGTGGCTAAAGCCGCCATGGATAGTGGTGTTGCTAAATTTCCCATCCTGGATTGGGAGGCATACAGAAACGATTTGAATAAAAGGCTGGGACTGGATAACCAGATGTTGCGCATTTTGGGTAATAAAGCCCGTCGCGACCCAAGAAGAATTGTTTTTGCTGACGCTGATAATGCCAAGATTTTAAAGGCAGCTACCATAGTATATGATGAAGGAATCGGTTATCCTATATTGTTAGGTGATGAAACCAACATCAAAAAATTAGCAGCGGCTAATGGATTGGAAATTGATCATATCCCGATCATTGATCAGCGCAGTGATGAAATGGAAGAAAAAAGAAATTACTATGGCGACCTCTTGTTTAAAAAACGCCAGCGTAAAGGGTTAAACGCATATGAAGCCAAAAAGGTGATGCGAGATCGTAATTATTTTGGTTGCATGATGGTGGAAACCGGTGATGCAGATGCGATGATCTCAGGGTTATCTAAAAACTACCCTGATACCATTCGGCCGGCTTTGCATACGATCGGTACAGAAGATGGCGTAAAGAATATTGCAGGTATGTATATGATGCTTACCAAAAAAGGTCCCTTATTCCTTGCCGATACAACTGTAAGCTTTAATCCTACAGCAGAAGAATTGGCTGATATCACGATCATGGCAGCCAGGGAAGTGAGTTTATTCAATATTGTACCTCGTATTGCCATGTTAAGCTATTCCAATTTTGGCAGCAGCAATTCTCCGGAGGCACGATTGGTTGCGGAAGCACGAAAAATCGTAAAGCAGAAAATGCCTTCTTTGATTGTTGATGGGGAAATGCAGGCCAGCCTGGCGTTTAACCAGGAAATCTTAAAAGAGAATTACCCGTTTTCTGAATTGGTAGGACAGGATGTAAACACTCTGATTTTTCCCAATCTTGCATCAGGTAATGTTACCTATAATCTCTTAAAAGAATTAGGAACCGGTGATGCTGTTGGTCCCATATTAATGGGATTAAAAAAGCCCGTACATGTATTGCAATTAGGTAGTTCCGTGCGGAGTATCATCAATATGGCTATCATTGCGGTAGTTGATGCGCAACAAAAATGCAAGACAGGTTCACAGGAAATCGTAAAAAAATCCCGGTGGTGGAAAAGAACAAGCAAAAAAAACAATGAAATTTAACCTGGAAACAGCAAGGGGAACAATTTTTTCATATACCAGACCTTAACATGCCTTTGTATCTTTAAATAAATTAATACCCAGGGGATATTTCAATATGAAGTTCATTTCGGATTTTGGCCGTTACATTCTCATGCTCAAAGACATGTTTTCCAGGCCGGAAAATTTTAAGATGTATTGGAAAGAGTTCATGCATCAGTGTTCCGATATTGGGATTGGTTCCCTAGGTATTGTGGCCATTATTTCAATTTTCATGGGTGCTGTATCCGCTGTGCAAACGGCTTACCAGCTGGTAAGTCCATTGATTCCTAAATCAACAATTGCCCAGATTGTAAGAGATACCGTGATCCTTGAGTTTGCTCCTACCCTGGTTTGTATCGTATTAGCAGGTGTGGTTGGCAGTAAGATAGCAAGTGAACTGGGGAACATGCGGGTGAGTGAACAGATCGATGCGCTGGAAATCATGGGCATTAATACAAAGGCCTACCTGGTTGGTCCCAAAATTTTGGCGTCCCTTGTTGTAATTCCCATGTTGGTGGTTATTGCGGCAGTTTTGGGTATTTATGGTGGAAGATTAGCAGGAACAGCTGCAAACATATTGTCGTCAACAACTTATGATAAAGGATTGCTGGAAGGATTTCTACCATACAATGCGGTATTTGCCATGGTTAAGGCTTATACATTCGCTTTTATTATTTCCAGTGTTTCTTCTTTCTTTGGATATTATGTAAAAGGAGGTTCCCTGGAAATTGGAAGATCAAGTACAAAAGCAGTGGTTGTTAGTTGTATATTGATCCTGTTCGCGGATTATATTCTTTCGGCCATGTTATTATAACATCAAACCTGATTATCATTAATGATTGAACTAAAACATATAAGTAAAGGATTCGATGGAGTGCAGGTGATCAAAGATGTTTCCAGCGTCATGAAGCCCGGTCAGTGTAACCTGATCATCGGCTCCAGTGGTAGCGGAAAAACCGTTTTGATGAAATGCAGGGTTGGATTGTTTACTCCCGATGCCGGTGAAGTATTATACGATGGTCACGATTTTGTTAAAATGGATGCTGAAGAAAAAAAAGAGATCCGTACACAGATCGGTATGCTTTTCCAGGGTTCCGCATTATTCGACAGCCTGACAGTTGAACAAAATGTAATGTTCCCTTTAGAGATGTTTACCAAATGGAATTACAAAAAGAAATTGGATCGTGTAAATGAAGTGCTTGAAAGAGTGGAATTAAAAGGTACAAACAAGAAATTTCCTGCCGAAGTAAGTGGTGGTATGAAAAAAAGAGTTGGTATCGCCCGGGCTGTGGTTCTGAATCCAAAATATCTTTTTTGCGATGAACCAAATTCTGGTCTTGATCCTTTAACATCCATGATTATCGATAAATTGATCATGGAGATTACCAAAGAATATAATATTACCACCGTTGTAAACACGCATGATATGAACAGTGTAATGGAAATGGGTGATTCCATTTTATACATGCACAAAGGTGAAAAGGAATGGGAAGGAAATAATAAACAGATCATTTTTAGTAAAAATGAAAAATTGAACGACTTTATTTTCGCTTCCGAGTTTTTGAAAGATGCGAAAGATATGCGAATGCTGGAAGAGACCGGTAAAATACCCAATGACCGGGACATGAGTGAACTTACCCACAAGTCAGCTTCACCACTCATTGAACCTAATGAAAATAATGAATCTGCATGATGAAAAAATGCCTGCTGGTTATAACGGTCATGCTCACTTCCTTTTTAATGCAGGGAAATGAGTTTTGGATCATGCCTAATAAATTTATTTATAATTCCGGTGAAACGGTTAATGTTCGCTTCTTTACAGGAGAAAATTTTATTGGTAAAAACTGGGATGGCAACCGTTCTAAGATCCATAGTTTATTTTTTTATTGGTCTGATGTAAATGACAGTTGCAACCAGCATTTATCAACCCTTCCCGGCGATTCTTTAAATATTTCTGTTATAGATGAAGGTACAGCCATGCTGGCTTTTCATTCAAAACCTGCTGTAAAAGAATTAAATGCTACTGAATTTGAACATTACCTTGCTGAGAACAGGCTAACGAATGTGATTGAAGCGAGAAAATCTGCCGGAACTGCTGACAAGCCTGGAAGAGAAAGTTACCAGCGTTGTGCAAAAACCATTTTCCAGGTAGGTTCTAAGACAGATAAAACCTATACCAAAAAAACAGGACTGCCAATTGACATCATTCCTGGCGATAACCCCTATTCTCTAACAACAGATGGCGATTTTAAAGTCAAAATATTTTACAAAGGCAAGCCATTAAAAAATGCACCGGTTAAGGTCTGGCACAGGTTAAATGAAAAATTTTCAATTCATAATTTAGATACAGATGATGAAGGAGAAGTAAGTTTTTTCATCAGTACATTGGGTGAATGGATGGTAACATCCATTGTGATGGAACCGCTAAAAGGCAATACCAAAGCCGATTGGCAAGTCTATCATGGTTCACTCACCTGGGGATACCTGAAATAAGCATACAATACATAGACTGATTTTTATCAGCCCCTGCACTTAACAGCTCAACACCGGTTACCATTCGATCTAATTCCTTAGTTTTGCACCACTTTTTACCGAAAATCAAACCTTGTAAATAAATTACTTCATGAGTATTCTTATCAATAAAAATTCAAAGATCCTTGTACAGGGATTTACCGGCACTGAAGGTACTTTTCATGCTACGCAAATGATTGAATATGGAACGAATGTGGTTGGTGGGGTTACGCCTGGTAAAGGAGGAAATACCCATCTTGACAAACCGGTATTCAACACGGTTGAAGATTGTGTAAAAAATACTGGTGCGGATGTATCCATCATTTTTGTACCGCCTGCGTTTGCAGCCGATGCAATTATGGAAGCTACTGAAGCGGGGATCAAATTAGTGGTTTGTATTACAGAAGGGATTCCAACACAGGATATGATAAAAGTGAAAAATTATTTACAAGGTACAGGCACACGTTTAATCGGGCCTAACTGCCCGGGTGTGATTACAGCGGATGAATGTAAAGTGGGTATCATGCCTGGATTTGTTTTCAAAAAAGGAAGAATCGGAATTGTTTCTAAATCCGGTACGCTGACTTATGAAGCCGCTGACCAGGTAGCTAAAGCTGGTTTGGGCATATCAACAGCGGTTGGTATTGGTGGCGATCCTATTATTGGCACAACCACCAAAGAGGCAATCGAATTATTTATGAATGATGATGAAACCGATGCCATCGTAATGATCGGTGAAATTGGTGGTGGCATGGAAGCTGAGGCTGCCCGTTATATAAAAGAACAAGGAAATAAAAAACCGGTAGTAGGTTTTATTGCTGGTCAAACGGCACCTCCCGGTCGCAGAATGGGACATGCCGGTGCTATTATTGGTGGTGCAGAAGATACCGCAGCCGCTAAAATGAAGATCATGGAAGAATGTGGTATTCATGTGGTAAAAAGCCCTGCGGATATTGGCAAACGGATGGCAGAAGTAATGCAATAATTTTTTAACAAAGGATATAAACCTTCTCTAACCGGGAAGGTTTTTTTTTACAAAGTATTTTGAGTGGGGAAAAAGTGGAGTGATGTTTTTTATCTTTAAAAAAGCTACAAAATAGAAATCATCAGTTTCATTTATGTAAAACACCCGTTCATTGCATCTGAAAGAGTATCGTAATAATTTATAATCGTACAATGATGATAAAAAGAATATGCAGGTTAGCCATTTTTTGTTTAATGATTTTTTGTTCCATGAATATGAATGCACAACTGTCCATTAAGAATTATGAAGTTCAATGGAAAAAAGTAGATGAACTGGTAAAAAAACGATTACCACAATCAGCATTAGCAGAAGTAAAAAAGATCTATGAGCTGGCCAAAAAAGAAAAACAGGATGCACAGGTTATAAAGTCATTGATTTATATAAACGGTTTACAACAGGAAACACGGGAAAACAACCCGGCATTGGCCATTGCAGATATTGAAAAAGAGATGGCTGATTCAAAAGAACCGGTTACTTCTTTATTAAAAAGCCTTCAGGCTAGTTTGTATTGGAATTATTTTCAGCAACATCGCTGGCAAATGTATAATCGGACGGCTACTACAGGGTTTGTAAAAGATGATATAAAAACATGGACCGCTGAAGATTTTCATCAAAAGATCACGCAATTATTTAAACAATCATTGCAAGCTGAAAACCTGTTACAAAAAACCACCCTTCCTCCATTTGATGCCATTATCGTTAGGGGAAATACACGCAAACTCAGGCCAACACTTTACGACTTACTGGCGCACCAGGCATTGACTTATTTTACAAATGAGGAAAGAGATATCAATAAACCAGCTTATGCATTTAAACTGGATGATGCGCATTTATTTTCTGAAGCATCCCGTTTTGCCACGTATGATTTTAAAACAGAAGATACCCTTGCCAACCATTACAATGCTTTAAAAATTTACCAGCAATTACTGACCTTTCATCTCCAGGACAAAACCCCCGATGCATTAATTGATGCGGATATTGCACGAATTGTTTTTGTTCACCAGCATACTACATTAACCAAAAAGGACAGTTTATATGTAGCAGCCCTGGAGCAAATTGTGCAAAAATATCCAGGCAACTCCGTAGCATTAGAAGCTAAGTTTTTATTAGCCCAGCAATTTGAAAACCTTGCCGGCCAATACCAGCCCAATGGAGATACTACCCATCGTTATGCGAGAATAAAAGCAAAAGAACTGTTAGAAGCCATCATCAATCAGGATGCTAAAGCATCGGGAGCCATAAAAGCATATAACCTGCTTCAAAGCATCAATGAAAAAAATCTGCAGTTCCAGGTTGAAAAAGTAAACCTGCCGGCTAAACCATTCCGTGTTTTGGTTCAATATAAAAATATTCCAGCCATATACTTTAAGCTGATACGACCAACAGAGAAAATGAAAGAAGAATGGACTGATTATGGTGATGAAAATTTCTGGAAGAACATTGTAAACGCAACATCCTTCAAATCATGGCAACAGGAACTGCCCGTCACCAATGACTTACAGCAACATTCTGTAGAAGTTAAAGCAGATGGTTTACCCATGGGCGAATATATCCTGGTAGCTTCTTCCGATAAAGAATTCAATCTTTCATCTACGGTTATGGGTGCCCGTTTATTTTACGTATCCAATATCAGTTTTATAAACAACCAGCAACATTTTTTTATTCTGCATCGCGAAACCGGGCAACCATTGTCCGGTGCCAGTATGCAGGTATGGAGACAACGATATAATTATAATACTTCCCGGAACATCAAAGAAAAACAAGGACAATATACAGCCGATGAAAATGGCCTGGTGGTGATGGATAAAAAAGATAAGCAGGATCGAAATAATTTCCAGGTTGAAATCAATTACGGCAATGACCGCTTGTATATGAATGACTGGATGTACGATTACGATTATTATCCCCTGAGAGATAAAGAAGAATCAGAAGAGGAAGAAATTAAAATTTATTTTTTTACAGATCGTGCTATTTATCGGCCAGGTCAAACAGTATTTTTTAAAGGTATTACAGAATCCGGGTTAAATGGGGAAAAGGAAGTAAAGACGAATTATAAAACAACAGTTTATTTACATGATGCCAATTATCAGTTGGTTGATTCAATAGATGTAACCACTAATGATTTTGGCTCTTTTTCCGGAACATTTCGTCTGCCTGCAACAGGGTTAACCGGCCGGTTCAGTATTTCCACCTCAGAAGATGAAGGTGAAACCGAAATACGTGTGGAAGAATATAAACGCCCTAAATTCTATGTTGAATTTGAAAAATTAAAAGGCACTTATAGTGTAAATGATTCCATTCAGGTAACGGGAATGGCTAAGGCATATGCAGGCAATAATATTTCAGGAGCAAAAGTTTCTTACCGGGTGGTTCGGGAACCGCGGTTTATTTATCCGTGGTTATTCTGGAGAATATGGCCGCCGCAATCATCACCCATGGAAATTGCGCATGGTGAAGTGACCACGGATGAAGAAGGAAAATTCATCATTCCTTTTAAAGCCATACCAGATGAATCATTGAATAAGGACCTGCAACCCGTTTTTGATTATAAAATTTATGCGGATATCACGGATATTAATGGAGAAACAAGATCGGGTGAAGAGATTGTATCTGTGAGTTATCAATCAATCCAATTAGAAGTTTCATTGCCCGATCGCATGCCTGCTGATAGTCTGAAAAAAATAAACATAGTTACAAAAAACCTGGCTGGTGAATTTGTTCCATCATTGGTAACTGTTACCATCCATTCATTGCAAATGCCCGGCAGGTTGATCAGGCAACGTTATTGGGAACAACCCGACCAGTTTGTTATGAACCGGGAAGAATTCCTAAAACATTTCCCGCATGATGAATACCGAAATGAAGCTGATTCAAGAAGTTGGGAAAAGAAAGAAAAAGTATTTGAGCAAACAGACAGCGTTCAAAAAGATGTTCCATTCACAATTTCCGGCAAATCATTGGCACCTGGATGGTATGTAGTGGAAGTAGATACCAAAGATGATAAGGGCGATATCGTTAAAGATCTGAAGTATGTTGAGATCTTCGATGATCGTTCAAAGAATTTTTCTATTCCGCAATATCTTTGGGTTGTTCCATCAGTTAAAACACTTGAGCCGGGTGAACAAACAACAATCAGTATCGGAACGGCTGCAGATAATGTTTTTTTGATCCAGGAAACGGAAAAACTCCAGGATGAAGGTGCTTCACGGGAGTTTACATTCAACCGCTTAAATAATAGTAAACAGAATTTTACTTTCAAAGCAACCGAAGATGACCGCGGTGGATTTGGTGCAAACATGTTTTTTATTAAACATAACCGTGTTTATAGTTTCTCTCAAACCATCCCTGTACCATGGACCAACAAGGAATTGGAGATTACTTACGGAACATTCAGGGACAAAACCCTGCCGGGTAGTAATGAGGAATGGACCATGCAGATCAAGGGAAATAAAAATGAAAAAGTAGCCGCTGAAATGCTGGCATCCATGTATGATGCTTCCCTTGACCAGTTTGTTCCGCACCAATGGCAGAAACCATCTCTCTGGCCGGTTTATGGTAACCGGTATAACTGGAAAGTACAAACGAACTTTACCGGCATTCAATCCATACAAAAACAAAAGGAATTTATTTGGAAAGAATTAAAGAAAGAATATGACCGGTTTATATTTGACCAGTTCAATTATTATGGAATGCCTGGCATGATTAGAGGAAGGGCTGCTGGTGTGGAAGTCCAAAATATGAAATTAGAAGAAGTTGTAGTTGTTGGCTATGGCGTAGAAAAAGATCAATCTGCGGCTCCTGCTGATGATGAAATGCAAATGGCTGATTCGACTGTTTCAATAACTACTCAATCATCCCAACTATCAAATGACCCAGCCGTTCAAATAAGAACAAACTTCAATGAAACAGCTTTCTTTTTCCCTGGTCTCCGGACTGATAAAGATGGGAATATCAGCTTTTCATTCACCATGCCCGAAGCACTAACCCGATGGAAATTCCAGGCGCTTAGTCATACCCGTGATTTATCATTGGGTATCAGTACAAAAGAGATCATCACACAGAAAGAACTGATGGTTCAACCCAACATGCCCCGTTTCTTAAGAGAAGGTGATCATTTGGAACTTACGCCAAAAATCGTCAACCTTTCGGACCAGGAAATTACGGGACAGGTTGAATTGATGTTGTTTGATGCTTTGACCAATCAACCGGTTGATGGATGGTTTCAAAACATATTTCCCAACCAGTATTTTACTGCATCAGCTGGGGAATCTGTCACAGTTAATTTCCCTGTCAATGTGCCCTTTCTTTTTAACAAAGCACTTACCTGGCGCATTGTTGCCAAAGGCACCCAAACAGGTGGAAAGTCGTTCAGTGATGGCGAAGAAAATATGCTACCGGTGCTGACTAACCGCATATTGGTGACTGAAACAATGCCATTGCCAATGGACAGTACAGGAACCAAAACATTTGCATTCGATAAACTATTGCAATCCGGAACCAGCGAGACCATTCAACACCAGTCTTTAACAATAGAGTATACCTCCAATCCGGCATGGCTTGCAGTACAGGCTTTGCCATACATGATGGAGTATCCCTATGAATGTTCAGAACAAAACTGGAATCGTTTTTATGCAAACGCATTGGCCATGCATATTGCCAATGCGGCACCACGCATCAAACAGGTTTTTGAAAAATGGAGGACCTTGGATACTGCAGCCCTGTTATCGAACCTGCAAAAAAATCCGGAATTAAAATCGGCCCTATTAGAAGAAACGCCATGGGTATTGCAGGCAAAATCTGAAGAAGAACAAAAAAGAAACATCGCTTTGCTTTTCGATTTAACCAAAATGAGTGACGAACTGGAAACTTCCCTGGGCAAGGTGATCGCCATGCAAAGTTCTAATGGAGGTTTCTCCTGGTTCAAAGGCGGACCCGATGATCGTTACATCACGCAATATATCATTACCGGCATTGGGCACCTGCAAAAACTGGGTGCCGTACCTGCCAATTTTGAAAGCAGGTTAATGCAGCTAGTAAAGAATGCACTCACCTACCTCGATAAAAAGATGAAAGAAGACCATGATGAAATCGTTAAACAAAAAAATAAGATTGGAACAACAGTCCCTTCAAATATTGAAGCGCACTATTTATACATGCGTAGTTTTTTCCCGCAATATGCACTTCATGCAAAGGAATTAGCCTCCTATAACTATTTTAAAAACCAGGTAAAATTACATTGGACCAAACAACCTTTATACATGCAAGGCATGATTGCGCTTATATTTCACCGTTCGGGTGATGTGAAGACATCCAATGCTATTACTCGCTCATTAAAAGAAAGAGCAATAACCCACCCTGAATTAGGTATGTATTGGAAAGAACAGGCAGCACCAGGTTATTTCTGGCACCAGGCTCCCATTGAAACCCAGGCTTTGATGATTGAAGCTTTTAGTGAAACAGCAAAAGATGTAAAAACCGTGAACCAGTTGCGCAAATGGTTATTGAAGAATAAACAAACCAATCATTGGGAATCTACCCGTGCTACTGCAGAAGCTGTTTATGCATTACTGCTTCAAGGTTCTGATTGGTTAGCTGCTACTCCTTCAGTTGTGATCAACGCCGGGGATTTTACCGTTGGCAACGCTAACGTAAAGGCAGAAGAAGGGACAGGTTATATTAAGAAATCTATCCAGGGTCAGCAGGTGAATGCGAACATGGGTAATATTACTGTTGCTGTTACATCAACAATCGGTAAGAATAATAATACCCCTTCTCAACAGGTATCATGGGGCGCAGCTTACTGGCAGTATTTTGAGGATATGGATAAAGTAACTTTTGCAGAAACACCACTGCAATTGAATAAAAAATTATTCATTGAAAAAAATACGGACCGTGGTCCTGTGTTGGAACCGGTAGAAGAACAAAGTTTAAAGATCGGAGACAAGATTAAAGTAAGAATTGAGTTAAGGGTTGACAGGGATATGGAATATGTACACATGAAAGACCTGCGGGCTTCTGCATTGGAACCAGTGAATGTGCTAAGCAATTATAAATGGCAGGATGGACTCGGTTATTACGAATCCACGAGAGATGCATCAACTAATTTCTTTTTCAATTACCTGCGCAAGGGAACTTACGTGTTCGAATACTCGCTTTTTGTAACGCATACCGGGACTTTTAATAATGGCATCACCACTATCCAAAGTATGTATGCTCCCGAGTTTACCAGTCATAGTGAAGGTACCCGTATCAGGGTGGAATAAAATTAATTAAATTACTATTCAAACAATGCCACCCTTCCGGTGGCATTGTTGTTTTTATTCAGAAAATTTCCGAAAGAAATTTCTCAAAAACTTGCCCATTTTAAAACAAGTTGCCCCACGTAGTCACTAAAGTGCTAACGTGGGGCTTTTAATTAACTTTTATGTCACCAATTCACATCCTATATTAATTCCTTGTTTCCAAATAAAGATCTGATTTTAAATTTTTCTTAAGACCAACTTATAAAAGCCTCCAAATGTTCCCTGATCTACTGCATAGCTTAAATTTAAGATAACAGATTTATCACAAGGAGATACAAAACTGGCTGTAGCTGGACCACCTGTTGCCATAAAGGCTCCGGTATAAGTTCCAACCGCCCATCCCCAGGCTGCTCCTGCACTACTTTTAGGGATAGTAACCTGGTTATTACCTGTATTAACTGTTACTACAATTGGATTCCTTGGTGCCGTAGCCCATGGATTAATAAATGAAAACTTCTTATCATCAATTTTGGTAATTGTAACGATATCACCGGGCGACCAATCAGCCCATGCATCCTCTACAACCACAAAATCTCCTTCATAAAAAGCAGGATTATAAGCACAAATGGCTCCAAACCTTGCCATATATGAAAACCCGGGAACTGCTGTTGGGCCAGAACTTGATGGAACTCCTCCAAGGGGAAATGCTTCATACTTTCTTCCTCCTTTAATATAGATATCAGTAGAAAAATCGTAATTATCACCAACGGTTACCGGAGCCCCAAATAACGTCTCTAATTGTGCAGTCGTTACTGTATACGTAGCTGGTAAAGTGGTCACATTTGCCTGGAATACCTTAACATTGGGACCGGTTGCACCATTCTTTCTAACCACAACATCTACTTTCTCTGGAGATTCAGAACCTGGACCGCTAAAAAATTCGCTTACAGTGAATTTACCCTGGAAACTCCCAGGATTTAATACATCAATTGCCGGGCTGCCTGTAGCATCTATAGTTGTTGCAATAGCCGGCACCGCATCAATCAGTTTTAGATATTCATCTTTGATAGGACCATCATCTTTTGTACATCCTGCAAATACCAGGATAGCTAGAAGTCCTACAGGAAAAAAGATATTTTTTATTGTATTTCTTTTCATAATAAATTATTTAAAATTTGTTCAAGAATAGCATGCTGACTTACGGCAGCCAAAATACTTTATAAGTGTTCAGTACTTTTTGAGCTAATGCATTACTGTTCTTATTTATCTCATCCTGAGGCCATGGTAAAGACAGTGGATATGGCGTACCATTACTAACGGGTACTATTCCCGCCCCTATACCACCTGTACCGCCCGGTACTGTAACGCTGGTTACATTTCCTTCTGGTGCCGGCATAAATAACTTTGGAAATCCTGTTCTGCGATAATCTGTGTAGTTATCTGCAGAGTTTCCAAACCGTGATAACCATTTTTGAGTCATAATGTGCTCCAGTCTTTCTGTAGCAGATGCGGCTGCATCAAACTCAGCCAAAACTCCATTTTTATAGGTAGTAGTCGCTGCTTGAGTGGCAAGTACAGGTACCGCCTGGGTAGGTTTAATGAAATTGGTGATTACATGATCAACCTGTGTAATGGATGCATTTAAAGCCGCACTAAATACTGCTCTTTCATCACCAGGGGCCAAACCGGCATTGATCAGTTCTGCTTCCAGGTATAAACGATCTGCATAAGTAAGCGCTCTTTGAGGGGCAGCACCAGTTCCGGCATTGGCTGCATTCAACGTACCTCCACCAGCGCTGATGATTTGACCCAAGCCTTCATCATAACGTCCTCCGATCGGATAAATACCCAATAAAGTATAGGTATTACTATTTGACCCACCAACACAAGGACTAAGTGAACCAAAAATAAGCGTTATAAATCCACCATCGCGATAATCAGTGCAGTTTTCAGGATTTGCTGAAGCAGATTTCTGCTTGTAAAAATAGTATGGAATGCGTGGGTCTTCCACATTGGAGTAAATATCGGGGTTATAACCTTTCATAATCTCATACATCCAATGACTCGGAATTTGTCCACCTCGCTGGGCAGCAGAATAATCAGCATAACCAGGATACCTGTCATCAGTACTTGTGAAAGGGCCAAATGGAAACAGGAAGCTTTCTGACTGGGAGTTAATTAGAGTAGCGGGATTAGCCAACAGCTCTGTCACCTGTGTAGATACGTTTTGAACCAATCTCATTTGAGTATAAAGCTTCAACTTAATTGTATTAGCGGCTTTTATCCAGTTAGTAGCATTGCCTTTATAAACTAAATCATCTGCGCCTGGTTTAGCCTGGGGAGCGGTATTCTGAATATCCAAAATTGCCTCATCAAGCAATGCTATCAATTGAGGATAGATTTCCGCATCATTATCAAATTGCGGCTGTCTTATCCCTTCTTTAAATTTATTATATTCACTATACGGAATATCGCCCCAAATATCCACCATCATGCTCGCAGTATAAGCTTTCAATACTTTTCCTACACCAGCATACATAAACTGTTCACCGGCAGTTGCTTGTTCAATAAGCACATCCAGGTTTGTGAGGATGCTGTATAAGTTATCCCAGCTGCCATCCATTCCAGTTGCAGAAATGCCGTAGCGATTAAAGCCCCCGTATTGCATTAATTGATGTGTATAAACACCCAACCCGTTACCGATTGTTGTGCCCAAAGCAAATGCGCTTCCAATTCTTTGCTGGTTACTTGCCAGTAGTGTATTCAGCGGAACACTCGTAGGACTGTTTAAGTTCTGGTTTACATCCAGGTATTTCTTACAGCCTGGTGCTACCAGTAGAATGGCAGCCAGACAAGGAATTAAGAATATTTTTATTTGTTTCATAATTAATAGGAATAATAGTTAGTATTTAAATTATAACCCCACATTGATGTTGAAGCCGTATCTCTTTGCACTAGGTGCACCGGTAATATCAAAACCTTGGGCTGCACTAGTACCAAAAGAACTTACTTCAGGATCATAATTAATATGTTTTGGAGTACCTGGTGCAATGTACCAAAGGTTACGTCCGCTAACAGATACATTGATCCTGTCAATTTTCAATTTGTTAGTTATTGATTTAGGCAAATCATAACCCAGTGTAATTTCACGCAAACGATAAACTGAGGCGTCATAAAAACTAAATTCACCTGCAGAGTTTGTTGCAAAAGAACTGGCGTTAGCAACTCCAGCCTGGAAATAGAGGTCGTTGGTTGACAGTTTTGTCTGATTAGGAACTGTTTTTCCTCCTATCAAAAGTGGCACAAATATAGGATTTCCATCGGGTCCTGTTACCTGGGTAGTATTTCCATAAACACCTCTTATTACCCTGTTTATTTCCCTGTCTTCATTATCCATTGTTACACCACGACCAAGCATGCTGTTTATAGATTCAGAGAAGAACATTCCACCGACTGTCATATCAAATAATGCACCCAGTGTAAAGCCTTTGAAAGAAAGCGTATTAGACAAGCCCAATTTGTAATCTGGCTCAGGCTGTCCAATTTCAACAGGCGTAGGATTAACCAGTGGCCATCCGCTATTAGGATCAATTAAAACTTCCCCGTCTTCAGACCTGGCAATTTTGGTAGCCCTGAAAAAGTTGAAACGTGAACCTGCCTGAAGGAAACCTCCAGCTGTTGAGTAACCAGAATAGTTAATGAGATCAAGTCCGTCGATTAGTTTTTCAACCGTATTTATATTACGGGTAAATGCACCACGCACTTCCCATAGGAAATCATTAGTCATCACAGGTTTAACTGTTAATCCTATTTCCCAACCTGTATTTCTAAGTTCTCCCAGGTTTGTATAATAACTTGAATACCCCGTTGTAACTGGAACATCAACGGCATAAATCAAGTCAGTAGTTTTTTTATCATACCAGGTAATCTCGGCATTTATTCTCCTGTTCCACAACTGAAAATCAGCGCCAGCCTCAATTTCACTGGTAAATTCAGGAGTAAGGTCCGGATCATAGGTAGTAGCTCCCCTGGTAGCCCGTGGCTGACCCAGGAATGAAGTAGCACTAAGATTGAATATATCCTGACCATTATGAGGGTTGGCATCATTACCCACCTTTGCATATCCAAAACGGATTTTTCCGTAATTCAACATATTGGATTTTAAATCAAAGGCATCAGTCCACACAAATGAACCGGATATACCTGGATAAAAATACCGTGCGTTGTCATAAGGAAGAGTTGATGTAAGGTCCATCCGGCTGGCAATATTCACAAAAGCAAAATTTTTATAACCAAGTGTTGCATCGGCAAATACACCTACCAGCCTTCTTTTGCTCCTGCTATCAGAGTTGAAAAACTTATTATTTGTATTACCCAGGTTATATATTCCAGGAACGATAAAGTCAACTCCTTGAACCTGCTGTGATCTGGAAGTTCTTTGATTTATATCATTTCCTACTTTAAAATCCAAAGTAAAATCATCATTAATTTTTGGTGTAAAAACCGCAACAAGCGTTGAGTTAAGTTCCTGGTTTCTAAAAATTGTTTCTGTAATGTTTCCAAGAGCGTTATTTGAACCACCCAAAGAACTTTTATCAATGATGGCATCGCGGAAAAGTGCGTAGTTATTTACGCCTAAATTGTAATTGATCGTCAATAAGTTACTTACTTTATATGAAGCACGTGCATTAGCTACTACACGATCATCATGTGTAGTAATTGTATTATGATACGCCGCCCAAATAGGGTTGGTATATTGACCCGTGTTAAAACCAATTTGGTTTCCTTGTCTGTCCTGGATTGGCCAGGCTGCAATGTCCCAGTTTCTTGCCTGGGTGAAGGTGCGTCCCCATCCAGTTAAGAATGATTGAACCTGTCCAAAAAATCCACCTATTTGTTTAGAACGAGAATAAGATGCACTTGCACCAACTGTCAATTTACCTACTGATGTTTGACCGCCGGCAGAGATATTATTTTTTGTATAACTCGTATTCATTATGTAACCTTTCTGGCTCACATTTGAAGCAGTCAGGTTAAAGGTGGTACCACCAGATCCACCATTTACGTTGACGGAATTTTCGTAAAGTCTTCCAGTCTCAAATAATTTTTCAACGTTATCAGGTGCTGCTTTATAAGGTGCTAACCCACCAGGAAATAATTCCGGGTAAGCTGCATACATCGCTGCCCAGGTTCCTGCAGGTATAGAATCTATTCCTGAAGTAGATGGTCTAACCACTTGTCCTGAGGCATTATAAATTACACCTTTGCCAAATGCAGCTCCCCATGAACCATTAGAAGACTGGGTAACAAAGTTTGCACCCGCGCCATAAGTGTTTTGGAAGTCAGGCAAATTGGCAATTTTTTCTATACTAAATCCAGATCTTACATTAACATTTAAAGAATTGGTTCCTTTTTTACCTGACCCGGATTTGGTTGTTATCAATATAACACCATTTGAAGCTCTTGACCCATATAATGATGCAGCCGCAGCACCTTTCAGTACATTTATGGATTCAATATCATTGGGATCAAGGTTAGCTAAGCTTGTTCCAGATGCACCGCCCCCTGAAAAAGCATTTCCGGAGCCAACCTCAATATTGCTATAAGGCGCCCCATCCACTATGATCAAAGGTTGTGTGGAAAGTCCAATAGAAGCAACACCTCTAATCTGGATACGACTTGCCGCTCCAGGAGCCCCCTGTCCTACTCTGATATCTACACCAGGCACTTTGCCCTGTAATCCTCTCAGAATATCTGGCTCAGACCTTTGTAATACGGCATTGGGATCTACCTGCGAAACAGCATAGCCCAGTGCTTTTTGATCCCTTTTAATACCTAAAGCAGTTACAACCACTTCCTGCAATTCTCCAGAAGCTGCAACAAGGGTAATTTCCATACTTCCTGATGTTGGTGTAATAGTAACCGGGTTAAAACCTGTAGCAGAAATTACCAGGCGGGAACCTTCTTTGATACTCAACGAAAAAGTACCAGCCCCATCAGCTGTCGTACCATTTTGTGTGCCTGCTTCCGTGATGGTTGCAAATGGAACAGGCATGCCTTTATCATCTTTAACTGTACCTTGAACAGTACGATTTTGCGCTATTGCATAAACTGAAAACAGCATAAGCAACGCAAAGAACGAAGCAAATTTTCTCATGTGAATTTGTTTTGGTGTTAAAAACAGTTGATATCAATCCTGGTGAACGCTTTTATGGAAAAAATCAAGCTCGATTAATATAAAGTAGAGGACTATTTAAACTTTAAGTTAGGATGAGCTGAATTGTAGACAAGCTCATCTTATACAATGCTGCATAATAGTTAAAAAAAAATCAAAATAATTTTTTCCAATTTTTCACAAGTTATAGTACTATACTTTTTAAGCTGTTCCAAATATAATTGACTTGATGATAATACTCATCAATTAATATGTTTTTTAAATCCAGCGAAATAATGCTTATATATAATTTTTTAATGTATTAGACCAGTTCATTTAGGTCACAACTAAAAAACCCTTACTCTGTTCTGCTTTATGATTTTATAGTTGATTATGATGTTTTGTTAGACTTTCATTCCCATCTCTATAAATCACCTTATTGTATATGCGCTTATTGAAATCAAATAAAACTTAAAATGAAAAACCTTCATTTACAAAATCAATTTTCATATTAATTGTAATCTAAGCTGATACTTTTGCACTATGCAAGTTGAATTTTTGATCATTGGTCAGGGCATTTCCGGAACGTTTTTATCTTATTACCTGCAAAAGGCAAACAGGTCTTTTTTGGTAATAGATAACCAGGAATCTGACAGCGCTTCAAGAGTAGCTGCGGGCATCATCAACCCCGTAACCGGTCGCAGAATCGTTGACACCTGGATGATCGATGAAATTTTGCCATTTGCATGGAATGCTTACCAGCAACTAGGAAATGATCTGCAACTGGAAGCCATCACCCAAAAAAATTTAATTGATTTTTTTTCTACCCCGCAAATGATGCTTGCTTTTGAGGAGCGACTAAACCAGGATAATCATTATTTAAAAAAAGGCAGCGGAGATCAATTCCTTCCCTATTTTAATTATGATTTCACTTTTGGAGAAATTGACCCGGTTTACATGGTGAACCTGCAGGAAATTTTACCGGCCTGGAGAAAAAAATTACAGGATAATGATCAGTACCGAAAAGAAAGCTTCGACATCAACAAACTAAAAACTGTTTCAAATATTTCTTATAAAGATATCAGGGCGGAAAAAATAATTTTCTGTGATGGCATCAACAGTTTTTATCAAAACCCGCTTTTCAATTTACTGCCTTTTGCACCCAATAAAGGAGAAGCCTTATTGGTTGAAATTCCCGGTTTACCCCAAAAAAATATTTATAAAAAAGGAATGACACTGGCACCCCTGGACAATGATATGTTCTGGATAGGTTCCAGTTATGAATGGAGTTTTACAGACGTAAATCCCTCAGAAACCTTTTATAAAAAAACAAATGAATTATTGAAGCACTGGCTGAAGATTCCTTATACCATTTTAGAACATAAATCTTCCATCAGGCCTGCCACTTTGGAACGAAGACCTTTTGTGGGATTTCACCCAAAATTTAAAAATGTGGGAATATTAAATGGAATGGGCACCAAGGGGTGTTCACTGGCGCCTTATTTTGCCAGCCAGTTGACCCAACACATGTTGAATGGAGCTATCCTGAATCCTGAAGCTGATATTAACCGGTTTAATGGAATTCTCTCACGATCGGTTTTTTGAGAATTTTTTCGGCTAGTTTTTGTTTCAAAAATAATAGGGTGCTCTTGATCTTACGGATTAGTTCTAAGTACGTCATGGATAAGTGTTCGTTATAATTTTATTTTTAGTTGCCGGATCCTGGTTCAGCACATTGCATAATGCACGATACAGGTTTGGCAGGTAATATTTTAATTCTTTCGGATTTTCAAAAAACGCTTCTATACTAACGGCCCAAAACTCCTGGATATTGCGAAATGCATAACCCCGCAGGTAACTTTTGCGGTTTGTTATTACTTCTGCAATTAATGGGCCGGTTGTTACAGAGAACAATTCATAATTCAATCGGAACTTGGCATCAGCCCCATAATTGGCAAAAAAGTTATTATATAACAGCGCATGTGCCATTTCATGCAAACCTACATTGATATTATCATCAGCTATGGCATACCCATAAACAAAATGCTGCCAGGATAAATAAATAGAACCCGGTTCCACATGCCCCACAAAATATTCTTCTTCTTCATCCATCTTATAAGCATCGCCTAAAATATGAATGTCCTTAAACTGTTCTAATTGATAATCCTGCAAACCAAAAGTTAATTGAACCGCCGATGCGCTAACCAGTACAGGGATCTCAAAATGTTCCTTCAAACCTTTGAAATGAAACCGCTTGGATGCCATAAAGACCTTTACCCGCTTAATAAACCGTAGTTTTTGTACAGGCGATAACTGGTTAAAATAACTGATGCGGCTGCCAATAATTAACGAATAATTGCGAATAATATCAGTAGTTAATATATGATCATCGGGTATTAAACAAGCCGGAAGGCTGGCTTTATCGATGGTTTGTATCCGTTTTCTCTTTGCCACACGCATAAGGTATCGTTCAGTACTTAAATTTAACCAATTAAGCCCAAAAACCAAACGGCCGGGCGTTTAGTTCTTTATCTTTGCGCCCTGTTGAAGCAGGCGTTTTTATTATTAGGTTACCGGCTGCGGTTCATTAATCAACCCCGGTTGCGTCGCACTCTTCAGCAATAACAATTCTATTCATCAATTAAAAAAATCATACTACCCTGCCGGGAGTAAATATTTCTATGTATCGTACGCATACCTGTGGTGAATTAAGAAGCACCCATATTCAACAAACCGTAACATTGGCCGGTTGGGTGCAGACCGTCCGGAAATTTGGTGCAATCACTTTTGTGGATCTGCGCGATCGTTATGGCATTACACAATTATTAATGGGTGAGGAATTAAATACCCTCCTGGATCAAAACCCATTGGGAAGGGAATTTGTGATCCAGGCAACGGGTACGGTGAGCGAACGCAGTAATAAAAACCCAAATATGCCCACAGGCGATATCGAAATCGCTGTACAAAGTTTTACCATTCTCAATAAATCCGCAGTGCCTCCTTTTACCATCCAGGATGATACGGATGGTGGTGATGACCTGCGCATGAAATTCCGCTACCTGGATCTTCGGCGCAATGCAATCAAAAAAAATATGGAACTGCGTTATGCAGTGAACAGGGCGGCCCGCAATTACCTGCATCAAAAACAATTCATCGATATTGAAACACCTTTTTTAATCAAATCCACACCAGAAGGAGCCCGTGATTTTGTGGTTCCTTCAAGGATGAATCCCGGTGAGTTTTATGCCTTACCCCAATCTCCCCAAACCTTTAAACAATTATTAATGGTAAGCGGCTACGATCGTTATTACCAGGTTGTAAAATGTTTTAGGGATGAGGATCTGCGAGCAGATCGCCAGCCAGAATTTACCCAGATAGATTGTGAAATGGCTTTTGTGCAGCAGGATGATATCCTGGACATGTTCGAGGGTATGATCAAATCAATATTTAAAGAAGTCAGGAACATCGACTATACGGAACCGGTAGAAAGAATGAGTTGGGAAGATGCCATGTGGACTTATGGCATCGATAAACCGGATATTCGCTTCGGGATGAAATTAGCGAACCTGAATTTTCCCCAGCATACATTTCCTGCTAAACAATCGCCATTGGGTGGTTTAGCATCGGCTTCGCCTCTTTGGGGCGTTGGTGGCCCTTTTGACCAGGCCGAAACCGTTTTAGCCATTGCCGTTCCAGGTTGCAGTGAATACAGCCGCAAACAAACGGACGAACTAACGGAATGGGTTAAGCGCCCACAGATCGGCATGAAAGGGATGGTATACATTAAATGCAATGCAGACGGAACTTATAAAAGCACGGTTGATAAATTTTACAGCCATGAAATAATAAAATCCATTGCAGATGCAGCTGGTGCTCAAATAGGAGATTTAGTTTTAATACTGGCCGGGGCGGAAGAAAGAACCCGCAAAGCGATCAGCGAATTAAGACTTGAAATGGGGAAAAGACTAGGATTAAGAAAAGAAAATGAATTCAAGTTGCTTTGGGTTATGGACTTTCCTTTATTTGAATATGATGAAGAAGGCAATCGCTGGGTGGCCCGGCATCACCCATTTACATCGCCCAAACCATCAGACATTGAAACCATGATCAATCATGATCCCAAAATTGAAAATGCAGCGGAATACCTGAAACATCCCTATGCTAATATTAAAGCCAATGCCTACGATATGGTTTTGAATGGTAATGAAATTGGAGGTGGTTCTATTCGTATTTTCCAACGCGACTTGCAGGAAAAAATGTTTGCTGCCCTGGGCATGTCGAAAGATGAACAGCAACATAAATTCGGCTTTCTCCTGGGGGCCTTTGAATATGGTGCTCCACCACATGGTGGCATTGCCTTTGGTTTCGACAGGCTTTGCGCAATTCTTGGTGGCAGCGAAAGCATTCGTGATTTCATCGCATTTCCAAAAAATAACAGTGGGCGGGATGTGATGCTGGATGCACCTGCAACCATAGATGAATCCCAATTAAAAGAATTACAGATTAAGTTAAATCTTCAATAAATGAATAATAAGAATCCCGCTTCGGCGGGTTTTTTTATATTTTTAAAGAATACTCAATCGTTTAACATCCTTCATGAAAATTTTAATTATTGCCTTAACAAGTATCATTTTTCTCACATCCTGCCAGCGTGAAGAGCCATCGACGGGTACAACTAACGACAAAGAACAAACCTTAAATAATGTATCGTACGGAGCGGATGCAAAACAAATCATGGATATCTACCTGCCGGCTAACAGGAGTACAACATCAACCAATGTAATTATATTAATACATGGTGGTGCATGGATTGAAGGTGACAAGAATGATTTTGCCGGTTATATTACCACGCTGAAACAAAGATTACCAGGTTATGCCATTTTTAATATTAATTACAGGCTGGCCATTAATAATCAAAACCCTTTCCCAGCACAGGAAATGGACATCAAACAAGCCATTGAATTTATTTACAATAAAACAGGTGAATACGCAGTCTCTAAAAATTTTGCTTTACTTGGCGCCAGTGCCGGTGGGCACCTTGCATTGTTGCAGGCCTATAAATATGAATCACCTGTAAAGATTAAAGCTATTGTTGATTTTTTTGGCCCCACTGATTTAATAGCATTATATAATGTATCACCCAATCCACTGATCAAACCATTACTTGAATCCATAACAGGTGGCACACCGGCTACCCGGACTGATGTTTATGAACAAGCCAGCCCTGTAAATTTTGTAAC
>JAKFER010000197.1:0-1649 GCA_036675565.1 Chitinophagaceae bacterium
AAAAAAATTCTGGAACCCATCAATTCGTACTTGTGATGGATCCGCTTCCACTTGCCCGAAATCGGGATTGATAGTAAAATCAAGAATAAGATCATTGGTAACAGCCAGTTTACCATCAAGGCCGCCGGTTAGTTTTGTATCAAACCCTTTTGCAAATGGATTGCCCGGCTCTTTTTTATACTTATCCGCCTGTACAATTACATAAGGAGCTATCTCTACCTGTCGGTGCATGGGTATATTTTTTAATCCATGCAGTTCTCCAAACCGGCTTACCCACACCCCTGAGTTTTGAGGAATGTATTGCCAGAAGGAGCGTTCTTCCTTGCGGAATAAACGCCGTGTGACCTGGAAGCCCCATACCTTATCCTTTTCATTGCCATACCGTAGCTGGCTTAAAGGGATCTTTACTTCGGCTGTCCATCCTTTATCATCAATATGTGTTTTTGAAAACCAAATAGGGTTCCAACTGGCGTCCCAGTTATTTCCATCATTGGAAACAAACTCATCGCTGCGAACATTCGATACTGAAAGTGTAAAGGAAAAAGCAGTGCGCTGATCGTGATAACTATCAATGTTTATTTCTACCCAATCGCCGGGAAATTCATCACGCCTGCTCATTCGTTTAATAATAGAATCGGGAGCAAGATCGTGGCACCTGTATGCTATATAAAGAAATTTTTCATCGTAGAGGATTTTGAAATCAGTTTGTTGTGAGGGTGCCTGCCCTTCATTGGGCTGCCATTGGATAAAATCGCCACCCCATTCAACCACATTCCATGCTTGTTCTGTTGGTAAACCATCAAGCACAATAGCGGCATTCAAACGCTGGGTGGTGTATTTCTTTTTCACAATTGATGAGTCTCCGGGGTTGGCCCGGACAGCAAGAAAAAGAAAACTTAAAAGGATTACAAATAAGCAGGGTTTTCTCATAGGTCAATTATACTTATTGTTTTATATATAAAAATCTTAAAGTTTAACAGCGGCAATTTCTCAATATATACGGCCGGAAATACGAAGCCAAGTTTCTATAATCCTGGTTATCAGACTGTGCAGATAACACATTTTCCATACTCCAATAAAAAACAAAAAATGAAACCTTCAAAATCTTTACTATACTGGAAAACGGCTATAAAAATTGTACAGAAATGGAAGAAAAAAATGGGTGGGTCTTATGATGCTAAGGACCATCGTCCGGCAATCATAAAAAACCGTTTTGTAAATTAAGTTTACAAAACGGTTTATATTATACACAGAATCGGTGCTATTATAACTAACAGGAGTTGCGCATTCTTCAGATAACCTTAAGCACTTCTTCTCCCATTGCTTCTGTTCCCAATATTTTATCCGCAGTAGTTTGTGCGTCGGCAATATCTTTTGTCCGGAAACCGGCTTTTAAAACCTTGTCAACGGCATTGATAACAGCTTCAGATTCTGCTTTCATACCAAATGAAATATCCAGCAACAAAGCGGCCGATAAGATAGAGGCTAAAGGATTGGCTATACCTTTGCCGGTAATATCATGTGCCGAACCATGAATAGGTTCATATACGCCGGTGCCATCGCCAATAGAAGCAGAAGCTAACATTCCCATAGAGCCTGCTATCTGTGAAGCTTCATCCGTAAGAATATCGCCAAAAAGATTGGCTGTT
>JAKFER010000297.1:0-1640 GCA_036675565.1 Chitinophagaceae bacterium
GGCAAACTTCGAAAAGGATAAAAGTATTTGCACTTGTACAATAATATTTATCCTAACTTTATTGTATTAATTTTCGACATATTTATTTTGACAGGACTTCATTTCTATAGCTGTGTCCTTTTTACTCTCTGGCCTTTGTAATTCATATATCTCCTGTTTTGCACCCTTCATTGCATTGAAGTTTCTGACCCTTGAATAAAGTATCATTTTTTAACCATTAAAATCAGAAACAATGAAAAGGTCAATTATTTCTATTCCCATTATTGCCTTTTGCATAATGGTTTTCGTTATGATGAGCAGTTTTATTGCAATTCCTTCATCATCAAAAGATCTAACCGTTGATCCTGGAGCACCCATTACTATTTTTGGCTCGAATGGTATTGGTCAAACGGGCCCCATTTATACTGGAAATGTCGTAGTGACGGGAGGGATCAATGCCACAGGAACATTTGTAATGCCAACGGAAGTACATGGAATGGCTTTGCACTGTATTTTCATTCTTACATTCCCATCCGGAACTATTACCATCCGTATGAATTGTAATATGGTAACGTTTAATGGACAATGGCAAATACTCGAGGGAACCGGCGCTTACCAAAATCTGAAAGGCGGCGGATCGCTTGTAATGCCTAATGATACTGATGAAATTTTAACCGGCACAGTTCGTGGACTATAAACGGTATTCCAGTTAATACAAGATCAGGTAAACTTGTACCTGGTGTTTACGCCGTGTTCCCATCATAACCTTACGCAGGTGATGGAGACACGGCGTAAGTTTTCAGAATCATTCCATCATTGTAAAGAAGATATCTCCTTTTGTCAAGATAACAGAACATTTAAATTCGCTGATTTTAATTGATGCATCGCTCCGGGATGAAGCAATGCGGTATATGATAAACAAATTGCAACAAAGCTGCTACTATAGTGCGGTACTTAACTCCTTCCGCTTGCTTTCAAAACATATAGGCCAAAACATCTCTATATTTATTTATATTTATTTCCCAAACCACTATTGCATGATAAAACAACTAATGGCTGTGACCGGCAGCTTTATTCTTTTTTGTACGTTACTAAAAGCGCAAACCGGTTATAGTAATTACAGCCAGCAAACGAACAGGCTTACTACTCTTTCCAAAACATATTCTCAATCAGTAAAGCTGAAATCCATTACAAAAACAGTGAGTGGGAAAGATATCTGGATGCTGACGATCAGCAGCGGCAATACGGAAACAAAACCGGGTATTGCAATTGTTGGCGGCGTCGATGGCAATCACCTGCTGGGAACAGAACTGGCCATAGGTTTTGCGGAAAAACTATTGCTGGGTCGCAATACCGATAGCATTAAAGCTTTACTAACTAAAACAACTTTTTATGTATTTCCCAATATGAGTCCTGATGCCATGGAGCAATATTTCGCCGCATTGAAATATGAAAGGCAGGGTAATGCCGTACAAACGGATGATGACAGGGATGGTAAATTAAATGAAGACGGTTTTGATGACCTGGATGGCAATGGGAAGATAACCTGGTTACGTGTTGAATCTCCCATTGGTGAATATAAAACGCATCCTGACGATGAACGGGTATTGGTAAAAGCTGATCTGACAAAAGGTGAGAAAGGAAAATATTTATTACTCAGT
>JAKFER010000150.1:0-11825 GCA_036675565.1 Chitinophagaceae bacterium
GGTTGCCAGGATTCTTTAATCAAAACAAATGCGGTTAAGGTAAGCTTGCCTGATGCATCTTTTACCGCGAATAATTTTGATACTTATTGTACACCCTTCCAGGCTATATTTAAGAATACTTCATCGTTTTCAAAATCATATAATTGGAATTTATCTATAGCTACATCAACCCAACAAAATCCTTCAATATATTATACAGATCCCGGCGTTTATCCCATAACGTTAGAAGTAACAAGTCCCGGAGGTTGCAAGGATACATCTGTAGATACACTTATAGTACATGATGTAAATGAAGCAAAAATTATTTATGATCCATTATTAGGCTGCCGTCCTTTACCGGTAGATTTTGAAGCATTCACAGAAATGAATGCCCGGTTTATTTGGGATTTTGGGGATGGTAATGTGGTTGATACCACCATCAATAAATACACTCATTTTTATGATAATTTCGGTGCGTTTGTACCTAAAATAATTTTGAAAGAACCAGAAGGTTGCCTGATAACCCTGACCGGAACTGAAACAATAAATATTAATGGAGCAAAAGCTAAATTTGATATAACTCAATTATTGTTTTGTGATAGTGGATTTATAAATATCCTTGATTCCACAACCTCAAGGGACAGAATAACCAGGTACACCTGGAATTTTGGCGATGGCACCATATCCAATTCCATTGTACCAGTTCACAATTATACATCACCAGGAAATTATCCTGTTTCACTTTTGGTGGAAACGGAAACTGGTTGTAAGGATTCAATGACTTACCGCGTTCCCGTGAAAGTTGTACAAAGTCCATTGATAGCTGTAACCGGCGATTCGGTGATCTGTGTAAATGAAAGATTAAATGTTAATGGTATTTTCCTTCGTGCAGACACTTCAGCCGTTTCTTGGTCATGGCAGTTTGGAAACGGCAATGGATCTGGATCTCAAAATCCTGATCCACAACAGTATCCTCCTGGGGACTATACAGTTTATTCTGTTGCCACGAATTCCAGCGGTTGCCAGGATTCTGTATTGTGGGATGTAAAGGTGAACCCTTTACCTGTAATAAATGTAACAACACCACTTACTAAAGTAGTGGGTATCCCAATATCTATACCCGTTACTTATTCAAATAATATTCAAACCTATTCGTGGTTGCCCACTAATGGATTAAGTTGTACTGATTGTCCTGAACCTATTACTACTACCAAGTTTAGTACCGATTATGTAATTTCTGTGGTAGATAGTAACAGTTGCCTGAATGCTGAGCAAGTAAGAGTTATTGTTCTTTGTAAAGGCGCTGAAATATTTATTCCTAACACTTTTTCACCCAATGGTGATGGCAGAAACGATTTCTTTTATCCTCGGGGACGAGGCATTGAACGAATAAGAACGTTACGCATTTTTAATCGATGGGGCGAAGTTGTATTTGAAAACAGGGAATTTCCTATCAATGATCAACTTGCTGGTTGGGATGGCAAGTATAAAAATGGCGCACCACAAGCCGGTGTATATGTGTACCAGGCAGAATTGATATGTGAAAATGGAGAAATTTTAACTTATAAAGGTAACATCGCATTGATCCTATAATAGCAGTGAAAATGACAAACAGGTTGTGTAAAATATTAGCCTTACCAGTTGCTTTGATAGCAGGCATGTTATCTATGGCTACTGCATACAGCCAGGACATCCATTTTTCCCAGTTTTTTGAAGCACCGCTTCTTCGTAATCCATCCCTTGCCGGAATCTTTACCGGTGACTACCGCGTTCAGGCTGTGTATCGGGATCAATGGAATAGTGTTACAGATGCTTACAAAACAGGATCATTAAATGGTGAATACAAAAAACCAATTGGAAAGGCTGATGACTTTATAACATTGGGATTGCAACTTTTTTATGACAGAGCTGGTACTGTTGGCTGGACCAACACCCAGGTTATGCCTGCCCTGAACTACCATAAATCATTAAGCACAGAAAGGAATATGTATGTTTCTCTTGGCTTTATGGGTGGATGGGTTCAACAATATTTTGACAGGTCCAGGATGACAACCAACAGCCAGTATGATGGGATGGGTGACGGCGAAACATTTAATGAAACAAAATATACCTACCTGGATGGCAGCGTAGGAATGAGCTTTAATACCAACATCAGCGATGATCCAAATGATAATTTATTTGTTGGTGTAGCATATCATCATTTCAACAGGCCCAAAAATTCATTTTATCGGAATGCAGCCATTGAGCTTAATCCAAAATGGGTGGCATCTGCCGGTATCAAATTTGGGTTAACAGACTACTCATATCTAACCATCCAGGCAGATCATTCCCGCCAGGGTAATTTCAATGAAACCATTGGTGGTGCTTTATATGGTTTGAAGTTGGGTAATGACGTTGATAACCCCGATTATGTAATACATGGTGGATTATTTACCAGGTTGAATGATGCGCTGATACCTGTTGTGAAAATTGACTATAAACCTTTTTCGATTGCTTTTAGCTATGATGTAAATATCTCTAAATTAAAAACCAGTAGTTACGGCAGGGGAGGATTTGAATTATCAGTATCTTTTATTGGATTCCTGGACAGGGAAAGTTCAACTATCAATGCCTTGCACTGCCCCCGATTTTAAAATTTCAATAGGCTTTTGAACTTTTTATAGGAATTTTCTATTTTCAATAGTAAAGTTTCGCAGTAAAAAAAGATTTAAAATTGTGGGTATATGCTTTGTATAACTAAAAAAAAGGGTCTATAATTACATAATAAATGTAAATTTGTTACGTTGAGACGGCTACTAATCATATTATCCATTATCTTTTTATCGGCGCAATATGCTGATGCTCAGAGCCGTAACAACCCTATTCCGGGTTCAACTGAGAAGATTCTTAAATTTTATCCCAACCCAGCTACCTCCATTATTACCTTCGATTTTGTAAAAAGCTATCAAAGGGGTTATATGCTTCAAGTATTTAACTTTTTAGGGAAACCTGTATTTGAATCTCCCAATGTACCGGCAAAAACAACTTTGAATCTTTCCGACTTTACAAGAGGCGTGTACATTTACCAATTAAGAGATCAAAGTGGAAAGATTTTGGAATCTGGTAAATTCCAGGTATCTAAATAAAATTGCTGCTATAATATTTTTAAAGGCCATGATATGGTCTTTTTTTATGTTCAATTCTTATTGGTAAAGCGTTAAATCTGAAGGTTTAGGACAATTTGTCCCGAAACGTTGGTTGGCAGTATTATTGTCAACCTTACCTTTGCGCCTGGTATTTGAAAAAATGGCATTTTAATAAATCCATTTATGCCAGTTTGTTGCTAAAAGATAAAATAATTAAGGATGAAAGATCAAAAAGATTCTAAGAATAATTTACCCGATGAACAGGGCTTAGGTGTTGAATTAAATACTGATGACAGCCAGATCGGTACTACGCACCTCACTGATCCTATTGAGAATGAACCAGAAACTTTAAAACTCCAGGAAGAGATCCAGGAATTAAAAGATAAATATTTAAGACAAGCTGCAGAATTTGATAATTACAGGAAAAGAAGTGCCCGTGAAAAAGTAGAACTGATTCAAACTGCAGGTAAAGATATTATCACTGATCTGTTAGATGTATTGGATGATATTAAACGTGCACAGCAGCAAATGAATACAAATGAAGATATGCTGGGAATGAAAGAAGGTGTCCAATTGATCTTTAACAAATTCTCCAACAATCTAACAGCAAAAGGTGTAAAGCCGATGGACACACTGCATCAGCCTTTTAATCCTGATATTCATGATGCAATTACAGAAATTCCTGCTCCTTCTGAAGATTTAAAAGGTAAGGTGATTGATGTTTTACAAGAAGGATATTACCTGAATGATAAAATCATCCGGTTTGCAAAAGTGGTGGTAGGAAAATAATAGAAACCTAAATAATTAAATAGAACATAATAATTTTTTAATCCGCTTTGCGGATGGCAGGTATGAAAAAAAGAGATTACTACGAAGTGTTGAGTGTAAGCAAAAATGCATCAGCAGATGAAATTAAAAAAGCTTACCGTAAAGTGGCTATGCAATTTCATCCAGACCGTAACCCAGGAGACAAATCATCTGAAGAAAAATTCAAGGAAGCTGCCGAAGCCTACGAGATTTTGAGTGATGCTGATAAAAAAGCGCAGTATGACAGGTATGGCCATGCCGGTGTATCTGGCAATGGTCGTGGATTTGGTGGTGGCGCAGGTATGAATATGGAAGATATCTTCAGCCAGTTTGGAGATGTTTTTGGTGAAGATGTTTTTGGAAGTTTTTTTGGTGGCGGTGGTGGACGCCGGGGTGGCGGACCAAGAGCCCGGGGTTCCCGTGGAAGCAATCTTCGTATCAAATTAAAATTGAACTATGAAGAAATAGCACGTGGTGTTACAAAAAATATCAAGGTTAAAAAATATGTTGCGTGCAGCACCTGTGGTGGTCATGGCGCCAAGGATAAGAACAGTATGCAAACCTGTGGAACCTGTGGAGGTAGTGGACAGGTGCGAAAAGTAACGAATACATTTTTGGGACAAATGCAAACTGTTACCACCTGCCCAACATGCAGTGGTGAAGGCACAACGATAACTTCAAAATGCGGAACTTGTAAAGGAGAAGGCCGCACCTATGGTGAAGAAACAGTTACGATCGATATACCAGCCGGTGTTCAGGAAGGCATGCAACTAAATATCAGCGGACGTGGAAATGCAGGAGAACGCGGTGGCCCTGCTGGCGACCTGATTATTTTAATTGAAGAAGAAACACATAAGGACCTTGTTCGTGATGGATTGAACGTTATTTATGAATTACACGTTACTTTCACTGATGCAGTATTTGGTACACAAGTTGAAGTGCCAACAATTGATGGAAGGGCCAAAATAAAAATTCCTGCAGGCACCCAGAGTGGTAAAATTTTCAGGCTTAAAGGAAAAGGATTTCCGGCAGTAAACTCTTATGAAAAAGGAGATCAGTTGGTTTCTGTTAATTTATGGACACCGCAAAATCTTAGCAGTGAAGAAAAAGCGATGCTGGAAAAATTAAGTACTTCAGAAAATTTTAAACCACACCCGGATAAAAACGAAAAAGGATTTTTTGATAAAATGAAAGAAATGTTTTCTTAATTCATTGAAGCTTCTTTCCGCTTTTTTCTTTTCGTTTTCTTAGAATAAATTTCTTTGGCTGATTGTACAAGGGTTAAAAATTCTTTTTGTGGAATATCATCCGGATCATGAGAGGATGATGCCAGTGCATAGATTTCATTCCAATTAATTTCTTTCAGATATGCTGATTCTCTTAAAAGGGAACCAAACATGATAAGAGCAGATGAAAATTGATGTTGTTTATCAATTTGTTTGAATGGAATAACCTCATTTGGACTTACCGTTTCAAACACCTTTGAAATAGTATCACCCGGTAATTTATAGTGTAATTGAATTTGCGCAAATCGCTGACCTGGCAAACTTTTTTCCTTTTCATTTAAGTAAAAAGGACTGGGTATAATTTCAAATGCCACCGTCATGGAATGCCCTGAACCGATTTCCCCTCCTTCAATTACAGATGAAGAATCTTTTATTGCGCCTACTTTATTATCAAAGCCTATTAAACGGTAGTCTTTAACAAATGCAGGATTGAAATTTACATTCATGTAAACATCATCTGCCACAGCGTACATTGTTTGCGTAAACTCTTTGAGCAGCACTTTTTCCGCTTCATGAAAGTTATCCAGGTATGCAAAATTCCCATTGCCTTTTCTTGCCAGCGTTTGAATTTTTGAATCTTTATAATTTCCCATGCCCACTCCTAAACAGGTAAGATAAATTCCACTCCGGCTGTGCATCGTGATCAGTTCATCTAACTCAGATTCTGTTTTCAAGCCCACATTGAAATCACCATCTGTGGCTAGTATCACCCGGTTATTACCATCTTTTATAAAATGACTGCTGGCAATGCGATATGCCAGTTTTATACCTGACTCACCAGGTGTTGTTCCCCCTGGTGTTAACTCGTAAATCGCTTTAATAATTTTTTCCTTCTCATTACCACCTGTTGTTTGTAAGTGAACACCCACATAACCGCCATAGGCAATGATGGAAACTGAATCTTTTGCACGTAAATTGTTTACCAGCATTTTAAATGCAGATTGAAGTAAAGGCAATCTGTTAGGCATATCCATTGAACCGGAAACATCAATCAAAAAAACCAGGTGGCTGGCAGGCAATGTATCTACATTTAATTTCCGGGAAGATATATTCATGAAAAACAGCTGGCTCTCTTTGCTCCAGGGACTGTTGGTTAAAGTTGTTTGAATATCAAAAAGATCCTTTCCTTTCGGCACAATATATCCCGTGTTAAAATAATTCAACATCTCCTCAATTCGCACAGCATCAGGTGGAACCTTGTTTTTCATATTTAAAAACCGGCGTACATTGGAGTAAGATGCACGGTCAACATTTAAAGCCAGGCTGGTAGAAGGAAATTGGCTGGCATTTACAAACCTGTTTTCAAGTATACTTGCATAGGTTTCATCGCCGGCAAACCAGGTTCTTTGATTTTCGCGGGTTAAATCCTTTGTTAAGGAAGCAAGTTTAAACCTCCGCATATTGCTCACGGCTGTAACGTTCTTGATTAAACGAAGATTGAGAAATTTATCGGCATCGACTATCAGCCTGGTCTTATGATAGCCGTCTTTGGAAAAAGTAAGTGTATCTTTTTGATTTTGCCCCATAAAACCAAACGAACCGGTAATGCCCGTATAATAAACATAACCAGAGCTATGATGAAGTATGGAAACATTCTGAACCGGGTTGCCAGCTTCATCTTTCACTTCACCCCTAAAATAAAACGGTTGACCCTGTACGTATAAAGTAAAGCTTAATAAAAAAACAATATAGCATGCAATCTTCAAAATGATAATTTATGGCCAGCTTGTATTAAATAACAATCATTACTTTTTATACAACCTGGTAAATTTCTTTAAGATTTCTTCCCTGGCCATCATAATCCAAACCATACCCAACAACAAATTTATTCGGAATTGTAAATCCTGTATATGATATGCTTAATGGGTAAATAGTGGCCTCTGGTTTATGTAGTAATGCGGCAATTTTTAAAGATGCCGGCTGCTGATGTTCTAATTTTGGCAAAAATTCATTTAGTGTTTTCCCGGTATCCACTATATCTTCAACAATCACCACATCCCGTCCATACAAATCATAGTCAAGACCAATGGCCGTAATGATATTACCTGATGATTTCATTCCTTTATATGATGCCAGTTTGATAAAACTAACTTCCGCCGGAATGGAAATACATTTAAACAAATCGGACGCAAACATAAATGCACCGTTAAGGATCGGTATAAATAAAGGTTTTTTTCCTTCGTAATCCTTATTGATGGCATCGGCCATTTCCTTCACCTTTTGAAGTATCTGCTCTTCTGAAATATAAGTTTCAAATTGTTTATCATGTATAGTAATAGTGGCCATGTATTATTGTAAGATTTTAATTTGCTGGCCTACCTGTAAAGCATCTGATTTTAAATTGTTCCATTCCAGGAGTTCATTTACTGAAACGCCGTACTGCCTGCCAATGGCATACAAACCTTCTTTGGGTTTAACTTTATGGATCAGTGTTTTTTCATTTTTGCCATTTGCATATTCATCATCCATTTGTTGGAAATTTTTGTTATTGTCCTGGTAACTGTATCTCGTTAAAGTACCACTCATTAATTTTGGCTGTGCAGGCGCTTTTGACCGCAGATAAATTCTTTCACCCGGAGCAGGTTCCATTCCTTTTTCCAAATGATTTAGTTCAAGCAGGTTGCTTAAACGAATTGCATACAATTGGGCTATATCAAAACTGGTTTCTCCGCTTACTACGATGTGATGATCATGATGGCCGGTTTTGCGTTTGCGTTGAACGTAAATTAATTGATCAAATGGAACTTCATCCATCCTTTCCATATCATCATTATACTCAAACAATTTTGCTAAAGGAACCCTGTTTTGTTGTGCAATGGATATAAAAGAAGTACCTTTTTTTGCGAATACCACCCGGGTATCATTGATCTTAAAAACACCAGAAGGAAACTGGTTGATAATATTTACTTTTCTTCCCGAATTCTTTTCTTTATGCACAACGGGCGTAGTTAAAATATCACTACTCCCAGAGCCTTCATTCATCACCATCCATTCTTTTTTATCATCTGCAATCTTACCCATAGCAATAAGCGAATAATGTTGCAGATCGTATTCCTTAATTAGCTTAATGATCAATTGCGGGTAACGGGGATTGGTTGCATAACCAGCTTTTTTCAAGCCATTGGCCCACGCTTCATAATCTGTAGGATCAAGGTTAAATAAAAACGCATACCGCTGATTCTTTCTCAGGAAATCTGAATGATCTTTATAGGACTCCTCTGGCATTGCATATTTTCTAAAGCACTCATTGGGCGCATCATCAGTATGCGAAACGGATTCGCCACTCCAGTTGCTTTTACATTTAATACCAAAATGATTATTTGACCTGAAAACAAGATCGCTTTGCCCGGCAGAAGACTCATGAATGCCCTGGGCCAGTTTAATGGAAGCCGGTACGCCGGTACGCTTCATTTCTTCAATGGCAATATCCCGGTATCGGGCTATATAATCTTTGATAAACTCAGCTGACTGTGCACTTGCACCAACGCCGCTGATAAACAGAACTGCGAAGAGAAAGATTGATCGCATTTTTCAAAAGGATTTTTAATTATAATTTTCTTATCAAGTACAATCCATCACGAATAGTCAATACCACTTTATCAATATCACTCCGGTTCTTTATAAATTGGTTAAAAGCCATAATCGCTTTTGCATTTTTCCCTTTCACTTCCTGCTGCAAAACCTGGCCATGAAAAAAAATATTATCGGCTAAAATAAACCCGTTTTTCCTAACATTCGGAAAAACGAGGTTAAAATAATCAATATATCCCGGTTTGTCAGCATCTATAAATACAAGATCCCAAGTTTCATTCAACGATCCTGCAATGTTTAACGCATTTCCGGTATGCACTATTATCTTTTTTTCAAATCCTGCCTTGTTAAAATATGCAGTAGCCCGATTCGCATCATCCTCTCTTAATTCAATGGTGTGCAAAACACCATCTGAGGATAAACCCTTAGCCAAACAAAGTGCACTGTAACCAGTAAAGGTGCCGATCTCTAAAATTCTTTTGGGGTTGATCATCCGGCTGATCATTTCCAATACTTTTCCCTGCAGGTGGCCGCTCAGCATGTGAGGATCAGCATGGTGCTGAAATGTATCATTTTCAATTTGCTGCAATACACTATCAACAGGTGAAGATAATTCTTCAGCAAATTTTTGTAGCAATGGGTTAATCAGGTCCAGATTGAAAATTTTTATAAAGTTAATTCATCCTGCAAAAAAATACCCCTTTAAAAGGGGCATTTTGAAATCGGGTTAATCAGTTTTAATGCTTTCAGGTTTTTTTGAGATCGCTAATAATCCAAGGAAAGTTAAAATCCCATTATATATCAGTAACTCATAGCCGATTTTAAATGTGCCGAATATAGATGTTGACAAGCTTTTAATATTCTGAACAAAACCGCCTTCTAATTTTAACTGTGCTTCATACCATTCAATGTTATTGATGAAGTCGATACCCAGGATAATGGCAGGTGCCAATAAACAAACTACGATGGATAACCGGTCATTGATCTGCCGGCGGGTAAGAATTCCGAAACTGAATAAACCCAGTAAAGGACCATAAGTAAATCCTGCCACTTTCAGGATAACATCAATAATTGATTTATTATCTATCAATTTAAAACCAATCACCATTAAAAAGAAAATAAATGCAAAGGTGAAGTGAACGGTTAATCGAATGGTTCTCCTTTTTTTCTCACTCCAGTCCATCCTTCTTTTCAATCCTAACATGTCAATACAGAAAGATGAAGTAAGCGCTGTTAATGCACCATCAGCACTGGGGAAAAGTGCAGAGATCAATCCAATAATAAATATAACAGACATTACTGTTGGCATATAGCTTAATGCAATGGTTGGAAAAAGATCATCTGCAGCTACATTAATCCCCTTTGTGGCAGCGAACAGGTATAATAACCCTCCTAAAAACAGAAATAGAAAATTAACGATGACCATGATGGCGGTAAAAGTCATCATATTCTTTTGAGAGTCTTTCAAATTTTTAACACTAATGTTCTTCTGCATCATTTCCTGGTCAAGCCCTGTCATACCAACCGTTATAAAAACCCCGCCCAGTATATGTTTCAGGAAATATGAAGAACTGCCTGGATCGCTGTTGAATATTTTTGTCAATCCTCTTTCATCCAGAGCAGCCATGGTACTGCCAAATGACATGTCTAAATTATTCATGATGTAAAATATACAAACCACCAAACCGATCAACATGAATGTGGTTTGCAAAGTATCTGTAAATACAATTGTTTTCACACCTCCTTCGAACGTATATAAAATGATCATTAATAAAATGACAAATGTTGTTACTTCAAAAGGTATACCCATCTCTCTTAAAATAAAAAGATGCAAAACATTGATCACTAAAAATAAACGGGCAGTTGCACCTAAAGTCCTTGAAATAATAAAAAACAAAGCCCCGGTTTTATAAGATACCATTCCAAAACGTTGTTTCAGGTAATCATATATTGAAGTAAGGTTAAGCCGGTAATATAATGGCAGCAATACAAAAGCGATGATCATATAACCAATCAAATAGCCAATGACAACTTGCCCATAAGCGAAGGCTGCTAAACCAACAGTACCGGGAACTGAAACAAAAGTTACACCCGAAAGTGAGGTGCCTATCATACCAAATGCAACCAGCATCCAGTTGGATTTTTTGTTGCCGATAAAAAATGAATCGTTATTTGAATTGCGTGAAGTAAAATAAGCTACAACTAATAATAGAACGAAATAGCCAATGACAAAAGAAAATAAAACGACCGGATCCATAGTTGAATTTTTAAGTAAGCAAAGAAAAGCTTTACGAATGATTTAAACATTAGATTTGAAAAGATAAATAAAAATGTATGAAAATTAATTCGCTGGCCGTTTTTTGCGGATCAAAGCCAGGCAACAATCCAATATATATTAAACATGCGGAGCAAACAGGCTTATTGCTTGCACGGAAGAAAATCAGGTTGATCTATGGTGGTGGAAGTGTTGGCATCATGGGCGCCATTGCAGGAAGTGTAATGAATAATGGCGGAGAAGTACGCGGTATTATACCAAAGATGCTAGTGGACAGGGAACACCAGCTTGATAACATTACCGAACTAACAGTTGTAGATGATATGCATATGCGCAAACGGCGGCTCTATGATCTTTGTGATGCGGCTTTAATATTGCCTGGCGGTTTTGGAACCATGGATGAATTATTTGAAATCCTTACATGGAACCAATTATTCATTCACAATAAACCGATATTCATTCTTAACTCAGAAGGATTTTATGATCATCTGATCATGCATATTCGCCATTTGGAAATGGAACAGTTCCTTTACGAAAAAATCGAAGAAAGTCTTATCATTATAAATGATCCGGAGGAAATGGCTGTTTACCTGGATCAATAAGCATTATACCGGTCTGCATTTTGAAATAAAGGTATCTGAATACCAGCCCGCACAATAGGCAAAATCCTGTTTGCATTATCCCTGTATGGAGAATATTCATTGTCCATCAGGTCTACCAAAATAGATACATAAAAAAAGCTTTGACCTGAACCTGGATTACGATTGGTAGTATAACCAGCACCCACTAAAAAGCTGGTTGCATCCGCGTTTTGAGATTCCG
>JAKFER010000259.1:0-11777 GCA_036675565.1 Chitinophagaceae bacterium
TTTAAATGTGGTAAAAATCTCCATCAATACATCCACTTCTTTATGATCCTTATCTACATTCAATAAAACACCAATTTCCGGGTGATACTGCACAATGGATCCATCACTTTCGTCGGCTTCTATTACGAGATAATCGCTTTTACCCACTTTGGCATTTCCAATTTTTCCTTCTTTGATGATGCTAACCAAACCAGCTCCGCTGATGATACCGGGATCCAGCCCGGCAAATTTTAAAATGTCAAAAAGCATTGCCGTAGTGGTGCTTTTACCGGATGTGCCACCGATAGCGATTGTCTTTTTGCTTTTAGCGATCAAGGCCAGTAATTCTGCACGTTTTAATATGGGAATATTTAATTGCTTTGCTTTCTGCACTTCGGGAACGGAATCTTCAACAGCGGTTGAAACGATAACAAGGCCTGTTTGAGAATGGATGCCTTCACCATTTTGTAAAAAACATTGTATGCCTGCAGCTTGCAATTTTTGTTTCAGCTCATGCTCTTCACCTTCTTTAAAGTAACGGTCACTCCCACTCACTTTTTTACCAGAACCTGAAAGGTATTGCGCAAGGGCACTCATACCGGTTCCGGCAACACCTACAAAAAAAATATTGTCAACTTCGTTGATGCTCTGAATCATACCAAAGAATTACTGACTGGATTAAAAAAAATGAAGATAATGCAAGAATTATATGAAAGTTATTTTCATCTTCATCCAATAAAAGTTTTTATCCAGAATTTATTTTGCAAAAAGCTGGTCGATGTTTTTAAATGCTTTAAACTCCAATGCATTTCCTTCCGGATCATAAAAAAACATCGTAGCCTGTTCACCTGTTTGTCCTTTAAATCTAATATAAGGTTCAATGGCAAAATGGATATTCATGCTTTTTAAATTTTCGGAAAGTGCGGTCCATTTGTCCCAGTCAAGCACTACTCCAAAATGTGGAACCGGAACATCATGCCCATCTACAGGATTTGAAAGATTTCTATCAACAGGTTGGGCTGCCGGATGTTGGTGCAATACCAACTGGTGTCCGAAAAAATTAAAATCGACCCAATGATCGGAACTTCTGCCCTCAGTACAATTCAATACGTCCCGGTAAAAAGTGCGGCATTTATTTAGATCAGCAACTGGTATAGCCAGGTGAAAAGGTGTTAGATTGTTCATTCTATCGATTAATTAGTTTTAATAAATATCAATGTCATCTTGCAAATAAAATATAAATGAACTCAATTTTGAAATTAACATGAATGCGCTGATTCATAATATTCCGCGCAATAAAAAACCCGGTTAAACCGGGTTTGTAAAAATATTATGCTCTTTGTTTAGCTGGTGCCTTACGCTTGGTCTTTTTTAAAGCGCCATCAATTATTTTGCTCAGGTTCTCCAGGGTAGGTTTTCCCGGAACCAATTCATCATTTACAAAAAATGCTGGCACATCTCTTACACCCATGTCCAGGCCTTCGAGTAAATCATTACGCACGTGCCATCCATAAGTACTGTTAACCAGGTCGTCGAGGAACTTTTTATTCATTACACCCGCTTCTTTGGAATACAACTTGAGGCTGGTAGTACCCAGGTTACGACGGCGATCGAAAAGAATATTATGCATTTCCCAGAACTTACCTTCCTGGGCGGCACCAAGAGCTGCTTCTCCAGCTTTTTGAGAACGCTGGTGAATTTTAGTCAGCGGGAAATGACGAAATTGGAATTTTATCTTGCCTTCGTACTTGTTTAATAATTGTTTTACTACTTCATTTGCCTTTGCACAAACTTCGCTTTCATATTCACCAAACTCCATAAGTGTTACTGTAGCGTCCGGATTACCAACAAAAATCTCTTTTTGTGGAATTATTTCCGGAACCGGGGCTTTCATTGCCATGTTTAATTGTCTCCTTTTTTTATATCTACCTCTTTGAAAAAGAGGGACTTTGCTTATTTACCAGAACTAATGCCACCCCTTTGGAATGGCATCGGCGCAAGTTAATTAATTTTTACCAGCCGTTCAGGCCATAAAGCCTTCAATCGGCCGAATATAGGAAATTTAAGGTTTTAATAGCAATTAATCAAAGATGTTTATTTACTTAGAAAATTTGCGAATAAAGCTAATTAAAGGTTGAACATCATTAAAACTCAACTATCAAACCCTTACCTATAAAGGCTTTCCTAACATTTAGCTCCCTTTAACCAACCTCAAAACCTATATAACTTGATTTGAATGCAAGATTAATGGGCTCTACATTTGTAATATCAACATCCGGATTGACGGAATGTTTACCCGCTTCCATATTGAATTTTTCCCTTCAAGATTGCTTCCCGATCTGAAAAGTTTTAATGATTGCCTGCCCTGGAAGATTTTAGAACTAAACCATTAATCATTAAACTTTAAAAACATGAAAACAACAAAAATCATCGCTAAGGTTTTAACCTTCACCCTTTTTGCCTTTTTAACTTTGGGTACTTCACAAACCATTTTTGCCGGCGTTTCTGATTCTACACCTGTAGAATTGAAATTTGTCGGAAATCTTCAAAATCAACCTGTTTTTCAATTGGACCTGCACAATGAAAAAGCCGGGGAGTATTTCATCATGATTAAAGATGCAAACCAGGAAGTGATTTTTTCTGAAACTGTAAAAGGAACAAACATTTCCAGGAAATACAAGTTCCTGACGGATGAAGTGGATGTAAGCACCCTTCAACTGGAAATCACTAATAAAGAGGAAAATTCAACCACAGTTTACACAGTAAACCGTCAGTTAAGAACCATCCAGGATATGGTGATCAATAAACTTTAATTAATCAGAAAGAAAAAGAGGGAAGACATTTTGACTTCCCTCTTTTTTTATTAGGTTGACTGCGTCTGTTCCACTTCATTTCTGAATACCACTGTCCGGTCAAATACATCAACCAAAACCGGTTTGGATTTATCTATAGAACCAGCCAGGATCTTCTTACTTAGCTCGTTTACAATTTCCCGCTGTATTAAACGCTTTAATGGTCTTGCTCCGAATTGCGGATCATAACCTTGTTCGGCAAGGAAGTCAATGGCATAATCACTGAATTCTAACAACACACCATTTTGAAGTAGCAAATTTTTAAGATGTTGTAACTGGATATTGATGATACCTTTTATTTCATCTTTCATCAAAGGCTGGAAGAGAATGATTTCATCTACCCTGTTCAAAAATTCAGGCCTGATGGTTTGCCTTAACAGCGCCATGACTTCCACCCTGGTTTTATCCACTATTTCCTCTTTATTCTTTTCAGTTACGCCTTCAAAATTCTCCTGTATAATGTGACTTCCTAAATTACTGGTCATGATGATGATGGTGTTTTTGAAATTTACCACCCGACCTTTATTATCTGTCAGCCTTCCATCATCCAAAACCTGTAATAGAATATTCCAAACATCCGGGTGTGCCTTTTCAATTTCATCAAGCAAAACCACCTGGTAAGGTTTGCGCCTGACTGATTCTGAAAGTTGACCTCCTTCATCATAACCCACATAACCCGGAGGTGCACCAATTAAACGGCTAACCGTATGTTTCTCCTGGTATTCACTCATGTCAATCCGGGTCATCATACTTTCATCATCAAAAAGATAATCAGCCAATGCTTTCGCTAATTCCGTTTTACCAACTCCTGTGGTTCCTAAAAATATAAATGAACCAATGGGGCGTTTAGGATCACTTAATCCTGCACGGCTGCGACGAATTGCATCTGCAATGGCAGTAATAGCTTCATCCTGGCCAACAACACGTTGGTGTAATTCAGTTTCCAGGTTCAGGAGTTTATCTCTTTCACTTTGCAACATCCTGGAAACAGGAATGCCTGTTGCTTTAGCCACATTCTCCGCTATATCTTCTGCATCCACTTCCTCTTTCAACAATCTCTTTTCAGAAAGATGACTTAACAGGATCGTTTGCTCATGGATCTGTTCTTCCTGTTCTTTTATTTTACCATAACGGATCTCAGCAACTTTGCCATATTCACCATTTCGCTCTGCTTGTTCTGCTTCTAATTTTAATTGCTCAATAGCGGCTTTACCATTCTGTATTTTTTCAACGATTTCTTTTTCCTGCTGCCATTTTGCTTTTAATGTATCCCGTTCAACACTCAGGTTACTGATGTCGACACCCAGTTCTTTTAATTTCTCTTCATCATTTTCTCTTTTGATGGCTTCCCTTTCAATTTCCAGTTGCCTAATCCTTCTTTCCAGTTCATCCAGTTCTTCAGGCATGGAGTTCATTTCAAGACGAAGTTTTGCTGCACTTTCATCAATCAGGTCTATGGCCTTATCGGGCAGAAAACGATCGGTAATATATCTTTCTGATAATTGAACGGCGGCAATGATCGCTTCATCTTTTATACGTACATGATGGTGCGTTTCGTATCGATCTTTCAACCCACGCAGAATAGAAATAGCATCTTCTTCACTGGGTTCATTGATCATTACTTTTTGAAAACGGCGTTCAAGTGCTTTATCTTTTTCAAAAAATTTCTGGTATTCATTTAATGTTGTTGCACCTATGGCTCTCAATTCGCCACGGGCAAGTGCAGGTTTTAAAATATTAGCGGCATCCATGGCTCCTTCTCCACCACCTGCGCCAACCAGTGTATGAATTTCATCGATAAACAAAATAATTTCACCATCACTGGCCGCTACTTCTTTGATCACACCTTTCAATCTTTCTTCAAATTCACCTTTGTATTTAGCACCGGCGATCAACAGGCCCATATCCAATGCATAAATGATTTTTGATTTCAGGTTTTCTGGCACATCACTATTTACAATCCGGTGAGCCAATCCTTCCGCAATGGCTGTTTTACCAACACCTGGTTCACCTACTAAAATCGGGTTGTTCTTACTGCGGCGACTCAGAATATGTAAAGTCCGCCTGATTTCTTCATCCCGACCAATGACAGGATCCAGTTTTCCCTGGCGAGCCAGTTCGTTTAAATTTTTTGCATATTTATTCAGCGCATTATATTCCTGCGATTGCGTTTGCGAAGTAATGGTCTCCCCTTTTCGCAGATCCTTAATAGCTGTTATTAACCCTTTTTCATTAAGGCCGGCGTCTTTCAACAATTTTGCTGCTGCATCATTTCCTTGCACAATCGCTAACAGGATATGTTCCGGCGTGACAAATTCATCTCCAAAAGATTTTAAAACTGAACCCGCTCGTAACACCACGCTGTTTGCATCCCGGCTGATCTGCTGTGCAGGTTCACCTGATGATTTGGGCAACTTGCTGATTAATTCTTCCAGTTTGGTTTGTACCAGGTTAATGGTTACATTATTTTTCTTCAACAAATATTCAACCGGCGAATCCTGCTGCTCCAATAAAGCTTTCAGAATATGCTCGGTTTCAATATTTGGATTCTGTGCATTAAATGCAGCTTGCTGTGCCTGTTGAAAAGCTTCAGCAGCTTTAATGGTAAAATTGCCTAGGTTCATAATATAATTAGTTAATTATTAATTGAAAATTTGAGAATGATTTTTGCCCCAGCCTGTTTTTAAAATCGTCAATTCTTTTCGTTTTATTTATTTGTTATCAGCTTTCGGTTATACATCAACTTTAGTTGTGCCTGCCCCGGTGAGTTCACTGATGAAATCGGTGGATGGTACCGGGGTCGCACTCTTGTACATAAGTAATTCTATTCAACACAATAATTCTGCTTTAAAAAAATAGTAGACGAGTAATGAACAAAACGTTAAAGAGTGCCCCGATTCTATTCACATAATCCATTTCGGGGTCTTCGACGACGCAACCAAAGTTCAATAGAAATACTACTGCCTGCTACATAAAAACAAATAACTTTAAACCTGTTCTGCAAATCATAATCCAAGGCGAAATTCCAGAAACTATGTCATATAAATTGAATGCAACCTGCCTGAAAAGCAGTATTGTTGTGGTTTTACTGTTATTATTACAGACCGGCTTTAGCCAGGGCCAATATGCTGATTTAGATAAAGCCTTCCAGGAAAAGCAAGATTTTTTAGGTAAAGACCTGGTGGTCATGTTGTGGGAAAAAGACGACACAATTGTTTTCAAAAAAGAGATGGGAACATTCAACAGCAAAACGGTTGCCCCCATTGCAAGCGCCAGCAAATGGCTTACTGCGGCACTCGTTATGCAAATGGTTGACGAGGGGAAATTATCACTTGACGATAACATCAGCCGATACCTGCCCGAATTCGAAAAGTATGGCAAGAATTATATTACCATCCGCCATTGCCTTTCACATCTTACCGGTATTGATGATGAAGGCAGGCTAATTAAAAAATTGATTCAACGAAAAAAATTCGCATCCCTTGAAGAAGAAGTAAACTCTTTTGCCGCCAGGGATATCAGGACAAATCCCGGTACCGATTTCTGGTATGGAAATGTTGGATTAAATATAGCCGCCCGTGTAGTGGAAGTGGTGAGCAAGAAAAAATTTGATCTCTTGATCCGCCAAAAATTATTTGTTCCTTTAACCATGCGCAAAACAACTTTTAGCACATTGGATGGAAGCCCCGTAAATCCATCTGGCGGTGCAAGATCTACCGCCGATGATTACCTGAAATTCCTGGTCATGTTATTGAATAAAGGAAGCTATGCAGGCAAACAAATTTTAACTGAGGAATCCGTGAATGAATTGATGAAAATTCAAACAACGCAGGATCAAATAAAGTATGCACCCAAATCTGCCAATGGTTTTAATTATGCATTAGGAAGTTGGGTATTGGAAAGCCAGGCTTCAATAGCCACTGCATTGGCCAGCCCTGGTTTATTTGGCATCTGGCCGATGATTGATTTTTGCAGGGGTTATGCTTACCTTGTTTTTGTAAAAAATATGTTGGGTGAAGAAAGAGCGGATATCCATTTAGAAATGAAAAAGGTCATAGACAAACAAATGCCGGGCAACTGCAGATAGCACTCAATCTTTCGCATTAAAAATCCCGGAGTAAATACTCCGGGATTTTTAATTTTCATATTTTTTTGGAGAATTAAAATGCCTTTTTTGGTTCCTCATTTTTTACCAATACAACGCGGTTGCGATCGGCTTTATAAATAGCGCTGTAAAATTCTGCCAGGTCGTTATAATCTTTAGCAGGGTAACGTCCACTGTTTTGCTCAATGCTGCGGTAATAAAAAAGTTTATTATCCTTAAACTTAACAGAAGATGAATAATTACCAAACTTGCTTTGAATAGTTACATCCTTTGGCATGGCTTCAATTGAATAACCTGCAGGCAACTCAATTTCTACGGAATCCATATCCTTATATTCATAACCTAATTGAATATCGAATTTACGTGTAGAATCAATATTTAATTTGCGCCCGGATCTTGTCATTACATTAGGCAAAATAAATAAACGCTTGCCCGTTATTGTTGCATAATTACTTACGGTAATATCAAGTGATTCATTGATGTATGGCAACGAACTTTTCTGTTCCTGGTAATCGAAATTGTTTACATCATATGTTGAGAAATCAAGTTGCTCTACCAATATCTCCTTTACTTTCTCTTTTGACAGGGCATTGATCATATCATGGAGGTTATCCTGCTGCATACCTGTATAACGGGTATGGATATTTGTAGAAAGTGTCCCATTATTTTCCAATACTGCCTTAATATTTCTCACCTGCAAATTTTGATTTACACCATATTTTGGTGTCCGGACCATCTTGCCACCATTTTCGTCAATCATTAATGCAGGGCGATCGGAAGTAAAATCTCCCAAATAACCTGCAGGCATGGTTTGACTGGTACATTCCAACCAGATAGTATCTTTTTGAATGGGTACACTTAATATAACATGATTAAATTGCTGGGAAGGAAAATCTTCTGTGATATAATTTGCATTTTTCCCTGCTCTTATTAAACTATAGTAAGATGGGATCCCAACTTCTTTTAAAATACTGTACATGTAGTTAGTGAGTGCTTTACAATCGCCATAGCCCTTGGCAGCCACATCCTTTGCAGGAAACGGTTGCCATCCGCCAATGCCTAACTGGATACTGATGTATCGGGTATTGCTTTGCATAAATTCATATAATCGGGCAACTTTTTCAGCCGGGTTCTTAATATTATCCGCAATGGAATGAATTTTTTGTTTAACATCATCCGGCAACTCATCTCTTCCAACCTTAAGGGAATGAACAAACTTTCCAAAATCCTGCCAGTCTTTCATATTGCCTTTATATTCATCAACCTGGAAATCGGTAGGCCCAAAAACAACATAAGTTGTTAACTCATGCCAAAGAGGAGAAAATGATTCCCTGGTAATAGCAGGCATGTCTTTGGCTGACCAGGTCATTATTTTTTTATTCTTTTCTTCAGTGATTATAGGTGAAGCTTTATAATTAAATGCTTTGTATCTCACTGTGTAATCAGGAGATGAAACAATACTTATAGTGCTTTTCTCTACAGAAAGACTTTCGCTACCCTGGGGTGACCAACTGGGAAAAAATAATGTGCTTTTGTTTTTAACCTCGATATCATACTCAATGGTGTAAGGATAACTTTTATAGTAAAAATTATGTCGCTTGTACCTGGTATCTTCCATCAGCGATCCGCCCGAAACGCCACTTAAATCCTCCAGGTCTTTTTTCTTTATTTTTTTCAGCAGTTTTCCATCTTTGTCATACAAAAAACCATCAACAGAAATTACTTCCCGGTGTGTATTATAATATTCTGAAAACTCAGCCCAGTGATCACCTTTTTCATTCAGAATGGTAATCACATAATGATTTCTTAAAGAAGTTTCCCGGGTTCCGGAAACTTCAAATCGCATTTCTTCTAATCGCAGTACGGCATTCGCATTGTTAATTAATGCGGGAGCAATATTTGCAACGGCATATCCTCCCCCATTTGCAAACAGCATAGCACTTGCAGATAATGTCAACACAACCAGCATTAAATGTTTTCTCATGGGTTAGCTTTTCTTTTAAAAACAATTTGTTCACTATGCTTCTTAACTACCAGGTTAAAAAATTCCCTGAGGGTGTCATATTCTTCCGGGTGGAAAAATGCCCTGCTCAACCGTATGCGTGAACGCAATGATATTGCGCCATTTGAAAGAGCTAAACGATATTCAAAAGAGCCATCATTATCTTCATTCAATTTTACCATTATTTGTTTGGGTAATTCATCCACTTCATAACCTTCCGGAACATCTATTCTTAACAAATACGTTTCATCTATGGTGTAAGGCATTTCCACAGGATAAAACCTGTCAGCTGATTTGAATGGATTTTCTTTCCATGCTTCACAGAACATGGGGTTGAAATAAAGGATATCTTCATTATCGGTATTAAATTGAAAATCATAATTTATTCCGATTGATTCATCATATTTATCCAATGAATCTATTTTTGAATCCAGGATTTCAATTTCCGCATTGAATCCCTTTTTGATGTCGCTGAATAATTTATCCTTTCCATTTTCTTTAATGCTGTTTCGCAATTCAAATGATTCATAAAAGCCCGGAACCTGTTGCAATTTACCAATCAACTTTCCTTTATCATTATTCACTATGAATACAGATGTGATTTTTCCTTCTAGGATGGAATCAGCCTTAAATTCAACAGGTGTAGCGCTGGAATTTATCACCCGTGCATGACCGTTATATGATTCATAACCAAGTCTTCCAAATCCGAGGCGGGGCTGACTGGCATCCAGGAAATAATGTTTACCGCCTAGGTCCAGCCTGGATATTACATAATTAAATTTATCCATTAAAGGATATAACTCGTATGTATAACCGTGTGATCGGGTGCTCAATACAACCGGATCCGCATTAAACCCGGCCTTGATTAACATGGCGGTTAACAACAGGTTTAATTCAGCTTCATTCCCACTTTTATCCTTCAGGATATTTTTCAATGTTTTCTCAAGATATAGACGACTATAATTTGTACAGGTCATATTATCGCGTACGTATGCATATATTTTTTTAGCTTTATCCAAATCGTTTGTAGCTCCTTTGGTAGCCTCATTCACCACATCACCTAACCAGCCATTATCTTTAGAAAGAGTGGATCCAAAATTCTCACTTTTTAATAATTCTCCACAGGCCTGTTCCCATGAGCCCATTATTTTCTTAGGCGTCAAGGGATACCGGTAATCCGACAATTGAAATTCAATTTTTGCAATGTGGTTATCAACTGTTGATGTAAAACTTTCTTCTTTAAGGGAAGGCACATCCTTCATCACCCAACGAAAATCAGTAACATTGGCACTTAATGAATAGTGTTCTGTACGTGTAGTACCAGAGTTATCCATGATTGAAAAAGTTTGCAGTTTATTTTTAGTGTCTTTTATGTGATAAGGATGATATCCCTGGGAAAGAAATATATATCCCATAAATTCAGGCATACGAACTACATATTCACTCCATAACCTGGGATACTGGCCCTGGAACTCCCAGGGTTGAAGATTAAATAAAAAATCAGATTTTACGGTATACTCAAATTCAATAATGGAGCCCTCTTTAATATTGGGCAAGGTAAATTTTTTGACCACCAGGTTTTTGCTTCTTTTATCCGAGAAGACTGCTTTCTTTTCCATTTTGGTTTCCGTTACCTTGTTATTTTCCAGGTTATAGGTAACCGCTTTTAAACCCTGTAACTCTTCTTCAAGATTGTCATTTGTATAAAGCAGCACCTGCACATCCGCAGCATCGTAACCATTCTTATTTAAAATGTGAATGCGTTTAAAGTGTTTATATTCCAGCGAGAACCAACCTTTGGAATTACCAACAATTTCAGTTGAACCTTTGTCAGCAATAATTACAGCAGCAGCACCACTGTCAATGGAGTAAATTTTTGATTTGAAATCATCCGGTGATATTTTACCGAACTTTGCGGAGGAATTTTCCTGGGCCAATATGGGAAGGATAAAAAATAAGGCACCCAGGAAACTGGCAAACAGTTTGAACTTCATAAGAGTTAGGTTTTGGTTAAAATGAATTCAGATCAATAGTACAAAAATTGTATTACAATTGTAAATCACTGCATTCGCCATTTACCCAACTAAGTATTTATGCTTACTTCGAAACATTCTTCATATATAAAACAACAGGCATCCCTGTTAGGTTTTGATTATTGCGGTATTGCGAAAGCACAAATGCTGGATGATGATGCCAAAAGATTAGAAAACTGGTTAAATTCTAACATGCATGGACAGATGAAATACATGGAGAACCATTTCGACATGCGTGTTGATCCCCGAAAATTAGTACCGGGTGCCAAGTCAGTCATCACTTTATTGAAAAATTATTTTCCATCACAACAACAATATCCGGGAACACCCAAAATTTCAAAGTATGCTTATGGAAAAGATTATCATGAGGTAATCAGGTCAAAAATGAAAACATTTCTTCAATTAATGCAGGATGAAATTGGAGAAATCCATGGAAGAGGATTTGTAGATTCTGCTCCTGTTCTGGAAAGATCATGGGCACAGCAAAGCGGGCTGGGTTGGGTTGGTAAAAATGGAAATTTGCTGACTAAAGAATCGGGCTCTTTCTTTTTTATTGCAACACTGATAACGGATCTTGAACTTGAATATGATGATCCCTTTGCAAAAGATTTTTGCGGCAATTGTACGCGATGCATTGATGCATGCCCTACCGATGCCATTTTACCAGGAAGAGTTGTTAACGGAAGCAAATGCATTTCTTATTTTACCATAGAATTAAAAGACGCATTGATACCTGGAGAGATGAAGGGGAAGTTTAATGACTGGGCCTTTGGTTGTGATGTTTGCCAGGATGTTTGTCCATGGAA
>JAKFER010000107.1:0-1629 GCA_036675565.1 Chitinophagaceae bacterium
AGTAACCTGCCGCCTGACAAACGATAATGAACTAAAGTTTGACTATGAAGCAAAAACGGATAAGAAAACGGTTGTGAATCTTACCAATCATGCTTTCTTTAATTTAAATGGTGAAGGCAGCGGAACTATCAACAATCATGTGCTGCAGATTAATGGTGATCAATACACGCCGGTTGATTCGACACTTATACCAACAGGAAAAATTGAACCCGTCGCAGGAACACCTTTCGATTTTACAAAGCCCATCAAAATAGGTGATAAAGTAAATGCAGATGATGAACAGTTAAAGAACGGTAAAGGTTATGATCATAATTATGTTTTGAAAGGAACAGGAATGAAACATGCTGCTACAGTGGTTGGGGATCAATCGGGGATCAGGATGGATGTTTATACGGAAGAGCCGGGTCTTCAATTTTACGGCGGTAATTTCATGCAAAGTAAAAACACATTTAAAGGCGGAACGAAAGATGATTTCAGAACAGCTTTTTGTTTGGAAACTCAGCATTTCCCCGATTCGCCAAATCAACCCAATTTCCCGTCTACTGTATTGGAGCCTGGCTATACATATAAAACCAGTTCAGTATACCAGTTTACAATAGATAATAATAAATAGTTCGACAAAAAGGTTAGTTGAAATTTATGAAGGGAATAGATAAACAGGAGATAAAATGAAAATCATTAATAGGGGGCAATATTGTAATGAGTGAAACTATTGCCAAAATAACAATATCAGATATAGCCCGTAAGTTAAATATTACTGCGGCTACTGTTTCCCGTGCTTTAAATGACCATCCTGCTATCAAAGAATCTACTAAAAAGGCGGTGAAAAAAGCAGCCCTGGAATTGAATTATCAACCCAATAGGCTGGCTTCTTCTCTGCGGCTTGGTAAATCAAATATCATCGGTGTAATAATACCCAGTGCGGAAATTAATTTTTTTGGTTCAGTAATACATGGCATTGAAAAAGTAGCGAATGAAAACAATTACAATGTTTTGATTTACCAGACCAATGAATTGTATGAGTTCGAAAAAAAAGGGGTGCAGACGTTCTTAAGGTCACAGGTGGATGGAGTTTTGGCTTCTATATCCAAAGAAACAATTAACCTTGATCATTACAGTGAAATAAAAAAGCGTGGCGTTCCGCTTATTCTTTTTGACCGGGTAAGTGATGAACTGGACGTATCATCAGTAGTTGTAAACGATTATGCCGGAGCTTTTGCAGCTACGAAACATTTGATTGAGCAGGGATGCAGGCGCATAGCTCATATCGGGGGCCAACAGCATGTTACTATATTTAATAAACGGCTTAAGGGGTATATTGATGCGTTGAATGTTCATAACATACCGGTAAACGATGATCTTATAGTTTATGGGAAAGTGAGTATTGAATCGGGAAAGGAGTGCATGCAAAAACTATTGGAGGGAAAACAATATCCGGATGCTGTTTTTGCCGTTGAGGATTTCACGGCGTTAGGAGCCGTTCAGGCCATCAAAGCTGCCAATAAAAAAATTCCGGATGAAATCGCCATCATTGGTTTTGCGAACGAAGCTTTTGGTGAATACCTGACTCCTTCGTTATCTACGGTTAACCAGCAAACCGTACACATGGGAGAGGAAGCGGCTAAATTA
>JAKFER010000087.1:0-1629 GCA_036675565.1 Chitinophagaceae bacterium
TTTCTCCATCGATGATAAAAGAAAACAGGAATGGATAAGGTCAAAAACAGTTGCGGGTGAAGTATTTAATTATGTATATAAATACAAAGTACGAAACCTGAACCTGCCGGTAACTGAAGGTTATACTGTACTTCGGTTGGCAGAAGTTTACCTGGTAAGGGCAGAAGCGCTGGCACAGCAAAACAAGATCATTGAAGCTAAAGCTGATCTTGATATGATACGTTCAAGAGCGGGCATTCCTGGTACTGATGCTGACTATAAGGAAGCATTAATTGATGCCATTATAGAAGAAAGACAAAAAGAGTTATTCGCAGAATGGGGGCATCGTTGGTTCGATTTAAAAAGAACCAACCGGGCACTGCCAGCATTATCACCTAATAAAAATATTCAGGCTTTTGCATTATTACTGCCCATTCCGCAGACTGAAATTTTACGTAATCCTGCGCTTATTCAAAACCCGGGCTATTGAGTGAAATACAACCCTTCACCAAATAAATGGACTTTAAATAATAGTTAGATAATTTCTTTCCCAAAAAAAATAAATACATGAAACGATCATTGTTATTATTAATGATTTACGTAAGCTTTACTCCTTTTGCATTTGCACAGCAACTTACAATTGGACAACGGGTACCAAATAGCAGGTTTTCAAATATCATTCATTATTCAAAAGCCAATGCATCGATGAAAGGCTTTTTAAAAAAACCTTTGCTCATTGTTTTTTGGAACAGCGATTGTGATGTATCCAACAGGTTTTTGTCGGAACTAGATTCTAAACACCAGGATTTTAAAAACGAATTAAATGTCCTAGTAATCACCAGTTTTCCTAATCAAAAGGTTAAAGATGCATTTGCAAATAAAACAATAATCAAAAATGTACGGTTTCCTGTTGTTACAGACGATACCATATTTCGTAAAAAATTTCCCCACCGTTTTGAGCCCCATGTTGTTTGGGTAAGTAGTTCCGGTATAATTCATGCCATCACGGAACATAAAACAGTCAGCAATGAAAATTTAAAATTATTTATTTCAGGTACATCATTGAACTTCCCTTTAAAAGAAGATATTGTTGATCAGGATGTCTTTTTTTCACTTACTCCCATAATGATTAACGAGTATCAAAAGAATAAAAATAAATTATTTACTTATTCCTTTTTTCTTAAGCCAGACCGCTGTGAATCCGTCCCTTTTATATTCCATAAATGCATATAAATGTTCTTAAACAATATTTTTAAGAATATTTCGGCCTGACTAGTATCCGGACGAGACCTGCCCCAGACCATCGTCGGGGCTTGCCAAGGAGCCTGAGAATGACCGCACCCCTGCCTAACCTTGAGGGCCAGGACGAAGCGAGCATCTTGCGCGAGATCCACAACGCCCTGCACGGCCTGAAGTTCGGCGCGGTGGAAATCACCGTGCACAACGGCCAGGTGGTGCAGATCGAGCGCAAGGAGAAGTTTCGCCTGCAGCCGCCGGCCGGCAAGCACGCCTGAGCCGAATCCCGCATAACCCCATAACCCCGCAAGCCCGACTGGACCACCGGAGGGCGTGACCATGAGAAGAGCCGAGACCATGAACACGCACCGGTACTGCAGCTGTCACCCGCGAATGTGCAGCTGATTGCAAGCC
>JAKFER010000130.1:0-1617 GCA_036675565.1 Chitinophagaceae bacterium
TTAGTCTTGTCAATTTCGCAACCTTAAAACAGATGCTATGAAAAAAAATTTACTTCATCTCATTTCCACTGCGGCTGTTTTGTTTTGTAGTCATATGGCTGCCGCACAAACTGATCCTGCACCCGATCAAAATCCTAATTATGCTGTCAGCAGGGCAAAATATATGCAAATAGCCGATTCTTTGAACGAGTGGCACAGTACAACCCAACAAAATATTTATAAGGCTATCGACTGGCTTGCCGACCGAAAAGAAGCAAGAGCAGATCGCCGGGAATTTCGTCGCCAGCTTCGTATGGAAAGAGCCAGGTGGGACTTCGATTATTATAATGATGGATATTATTCCGACAATTATTATCACAGGAATTATAACAATCGCTATCGCTCTAATAATTACAGGAGAAACCGTTCTTTCGGTATCCATCCCTGGTATGGCCTGAATTTCTGGTGGCGGTAGAATATTTTATCTAATTTTTTCCCCTATAAATTTTTGGTGTTTAATTTTTAAAATCATTTGAAATGAAAAGAAATATATTTTTTGCCTTATCATTCTTCAGTATTCTTTTTTTGGCCAGTTGTTCTCATAAGGTAACACGCATTGACCCGTCAGAACAGGTTGATATAAGCGGCCGCTGGAACAATACTGATTCAAGATTAGTAGCTGAAGATATTACGAAAACAATACTCGGCGCTAACTGGCTTACTGATCATATGGCTGCAAAAAATGGGCAGAAGCCTGTAGTAATAGTTGGTTTTGTCGCTAATAAAAGTCATGAACATATAGAAGCCGAAACTTTTGTAAAAGATGTAGAAAATTCTTTCGTCACCACACAAAGGGTTCGGTTAGTACAGGGCGGTAAAAAAAGAGAAGAGCTTCGTGCTGAAAAAGCCGATCAGCAAACCAATTCTACAGTCAGCAGTATGAAAAAATTTGGTTTGGAGCAAGGCGCTGATTTTATCCTGCAAGGCTCTATCAACTCTATTGTTGACTCTCACAAGAGAAAAAAAGTGGTTTATTACCAGGTAAATCTTGAGCTAACCAATATCGAAACCAATGAAGTGGTTTGGATTGGCGAAAAGAAAATAGCTAAATATATAAAGAACTAAGGAGGCAGTGTTGAAGCTATAGACTTTACCAATCATAAAATGTTTTCTTCCCAATTATATATTCGCCGGGCATTAGCTGGTATTTGGCTGCTGATCCTTTTATCATCCTGCGCCAGTTACAATGCGCAGGTAACAGAGTATTACAGTAATCTCCGGCAGGGTAATTATAAAAAAGCTGCTGTCTCTCTCGATAACAATAAGCTATTAAAAAAAGACAGGAACCACTTGCTCTATTTGTTGGAAAGAGGAAAAGTTTGTCACTTATTACAGCAATGGGATAGCAGTAACCGTTATTTTAATGAAGCTGATCAGGTCATGGAAGATGTCCGAACATCTGCAAAGGATATTGCATTGGGCACTCTCTTAAATCCCATGATGCAAACCTATAAAGGAGAAGATTTTGAAAAATATTTGGTTCATTATTACAAGGCGTTGAACTATCTGCAAGTTGGAGAAACGGATGATGCTCTGGTAGAGGCACGACGTATCACCCTTCGTACCAATACACAGGAA
>JAKFER010000222.1:0-1613 GCA_036675565.1 Chitinophagaceae bacterium
AGCTGTAAATGAAATAATGCAAGTGATGATAATAATAATGACTGTAATTGTAAACTCCATGCTATATGTTGTTTGTTTTCAAAGCTAATGAGAAATGGGCAATGGTGAATCAATGTCGTTTACTTAAGCTACAATTGTTTATAATTCATTGAGGGCGGTTTTTTCTTTATTTTGTTTCTTGGAAATTTTCTGTTGGGTCTTATAATTTCTGTTGTAGCTATTAAGATTTTATCCATTGCTTCGAGTGCGGCACAGATCATTTTCTTAATGAATACCACTGATGTGATTTCCCGCATCATAGCTAAAGCATTTGTCCGGTTTATTTTGTGAGGATGCTTTCTGTCATTTTTTTCTGCCTCTTTCTTTATTCTTTCTTCTGCCGGAAAAGCAAGTACTGCAGTGGTGGTCATCATAAATAGTTTGGCAAAGAAATCCTGTTTGACGGCTAAGGCTGTTTTTCCTGAAAACGCTTCCAGCTGTATCCTGCATTTAAACAGTTTGTAACCTTCTTCTATATTCCAGCGATAATGATACAAACCGGCAAAACTTTCGTACGCAATAACTTCTTTATCCAGCACCGAGGTGCATAAAACTTCGGTGCTTCCATCACAAAGTTCCACTGCCACCAGTCTGCATGTGATCGTGTTGTTTTGTGTGTCATACTTTTCCAATAATGCCTTCTCTTTTGCCGGTAATGTGAACGTTACTTCTTTTTCCTTTTCTCCATCCGCCAGCATCTTTCTTACATCAAGCCACCAGTCATCACGCATTCGTATCAGGTAAGGTATGCCCATTGCCTGAAGTTCAAACATAAAGGAAAGACCTGGATAACCCCGGTCGAATAATAATAAATCAGTTGTTCCATCCACAGCACCCAGATGACGGCGGGCTAATTCTTTTTCACCCGTATTATATTTATCAATCTGCCCGTCAAGCACAGTTAAATTAAGTACATCATACAAAACCGATGTTCTTGCAACAGAGCGTGGGCTATCGGCATAAGGGCCAAAATTCGTTACCCCAAATTCTTCGGTAATGGTTTTATGTTTTGGCAATACGGCCGTGCTGCCATCGATTGCCAGCAGCCGGAAACCTTTCCAGGTAAGGTAGGGAGCATTGTTATAAAAACTCCTGGTGCCAACCTGGTTGAGTTTTACAAACGCTTCGGGGTTAAGCTTGGCACGGGCACGGCTAAAAGCTCCTTTGGTAACATGCTGAATACTAAAATCAGCATCTTGCAGCTTCTGATAAAAGCTGTTTAATTCCCGTTGTATGGATCGTGAAAGACCTTGCGTAAGTAAAACGATTAGATGAGTGAAAGTTATTTTTCGATTCCTGGAAAATCCTTTACTGCCGTCTTGCCAACGGCTGCTGTGAACAAATTCTTCATCTTCTATGGTTGTTATTACTTCATTTATATAGGTTTCCCGAAACTCAGAACCAGGGGTTACTTTTTTAGTGATATAGCCCCTATAATCTTATAACTCAAAAATATTACCTCTAACCCAATTAAAACAATTATCAAAGACTTTTTTAATAACCTGTTTTTGCTTAAGTAAACGACATTGATTCACCATTGCCCATTCACCACTAATCATCTAATCCCTTTCCAT
>JAKFER010000260.1:0-1607 GCA_036675565.1 Chitinophagaceae bacterium
ATACCGGGCAACCGGAGGAACTGGCATAATTATTAGAACTATTATATTAAAAACCATGAGACCACTTATTATTCTATCCGTTCTGATCTTTTCCTGCAACAATAATTCCACACCGGAAGCCAAAAGTGAAGTTCAAAAAGAAAAGGACAGGGACGCCATCGAAAAATCATATTCCTTTACGGATATGAGCGGCTGCTTTTGGAAAATAACAGGCAGAGATACATTAGTAGCCTGGCTGGTACAAACAGAAAATACAATAACCGGAAAACTGAGTTTTGATAATTTTGAAAAAGATGGAAGCAGTGGCCCCGTACATGGTACTGTAGAAGGAGATATTATTAAGTTATGGTACTCGTTTGAGTCGGAAGGCATGAAGAGTATAATGGAAACCTGGTTTAAGAAACAGGGCGACTCCTTGTTAAGAGGAGTTGGCCCTTCAACAGTTAAAGCTGATAGCAGTTATTTCACTGATCATGCAGCTATAAAATTTGACGCCGGGCAATCTTTACAAAAAGTGGATTGTGCTGAAGTGCCGGAGAAATATAAATGAGTAAAGTTTGTGTTTCGTGGTTCTGTTTTTGTTCATTCAATATAAAATACCTTTCTATGTTTCCGCTGGGAGATGATAATTCAGACAGAACAATAACACCCGTAGTAAATTATTTACTTATCGCCATCAATGTGCTGGTGTTTATTTTTTTTCAGAAAATGGGAGCGGATGAAGCCGTGATAGCCAGTTTTTCGACAGTACCGGCTGAGATAGTTTCCGGAAAAGATCTCACCGAAGGTATGCTGGGCCCTACTCCTATACCCGTTTATTTTACATTGTTCACTTCTATGTTTATGCATGGTGGCTGGGCGCACCTGCTTGGCAATATACTCTACCTGTGGATTTTTGGCGACAATCTTGAGAGTAAAATGGGGCATACCCGTTACCTTGTCTTTTATCTTTTATGTGGTTTACTGGCAAGTCTTGCTCATGTTTTTGCCAGTTATTTCCTTGGCAGGGATATGCTGATACCCAGTCTTGGCGCTTCCGGCGCTATTTCCGGGGTGCTGGGAGGTTATATGCTTATATTCCCAAAAAACAAAGTGAGAGTATTGCTATTGCGATCTATCGTTCCAGTTCCCGCTATTGTGGCTTTAGGTTTCTGGATACTGTTGCAGGTAATAAGTGGCATGGGTATGCTTGGTGGCGAACAAACAGGAGGAGGTGTTGCTTACGCAGCTCATATCGGTGGTTTTATCGCCGGGCTTTTATTGGTAAAGTTTTTTGCAAAACGACAGGCAGGCATTGCATGAGATCATTTCCTGCTTCTAAGAGGAATTCACTGCGTGAATATATGCAGAGCGGATCCGGTTAATTAAAGAAACGATTTGTAATTCTTCCTCCAATAACGTTTTGATAAAACTCCCGGTTAGTGGTTCGTTGCTTTTTTGTTTGTCGGTTCATAGTAAAGCGTTACTGCACCACCCCTAAAGGCTTTAGTCTTTATGAGTTTAAAAATAGTCCTGTCGTTTATATTTTCAAATAATGGCAAACCGCTTCCTGCAACGACAGGGTGAACACAAAGTTGGTATTCATCAATCAAATTAAGTTTCATTAG
>JAKFER010000002.1:0-1607 GCA_036675565.1 Chitinophagaceae bacterium
TCTGACCTCTGACTTCCGACTTCTGACTTCTGACTTCCGACTTCTGAGTTTTCCCTTCTTGTTCCTTGTTCCTTGCACCTTGTGCCTTCTTGTTATCAGCTTCCTGTTTTGCCATTCTTTCTTTCCACGCTACATATTCTTCATAACCGCCTTTAAATTCTTTTACTTTATGATCAACGATCTCCCAGATCTTATTCGCCGTTTTGGATACAAAATACCTGTCGTGACTTACGAGTATAATGCTGCCCTGGTATTTATTCAATGCATCGATCAGCAGATCGCAGCTATGCATATCTAAGTGGTTCGTCGGTTCATCCAGCATCAGGAAATTGGCTTTGCTTACAATAGTTTTTGCCAATGCTACTCTTGCTTTTTCACCACCACTTAGTATTTTTATTTTCTTATCGCTATCATCACCGCTGAATAAAAAACAACCCAATAACCCACGCAGCTCCAGCTCTGTCATCTGGCTACCGCATTCTTTCATTTCATCCAGGATAGTATTGTTGACATTCAATGCTTCTAACTGGTGCTGCGCATAAAAACTTTCATCAACATTATGCCCCCATTTTCTTTCACCATTATCTACTGTTTCTACCCCGGCAATAATGCGGAGCAGAGTTGATTTACCTTTTCCATTGGCGCCTATCAATGCGATCTTATCGCCACGGTCTATTTCAACGGATGTATCTTCCACAATAACATTATCACCAAATGCTTTGGTAACATGTTTTAGTTCCGCTAATACACGGCCCGGTGTTTTATCTACTCTGAAGTTGATTCGGATATTAGGACGTTCCAATGCCACATCTTCTATCCGGTCCAGCTTATCTAATTTCTTCATGATGCTTTGCGCCATCGCTGCTTTACTTGCTTTGGCTCTGAACCGCTCCACCAGCCGCTCATTCTGGCGTATATAATCCTGTTGGTTCTCATATGCTTTTTGCTGCATTTCTATACGAATAGCTTTTTCTTTTTCATAATAATCATAATTGCCATTATAAATATGCAATTGCTGCTGGTACACCTCTACTATTTTCGTCACCATCCTGTTCAGGAAGTATTTATCATGGCTCACAATCACCACCGATCCCTGGTAATGCAGCAAATATTTTTCCAGCCATTCAATAGAAGGAAGATCAAGGTGGTTGGTAGGCTCATCCAATAACAAAAGATCAGGCTGTTGCAGGATCATTTTGGCAAGCAATACCCGCATCCGCCATCCACCACTATATTCTTTGTAGGGGCGTTGCAGGTCAGCATTGGAAAATCCAAGGCCTTGTAATACTTCTTCTGTTTTATGATGAATATTGTAGCCACCCAGCGTTTCTAATTCATGAAGCTTATCCGTGTATTCATACAAAGTTTTTTCATCTCCGGTTTTTTCCAATTCCTTACCCAGTTCTTCAATTTCTTTTTCAAGTTGCAATACTTTTTCAAATGCCCCTAATGCCACCTGCAGAATACTATCATTGGTATCAAAACTTAAAAGATCCTGGTGCAAATAACCAATAGAAGTGGTTCGGCTGCGTTCTACTGTTCCGGCAGAAGCGCTGTATTGCCCAACCAGCAATTTTAAAATGGTTGATTTACCGGTGCCATTATAG
>JAKFER010000136.1:0-1606 GCA_036675565.1 Chitinophagaceae bacterium
TTTTCTTTTAGCAGAGGAAGAATGTTTGAGAAACGACTGTTGCGTGTACGAGCCATGTATTCTGTACAAATTAATGGCTTACTGCTTGCTTTTAATAATTCTATTACCCGCTTATGCATTGGCACTTCTTCGTAATTATGGTAGGTGATGATATCTGAATTAGTCAATTGAAAGGCGTTTAGTTTTTCAAAACTCCAATCCCATAAACCAACGCTGATCGGTTGTTCAGGGTTTACAGCCCTTGCCCATTGAAATACTTTTGTCAGTAAATGATAAGAAGAATCTTTTTTACCGCTATTCCCTGGTTCATTGTATAAATCCCATAACAGAATGCGTTTGTCTTTTCCAAAAACTTTAAGAATATCCGTTACATATTTTTCCAGCTTCGGGAAATTCGTGCTGTCGTACGATTCTTTTTGTCCAGGGTCCTGCATCCAACCGGAATTATGGATGCCCGGCTTTGGCACAGGTTGCAAACCCGCTTTCGGCACCTTGTTCCAGCAATCATCAAAAAAAACAAACATTGTTTTTATGCCGTGCTTATCGGCAATGGCGAGATAATCATTCATGCGTTTTTTAAAACCATCCCGATCAACATCCCAGGCAATATGATGCAAAAACACCCGCATAGTATTAAACCCTATATTTTGTGCCCATCCTAATTCTTTATCAATTGTAGCCGGATCAAAGGTTTCAGCCTGCCACATTTCTAACTGGTTAATAGCAGTAGCAGGAATATAATTAGCCCCTGTCATCCATGCATGTTCCTTATACCAGGCATTAGCTTTTTCCGCAGACCATACTGCACCGGGCATTGGTGCTGCGGCACTTATTTTTTTGGACTTCTGCGCCTCAGCACCCGTAATAGCAAAAAGAAAAACAAATAATCCCAATAACTTTATGTTCATACATTCTATTTTTTAAACACTGATGATTTACCTGTCCCTGCATTCAATTGTTTTTCCAGCATTTTAATAAAGTGGAAGAACCTGCATCGATTGAAGCATCACAAGCGACAACTGGCATAGGTACTGGCATGCTTGCCCCGGATTTCACAATGAAAAACCTGGATGGCAAGGAAGTCAGTCTCAAAGATTACAGAGGAAAAAAAGTCATGTTGAACTTTTGGGCGACATGGTGCCCCCCATGTATTGCCGAAATGCCTTCTATCAGCAAGCTTTACAATAGGTTTAAAGATAATAAGAATGTTGTTTTCTTAATGGTAGATGTAGATGGCAATACTAAAAAGTCAACCCGGTTTATGGAAAAGAAAAATTATTCATTGCCTGTCTATACTCCCGCAAGTGCTATACCCTCAAGCATTTTAGATGGTTCTATTCCCACCACCCTCATTGTTGACAAAAAAGGTAAAATAGTTTTTAAACATACCGGAGGAGCTGATTATGGGAATGAAAAACTGATTAAATTCCTTGATGATTTGGCTAAGCATCAAACGGATTAACCCTCCTCATCAAAATGGGAAAGCTTGCATCTAAAAAATTGGATTAGAAGCAAGCTTTCATAATGCACTGAAGCGAGAATTGTTACAGGAAGCTATCTACCTCCCGGTACGCTTTAATTAGAGCCAATTCTCCGTCTTTACCCG
>JAKFER010000058.1:0-11597 GCA_036675565.1 Chitinophagaceae bacterium
GTAGTAACTGTGGTTCCCCATTCATAATGCCCTTTATCCGCTTTTGATTCTCCATTGATCACCTCAAAGAATGAAGTAACAGCCAAAGGATCCCTGCTGTAAAATGCTATTTTATCGCCTTTATTTACGGTAAATGTTACATTATTGAAAAGCATCCGCCCATCCACAGATTTGCTCAATTTTTCAACATTCAAAATCTGGTTACCCACTTCGCGTTGTTGCTGAAAAATGATACCCGGGTATTTACGATTGCTGGGTTCAATATTTTCAATGGTTAATTTCTCTAGTGCTTTTTTACGGGCGGTTGCCTGGCGGCTCTTTGATGCGTTTGCGCTGAATCGTGCAATAAAGTCGATCAAAGCCTGGCGCTTATCTTCTGTTTTCTTGTTCTTATCTGTTAACTGGCGGGCCATTAATTGGGACGATTCGTACCAGAAAGTATAGTTACCGCTGAATATTTTTATTTTGGCACGATCCACATCGGCCACATGCGTACAAACAGTATCTAAAAAGTGCCTGTCGTGGCTTACAACCAAAACGATATTTTCATAATCAGCTAAAAAATTTTCCAGCCAGCCTATGGTTTCAATGTCTAACCCATTGGTAGGTTCATCCAACAGAAGAATGTCGGGATTACCAAATAATGCCTGGGCCAGTAATACCCTTACTTTTAGGTTAGATGGAATGTCTTTCATCAGTGACTGGTGAAAGTTTTCAGAAACACCCAGGTCATTCAACAAAGTACCGGCATTACTTTCGGCTTCATATCCACCCAATTCGCCAAATTCACCTTCCAGTTCAGCGGCTTTCATTCCATCATCTTCAGTAAAATCTTCTTTTGCATAGATTTTCTCCCTATCATGCATTACTTGCCAAAGCTTGGTATGCCCCATCATCACCGTATTTAACACGGAATATTCATCAAACTGGAATTGGTTTTGTTTTAAAACCGCCATTCGTTCGCCTGGGGTAATCTCCACCTGGCCTTTATTGGGTTCAATTTCCCCACTTACAATTTTTAAAAAGGTGGATTTGCCGGCCCCATTGGCGCCTATTACACCATAACAATTGCCTTTAACAAAATTCAAACTCACTTCGTCAAAGAGTACTCGTTTACCAAAAGAAAGCGTTACGTTTTTTACACTGATCATAGCTGGATGCCCATTTTTTTTGAAGCGGCAAAGGTACAAAGGAAAGGTCGATTTTCCCTAGTTAAATGCTTAAGTGAATGTTATATAATTATCAAAGAAAGTAACAATCTACCGTTAAGGTGGAGGTGATTAAAGAGAATTTAAGGGAATTCAATATTTTAATTCCCTTTAAAAGGCTTTTTATCTAAATTGCTTTTATAACATAATTACATCAATAGACTGATTACTGCAATAGTTTAGACTAAAACAACATTTCTTAGATAAATGAAATCTATCAGATTCGGTATCATCCTGGTTTTTTATTCGTTTCAATATTTATATTCAAACGGACAATCATCACCCAGTACCTACCAGGCTACATCAGTCAAAACAGACAGTGTAATAAATATTTATTTTACAAAACAACGGAAAGAACTGGCTATTTATAATGGCAGACTATTCCGTGGATACGAGTACGGCATTGAAGGCCATGGATTTTATTTCAGCAACGATTGGCAAATTGGCAATATTCAATATGATGGAATCTGGTATAATAATTTGCCCTTGCGATATGATATTTATAAAGATGAAGTGATGGTTAACCATCCAAACAACATTCCAATTATACTATTTGGTGAACGAGTGCAGCAATTTCACTTTGCGGATTTACATTTCTTTCGGTTGAAAACAGGCAATAAAAATGAACCCTCTGCTAATATTTATCAATTATTGACTGATGGCAAAATAAAGATACTTGCCAGGAGATCAAAAATTATTGAAGAAAACCTGGAAAATAAAAAAGTGGAAAAAAAATTCATTGATCAGCATAGATATTATTTGGTAAAAGATGAAAAGTATCATTTGGTTCGCAACCAAAGGTCTATGTTAAACCTGTTAGGTAACCGGCGACAGGAAATATTAAAAGATCTGAGAAAGAATAATATTCGATTTAAAAAGGACCGGGAAAAAGCCATCATCCACATGGCCGACTTCTATAATCAATCCCATTAATAATAATGAAAAAAGCTTTTTCGCTTTTTATTGTAATTATAGTCTTGCTCAATAACAACTTATTGGCGCAGGATGCTGGAGGCATTAAAATATCCGGGAGTTTTGAAAAGGTTTCCCTGGTTAATTTTTTTCAGCAGTTAGCAACGCAATGCTCCTGTATTTTTTTGTATGATGAAAAACAACTTGATTCAATAACTGTTTCACTGGTTGTTCAAAATGAAGCATTGCAGGATGTGGTTGAGAAAGCACTGAAAAATACAGACCTCCAATTTTCCTTTGACCACCAAAACCGGGTGTTTATTACCAAAGGCATAAAAGTGATTACTAAGCTGCCGGATGGCTTTTTTACAACACAAAATAGAAAGGATGTAGTAGAAATGGATAGCCTGGTGGATTATGGACTTGATGTAAAAAAAGCAAGAAGTATAACATCGGAAAATAAATTATATGAAATAGGCACTAAAAATAATACACCCAAAGACGGCGCAATTTTAACCGGTTATATCCGCAATGCTAAAACCGGCGAACCTTTAGTTAACACTTCCGTCTTTATAGATAACAATCATTACACATTAACAGATGCCTATGGCTATTATTCACTCACTGTTCCTCCTGGGCAGCATAGTTTAAACATCCTTGCATTGGGAATGAAAGATACGCGGCTGCAGGTTGCCGTTTACAGTGACGGGAAACTGGATATCGATGTACTTGAACAGGTTACTACACTAAAAGAAGTAATTGTTTCTTCCAGGAAAACAATTAATGTTAACCGTGTTCAAATGGGTGTGGAAAAATTAAATATCGAAAGCATCAAAAGAATGCCTTCTTTATTTGGCGAAGCTGATTTGTTAAGAGTGATAACCAGTTTGCCTGGTATTAAAACAGTTGGAGAAGCAAGTACCGGGTTCAATGTTCGAGGCGGATCGGCAGATCAAAACCTGATACTGTTCAATGATGCAACCATATTTAATCCTTCTCATTTTTTTGGAATGTTTTCTGCTTTTAATCCTGAAATAGTTAAGGAGGTTGAACTTTATAAAGGAAGCATTCCTGCGCGGTTTGGTGGCCGGCTGGCTTCAGTTCTTGATATCAGCAGCAGGGATGGCAACAGCAAAAATTTTACCGGTTCAGCAGGCATTGGTTTTATTACTACCCGCATTAACGTAGAAGGCCCAATAGCAAAGGATCGAACTTCATTTATTTTTGGAGGACGTACAACATATGCAAACTGGTTATTGGGTTTATTACCTAATGAATATAAAAATAGCAGGGCATCTTTCCAGGATGTAAACCTGGGTATAACACACCGCTTTGACAGTACAAACAATATTTATTTCTCAGGCTATTTAAGTAATGACCGGTTTGCTTTGAACAGCGATACAACATATGGTTATACAAACCGCAATCTTACATTAAAATGGAAAAAGCGTTTTAACAGCCGGTTAAGCGGTGTGTTTATTGCCGGTGTGGATGAATATCAATACAGGGTAATAAGTGATAGTAATGTTGTAAATGCTTTTAAATTAAATTTTGATATCCGGCAGCTTCATTCAAAAGTTGATTTTGTTTATTACAAAAACCAGCAACATACATTTGATTTTGGAGTAAGTACACAGTTATACAAATTAAATCCAGGTTCATTTAAGCCTTTTAGTAATGAATCATTGGTCATTCCAGATGTTGTTGATGCTGAACAGGCATTAGAGAGTGGACTATATTTTACACACCGATATACTCCAAACAATCAATTATCTATCAGTACCGGTGTTCGCTATTCATTGTATAATTATTTGGGCAAACAAGATGTAAATTATTATGCACCTGGTATGCCACATACAGAAGCGAATTTGGTAGAAACCAAATCATTTACAAAGGGAAAGTTTATTAATAATTATAAGGCACCGGAGGTAAGGTTTTCTGCCCGTTACGCTTTCACACCAAGTTTTTCGATAAAAGCAGGTTATAATACACAGCGACAGTATTTACATATGTTGTCCAATACAACAGCAATCGCTCCTACGGATATTTGGAAATTAAGCGATCCGAATATTAAACCACAAATGGGCGACCAAATCTCATTGGGATTTTATAAAAATCTAAAATCAAATACTATAGAAACTTCTGTAGAAGTGTATTACAAAAGAATCAATAATTACCTGGATTATAAACCTGGGGCATCATTGATTTTGAACCATGATATTGAAAGAGAAGTTATTAATACGGATGGAAAAGCGTATGGTGTAGAAGTACTGCTAAAAAAGCCAGGTGGCAAATTAAACGGGTGGATAAGTTATACCTATTCCAGGATCTTGTTGCAATCCAATGATCCTGACCTTGGCGTTTTAGTAAACAACGGTGATTTTTATCCTGCTAATTATGATAAACCACATGATGTAACTTTTACAGGAAATTTTCGGGTAAACCACCGGTTTAGTGTTTCATTAAATTCCACATATAGTACTGGCCGGCCGATCACATATCCCATCGGGCGTTATTATTATGCAGGCGCTGAAAGAGTTTTATATTCCGATAGAAATGCCAATCGTATACCGGATTATTATCGCACTGATTTATCAATGAATATAGATGGCAATCATAAAGTAAATCAGAAAACACATAATTCATGGACGATTGGCGTATATAATATGCTTGGAAGACGAAATCCATATTCAGTTTATTTTATTTCAGAAGGCAGCAGGGTTAAAGGTTATAAGCTTTCCATTTTTGGCAGTGCTATTCCATTTATCAATTTTAATATTCGTTTTTAATGATAAGGTTTAATGTTTTATTATGCTGCATAGTGGTCATGGTGCTGTCATCATGCCGCGAAGAATTTGATCCCCCCATAAAATCTTCTGCGGATAATTTTTTGGTGGTGGAAGGTGTATTAAATGTGGCAGGACCAACGACCATCCGGATCACCAGGTCGTTCAGGTTAGAAGATAGTGCAAGGCTTCGCGGTGAGCGTAATGCAAAAGTTTCAGTGGAAGGAAAGGATAATACAGCCCAGTTGTTATCAATGACAGGTGATGGATATTATACCACACCTGGTTTAAATCTTGTTTTGAATAATGAATACAGGTTGCGCATTCAAACAAGCAATGGAAAGGAATATTTATCTGATTATGTGGTTGCAAGACAAACACCACCTATTGATAGCATTGGCTGGGATAAAAATGAAGATGGGGTGCAGATTTATGTCAATACAAGTGATCCTGCAAATAACACGCGGTATTATAAATGGGATTTTGATGAAACATGGGAGATCAATTCATATTATCAATCCTTATATAAATATCAAAATGGCGTGGTATCCCCCAGGACCGCTGCAGAAGATGTTTATATCTGCTGGAAAAACGCAGTAAATACCAGTATTAAAATAGGGACATCAACCCGTTTGCAATCGGACGTGATATCTAAGGCACCACTTGTTTTTACTCTCAATGGCAACGACAAATTTTCTGTCAGGTATAGTATTATGGTACGTCAATATGCCCTGGATAAAAAAGCATATGAGTTTTATGAGTTAATGAAAACAAATACAGAATCACTGGGAACAATTTTCGATCCTCAGCCTACAGAGATCACAGGTAATATTCATTGTGTAACAGATATAACTGAGCCCGTTATTGGATATATAACTGCATCAACTATCAGTGAGAAAAGGATTTTTATTACCAGGTCACAATTGCAGGGATGGGATTTTAATCAATACTGTGAATCAGTATTGGTAGCCAATCACCCGGATAGCATTGAATTATATTTTGCGAATGGAGGTTTGGAACCATATGGTTCGGATGAATTGCCGATTGGAATCATAACCGGATATTTCAGCTCATTCCCCCCATGTGTTGATTGTGTTAAAAGAGGGGGAACAACTGTAAGGCCACCATTCTGGTAATTGGAAAAGTATTAATTGAAATTTTACGCTTTATCTATATGAATAAAACTAAGGGCATTCGATTTTTAATATTGGTTCCATTTATTTTAATGATACCTGCTATTGTGAAATCGCAAAAATTCATTGAGCGGGTTCAGCATAAATTTCAACAGCAAGCTCCATTATTCCAGGAGAAGCTATACATCCACACAGATAAAAATTTTTACCTGGCTGGGGAAATTATGTGGTTTAAAATTTATACAGTTAATGGTAAAACACATCAACCCATTAATATCAGTAAACTGGCTTACGTGGAAATTTTAGACCGGCAATCAAAACCGGTTTTGCAGGCTAAAATACTTTTGTCAAAAAATGGTGGTGAAGGTTCCTTTTATCTTCCAGTAACATTAAATTCTGATCATTACATTTTAAGAGCATATACTAATTGGATGAAAAATGATGGGGCCGCAGATTTTTATGAACAACCAATAACCATAGTAAATACCATTAAAGTTCCCCAGCAGGAGAAAGATAATGAGGTTTCAAAAGCAACTGTTTCATTTTTCCCGGAAGGTGGATATTTAGTTGCTGGAATTGAAACTAAAGTTGGTTTTCATATTGTAGACCCATCAGGCAAAGGAGTAAATGCGCATGGAATGATTACAAACGAAAATGGTGATACTGTTCTGAATTTTTCATCCATGCGTTTTGGAATTGGGCATTTTATTTTTAAACCGGAAGCAGGAAAAACATACAAATCCAAAGTAAAATTGCCTTCAGGAGAATCAATTATCCAGGAAATTCCGGCCGTTGCTGAAACTGGGTATGTTATGAATGTAACAGATCAAGGAGATGACCGATACAAAATACATGTAAAGGCCAAAGGGAATAACCATAGTCAGCAAGGCGAACAAGTTACAATCCTTTCGCACACTCGAAATTCATTAAAAAGTATTGAAACCGGTTTTGCAGATTATAAAAATGGCATCACATTCTACATTGATAAAAATAAACTCGGTGAAGGTGTAAGCCATTTAACTTTGTTCAATGAAAAACAGCAACCAGTATGCGAAAGATTGGTTTTTAAGAAACCGCAAAAAAAATGGCTGGCATCTATCTATACAGATAAAAAAAGTTATCAGAACAGGGAAAAAGTAACACTATCTTTTTCATTGGATAAGTTGCAGGATCTTGATTCTTTAAATTGTTCTGTATCTGTTTTTGAATTAGATGGTTTGGATAATAGTACTCAAAACATTCAAAACTACTTTTGGCTTGGATCTAATTTGCAGGTACAAATTGAAAATGCGGACTTCTATCTGTCCGATGAAAATGGTAATGAGCAGGGAGCTGACGACCTGATGTTAACACATGGCTGGCGTCGTTTCAATTGGGGCAAGGAGTTTGAGAAAGACACTCGATCTCATTCAAAATATATTCCCGAATTCAGGGGGCATTTGATAACTGCAAAAGTTACACAATTAAATAATCAATTGCCGGCTGCTATGGTTGAATGTTTGCTTACAGTTCCAACTGAACCCATTGGATTTTATGCAGCAAAAACAGATAGTCTTGGCATTGTTCGTTTTGATGTTAAAGATTATTATGGACCGGGGGATATAATTATCCAGGTTCGATCAGGAACCAATGTTCCTTACAAAGTGGAATTGATTAATCCTTATTCGGAAATTAATGTAAAAACTGGATTGCCATTTTTTTCTATTTCAAAAGAACATGAAGAAAAAATTTTGCAAAAAAGCATAGCCATGCAGGTGCAGAATATTTACAGAACTGACAGCATCAGGAAATTTACTATGCCCGTTGTAAATGACACATTCCCATTTTATGGAAAGGCTGATTTTACTTATTGGCTCGATAGTTATAAACGATTTACAACAATGGAAGAAGTGTTGCGGGAATATGTTCTTCCCATTACGGTAGCTGTAAGAAGCGGAGAGTTGCGAATACGCATGAGTGATGAATTAAGTGGCGAGTTGTATGATGATCATATCCTGGTATTATTGGATGGCGTTCCGTTAAGAAATATTGACAAGATTTTTGCATACGACCCACTCAAAATAAAAAAGCTGGAAGTGTTGCCCAGGCAATACCTGGTAGGATCTTCCTGGTTTAACGGGATTGCCAGTTTCGAGACTTATGCTGGCCAGTTTGATGGTTTTGAACTGGACCCATCCATTGTTACTGTTGATTATGAAGGCCTGCAGTTACAACGGGAATTTTATTCTCCCATTTATCAAAATGAGAAACAGCGATTGGATCGTATACCTGACCATCGAACAACATTATTATGGTTAACAGGATTAAAAAAAGATGAAAACGGCAAAACGGATGTTCAATTTTATACTTCTGATCAGCGTGGAAAATTTTTAATTGTAATGGAAGGAGTTACTGCTGACGGAGAAATCATTAATGCCTCAACTACCATCACCGTAGAATAATTTTTTATTTCAACTCAGTATTATTGTGCTTACTTAAAAATTAATTGTAATAAATTTTTAAAGGAATTACCCTATGGATTCCTGTTATATGTGAATAAAAATTTCTGACTATTTATCTTGTTGAGCTTGTTTGTCCCATTTTTAAAGGATAGTTTTATTTCAGAGGCTCCTTTAGTGCTATTTGTAAACTTTAATAACACTGCTTATGGAAAAGGAGCATCTCGTTTCGTTGCTCGCCACCCTCACAGGACATTTACACACCACCACCCAGGAAGAAGAACAATTAATTTATACACTGCAGCAAACAGTTGCAAAAACTTTATTGCAACAGGATGCCAGCCTGGTTACCAACCAGCAATTTTCATTTCAATCATCTGATCTGTTTTTTACACAAAATGTAAAAGGATCACGGCTGGCAAATATCCAGGCAGTTGTGCAAGGCGCCTTAGCAACGAAAATGGAACAACCAGATCTTCGTTTATTCGTTAGGGATGTTCCAATCCGGTCTACACAAGTAACAGGTAGCGTACCTTCCTGGGCGGCAGGAGCCAGGGTTGATACTACAGTTGGCCCATTTATAGACGCAGATGGCAGAAGGGTTTGGTTTGATTTCTATAAAATTGAAAAACTAATTGGTTTATACCTGGTTAATCAATCTTCACCTGCTATCTTGTTTAAAGCAAGTTTTACTCAAAGACGTACAGGCGGAGCTGTTATATTACAGCAGGATGCTGCTAAAAATTATACAATTGTTGAAGGTAGTGTATGGATTAAAGCATCCTTATTTTCTAATACTGCGCCACCTGACAGGTATTGCGGTTTAAAAGTTAGCGGGGGTACTATAACGTTAGATGCCCTGCCTCAAAAGCTGAATGGCAAACTGGTTATTAATGCTGGTAATAATGTAAAGGTTAATTTAAATCTTGTACAGGCTGAACCAGGAACGGTAGGATCAGGAGATTATGGAAAAGATGCAAGAGACGCAGGTTTTACATTGCCTTCAACATTTTCCTTTTCATTTAATACCACATCTGCTGCTGTTACTTCACTGGCTGAGGGTAAATGGAACATGTATGGGCAGGATATTAAATATGTTTTTGACAATACTAATCAACCAATAGAATATGATGCTTCCATTAGTCGGTTATTGATACCTGTTACATCATCGGAAACTCAGTTGTCAGTAGTTAAATGTTCTTCACCTTTTAACTTGCTGGACGGATCCGCTGACATCAGTAAATCTTTCTGGGCGCTTTCCGCCGCAACACTGGATGTACAAAATCCTTTACAGGCTGGTGGAAATGGAGCTTACCTTTTGCGATGTAAAAATGGGCTAAGCAGCAAATGGAATGCAATTGATAGTAATGGAGCCATTCTGCATTCCCCTTCAGTTTTAGGCGAACCGGGTCGAATAGGCATTACCGATATGCATTCCGATGCTTCTGGGGCAGGGTATCAATTCTCATTATGGAAGGATAACGAAAATGCCTATGGTACAACTGCCCATCTATTGTACATGAAAGGAGTACCATTAATTTATAACTGCAATGCAAAGGGGGATGAAATGTTATTGACTCTTTGCAATGCAGATGTAAAAACGGATCGTCCCGTTAAAGTAAATGGTGAAGCAGTAGCCGTGAAATCAAAATCAAGCTTGCTGATGTTAGCCGCTTCATCCGCTAAAAAGCTCATGTATCTCTATGATGATAATATACTTTGGGATCATAAATTACCAGCTGATAAAACCCCTGTTATCAAACCCATTTCTTTAGCTCTTGAAAATGCATTATTCACCACAACACCGGCAAATGGTTGTTTGCTTTTTGGTGAATGCAATGATGATTTTACTAAAATGATTGAAGGCAATCTGTTACTGTCATTTGGCATGTACAGTTATCTTCCAACCTTACCCGATCCCTACCTGGCAAATATTGGCATTCTTCGCAGGCAGTTTGAACAACGCAATACTCGAACACATGACAATGGTGCCAACCGACAGATTTGGTTATGGTTGATCGCTATGGTAAATTTTAAACCTGTGGATGATGAATTGGATGAAGTGAAAGTGTCCTTCCATTTTGGCAATATGGCTACCGCTCTTCAGGCGGGCACATCTGCAGGAACACCAGCGGTCACAGCAACCGCCAATCCTATGTTAACTGTTTTTGATAGTGAGCAAAACAGGATGAATTCTTTGGCAACTGCGGCAGCAGCACCGGTAGCCACAACCAGCACTTTCTTCAGAAGATCTTCAAAACCTCCCGATTATAAAAAAGCCTGGGATGATAAATTTGGCAACATCATGAATGCGGATGCATTTGCATTGCTGGATGTTAGCAGCAACGCCAATCAACTAGGTGTAAGCTTTAGTATGTTTGGAGGTACACGCATGGGGATGGTGCATACGTCTGATGTTGTAAATGCAACAACAAATAATGGCTTTCCATTTGGTGTGCAGGAAATGACAGTGGTGGCTAGGGGTTCGCAGGTAAGAGCTTTCATGTTGCCTGTTGTAGCCTGGGAACCTCTGATAAATTTGAGTGGAAGAGTGCAACCCATGGATCCTGTTCCTTTGTGGAATTATTATCCAAATGATGGAGGCCCTACAAGAATATTTAACAATGGTGAAATCCCGGTTCCCATTGCACCACTTCCATTATCTGCCTATTTGTTTCAACAATATAACCACAACAATCAAAACCGCACGGTTGCATCTTTTACATTGCCTTTTGGCATTCATGCATTGGCTTTTATTTCAAAGCAGGGACCTGAAGTAATCAAACCTGTTTTTGAAAAAGTGGATCCAACATTCAAAAATAATTTGCAGGGAGGTTTGCAAATAAAAGCCAAAGCCGGTAATTATGATGTAAAACCAGCGGTACCACCCGGGGAAAAGGACAGTCATTTATTTCCCGGTTATGTAATCCAGGTAAACAATGTTATTGGATGGGATGGAAGCACGGGGGCAAGTACGTTAGGCGATAGTGTAACCCGGATATTTAATAATGAATTTTTTGAAACGCCATTGGCATTTAATAGTCCGCCGGAAGGAAGGGGCGTACCTGTAACACGGATAGATTTTAGCGGTTATGGTGCCAGTATGTTTAGTGATTGGCT
>JAKFER010000178.1:0-1591 GCA_036675565.1 Chitinophagaceae bacterium
GGGCATGGCGGGCACCAGTCACCAACTTTTTAGCATTCGCAGAACAAAGTTTTATAGATGAAGTGGCTTTGGCTGCTGGAAAAGACCCTGTGCAATTCAGGTTAGAACTTTTGCAAAAAGCAAGAACGAATCCTGTTGGCGATATTAAATATAATATTGACAGGATGGAAACAGTGATCAAGGAGGTAGCTGAAAAAGCCGGATGGGGAACTAAGAAAGGAGTTTCACAGGGCTTCAGTGTTTACTTTTCTCATTCTTCTTATGTGGCCCAGGTTTGCGATGTTGAGATGAAAGCCGGAAAGCCGGTCGTAAAAAAAATAATTGCCGTTTCAGATTGTGGCGAAGTGATCAATAAAAGCGGCGCTTTGCAGCAAGTGATTGGTGGTATCGTTGATGGATACGGTCATGCGATGTATGGCAAACTAACTTTTAAAGATGGAGCACCGGCACAAAATAATTTTGGTGCCTACCGGCTTATCCGCATGAAAGAAGTTCCTGAAGTAGAAACGCATTTTATTGATAATGGAATAGATCCAACCGGTCTTGGTGAGCCAGCCTTGCCACCTACCGGCGGTGCTGTTGCCAATGCCATTTTTAAAGCAACCGGCAAACGTTTGAAGAATCAGCCATTTATTGATGAGCCGCTTTTAAAACCTGTGAAGGGATTTTAATGATTGATTCAATTATGCTATGATAGTAGATTGATAAAAATTATTTTGCCAGCTTTAGTATTTCATAGCATCGTTGGTGTAGCCTGCCCAGAGCAAAGCGAAGGATCGCACTCTTCAAGGTTCAGTAATTATGCTGAGCAAAATTGATAACTATAAATTCATAAAACAAAGTAATCCGATTTCAAATTTATTAATGATTTATTCAGAAGCAACCTTTAAAGTGAAAGCCACCTTTCAGGTAACCGGAAGAAAGTTCTTTCTTTTAGGAGATGTTTTATCCGGCGTGATTAAAATAGGAATGATAGCAGATCTTTCAAGCCTTGGGGTTAGCAAAAGACTTATTATTGAAGCTATAGAATTTGCTTTACATCGCGATGACATCAAAGTTTGGGAAGACGTTGGTTTAGGGTTTTCTGATTTGACAGAATCAGAAAAGAATTTATTACAAGCACAATCTCCTTTCACCATTTCGCTTGAAAATCACAAAAGCTGAAGTTAGTAATTCTGTTAATCAATTCTTGCAGTTTGATGTTTTTATAAATAAAGCATTTTTTATAAAACGTTAATGCGTTTTTATGCTGCTTTCTCAAAGAAATTTATCCCGTATATTTATTGCTAAAAATTAATTTACCGCAATGAAATTATTTCCATTCATTATAGTCGCTCTTGCTCTTTGTATCAGTTGCAATTCTCAAAAACAATCACAAAACCTTGCGAACGTTGGCAACGTGCAAATTAAAACCGGCGCTGATCAAACCGAAAAATATCTTCCTTATATAAAAGGAAAGCGGGTTGCTATACTTGCAAACCAAACTTCTATAATCGGTAAAACACACCTGGTTGACAGCCTGAAAAAGCTGGGCGTGAACATTGTAAAAGTATTCGGCCCCGAGCATGGCTTTAGAGGAAAGGCCAGTGCA
>JAKFER010000014.1:0-1580 GCA_036675565.1 Chitinophagaceae bacterium
TGCATTGGCATTTGTAGCTATCGGGTTAGAGGCAAGGTTTACGGACCTGGTGAAGATACAGGGCGGCAGGCCTGCACTGGCATTCATCGGTGCCCAGGTATTCAATATCTTATGGACATTACTCTGGGCATATTTATTATTTGGCGGAATACTTTTGCCAACACCAGATATTAAATAATATTTCGTTAAACACTACACAACGGTGGGGGACAAAGTCACGATTGTTTTTAAAGATACAAAAGCGGCTTTTTAATCTTGCTCTAACACGCTTTATTAAAAACAGATTTATCCTGATCCTGATAAGCTGGCTAAGAATGAACAACATCGGTTTGAATTATTAATATCCCATTGGGGATGTAATGACGGAAAAAATAGTTTTAGGTACTCAATAAACCGGTTATTTTGCATAATCATATTAATTTTAGTTATGAACAAAATTTATCTAAGCGATTCCGGCCCAAAAGTTTCACCCGCCGTATATGGTTTCTGGAGATGGGAGGATACCAGCGCAACCGGTGTTTCGGCAATGGAAAAAATTGTTAACCTCTGTCTTGAATTGGGCATTAATACATTTGACCATGCGGATATTTATGGCGGCTATCAATGTGAAGAGTTATTTGGTAACGTGATGAAACAAAAGTCTTTTAAACGGGAAGATGTTGTTTTGTTTACCAAATGCGGCGTAAATATTCCACACCCCAACCGGCCAGAGGTTCGGGTTCAATATTTCGATACATCATCCGCTCATATCCTGAAAAGCGTTGACAATTCCTTACAAAAACTTAAAACAGAGTATATAGATATTTTCTTGTTGGATCAGTTGGATCCTTTATCTAACCTGGAAGAAACAGCTCTTACATTAGAACGGTTAAGAACTTCTGGAAAGATCAGGAATATAGGAGTAGCTAATTTTTCTGTTTTTCAGCACCAGTTGCTGGCTTCTTACCTGCGGGTACCTATTGTTACCAATCATATTGAATTAAACCTGTTGAATACAACAGCTCTTGATAATGGCCAGATTGATTATATCAAGCAAAAATATATGCGACCGTTAGCGGCTGCGCCTCTTGCCGGTGGACGAATTGAAAATGGAACTGATCCATTAGCGGTGAGAGTTCATTATAAGTTAGGAGAGATAGGAAAAAAATATGGAACGAATGTAGAATCCATCGCTGTTGCCTGGCTCATTAAATTGGGCGCCTTGCCATTGATAGGAACATTGAATGAACAACGCATCCGCAATATTGTAAGTGCTTTTGATATAGACCTGGAACAACAGGATTGGTACGATCTGTATAATACTGCAAAGGGCGAAACACATAAGGTGGATACGGGTGATTAATTTTAAAGAGCAATGTATTTTATTCGATCAATCGTTTGTTATTGCGGCATCGTATTTAAATTTCTGCATTGTATCTTCGCACTCCAATTAATAAAAGATACAGCAGCATATGTCACAACACCCGGAAACAAAAGCCATCCGTCTTCAAACTGAGCAAACCAATCAAAAAGAACATGCCACCCCTTTATTTCTGACCAGCAGTTTCACTTATGATTCAGCGGAAGAAATGGCGGCTGCT
>JAKFER010000132.1:0-11473 GCA_036675565.1 Chitinophagaceae bacterium
GAAAAATAGTTTCTGTGCTATATTGTTTATTTATTTGGGATAGAGCACATTGAAATTGCTGAAGACATTGCCAGTGATACATTTCTATCAGCCGCCGAATTATGGGGGATGAAGGGAATACCTGAAAACCCAACAGCCTGGCTTTACACGGTGGCAAAAAATAAAACCAAAAATTACCTGAAACACAATCAGCTCTTTGCACAAAAAATCTCGCAGGACATAAAGCAATCCGCTTCCCAAAAAGAGGATATTGAAATTGATTTGTCTGTAAAAAATATTAACGACAGCCAACTCGCCATGATTTTTGTAGTTTGTAATCCATGTATTTCAGAAGAATCACAAATCGGGTTGGCCTTGAATCTACTTTGCGGCTTTGGAGTTGATGAAATTTCAAATGCCTTCTTAACAACCAAAGAAGTTATCTATAAACGGCTACAAAGGGCAAAGGAAAAACTTAAACTCGAAAAGATCACAATCACTCAACCAAATTACGCAGAAATAAATGACCGGCTTCCCAACGTATTAACTACCCTTTATTTACTTTTTAATGAAGGGTACTATTCAAATTCGCAAAACAAAACTTTACGAAAAGATTTTTGTTTAGAAGCCATGCGCCTAACATATCTCCTCGTGGAAAATGACATTACAAACAAACCAGCAGTAAATGCATTACTATCTTTGATGTGTTTTCATTCATCCAGATTTGATGCAAGAACAAATGAGAATGATGAAATAATTTTATACGAAGACCAGGACGAAAAACTATGGAATTTAGAATTGATTGAGAAAGGTAATTTTTACTTAAGCAAGGCATTCAATAATAGCCCATTAACCAAGTATCATATTGAAGCTGGAATTGCCTTTTGCCATACACGAAAAGAGGACACATCCAAAAAATGGCATTCCATTTTACAATTGTATAATCAACTGTTGCAAATAGAATATTCGCCTATTATTGCGCTTAACAGAACATATGCTCTTGCGAAAGCGTACGGGAAGCAGGTGGCCATTATTGAAGCCGAAAAATTAAATCTTAATAATAACCGTTTCTATTATACCCTGTTAGGCTATCTTTACACCGACCTTGACAACCATAAAGCATTGAAGCACTTTCAAACAGCATTAACCCTTGCAAATTCAACTGCAGAAAAAGCGACCATTACCAAAAGCATAGACCGATTGGCTGCCAGGGGGGAAAACCACTACAACTAAAATAGTGTTTTGCCTGGTCTTGATTGCCCTATAGATTTCTATATTTTTGTTTCGAGTGATTTTGGTTAAATGAAGTCATGCAATGGCAGATTTTATTCAACAATGTACTGCAGGAAAACTCCAGGTGCAACTCAAACGCTTTAAATTTAATTAACGCAATATGAATAAGCTGATATTATTAGGTATGCTGCTTTTAGTACCTGTTGTTTTGTTGAAGGCACAGGTGCCAGATACTTCGCAACTGTTTCAGACCTTAAAAAAACATGACAGTATTTTTTTTGAACGAGGCTTTAACCAGTGTGATCTTGAATTTTTAGACAAAGCCATTCATAAGGATCTGCGATTCTACCATGATCAAAGTGGCATCCAGGATAAGCATACTTTTTTTGAGAACACGAAAAAGTCTATATGTGCAGCAACTCTCAAAAAGCCTATCAGAAAAGTGGATGAAAAAAGTTTAGAAGTTTTTCCGCTTTATGCCAATGGCGTGTTGTATGGAGCTATTCAAAACGGAGTACATCATTTTTACCAACGGGAAGCCGGTAAAGAAGATGTTCATAGCGGCAAAGCTAAATTCACTCATTTATATGTTTTAGAAAAGGGGCAATGGCTGCTTTTAGAGGTTTTGAGTTTTGACCATAAATAATTATACCAAGTTATTTCGGGGTTTAATCACCGTTTCAAGCCTGATTCAATTTGTCCCAACGCCAGGGCTGATCGGTTTTGAATTGCGTATATGCCTGATCGTGAAAAATAAATACTTCGGGCATAACTTGCAATAACGGTAACCAACATATACTTTTACGCCTATAGGATAAGGTTTAGGTTTAGGCTCTGAGCATAAACCCTTCCCCCTGGTTCTCCAGGGGGATAATTTTTGTACTGTGTATTAATTTTACCCATATTCACAAAAGGTCTCATTCTACATACCTATTGAATTCATTACAAAGAGGTCGTTCAATCTTGTGTCTGATAATATTTATATATGATGCCTAAGAGATTTTATTGATAAATTGCTTCATTATTGAACTAAACTTAACGAATTGCAAACACCCTTTGATAATAAGAGTTGGCAAAATGATTTTTTTGATCAAGCCCACGACCTGATTCAAATAGTACGTCCGGACGGTTCAATATTATATGTCAACAATTCATGGTTGAATCTGATGGAATATAAACAGGAGGAAATTCAAAACAAATCTCTTTATGCCTTTATTGATAAAACCGATTTGGATAGATATATACAATATCGGATGGATATTATAAATGGCCTGGTGAGTGATACGGAAATTGTTTTTAACCTAGTTTCTAAAACCGGGAAAAAAATCAGCGTGGAAGGTTTTGTTTCTGTAAAACATAAAGATGACCAACCATTATATACTATGGGTATTTTCCGGGATATCACGACCCGGTTAATAAATGAAGCACAGTTAAAAAAAATAAATAAAGAATTACTGGATCAACAACAAAATTTACAGCAATTACTGAATAATGCACCTGATGCAGTAATTGTAATTAATCAGGATAGTCGCATAACATTTTGGAATCCAAAAGCGGAAGAGATCTTTGGATGGGAAAGTAAGGAAGTTTTGAATCAGTCACTTTCGAAAACAATTATACCTGAGCAATATCGTGAGGCCCATGAAAAAGGCATGCAGAGATATTTAACGAGCAAGGTTAGTACGATGTTGAATAAAACAATTCAGATAACAGCATTGAATAAAGCTGGATTGGAATTTCATATTTCGCTTACTATTTCACCCACATACCAGAATGGAGAATTGGCATTCATTGCATTTTTGAGAAATATAGAATCTGAAATGCAAAGCCAATTGCAATTACAACACAAATCTTTGGAATTAGAACGCATTAATGTTAACCTGGAAGAGTTTGTATATGTTGCATCACATGATTTGAAAGAACCGGTTAGAAAAATTATCACGTTTTCAGAAAGGCTGAAAAATAGAATGAATCATAAACTGGATGAGGATGATCGGCGGTTTTTTCAGAGATTAGACAATGCTGCTTTTAGAATGAACACATTGATTGAAGATTTATTGAAGTATTCCCGTGTCAGTGCAGGTGAGCGGTTGATGGAACGCATCAATCTAAATGATAAGCTACAAATTGTCATTGAAGATCTTGAACTGGAAATCCAGGAAAAAAATGCAATTATAAATATTGACCCGCTTCCCGTTATTTATGGGAATAAGAGACAAATACATCAGCTTTTCCAAAATCTCATAAGCAATGCGATAAAATATCACCAGGCAGGAATTGCTCCAGTAATAAACATCAAGTCTGTTTTAAGAAGTAAATGTGATATTTTAAATGTTCCATCGGATAATTCCCAAGGTTATGTGATTGAAATAAAGGATAATGGTATTGGTTTTGAAGCTCAGTATGCTAAAAAGATCTTTAATGTATTTACACGCTTACATGGAAATGCCGATTATCCTGGGAACTGTGTAGGACTTTCCATTGCGAGAAAGGTTGTAGAAAACCATCAAGGTTTAATTTGGGCAGAAAGCGAACCTGGAAAGGGATCCACTTTTAATATTTGGTTCCCTTTGGAAACTTCCTAGTTTGTAATCTTACCTGGAAGGAATGAAAAAAACTCCAGTAACTTTTGCCAAGAACAAACCATTCTTTATAATGTTTGACTATTACATTAGCACTATTAGGATTGTCTAAATACCGGCTTGAGTTTATTAAATAATAACTTTAATACCCTGCCACCAATAATTAGATTATTAATTTTAGAAAGTTTGATTTTCACGGGATAGGCTTTTTGCATAAACCCTTCCCCATGGATCTACAGGGGGACAATTTAATAACTTAAAATTTTTATTATGAGATTACCAACAGTTGTATTTGTAATTATCATTTCAGGCTGTACTCAGCCAAAAGCTGATACTAAAACAGAAGCTGAAAAGATTATGCAATTGAGCAAGGAATGGTCTATCGTTGCAAAAAGTGGAGATGTTGAAAAAACCGTAAGTTATTGGGCAGATGATGCAATAGTGATTTCTCCTGGAGAACACCCTTTAAGAGGTAAGGAATCTATAAAAAAGATGGTTGAAGGAAGCTTCAAAATCCCTGGCTTTGTGATACAGTGGCAGCCGCAACAGGTTGAAGTTTCTGAAAGCGGTGACATGGCATATATTATAGAAAAATCACAGGTTTCTTATCTGGATTCTACCGGCACAATGAGCAAACAATATAATAACGCAGTAAGCATTTGGCGTAAACAAGCTGACGGAACATGGAAAAATGTTGTTGATATTTCTACTCCTGAACAGATGCCATGATTAATTGACCAGGAAGAAACTTGTGGCCAGGAGTGAAAATAAATTGTAATGTCCCTGAGAATATAGCCGCAGTAATGTTTTACGGTGATCTCAATAGCCTTTTCCCGACTTTTATAAAATTTATCCTGTCTTCTAAAATAATAATTGTTAACCCTTATAATACAATAGGTGATGGAGGGTAACTAATTTTAAAATTATAAATCTATAATTAAGATTTATTATGATAACGGTAACTTCCTGTAGTAACTTAATATTTCTTTACCTTATCTGTATCCATGTTAACATGCCGGATTTTAATCGTTGATAATGACCCTGATGATATAGATTTATTACGATCATCATTATACGAGATTGGGGTTAAGGAAGTTCATGGCGTTCATTCGATGCAAAAGGCGATTGAATTTTTACAATCTATAACAGATCCATATAATTTACCTCTTTTAATTATAACAGATCTGAATATGCCAAGACAAAATGGCCATGAACTTCTAAGCCATTTGAAATCCACACTTCGATATTCCCATATCCCGGTTATCATTCTATCAACTTCGGGATCAGCTAAAGAAACAGAAAAATCAATATCCCTGGGAGCCCAGGCATATTTTATTAAACCAAATTCAATAAAGGACTACATCATACTTGCTGAGAAATTGAGAGCATATATCACATATCCAAAATAAACAACAGAATGAATTAGCAATCAATTTGAATCATTCAAATTCATCGCATCTTCTGAAGTACCATTGCTTTGTGTCTAATTTGAAAATAATTTGAACCGATTGGAATAAATGCATTTGTCCGGTTTTATTTATTTCGTTTAATAAGCCAACAATATGTTTGCCCGCCAGAATATCATCCATGAATATGCCTTGTGAAATAAACAAAGGCATCAATTCAACGGCACGAATTTCAAAAACCGCAGGATGTTTATCAAAGTAGTTTTTTACAGCATCATTGATGCGGTTGATCCTGTGAATTTTTTTTGGAGAGAATGCAAATAGATTATATGTAATGCCTTTCATAAGCAACATTATCTTTTCAAGGTAAAAAAAATCAACGGAATAAATGTGTATACATACAAAAGAAAAGGACAAGACTGTCCCTTTCTTATTGCAAAGCCACCAACTTTACAATGTGCAAAACTAACTTTAGCAGTTGGCTTTAAATTAACTACTTAAAAACTGCAAGATTAAATATATAAACCATCAATGGGTCATCAAAGCGATTGCATTATTTTTAGTAAAGATTTATTGTTAAACAGTAATCATACTAAAAGCGTATAATCATTTCAGTTAGTATTATCAACTGTTTTATTAAACCAGAAATGACAATTAACATCATCCCGGATGCTAAAGTTATTCTGGAGATGCAGTATTAAACTGCTGAATATTTTTGAAAGCATTCATATGCTCAATTCCCAGCTTCGTGATGCAAAAAACAGTGCAATCCAGTTTTTTTATTACCAGCAGATTTTGACTAACCAAGGCTTCAAGGTCACGCTGTATAGTAGCGGAATCACTTGTGCTGTTTAATATAATGTCGCGGTATGTACAGGGATAAGTAGTTGGATCTGTATCCTTTTTTACAATATTGTAAATAGTTTGCAGCGTTTGGTAGATTGTTTCCATATTATTTAGTGATGGCATTCTGATACTATAGATAAGGCAAGATATAAAAAGGCTACATACATTTATCAGAAAGTAATCCACACGTAAATTAATAGCATTCAGGATAAAAGTTGATTTCTAAATGATGAATTAAATGTTTTCATCAATTGAAAAACATAAATTTATTTACATTATTAAGCAACCCGGTTGAACCAGTGACCGATATACAAACAACCCTTTTTAAATAAAGCCTGCCTCATGCATCATGAAGATTTCATATTCATGTGATGCAGAAGTAATTTATTCATCTATAAAAAGCAGACTTATGAAAAAGTATTCCATTTTAATCCTTGCTTCATTTGTATTATTTGGTTGTCAAAAAAATGATATAGAAAAAAATGAAGCCGGGCTTGACATGCCAGGTAAATCAAAACCCGATGCTCCCGGTAATCTGCATACGCGGATTTTAAATAGCAGCTTGAATTTTCCATGGGAAATTGTTTGGGGGCCAGATGATTTTATATGGTTCACCGAACGCGAGGGCAATGTAAAAAGAATGGACCCCGAAACCGGGGAGGTAACCCTAGTGGCAACCATAACGGAGGTGGCATCAACAACCAATTTTAATGGTTTGCTGGGTATGGCATTACATCCTCAATTCGATTCAAATCCATTTGTTTACCTGGTATACAATTATTTTGACACGGAAAATAATTATCTCGAAAAGATTGTTCGCTATACTTATGATGGCACAATACTTCATTCACCATTGACGCTGGTGGATGGAATCATTGGAAAAATAGGCGGTGATTTTATTCATAATGGAAGCAGGCTGGTAATTGGACCCGATATGAAATTGTATGCAACTACCGGTGATGCCAACCTGCGTTTTGATCTTCCCCAGGACCCGGCTTCGCTGAACGGAAAAGTATTACGTATTAACCTGGATGGAAGCATCCCGGTTGATAATCCATATGGAAATGCAGTCTGGACCATTGGTCACAGAAACGCGCAGGGATTGGTTTTTGGATCAGGAAAATTATACAGCTCCGAACATGGCGAAACAACAGATGATGAAATCAACATTATAACAAAAGGGGGTAATTACGGCTGGCCCTTTGTGGAAGGATTTTGCAATACAGCATCCGAACAAATGTTTTGTTTAAACAACCAGGTCACAGAGCCCATATTTATCTGGACACCCACTACGGCTCCAAGTGGCATGGAGTATTATGATAAAAGCCAGATTCCCCAATGGAAAAGATCATTGCTGGTAACTTTTTTAAAGGATCGTCGTTTGCGCCAAATGAAATTAGATGGAACAGGCACCGTAATTGAAAGCGTTAATGAATTTTTTGTAAACGAATTTGGTCGTTTGCGTGATGTGGCCATTTCGCCTGATGGAAAAGTATATTTATGTACTGATAATGGAGGAAATGCAGATATGATTATCGAAGTGATGAAAGGGAATTAGGTTAATTTAAATTAATGCTGTTACATTAAGCACCACCGGAAAACCGGTGGTGCTTATCCTGGTTTGTTATCGGATCTCATTGTTTCCAGGTGAATCAATAACTTATATTCATTTGTTTACATACTAAATTGTTGGAGTACCCCCAGTTACCTGTATGGTTGATGATGTAATATAACATGAATCCTGTGATGCCAGTAAAACAAATGCTGCAGAAAGTTCAACAGGCTGTCCTGCTCTTTTTTAGTGGTACATCTATTCCAAAATATTTCATCTTTTCTAGGGGCATGGTTGCCTTGATTTCCATTTCATTGTGATTGCTTATAACTGAGCTAATAATGTTTGTCATTCTTCTGCTTATGCATCATTCTCTCAGCAAATAATAAAGGACCTGGAAAAGAAATACCCGTTAAAATAAATTTTCCAAAAATTTATCTGTTTTCAAAAGATGGCCCTTCTCCTGCTGATCATAGGCGTTATCTTTAAAAGATTACAAGTTCTTTTTCAGCATATTTATTATAATACCTTCCACATTTTCTAATTTCTTAAAATAGTTTAATGCAGATCGCCTCTTCATGACTGTATATTTATTCACGCACAATAACTATTCAAATCATGTTAGCAAATATCAGCTGGATCGAATATTGGTTATGGGTAACCGTTATATTTTTTGCCTATTACTCTTTTGTTTTCATTTATTTTTATCGCCGGCAAATCAGGCAGGCTTTCTTTAAATTATCAGTAAATGATAAATCTGAACTTCAAAATGATTCCGATCTTTTTGCCGTAGTTCATGCACTGATGCTAGATATAGAAAACAGTTTCCGATCAGTGAACCGTCAGACATCCAGGCAACAATGCCTGGAAATACTTCAAAAACATATCAGCCACTATCCCCAAATAAAAGATACCGCTTTTCAAAAAGCGGTCAATAATAAACTATCAGAACTACTACATAATACATGCTCCATTCAAATCAGTGAACAGGAACTGGAGGCGGTTTGGGCAGGTGATGATTGAATGATAGTGGCGTGTTGGTTTCCTCATCCTGACTGCAGTCGGCGCCGTAACGCCGCTGCAGCAGGTGAGGTAATTAAACTTATAAACTAAAATCGAATATATGGAATTGAGGCGGGTGAAACAAAAGGTTTTGTTGCTATTACCAGGTTTATTTATCGCTGCAATGTCAATGGCACAGGATGGCAATGCGGGTATCAATGAAGCAAACACGCAAGTGAGAAGTTACTTTGATTCAGGCACCAACCTGATGTATGCGGTTGGTGCTGTTGTGGGTTTGATCGGTGCAGTAAAAGTTTACCAGAAATGGAACAGCGGTGATCCGGATACCGGCAAAGTTGCAGCAGCCTGGTTTGGCAGTTGTGTTTTCCTGGTGGTGGTAGCCACTGTGATCAGATCATTCTTTGGCATTTAACGCTTCGACTTTGCTCAGAGCAGGCTCAACTCCCCGCAATGAGCGGGACCACCGCCATAGCGGGGCAGGCAGCCAGGGTGATAAAAATTTAATACTATGTCAACATCTGTTTACCAAATCAATAAAGGCATTAATCGCCCGATTGAATTCAAGGGTTTGAAAGCGCAGTACATATGGTACCTGATGGGTGGATTATTGTTTCTGCTGATTCTCTTTGCCATCCTTTATATATGGGGTCTGAATACATTCATTTGCCTGGGAATCATCGCTGGCTGTGGCACCGGACTGTTTATATATGTATACCGCTTAAGTCATAAATATGGTGAGCATGGTATGATGAAATCGCTTGCTAAAAAAAGTATTCCGAAGGTGGTGAAAAGTTATTCAAGAAAAGTATTCACAGAGTTATGGAAAAGAAACTGAAAGACATACTTCCCTTATTGGCGGTGGAACATGATTGCATTTTATCAAAGCAAGGTGATGTAACAATGGCTTTTGAAGTCATCCTGCCGGAATTATTTACTATGTCGGACCAGGATTATGAAGCCATACACCAGGTTTGGATCAAGGCAGTTAAAATACTTTCCCGCCACATGGTGTTTCACAAACAGGATTGGTTCACCGAAACAAAATATGCAGCTGATTTTTCAGGGAATGATAAAAGTTTTCTTTCAAGGAGCAGCGAACGTTTCTTTCATGAAAGGCCATACCTGGATCACCAGTGTTATATCATGCTGACTAAAAAGCCGGTAAACAGGAAAACAGGCAGTTCATTATTTTCCAATTTATTAAGAAGAAGTATCGTACCAGATGAAATCCTGCATCCGCATCTTTTGCAGGAATTTTTTGACTGTGCAGGCCAGTTCACCAGGATCCTGGAGGACAGCGGTTTCCTGCGCATGGAGCGGTTAACAAATGAACAACTCAGTGGTCATAGCAGGTACTGCGGTTTAGTTGAAAGATATTTGAATTTGCAACCACGTGAATCAAGCTTTTTATTGCGTGATATAAGCTTTGATAAAGGCATTCAGGTTGGACATCATCATGGCCAGTTATTTACATTAGCGGATGCAGCTGATCTGCCTGCCTACTGTGGATCCAGGGTGAATTACGATAAGTACTCAACAGATAAAACCAAATTCAGTATCGGCTTTGCATCACCGTTAGGTCAACTGCTCCCCTGCAATCATATTTATAACCAGTACATTTTCATTGATGATCCGCAAAAAACCATACAGAAACTGGAAAGTAAAAGATTGCGGTTGCAAAGTTTGAGTGCCTATTCCAGGGAGAATGCCATTTCAAGAGATGCCACAAATGCATTTTTAAATGAAGCCATTTCAGAACAAAGACTGCCGGTTAAGGCGCATTTTAATATTTTGGTTTGGACAGAAAAAAAAGAAGACCTGAAGGAGGTCAGAAACCTGGTATCATCAGCCCTGTCCCAGATGGACGCGGTACCGAAGCAGGAGCTGTCGGGGGCACCGCAAATATTCTGGGCAGGCATACCGGGTAATGCTGCAGACTTTCCGATGAACGACAGCTTTGACACCTTTGGTGAACATGCATGTTGTTTCTTGAACCTGGAAACCAATTACAGGAGTTCCGTATCACCCGTTGGTATCCGCCTTGGAGACCGGCTAACCGGGAAACCTTTACATGTTGATATATCGGATGAGCCGATGAAAAAGGGACTGATCACCAATCGCAACAAATTTATCCTGGGACCCTCAGGCAGCGGTAAAAGTTTTTTCACCAACCACATGGTGAGATCCTATTATGAACAGGGTACCCATATTGTACTGGTTGATGTAGGGCACAGTTATAAGGGACTCTGTGAAATAGTTGGTGGTTATTATTTTACTTATGATGAAACAAACCCTATCCGATTTAATCCTTTTTACATCAGCGCCGGAGATTCACTCAATACAGAAAAGAAAGAAAGCATTAAGACATTACTGCTGGCCCTTTGGAAAAAGGACAACGAAAATTTTAACCGTTCAGAATATGTGGCACTATCCAATGCATTACAGTTATACTATGAAAAGCTTGAAAAAAATAAATCCGTTTTTCCTTGTTTCAATAGTTTTTATGAATTCCTGCAGGAAGACTTTGTTCAGGTATTGCTAGCGGATAAAGTAAAGGAAAAAGACTTTGATATCACCAACTTCCTGTTTGTCCTTCGTCCTTACTACGAAGGCGGAGAATTTGACTACCTGTTGAATGCCCGTGAAAATCTTGATCTTTTAAATGTCCGCCTGATCGTTTTTGAACTGGATAACATCAAGGATCATCCGATATTATTCCCGGTAGTTACGATCATTATTATGGAAGTATTTATTTCCAAGATGCGCAAATTAAAGGGCATCCGGAAAATGATCCTGATCGAAGAAGCCTGGAAAGCGATTGCCAAAGAAGGTATGGCAGAATACATCAAATA
>JAKFER010000088.1:0-1566 GCA_036675565.1 Chitinophagaceae bacterium
TGTATAAAATAATTGTAAACGGTTTGGGTAAATTCAAATTCAGAATACTCCCGGCCATAGAAAGGCGATAGCTTATCTTCTTCGCTTACATAAATATGCCGCCAGTTATAAAAAGGTTCTATGTTGTGCATAGGCAGTACTTGCTGCAAAGATAAAATAAGAGTTGAAACAGAGAAAGGACAATATGCCTCTCACTAACTATTATATTATTAAAATAATTCTTATACTTTTGTATGTTAAAAAGCGACCCCGTGAAAATCTTACTTACACCACTATTTATTACTGCTGTTTTCCTGCTTTCCTGCCAAAAAGAAGTGAACAAACCAGGAGATGCTGCCGAAGAAAAATGTATTCTCGATTCAATCATTATCTCGGATATAAGAACAAAGCTTACCTACAATGGTGATAAAATAATCACCGCAACACCTTCCGATGGAACGATGGTATTACTTGAATATAACAGTACTGGTCAACTTGTGAAAGTAGAAGAACAGGAAGGCAACAGCCTTGTTCGTTCTAAGCGGGAAATCAGTTATGATAATACAGGTAAGATAACAGAAGAGAAGTATATGTATTTTGATAATGTTTTTTCGGACCAGGACAAATACACTATTGAATACCTGAATGAGAAACCGGCACAGGTAAAAGAGTATCATTATAACACGACGGCTAATAATTATGAATATTCCGGCAAAATGGTTTATACCTGGATCAATGATAACTTAACAGTTATTACTGATTATGACGAAGCCGATGCTTTAATCCTAACTACAACCTTTATTTATGATGTAACGAAGGAAAATACTTTTAGGAATATGGGCAATTTCAGCCTGATAGCAGGTGGGGTGCCTAATGGCGAAGACTTGCAAACCGCATTCTATTATAGTAAAAATATCATGATCAAGGCGGAAGAAGATGGGTTTGATATAAGGCGTTACAGCTTTGATTATACCTATAATAACAAAAACAATATCAGTACAATAACCTCAACAAACCTTGATTCCGGAAATGTAGAAGACATTCAGAAGTTTTTTTACAAATGTGACTAAAGTAGTTTTTCATCTTAATAGATAATCCTTCAATTCATTATATTCAGCTTTCATTTTTGTACTTTTCTTTTCCTTAGTCATTATGTCTTTAATAGATAAAGGCAACTCTATCTTTTTCCCTGTAATTTTTTCTACTGCATCCGGAAACTTAACAGGGTGAGCTGTTTCAAGAAAAATTCCTTTTGCTGAAGGATTTGCAGTTAAATATTTTTTTAAAGCCAGGTAACCAACAGCACCGTGTGGATCTAATAAATAATTATTTTGTTTATAAACTTCTTCGATCGTTGCAACGGTATCTTCATCACTGATACTGCAGGATGAAAGTTTACTTTTAAGTTCCGGGAATTGATGATGGAAAATTTCAAGTATCCGCACAAAATTGCTAGGGTTGCCCACATCCATTGCATTACTCAGCGTTGGAACAGCTTGCCTGGGTTTCAGTATTTCTGTAGCCAGGTAATTACTCACAATATCATTCACGTTGCAGGCTGCAATAAAGTGACTAACAGGCAAACCT
>JAKFER010000064.1:0-1558 GCA_036675565.1 Chitinophagaceae bacterium
TTGTGAACATCCAAACCCACATAAATGGTTTGTTCACTAAAATTTGTTGTTACTTTTGTCATGGCGTTTAGATTTTTGGATGAACAATTTTTGTTCTTGTAGCCAAAGTTACTTTGGACTACTATCCTGATCTAAACGCCTTTTTTATAGCATAAGGGCTTCGGCGATATGGCGGCTTCCGAATAAATCCTCATCGATATATCGCTGCTCGGCGACATATCAATCTGACGAATAAATCCCAGCTTTAGAATATATTTTCATCTTCATATCTTTGATCAGCACCAGTCCCGGCTTACGTAACACGGAATATCGCCACGTCGCCAAGCCCGGATGTTGCCAGCAATGTTAGATGACCGCACAATCACGATATTTTTTAAATTCATCGGTGGACAATCCGCTGACAGTTCGATACTCGCTGACACAACAACAACTCAACAATATATTTTTTTTAGCTACTGCTTGGCAGACAGTCCTCGCTGATTTTTAGAAAAAAATATCAAGGACAGACGAACATCTAGTGCAACCGACAACGGCAGACACAGACAATAACACAGAGACTTTTTATAAATCAAAAAAATAAACGATGCAGCCGCAAAATCTCTTCAAAGAAAAAACCGACATACCAAAGGTTATTTCAGGCCGAAACGAAGGATCCATTTCTCGTGCAGCGATTACTCGAATCATCATTGGCATTCTTCTTTTATTTGTGTTGGCGCATTTCGGGTTTTATAAAACTTATATCCGGCACTTCCCCGGTTTTGCCGACTATACTACACCCGGTGGCCGGAAGTTTCATTTTACTTGGATCATCCACTTTCACGGTATGATGATGATAGGGTGGCTGCTTATGTTATTGTTGCAACCCTTTCTTATTTTGAAAGGAAAAATAAAACTTCACCGATTGGTAGGTCGCTTGAGTTATGTACTAGCTCCATTGGTACTATTTTCAATGTATTTAGTTACATATTCCAGCCTTCATCGTGAATTAGCACAGGGTATAGCAGTTGTGGCAAGAAGGGTGGCGCTGGATGTGCCCTTGATTATATTTTTTGCGATACTGTATTTGCTCGCCATTTTTTATACACATAAACCGGCTTTGCACAGTCGCTTCATGTGTAGCACAGCTTTTATATTAATTAGCCCGGCTTTATCCAGGACGTTGAGAGCCTACCTCGATGCCAGTCGGGATGGTAGTATTGACATGTCCAAAAACATTATTGTGGTTGTTGCAGGAGTAATTGCCGTTATAGATTCATGGAGGACAAAACGTATCAGCCCCTTTGCCCTGGTGTTTGGCTTCATGGTGCTGAATAGAATCATCTGGAATATCAAAGACACCCCTTTTTGGTACTCAATAGCAAATGTGATAGCAAAAATGTTTTGATATTGAAAACCCGAAACAATAACTATTAAAATAAGGAAACATATGCTGGCAACAAGCAGTTTTGCGTCAGCAGGGCCGACGAATAAATCCTCATCGGCAGTACTACTATCAGCTACATATCCGGCTGACCGAACACGGATGAGCAACAGAATATATTTTCAACTTTTGTAACTT
>JAKFER010000181.1:0-1554 GCA_036675565.1 Chitinophagaceae bacterium
CATCTATATCCACCTGCTTAAGACGATATTGAGAAACTCCTTTGACGGCATTCAGGTCTTCATATTTATAAACTAACCTGGAACTGCTGTTTCCTCCTGCTGCCTGCGATGGAACAAATGTCACCCCGACCCAGGCTCCATTTATATTGCGTTCTACAGCAAAGCCAGTATTGTTTTGTTCAGAAGAAGTTTCCCATTGCAATACAACGTTTGACCCGTCTCTTTTTGCGGTAAATGAGGTAAAGGTGACCGGTAGTGTGGCACATTCTATAATTTGCTGGGGGGCTGTGCTAATTACAACTGTAGCTGCATCAGCATCATCAGGAACTGTTGCACTTGCTTCGACAATAATTGGCTTGCCATCATACTGCGGATCATTAGAAAAAGGCAAATAAGACAAATTTGGGAAAAACACTGGGTTAATCATATTCTTAGGTAAATCAATCGTGGCAGGCAGGGCAGGATTTAATGAACCAGTGATATCTTCATCTCCGCTATCAAATACCCCAGTATTATTAACATCAATAAATACTTTTGCAACGACAGTTACGTCTATGGTATCATGTTCGTTTTGAAACCCAAGAATAAGCTTATCGCAATTTTTGGTGAACGTAATGGCCGGGTTGTTAAATAGAATAGTTATAATCCCGCTATTAAAGCAATGTACATTTTGCGCATCTTTCGACTGGCTGGCCCATACATCTCCCTTTACTGGTACCGGTTCATTACAAGTAGATAGAGTAACGACTATATTTTCCAAAGTAAAAGTAGTACCCGTTTTTGAAAAATTGATCTCTGAAGGATCAACAACATCAACAGTTGTATTTGGCGGGTATTGATTATGAAGAGTGGCGTTGTTATTACCCGGATCTTTAATAACAATAGTTGCTACTGCATTAGCAAGTTGGGTGGAAGTAGGAGGAGTCCCTGAAACATAATTGATTGTCGGGTTCGGATAATCTTCATTTTCCCATAAATGGATAAAAGCAAATTTATTGCCATTATTAAAATCGCCTGTGAAACTGGCATCAAGAGTAACCTGGCACCCGGTGGGTCCGCTGGTCACATTCTTAATAGTGATAGTTAAATTTGACACAGTACATTGCGCCTGTACTTTTACAATACCCGATAGCGCAAGTATTGCAACTAAAAATAGAATTTTTTTCATGGTGTGCTTTTTTTCAGTGGGTTTAAAATTTTACAATCCTGTTTATATGATGAGTCAATTCATCCACAATAAAGAATGGGAATCACAGAATGGATAACAGGTATTTGTAATAGGAGGGACTTAGGTGGGCCTGATCAGTAGAATGTTTTTCCAAGGTTTCTGCCCAGCAATTTCATGCTGAAACCATGTGCTTGTAATAAAAATGTGTGATTCAGGCACGGATCTTTCAAGAGGAGTGCTAAGATATAGCGTTGGATGGATGATGTAAAAGTCTGGATTATTTTTTAAATATGCAATAGTTACGTAGTGTTTTTTCGAAATTATTTTTTTATTACTGCGGGCTTTCCTGTTTTAACACAGGGTATTTACTAATCTGATTCATGTTC
>JAKFER010000154.1:0-52729 GCA_036675565.1 Chitinophagaceae bacterium
TAAATTTAAGTGCTTATCCATTTATTAAGGGGTTAATATGGCGGAAGTGATGTTTTTATCATGCTGAATGACATGTTCTAAATAGAGTGTAACACTTTACATTTCCGCAAAAAACAAATCAATTATTTGAGTCTTGAGAGCCCTGATCGCTACAGTAGTTTGATACTATTTCTTTGAGTCTTGTCATCCCGCAGGTCGCGGCAGAGGAATATATCAGTTTATAGTAATCTTATGCCGCGGGCAAGGGATCTCAGACTGTTTCATTTTTTAGGGATGTATCTATCCTATAAAGGATTTATTTTAATAAGACCCAACTAAAGTTGGAAACACGCTAAGAAAACTAACCTTCTGAGATTCTTCAGTCGCGGCAGAAATTAGCTTTTAATCCCAAAATGTAATGCCGCTTCTTCTGAATGACAAGCCTCAACTAAGAAGTATTTTCGCTGCTCCATTGATGTTGCATTTACTCTTTTTTGAGTCTTGTCATCCCGCAGATCCCGGCCTTAGTTTGTATCAGTAATAACAGCTATCCCCCGGGAGCAAGGGATCTCAGACTGTTTCAATTTTTTTGGATTTATCTATCCTGTAAACATTAATAAATGTTTTAAATTACAAATGCCAAACTATACAACATGTTTGTATATAAGTATCATGAATATTACACCTACATCACATCAAACCCCGAACGATCGGTTCTTTATACTGGTGTAACCAACAATCTTGACACCAGGTTGATTGAACATTGGTCAAACAGGGGAGAATTAAAAACATTTGCAGGTAGGTATTATTGTTATAACCTGCTTCACTATGAAGTGTTTTCCTACATTAATGATGCTATCAGGAGGGAGAAGGAAATTAAGAGCTTGAACCGGAATAAGAAAGTAGCATTGATTAATTTGCATAATCCAGAATGGAAATTTCTTAATTTGAATTTTTGTCGACAGTGGCCACCTATAATAGTACCAAACAGGAATCAATAAAAATGAGTAGGAAACACGCTAATAAAAGTAACCTTCTGAGATTCTTCAGTCGCGGCAGAAATTAGCTTTTAACCCAAAATGCAAATGCCGCTCCTTCTGAATGACAAACATCTAAATGTTGGAATAGTCATTACACTTCGTCAAAACAAACACTCTTTTTTGGGTCTTGTCATCCCGCAGGTCCCGGCCTTAGTTAGTATCAGTAATAACAGCTATCCGCCGGGAGCAAGGGATCTCAGACTGTTTCATTTTTTAGGGATGTATCTATCCTAAAAAGGATTTATTTTACAAAGACCCAACTAGAGTTGGAAACACGCTAAGAAAACTAACCTTCTGAGATTCTTCAGTCGCGGCAATAACTTTCTATTAAATGAAAAATGTAATGCCGCTCCTTCCCCGACATACATCGGGACAGGCTGAATGACAAGATCTCGATGGTAATCACTCAACCAATTATTTCTTACATTTAAACATGATCAAAAAAACATGGCTTTGCCTGCTGTTTTTTTCAATACTTATAGCAGGTACAAAAGAAACACTGGCACAAAATAAATTAGACTCTATACTCCCGGTGCGGGGATTTTCAATAGCAGCGCCTCCTGCCCACTATGTAGATTCATTTGTAATGTTTATCGAAAAAGAGCTGGCGCCACGTGAAGTCAATACATTGATATTGCGGGTTGATTATAATTACCAATATACAAGTCATCCAGAATTACGTGATAGTATCGCCCTGTCAAAAGAGGATGTAAAAAAAATTGTAGCAGTTTGCCGAAACCGTAATATCCGGGTTATTCCACAGATCAATTTACTGGGCCATCAGTCATGGGCTACCAAAACGTCTAATCTTTTACTTAAGTATCCAGAGTTTGATGAAACGCCGCAAGTAAAAATGCCTGCAGTTTATAAATGGCCCAATGCAGATAGTTTGTACTGCAAAAGTTATTGTCCGCTGCATCCAAAAGTACACGGAGTTGTTTTTGCATTGGTTGATGAGATATGCGAAGTGTTTGAAACAGATGCCTTTCATGCAGGCATGGACGAAGTATTTTATATCGGCAGTGATCAATGCCCGAGATGTAAAGGAAAAGACAAGGCCAAATTATTTGCTGATGAAGTAACCCGTATCCGAAATCATCTTGCAAAATCAAAAAGAGAACTATGGATCTGGGGTGACCGGTTGCTGGATGGTGATGTTACAGGACTCGGCATGTGGGAAGCCAGTAAGAACAATACACACCAGGCTATTGACATGATACCAAAGGATGTTGTGATTTGCGACTGGCATTATGAAAGAGCAGATAAAACAGCCGTTTATTTTGCTATGAAAGGTTTTAATGTGGCTACCTGTCCGTGGAGAAATCCTTCATTATCTGTTACGCAATTACATGACATGATCTCATTCCGCAATGAATCAACCAAAGAAATGAAGCCCCGTTTTATGGGCATGATACAAACTATATGGTCCGGTGCCCCGGGATTTATAAGGGACTTTTATGCAAATACAAAAGATCAGCAGGGTGGAAATAATACGCCGCATGAATGTTTCAGGCAGTTGTTTGGAGAAATTAAGAAACTGAAATAATCCTTAATCTTTTATTTGATAAATCAATGCACCTTTCACAATAAGGTATTGCGCTATTGCATATGTAGCCATTACACATAGACTGAGTACCAAATGTTTTACAACAAAAAGATTTACGGCCAGTACTGAATCTGAAATTACAAACAGCAGGGCACCGGTAATAAAAAAGAATGACGCAGTTTTGTTCAATTGCTGTCTTGTATTAATGGCCATTAACAACATGGCACCTATAGTCATACTGTAGAAAATAACTGGTATTTTAAGTTCATTTAGGAAAGGATATAATATCGCCAATAATAAAACCACATAAAGCAATACAGGTATGATAAGCAGCGGTTTCATTTGAAAAAATCCCTCTCTGTTTTTGACAACATTTTTAAAATAAATAATGTAAAAGACATGCGCAAGCAGGAATGAAAGAAGACCGGGAATGAATAAATTCTTTGCCTGCAGCAACAAATCACCACACCAGGAAAGAAAAAGTGCTGCCAGGATAAGATTAAATAATTTACCGTTTTTTCTTTTTGAAGCAACATAAAATAAAAGCATCAGCACGGGCATAAGCAGGGGTTTGCTGATCCAACGCATTTCATTCTCCTGTAAAAAAATAAATAAAAGATCTAGCAGGACGAAACTTGTGTAAATACCTATGAAAACTTTCGGTGTTTGTTTCATGCAGTTTGAATTGGTCTGTCAAATTAATACAAAATGATTTAGTTATTTAACTCCGGCAACTTAACTTACGAATGTTAACTTTTGATCAAATCCTGGCTGTCTGCCCCTTAAAATATTTTGCATGAAGTCATTCATTTTCCTGATTGCCTTGTTTTGTTTGTCCTGTTATTCAAAGCCGGTACATAAGCAAAGAATATTTGATGTGCATATTCACGGAACAGCGGATATGTCTGCACAGTTAAAAGAATTGGAGCAAGCCGGTGTTTATAAAGCGGCTTTCAGTACTTCGTGGGATTTACAACAGCGTTACCGGGATGAATCAAAACCGGAACTTTTGTTTGGGCTGATGTTTCCATGCCCGAACGGGAAAGTACCTTATAGTTTACAACCTTGTTATCAAGATGGCAAAGACTGGCCTTCACCTGACTGGGTGGAGCAACAAATGAAGGATGGAACAATTGATTTTATGGGAGAAATCTTAAGCCAGTACTATGGAATTTCATCGTCCGACACTTTACTTTTTCCTTATTATGCATTGGCTGAAAAATACAATATTCCTGTAGGCATCCATACCGGCGGGGCTGGTCCTGGTCATGGCAGTCCAAATTTTAAAATGGAACTGGGCAATCCATTGCTCTTGCAAAAAATGCTTGCACGGTTTCCACAAATCCGGGTTTGGATCATGCATGGCGGCGACCAGTATTACCAGGAAACGGTAACAGTTATGCAGAATCACAAATCGGTATATGCAGATATTTCAGTAATCTCCAACCCGGATATTATGCCGGCAGCGCAATTCGCCAAAATAATGAAAACGTTTATGGAGGCAGGGTTGGAGGACCGCCTGATGTTTGGAACCGATAATGGGAATATTGAAAAAGTTATTGCGGGCATCCATGCACTCGATTTTTTATCCAAAGAACAAAAGAATAAAATATTTTACCGCAATGCGGAGCGGTTTTTTGAGAATAAAGTTGCAGCGAAATAAATTTGACATGGTTCGCAGTGCGTTTTTCGGTTATTCTAAACATACATTAAACTACCGGGGATAGGTAAGTGATATTTGCATTCATAGCAATTATTAATCATTAATGTGTGACCAGTAAAATTATTTCTTTAATATCCTTTGCAATTGTCTTGCAGTTTTAAATCCACACCGGGATGCGATGTACTTAATAGTATTTTCAGGGTTATTCAACATGGTCTTGGCATATTCAATTCGTAATAACGTAAGGTATTCAAGAATGGTTGATCCCGTTTTTTCTTTAAAAACCCTGCTCAGATTTCTTGCACTCATACCTGCAAGTGAAGCCAAGGTCTCAATATCATTTTCTTTGGATAAATTATCAATAAGATAATCCTGCACTTCATGTATCTGCGGATTTATATGGTTCCTGTAGTCGAGATAAATGCTTTGCTGGGTATGCTTCCCACTCCTTCGGTGATAAACTACAAGTCCTCTGGCCACCTTATGCGTAAATAATGGCCCTTTTAAGTCTTCAAGAATGGCTAAGGCCAGGTCAATACCCGCGCTGATGCCTGCACTGGTATATACGTTGTTACTTTTTACATATAAGATATCTGCAATAACCCTGGCATCCGGAAATTGGTTTTGCAATTCTTTTACACGTCTCCAGTGGGTAGTACATTCCGTATCTTTTAATAAACCTGCGTGACCCAAAGCAAAGGCCCCGTTGCAAATGGAGCAGACCGTAATCTTTTTGTCAGAACATTCTTTCAGCCATTTAAAAAACCTTCTTTCTGCTCCGAAAGAAATGCTCCTTACATATTCCGCATCCATACCGGGCACAAAAATAAAATCACCTTCCTTCAATTGGGCATTTGTAAAATCTTCCACCTTTCCAAAACCCAGTCCGGATGTACTTAAGGGTGCATCATCAAAACTATAAAATTGGATATTGGCTTCAAACCCGTAAAATTTAGCTTCAACAAAAACCTGCACTGGCCAGGCAAGATCAAGGAGCTCTATATGTGGGGGAATGATAAAGGCTAACGTTTGCATAATTGAGTTTGTGATTTTAACTGAAGGTACACTGAACTGTTTTGGATATAAGGGACAACGATGTGTCAGTTACGGCCATTTTCTCCTATACTGACCGGATAATGATTTTTATTTTTTAAATGCCTGGAGTAAAATAGTTTCCACGGTAGCAGGGAATACATCCTTTTCCAGTTTATCTATTTCTTTTCCAGGTAAATGAATGTTTATCATTTCTATGCGCTGTTTAGTGATTGACCTGGAAATACCTTCAGCAGAGCTTACATTGGAACGATTCAATTCAAGGAACATAACGAATGGAAACATGGCTATTACACCAAATACCTGTGTGGCAAATACTAACTTTTTCATTTTACATTAATTTAATTGTTTTTGTATGAAGCAAAGCTACTTTGGCTTTGAGGGGTGCAACGGACAGGCAGATGTCAAAAGCGGACAAGTTCAGGACTGCCGGGATCTTGCCATTTTACTTTTCTATAACTGGTTAGTCAAGGGGTTTTCTATATCAATTTTAATGTTGGGGGAGTATTGTATTTTAGTGTAAGTATAATTTATAGCCACAATAGAAACATGATATGGAATATTCAGACAGTATAGTTATAGAGACAGAAAGATTATTGATTAAACCTTTATCATACGCCCAATTACTTCTTTATGTAAAGCTGGATAATTCATTGGAAAAAAGTTTAGGGCTTCAGCCTCATTACAGGTCGCTGCCAGGTGAGCTTAAAGAAGCACTGGAACAATTAATTTTACCCCAGGTAGAAATGTTGGGAGAAGACATACTTTTTTCCACGCTCTGGACCATCATTGACAAACAAAAAAAATTAATGGTAGGCGACCTATGTTTTAAAGGAGAGCCAAATGCGCCTGGGGAAGTAGAAATTGGTTATGGTACATATTCAGCCTTCCAGGGAAAGGGGTTTATGACAGAGGCTATAAGCGCAATATCTCATTGGGCTTATAGCCAGGCCGAAGTGCAGACTATTCTTGCAGAAACGCATAAAGAAAACATCTCCTCTCATAAGACTCTTTCCAGGAATGGTTTTAAGGAATATAAACATGTTGAAAATATGATTTGGTGGCGATTGAATAAAGAGAAAAATGAGGATCAAAAAATATTATCCGCAAACAAAGAAAACTTCTCAAAAATAAAATAGTATGAACACCGAAATTCAATTATATAACGACAGCCAGCAACCCGTTGACAAAGAAATTTGCAACCACCTTGCAGCAATCATTGACAACGAACTGGCTGAAGCAGAAAGTAAAATCTGGCACGCCCATCCTGTTTGGTTTTTAGATGGCAACCCCATTGTTGGTTACAGCAAACAGAAAGCTGGTTGGCGGTTGATGTTTTGGAGTGGAGCAAGTTTTGAAGAAGAAAAATTAAATGTAACTGGCAAAAAATTTAAAGACGCTTCCATTTTCTACACTGCAGTAGCTCAAATCAATACAAAAGACCTTAAGCGTTGGCTGAAAAAATCAAAAGAAATTCAGTGGGACTATAAAAACATTATAAAAAGAAAAGGTGTTCTGGAATTGAAATCAGGAACGATTAACGTTAATAAATAATCAATGAATACATCCGACACACACAATGAACGTATTGCAAAAATGACTTTTGCCTCAGTATATCCACATTATGTTACAAAAGTGGAAAAGAAGGGCAGGACAAAAGAAGAACTGCACGAGGTGACAAAGTGGCTAACGGGTTTCGATGAACGAAAGTTGCAGGAACTCATTGAACAAAAAGTAACTTTTGAAACCTTCTTTCAAAAGGCTTCATTAAATCCCAATGCAAGTCTCATCACCGGGATGATTTGTGGTTACCGGGTAGAAGAAATTGAAAATCCGTTAACGCAAAAAACCAGGTATTTAGACAAGCTGGTTGATGAATTGGCAAAGGGGCGCAAGATGGAAAAGATTTTGCGGGTTGCATAGATAACTTTTGGAACCTGCTCATTTCATTTAGGAACAGGACAACCGGCGGATCAATGAAATAGTAGTTGCGAGGCCAGATTCTGCCTGGTGAATAGTTGCAGTTGCAGTTTATAATTGCAAAGACTCCCATTCGGATTATTAAAAAAATGCCCCGGTTTCCCGGGGCATTTTGTTTTACCAAACCACTTCATTTCCTAATACACAAAAACAGTTTTGGTTGAATAGGCAAAATTTCCTGAAGGATACGACATATAATTTTTGATTACTTCAACAGGGTATCCATCCGCATCATATTTATAAATAAAGCTGTAAGGCGTAACAGTAGGATAACTTCCGGTAAATTGTTTTTGCTGGCTGGTTACATTGTTTTTTGAATTGTGCTCCATAAACAGGGTAGGCCAGTTCATGTGGTAATAGGGATTGATGTTGGTATCATAACTATACCTGCCTTCTTCATAACTGCTGTTGGTGTTGGAAGCGGTTGAATAAACCATATTCCCCTTATTAAAGTCCATGTTATAATTCAATGTATGACCGCTGGGAAGATTATATTGTATACCGATATTTTGTTGTGCAGGAAGGTAATTGATGGAAGCAGCAGTTTCAAATCCATTTGCACTTTCCACCATGTTCGTCAGTATGCCATGTACATTATAAGTAAAAAAAGTTTCTTTCATAATGGTGTTGTTGTCCATATTTACCTTTTTAATTTTTGACAAACGTTCACCATCATAGATAAACCAATCGATCACAGACAGGAAGTTTGAGTTGTCCGGCTTTTTTATCCAGTAATCAATTTTAATCAGTTTACCGGTGTGATCATAGAAATAATCCGTTTTGGAATCTGCTACATCTCTGCCATTTACTATTTTGAATACTCTTTCAGATCTTAGTTTTTTGGCTTCTTTACTTCCACCCAAAATATAAACTGTGCTTTCATCGATGTCCTGTCTTTCGATGGTGATGGCATCATGGGTGCCCCATTTGGATACCTGGAACTCGAACTTGGATGCTGATTTTAAAACCTGGATTTCATTTACGCCAGCTGATAAACTTTGATAAGTTGTGGTCATTTCACCTTGCTGATTCCAGCTTGTGATGCGCAACGATGCAGGGATATGATCATAGGTAACATCCCCAATTTGCATAACAGCTTTCATTTTGATTTTTAAAAACGGGCTCGCATCAGATTGTCCATTGTCAAATGCGCCGGAAGGATAGCCAAACTGCTGTGGTCTTTCTCCTTCCAGCACCCGGAGTACTTCAACCGGAATGTCTGTTAATACATTTTTCACAACTTTAAAATCCATCCTCAATGGCTTTTGTACGCCAGCGGCCTTATCCGATCCTGAAAAGGGTGTAGCGAAATGTGTATTCACGCCACCATACACCAAACGGAACCCGGTAAGCTTATAATCACCTTCGGGTAATTCAAAACTTGCTGTTTTTACCGGGCTTGCCAGGTTTAGCGTAAGCATTTTGTCTTTGATCACCTCGTTGCCATTTGTGCCCGTAATATTTACCACTGCATGCAGGTTGCTGCTGTGGTATGGTTGCCCGGCAAGATCAACCAATGCCTGGAAACGGATGGTTCCTGTAGGCCCCGCCGGCGCAGGCGATGGATTCGGTATGGGTTTTTCTAAATCAGTTTTGCTGCATGCAGTAAAAATGATTAAAAAGAGAAATAATAGTCTGAATGGTGTTATTCGGTGTCTCATTTTTTTTGTTTTTTACTTTTGTTTTTTTAAGTTTTTAATTTTTGTTTGCCGGCTTTACAAACAATACCCTGCGGCTTTCAAAAAGGGTTGGGATGAAAAAAGTCCTTTAACAAATATTTTTATTTTCAACTTAATTCGATGACGTTCGCACACGGGACTTTAACGCCTTGTTTTCATTGCGGTTATAAGATCCAGGTATGATTTAACAGGTAACAAAGATGTATTTAGAACCTTCCTTTTTCTATAACATGATAATGTGAAAGAGTCTGTATAAATAAAAAAAGATGTGATCATCTCATCACATCTTTACATGGCATTAAAAATGCATCATGAAAGAAATAGTAACTTACCCGGGGTTAACAATGGCATGTACATTTTAAAATGATAAAATGATTAAAACAATATTTTTTGATATTGGTGGTGTAATGCTCACCAATGGCTGGGGACATGTTTCAAGGGAAAATGCTGCCAAAAAGTTTGGGATCGATTATGCTGAAATGGATTACCAGCACGATTTTATTTTTAATATTTACGAGATTGGTGCTATCACCCTTGATGAATACCTGGATACGGTTGTATTTAATCAACCCAGGAATTTTACACGTGAGGCATTCAAAGAATTTATGTTTCAGCAGTCGCAGGAACTTCCGCAAATGTTATCATTGCTTAAAAAGTGGAAACAGGAAAACCCGGGTATACAGATCATTTCGCTCAATAATGAAGGCCGCGAATTAAATCAATACCGTATACAAACATTTAAATTGCACGAATTATTTGATGCCTTTGTATCATCATGCGAAGTGGGTATGCGCAAACCGGATCCGGGAATTTACAGTATGGCATTAGGCATTGCTCAAAGAGAGCCTGGTGAATGTTATTATTTTGACGATCGTCCAGCATTGGTACTGGCTTCACGTAAGCAAGGCATCCAGGGTTTTTTGCATGAAAAGCCGGAAGTCACTATGCACATACTGGAAAATATTAATAAAAGTGAACTCAATTAAACCAAATGAAAATTTTCAAACATGGCGAATTGCCAGATTATAATTTTAAGCAGGCAATAAAAAAACCGCTCCCGGTAAAATGTTATCTAATGAAAGAACCTTTTGAAGTGGAGACATTGGAAGGAACACTCAAAGGCAAAGCTGGGGATTATTTAATGATAGGTGTTAGAGGTGAAATGTATGCCTGTGATAAAGAAATATTCGATGAAACATATGAAATAATTGGTTGAAGATTTTCAACAGGTTTGCAGTAATAAATAGTATGAATATGAATAGATAAAGATAAATGCTTAGCTGATTGTTGTATTTGTACTTATGTTTTTTTTTCTGCCGGTAAATTTCAGGCTATAGATTTTTTTAATGTGATTTATGCCTTATCATGTGGCCGGATTTTTTCAGTAAGGATTTAAATAGATTAAATGAGCAAGATTTCTGTCGTTATTGTGGATGATCACCAGTTATTAAGGGAACTACTGGTTGATTTAATAAGTAAAAATGAAAATTATGAGATAGCCGGGGAGGCTGGTGGATATCACGAAGCCCTGGCAATGATTGCTTTTTTAAAACCTTCGATCGTTTTATTGGATATTAATTTAAAGGACGGATCCGGCGTAGATGCTGTGCCGCTCATACTTAAATCATCACCTGAAACAAAGATCGTTGCGCTTACAATGCATCATCACCCGGCTTTTGCACAAAAGATTTTTAAAGCGGGTGGACATGCTTATGTAACCAAAAACTCTTCACACCAGGAAATCCTGACGGCTATTGATGAAGTGTTGAATGATCATATTTATGTGTGTGATGAAATAAAGAACGAGTTATCGTTTCACCTGCTGACATCCAAATCTAAAGAACCGGGTTTAGAAACATTGAGCGCCAGGGAAAAGGAGATCATTAAATTTTTAAAAGAGGGCCAACCTTCGAGGGAAATTGCCAAAGCATTAAATATAACATTGAAAACTGTGCAGGCGCACAGGCATAATATTTTTAAAAAATTAAAGGTCAATAATATCACTTCGCTGATTAATTACCTAAACGAAGCAGAATTGAATTATGGTAATTATTGACCAGGCTTCCCGGAAATAATATAAATACTTCATAGTTCCTGCAATTATACACTGATCATCAATACAAATCATTAACCCCCTTGCTGGGGGTTTTGTCATTTATGTTACGTTTACCCTTCATAATTCCTATATTTATTATTATACCAAAATATAATTATGAAATTCTTTCCGCTTTTAGTTCTTGTTCTCTGTCTTAGTTTTTGCAGTTCGCAGAAAACGCCTGTAATCACCGATGAAAATACACCGGGATTAAAAACCGGTGCGGATCAAACAGAAAAATACCTTCCATTATTAAAAGGTAAAAGAGTGGCAGTAATGGCTAACCAAACCACCATTATCGGCAATACGCACCTGGTTGACAGCCTGCAGAAACTGGGAGTGAATATTGTAAAAGTCTTCGGACCGGAACATGGTTTCAGGGGCAATGCAAGTGCCGGTGTTAAGGTAGCCGATGAAACTGACCAGGCTACAGGGATACCGATCATTTCACTATATGGTCCAAAAAATAAACCTTCAAAAGCCGATATGGCCGATGTGGATATTTTGATCTATGATCTGCAGGATGTTGGTGTTCGTTTTTATACAAACATCAATGCTTTGGCCCGGTTGATGGAAGCATGTTATGAAAGCGATAAGGAAATGCTGATACTGGACAGGCCTAACCCCAATGCATACCTGGTTGACGGGCCCGTACTGGATATGAAATACAAATCAGGTATCGGCATGTTTCCCATTCCTATGTCGCACGGGTTAACCGTCGGTGAGTTTGCTCAAATGGCTAACGGTGAAGGTTGGTTGAAGGATAAAGCAAAAGCGAAGATCACCATTATCCCGGTTGCAAATTATAACCATGAAATGCTTTATACATTACCTGTAAAACCATCGCCAAATTTGAATACACAACAATCCATCATGCTCTATCCTTCAACCTGTGTATTTGAGGGTATTTATATCAATCATGGCCGTGGCACTTATTTTCCATTTACAGTATTGGGCAGCCCGGCATTAAAAGGGAAATATGAGTTTTCATATACACCAACCGGTATAAAGGGTATGGCTGAAACTCCTTTGTTTATGGACCAGGTTTGTTATGGAATTGATCTCAGGAATTACGATGTGAATCAATTAATAAAAAGCAAAAAGATCAATATACAATGGGTGATGGAATTGTATAAGGCCTCACCAAATAAAGAACAATTCTTCGATTCAAAACTGAGCAAGGAAATGGGACTGGTTGAATACCGGGTTGGATCTGGTTTGTTCAGGCAACAGATCATTGATGGAAAATCAGAAGAAGAAATCCGTGCAAGCTGGGAACCCGGTTTAAGTGAATACAAGGAAATGCGAATGAAATATTTGATCTATCCATAAAGGCAATTTGAAAATTCAGAATTTGAAAATTTGAGAATGGAAATTGGAAAAAGGAATTGGAAAATTTTTATTTGTATTTAAAAATTATTTGGTGAGGCACAGCGCTTCCAGTAATCCATGATCACTGTAATTGTTTTTCCATTTCCGAAACAGGATCTTGTTTTTCAAAAAAGGCCTGTAATATTCATTGAACACATTATTGCAAATTATCTGCATAAAAACAATATGATTGTATGAGTAAATTCGAAATTTCAAAAGCATCCGGTGTACATTTTCAATTGAGTAAATTGGTTGGCGAATGGGAAGGCAGAACCAAACTATGGTTCGAACCTGGAAAGTTAGCCGATGAATCACCTGTTCGTGGCACCATGCGACTAGTATTGGACGGGCGTTTTATTCTGCATGAATACAAAGGAAGCCAGGCAGGTAAGCCATTAGAAGGGATGGCTTTTTACGGGTATCACCTGGGTTTGAATAAATTTCAGTCTGCATGGATCGATAGTTTTCATAATAATACGGCCATCATGTTTTCAGAAGGTAAAAAAGATGATACTCAATTTTCCATGCTTGGCAGTTATGCTTATGTAACACCTGAGATTGAACAGCATTGGGGTTGGCGAACAGAAATTGATATGGTTAATGATGATGAAATAGTGATCACAGCATATAATATAATCCCTGAAGGCGATGAAGCTAAGGCTACAGAAACGGTTTATAAAAGAGTGAAGTAAAAACTGTGATAGGCAGGGTCATTGCTGAAAACTTATGTAATTTTTGTTTTCAAAAAATTTCTTTCATTGGCAGTAACGCTTCTCACATCAATAGCTGTTCTTTTAAGAATTATTTCCAATCCATTAGGAAATGTATTTCAAAAGAAACTGGCATCAAATGGGGATCATCCTTTACTCATAAATTTTTTAACCTACCTGCTCTTATCCGTCATTTGTGTTTTTATGGCCATGAATGTACCATGGCAAGTTTTACCAAATGCGTTTTGGATTTATTCTATTTTAGGTGGAATAGCAGGTGCGGTTGGAAACGGATTCCTGGTGAAGGCTTTGGAAAAAGGAGACCTGTCGGTATTGGGGCCGATCAATTCTTATAAATCAGTTGTTGGTATCATTGGCGGCATCATACTGCTTGGTGAAATTCCAAATCTTTGGGGTATTCTCGGTATTGCATTGATTGTATACGGGAGTTATTTTGTGTTAGATACTACAGCTGAAAGGTTTTCCTGGGCTTTGCTAAGGAAAAAGGAAATACAATTCCGGGCATGGGCAATGATACTGACAGCTATTGAAGCCGTATTCATAAAGAAAATTATCCTGGCTTCATCCACTACTATTGCATTTATCAGCTGGTGCTGGTTTGGTGCTCTCTTTTCTTTTCTGCTCCTCTTTTTATATAAGCTTGATATCAAAAAAGAAATTGCAACAATAGGTTATCGAAACTTGAGCAACTATCTTTTTCTTATTCTTTATATTGGAATCATGCAGTTAACAACCAATTATGTATTGGAGAATATGGAAGTTGGATATGCCCTTTCTCTTTTCCAGCTTTCAACCATTATCAGTGTATTGCTTGGTCAGCGTTATTTTAAAGAGCAGGATATTCGTAAAAAAATGGTTGGTTCGGCAATCATGATCGTGGGTTCCATTGTTATCATACTTTTGAAAGACAATTAATTTTTTGCCATGAAATGAGCCATATGCTATCGCATACCAACCGGGATGATTATTTGGCGAATTCCATATGGCAAAAAAAATAAAGGAAAAAATATGAAATCAGAAAAGGAAAAAATGCTTGCAGGCGAAATGTACGATCCGCTTGACCAGCAATTGGTGGATGAAAGATTACAGGCAAGACTTTTAATAAAAGCGCTTAATGATACACGGGAGGACGAGGTTGAAAAAAGAGGCAAAATATTAAAAGAACTGATCCCTGGTGCAGGAGATGGTTTGTGGCTTCAACCTCCTTTCTATTGCGATTATGGTTCCAATATGCAAGTAGGCGAAAAGGTTTTCTTCAATTTTAATTGTATCGTGTTGGATGTAGCACCGGTAACGATAGGCAGCCGCACCATGTTTGGCCCTAACGTGCAGGTATACACTGCAACCCACCCGGTAAATCATACGGAACGGGCTTCGGGGCTGGAATATGCAAAACCCATTGGAATTGGTGATGATGTTTGGGTAGGAGGCAGTGCAGTAATTTGCCCGGGTGTAACCATTGGCGATCGCAGCGTGATCGGTGCAGGAAGTGTGGTAACCAGGGATATTCCTGCTGATGTATTTGCAGCAGGGAATCCATGTAAAGTGATTCGATCACTGGCTTTAGAAGATAAAAGTTGATTATTTTCAAATGTATAACAGGAAGACCGGGAAATTATACATTCATTCCTATTCAAACATATAAATCTATATAATAAAATGGCCGTTTACTTTATAAAATCATGCACCCGTTTCCTGTTTTTGATGATACTCCTGTTACAAGGAATTTTTTCAGCGGCGCAAAAAAATGGAGAATCACGTAAACCCTTTGTATTAGGGTATATTGATGAAATTCAATCCAAAGAATTATCTGAAAAACGGGTATTGAATATTTATCTGCCTGAAGGTTATAAACAAGAAGATTCGGTTGCATACCCGGTAATTTATTTATTAGATGGATCTGCCGATGAAGATTTTATTCATGTAACGGGTCTTATTCAATTCAATAACTTTTCCTGGATAAACCGTGTGCCCAAATCTATTGTGGTTGGCATTGCCAATGTAGACAGGCGCAGGGATTTTACTTTCCCATCCACTATAAAGGAAGAACAGGAATGGTATAAAACAGCCGGGAAATCTGCCGCATTTATTTCATTTATAGAAAAGGAGCTGAAACCTTTTATCGAAAAAAAATATAAGGCAAATGCGGAAAGCATGCTGATCGGTCAATCACTGGGAGGTTTGTTAGCAACAGAAATTCTGCTCAAAAAGCCTTATTTGTTCAACAGGTATGTAATCATCAGTCCGAGTTTATGGTGGAATGATGGTTCATTGTTAAAACATTCAACTCAAATTTTAGCAACCAATCAAAAGCAGGCAGCTGTTTATATTGGCGTAGGTAAAGAAGGACTTGCACCCAGTACCATTCCACATGTAATGGAGGTGGATGCAAATTTACTGGTTGAAAAACTCAGGAAGATTGACAACAAAAAGCTTCAGGTGCATTACGATTACCTGCCTGCAGAAGATCATGCGACCATCACGCACCAGGCTGTTTTTAATGCATTGCGTTTATTATATCCATTGACTCCAGCCAAAAATAAATAAAAATTTATACGCCTGTTACCTCAGTGAAATTTTTGGCGGCTTCATCATCAAATTCACCTTCCCAACGGGCAATCACGCAACTGGCTAAAGTGTTTCCAATAACATTGACGGATGTTCTTGCCATATCCATCAATTCATCTATGCCATAAATAGCCATGATGGGCCAGAGTGGTAGGTTAAAAGTTTGGGCCGTTGCAATCAGTATAACAAGTGATGCTCTTGGCACTGCCGCAACTCCTTTACTGGTAAGCATCAGCGTTAGTCCGATCATGAGTTGTTCGCCAATTGACAAATCAAATCCGGCAGCTTGTGCTACGAATACAGCGGCCAGCGATAAATATAAAGTGGTGCCATCCAGGTTAAACGTATAACCGGTAGGAATAACGAAAGAAACTATCTTTCTTGGCACACCAAAACGTTCCATATTTTCCAATGCAATGGGTAATGCAGAATCAGAACTTGTAGTAGCAAAGGCAATGGACACGGGTTCCCTTATGGCTTGAATGAATTTCCTGATCGGTACACGGGCAACAAATACGGCGATCGGTAATAGTATAAATAATAAAAATACCAGTAATGCCAGGTACAGCGTGATCAGCAGCATACCCAGGTTTTTCAAAATATCTACACCCAGGTGACCGACTGTAACTGCGATGGCAGCACCAACGCCAAATGGCGCAAAATACATAATGATGTTGGTGAACTTAAACATTGTTTCCGCAAGACTTTCTGCAAATTGTAACATCGGTTTTTTCTTTTGCTCAGAAAGCATAGCCAACCCGATACCGAATATTACGCTGAAGACAACGATGGGCAGTACATTACCTTCATAAATTGATTTGATGATGTTTTCCGGAAAGATATCAATGATATGGTCCTGCCAGGTTTTAGTGGAAGGATCAGGGAGTGTCTCAATCAGTTTATCAGGTACGGCAACACCTGCACTATCCATAATGTTGATCACCTTTTGTTGTAAGGCTTTTTCGGGACTTCGCGGAAGTTCCTGCAGTAACTGGTCGGGTACAATTATACCCGTACCTGCTTTGGTAATGTTGATGAATAATAATCCGACGATTAAAGCAAATGTGGTTACAATTTCAAAATAGACTAAAGATTTCCAGCCCATTCGTCCTACCTGTTTCAGGTTACTGTGACTGGCGATACCAACAACCAAAGTTGCAAAAAGTAAAGGTGCCACGATCGTTTTAACCAGTCTTAAAAAAATCTTACTCAAAAATTGCAGGTGCTGGGAAAAGGCCGGGAAATCCATCCCGATCTCTACGCCTATAGCCATAGCAACGAGGATCCAAGTGGTCAACGATTTTTTATATAATGCGTAAACGACCAGGCTGGCTACAAATATCCACCGGGATGCCATCAACAGGTCGGCTGATAGCGGCGTAACCTCCATATGAATGACATGTATAACCGAAATAATAGTAAACAGGGCGGCGGAGATAATTCCGGCTTTTTTTATTGACATAAAAATTTCTGGATTGGGGAAAAAATTTGGCTAATGTATGTGATATAATGGTATTGCTGTAACAATTTATTTTACTGATTTAAAAAAAAAGATCAACATATGTAAATTATATTTATTTAAGAGCGTCGATTTATTTTCTTACTATTCTATTTTCAAAACTTTGAACTTACTGCTTTGCGATATATATTAGCGCCTAAATTGATTAATAATATAAATAATTAATCCATTACCCTCCTGCAACTCGTAAGGGTGGTATGACCTAAACTAACAGCTTAACCATGATTTACTTAACACGGGCAGCTTTTCTGCTCATGATCGGTTTTTTGTATATAACCGGTCTTTCCGCGCAAACGGCCGGTTCGGGCTATGTCAGCAGCATCGAATCAAAGGCTAATCAAATTGACAAAAACGACGAAAAAGTTTCAGAGCTCAATCAACAACACTTGCAGACCTATTCCGATGAACAGGAAAAATTAAAAAGATTGAACAGGGAGCTGGGTGCATTGATAGATGAAAAGGATGAGGCCATGCGTGAAATGCGCCAGGGAAGATTTTGCAATGGATGTAATCAAACTGCTTCCCAGTTAAGAAGAGGTGGCACAAACGATGTGGAAGATCATTTTCGCAGAAATGGTGGAACGCATTCCGCTACACCTGCTGAACTCGATAAGAAAGAAGCAGAGTATGATCAGAAGATAGCCACCAAGCAAAATGAAATTGATAAATTCAAAGAGGGTGAAAATGAATTCAGCCGGAAGCGTGCTGACCTCAGCAAACAAATGGATCGTTTGAAAGAAAGTTCGGACCAGCTTCGACAGGAGATTGTTGACCTCAGCAAACAATACAAGGATAAAATACTGGATGAAGCCAAAGCCATGCATAAATTTTGGGTTGGCGGTTTAATGCGCATCATTGCAGAAAAACATTATATAGAAGATCGCATCAATATTCTGCAGGTAAAAGTTGCGGACCTGGCCAAAGAGGAAACCCAGGCCATATCTGAGTTTGAAGATAAACTGAGGAAGAAGAATGAAGAGTCGATCAGGAACCTGGAAACAAAGATCAATGCAAATAAAAATAAAGCAATTTCATTGGAACAAAGTCATGAAAACCGGATTGATCCATTGGAAAGGAATATTGCCGATCTTAAAAGCAGGCTGAATGAAATAAACCAGGAGTTAAGAAGTTTAACGATCGATGCGGATGAAAAAACCAAACTGGATACAGAAAAAGCAAACCTGGAGCAGCGCATTGCTTCTTCCGAAAACCAGTTGAACGAGTATGAAACATCTTTTAAAAATGAAATGCAATCCATAGAAGATGAAAACAAAAAATTTGCAGATGATATCTGGAAATTAAAAACGACAGGTTTTTCGAAGTTGCTGGAAGAAGGATTGCAACACCTGAAGAAAGCTTTTACCACTAAAAGAAAAATATTGAATGATGCCATTTCTGCAAAACGTAATTCACTTGAAGAAGTAGGACGTTCATTGATGGATGAAAGAGAAGTTTACAGAAAAAAGAATAATGAATATATAGCCAAAGTTGATGCAGAAAGAATCAGGATGATGAATGCATGTTCCAAAGCTGGTGCCAGTTGTTATGGTACGGATGCCGTGAGTGCGGTGGTTGGTAATTGGAGCAAAGTTTCGGGATGTGTAGGAGAAATGGAAGCGGCCCATCATTCGGATGATGTTATATACGGTTGTGAAGAAGAAACAAAAATATACCGTCAATACTATCGCCAGAACAAAAGTGGTATGTCTGCGGAAGATGAGGAAGCATTAAATCGTAATGATGCACGTACCCGGTATGATATGATCTTTAAAAAAATAACTGACTAATCTACATTTATGAGAATAATATTTTTACTGGTTGCCTTAATTACCGGCAGCCTTGCATTTTCGCAATCAGGATCTTTTTCAAAAATTGAAGACAATATTCAAGAACACATCAATCGGGGACAGTGGGATGAAATTCAACTGCTGGCCACAGATCTTTTGATTGAAGAACCAACAAGAGGAGAGGGCTATTATTATACTGCACTCTCGTTTTATAAATTGGGTCAATACCAGCAAGCGGATGAATACCTGGAGCAGGCTGCAACACTGGCCGATGCTGGATTGAAAAAAAAGATCGAACAATTAAAAATCGATATTACCGCCGGAAAGGAAGAAGCTAAAATGAGCAAATCTGCCCGTGATCAACAAAAAAATGGTAATACGGAAGAAGCGGCAAAAGCCTTTAAACAAATTTGGGAAAAGGATAAGTCCAATATTGCATCAGCCCTTAATGCGGTAGAAATCTATGTTGAACGAAAAGAATTTCGGGAGGCGCTGGCCATCTTAAATGATCCTTCATTGGCAAAAGATGCGGGTGCTCAAAACCTGGTAAGCCGGTTAAATCAAACACCGCAAATGCAAAAAGTAAATGGTTATATAGATGCCATGAAACAGGGCAATGCACATAAAAATGCAGGAAATTTCAGTTCTGCTGTTGCGATGTATGATAAGGCATTGGGCTTTAAACCAAGCGATCCCCAGGCTACTTTATTAAAGCGTGAATCGCAGGATGAAATTGCCTGGGGAACTGCCCGCAACAACCATACGATAGAAGGCTATGAAGCATACATCAGTGGATCAACCATTCGTCAATACAAGGATGCAGCTGTTAAATATATCAGGGAAGGATTGATCTATCACGGTGATAAACATGCGAAAGAGAATAACCTGGAACTAATGGAATCTTTTTTATTCAAATACAGGAATAAATATGCCGGTGGTCCGGACGATGACAAGGTTACAGATATTCTATGTACAACCTATTTGGCGAATGCAAAAAAATCAGCTACAGATAAAACGGCGTACAGCCAGGGCAAGGCCATTGAATATTACCAGGCAACAGAAAAATATTGTCCCTCTAAATATAATTTGGAAGATGATATAAAACTGGCAAAACGAAAACAGCTTCGGTATGGCAGGCCCAATCGGGGTTACCTGTCTTATGTATATGATAGCCTGGCGCCCATTGGTATTTCGCTTGGATCGGTAAATAATAAAAAGTTGGGACTCTACATCACCGGGAATATAAACGAAGCAATTTTTACTAAAACTGCCATTTATACTGTCGATAATTCGGGTAATACAGATGGTGCAGTCTGGACTGATATCAGGAGCAAGAACATTGAAAAAATTGGTTATGGTGATTTTATCCTGGGTTTCACTAAAAAGATTACCTATCCTTTATGGATCTATGCAGGTGGTGGTGTTTCCATGAAAACAGTTTACTGGCAAATGGATACATACAGGGATGATGGAACACTTTATGAAACGGAGTGGGCAAAAAATACGGATGAATCAACGATAACGCCGCTGGCAGATGCAGGTTTGATACTTAATTTAAAAGCCCTGCATATACGGGCGGGTGTTAAATCAGGTGATTTTAAAACAATAAGATTCAATGCAGGGCTTGGATTTTCATGGAAGTAAGAATTTTACATTTCTAATTTTTTAAAAAAGAATTATTGCTCAGGAAATTATATTTTCAGTAATACTTTTCTTTAAGAATTATATTGGTAAGCATTATTCTTTATTATAGAAGTTTTACATGTTCATCTTCCGGAAAAATTATTTTGTACTGACTGTGATTTTATTCCTGGTGGAAGTATGTATAGCACTATTTATTAAAGATCGTTTTATTCGTCCCTATGTAGGAGATTTCCTGGTTGTGATACTTATTTATTGTTTTATCAGGAGTTTTTTTAAAGCGCCAGTTTTTAAGACTGCTTTGGGTGTAATGGTTTTTGCATTTGCCATTGAAGGCTTACAATATATTAATTTGGTCAAAATACTAGGATTGCAACATTCAAAACTTGCAAGTGTAGTTTTAGGAAATTCTTTTTCATGGATGGATATGATAACATATGTGCTTGGTGTTGGTTTTATCCTGGCTTGTGAAAAATTAAACACCTTACCTAAGACCCCAAAAACTCCTGCTCAAATAGGAATTAAAAGAGTTGAATAAAATCTGGGTATTTAAAAAAGCTGCCAGTCCTTTTAGTATAATAAAAAAAACAACCTGGTATAGTTAATTGATTTTCCCTTCTATAAAGAGGTAATGTATTTTTTATAATGAGGATGTGCTGAAGATGGAATCTTAGTTGTGCATATTCTCAAAGCATAAATAAATTCTAAAACAAAAAACCCCGGTAATTAATTACCAGGGAATTTTAAAGCGTGCCCGAGATCGGAGTCGAACCGATACATCCTTGCGGACGGCAGATTTTGAGTCTGCTGCGTCTACCAATTCCGCCACCCGGGCTAGCGGGCAGCAATATTACAACTTTCCATTTAATTGCTCTTTTCCTGGTTCAATTATTTTTAAAATTCATTTTTCAAGTATAAAATGGTCCCATTCATTGTTTATTATATTTGACCTCTCATATTTTATATAAACAGGCTTTTTAGTTATGACGAAAATAGGGCTCATTAAAGAAGGAAAAATACCGGCAGATAACAGGGTTGCACTGGCTCCTGATCAATGTAAATGGATCAATAAAAATATGAATGATGTGGAAATCGTTGTGCAATCTTCTCCTGATCGTTGTTTTAGTGACAGAGAATATTCCATGGCCGGAATTAAAGTTGTTAACGATGTAACAGATTGCGATATCCTTTTAGGCATTAAAGAAGTGCCGGTTGATCAACTTATTCCCGGTAAAAAATACCTGTTCTTTTCTCATACCAAAAAAATGCAGCCTCATAATAAAGGACTGATGCAGGCTATTATTCAGAAGAAAATCACACTTATTGATTATGAATGCCTGGAACATGAAGATGGACAACGTATCATTGGTTTTGGTTTTTTTGCCGGTGTTGTTGGCGCACATAATGGCATGTGGGCTTATGGAATGAGAACCGGGGCTTATCAACTGGAAAGAGTATACAAGCAAAAGAGTTTTAAGGACCTGATCCATACTTATTTTGGATTAAAAATACCTGCGGTAAAAATTGCCGTAACCGGTTCGGGCAGGGTAGCACATGGAATTTTGGAGATCATGAATTTAATGGGCATCCATGAAGTGGAGCCTGATGAATATCTTGAACGCGATTTTGCATACCCGGTTTATACGCAATTGAAAGGACCGTCTTTGTATGAACATGCCGTTGATAAAACGTATAACAGGTCACATTTTCATGAGCATCCATCCGAATATCAAAGTAAATTTTTACCCTATGCAAATGCCACGGATATTTTAATGAATGGTATTTATTGGGAAAAAAATATTCCACGGCTGTTTGAAAAAGATGATGTGAAAGATGCCAATTTTCGTATCCGGGTGATTGCTGATATCACCGATGATGAAAATGGTTCGGTACCCATTAATATGGGCGATCAATCTATCCAGGATCCTGTATATGGTGTTGACAAATACAGTTTGGAAAAGACTGCTCCTTTTCTTCCTAAAAGCATAGATGTGATGGCTGTGGGTAATCTTCCCAATGAATTACCCCGTGATGCTTCCAGGTATTTTGGTGAACAACTGATCAAGTATGTACTGGAAGATATGGTTCATAACGGATCAACCATTATTGAAAGAGCTACTATGGTGAAGGATGGAAATTTAGCTCCTGGATATACTTACCTGGAAGATTATGCGAAATAGGATGAATTATAATTGCAGGTAATAATCTTTCAATAAAAGTTTGAAAGCATCTGTATATTGATTGTCTCCATCTTTAATCGTAATAACCGATTCTTTAATGTTTTCTACACCAGTTCCTACACTTCCCTGGATGATCATCCTGAAGTAAGAGGAGTGATTTATCGTCTGCTTTACTAAAACGATTTGCTCTGCTTGAAGTCCCACTTTTTTTATTAACATCAACCATTCATCTTTTTTCTTATAAGGGAGTAGCAGGATAAATTTTCCGCTCTCAGAAATATTTTCACAGATTGCCTGTACAAGATCCGCTGGCAATAGATGTGTTTGATGATGGGCTATGTTTTTACGCATACTGGGCGACTTCAACTCGTTTTCATAAAACGGGGGATTGGAAATAACCAGGTCATATTTCTTGTCCGCTTTATACAATTTGATATCTGTATGTACTACCTGGATTTGATCTTTCCATGGTGATGCTTGTATATTTTCTACAGCCTGGTTTGCAGCTGCATCATCAATTTCTATGGCATCTATTAAGGCTTCTGGGTATTGCTGTGCAATCATCAAAGACAGCAACCCGGAACCTGAACCGATATCTAACACATTTTGAATAATATTTTCATTCAACAACGAGCCTATCATGCTGCCAAACAAACAACTATCCGTTGTTACTTTCATAGCACAGGCATCCTGGTGAATGATAAATTGTTTAAACTGGAAATAATGATTGGCCATTTTGCAAAAGAAAAAATCAAAATAAGCATTAATAAATTTTAACCGGGCAAAAAAAAACCGTCACAGCTTGCTGTGACGGTAACTTTCAGGAGTCTGAATGTTAATTAACCGAATAAACCACCTTTTTTCAGGGTTCTTACGCCCTCACCGATTTTTAAACCGTTGTGATACACTTCGATTCTGTAATCACCAGTCTGAAAATCATTCAGCTTCAAAGGAACCTGGATTTTCTTTCTTGTTCCGGTTTCATACTCGGTAGAAATTCTTGAAGTAAATTTTATATCGCCATCCATACGGGTTGTGTATGTACCACTTCCGAATGAAGGATCAGAGATAACTTGTCCGTCAGGTGCTGTTACTTTTACATAAAGATCAGCTGGGCCAGACTGTGCAATACGATTTTCAACATCGAAACCGATTACCAGTTTATCAACTTTACGTGCTGTTGTTGTTGTTTTTTCTTTACCGCTATTTTTTTCATTAATAGGGGTGATGCTGATGTTGGAAGCACTGAAAGTAGAACCAATTTCAACTGTTTCAGATAAAGCCATGTTATCAGAAGAAGCAGTCATTAAATTGCTTTCTAAAACCTGCTTTTCAGTAGATAATTGAGTGTTGGTTGATGCCAATACCTGGTTTTCACCTGTAAGGCGGGTTACTTCAACTTCCAGGTTTGCCAGTTTTTCATTCAAAGTGGCAATTAAAGTACGTGCACGCTTCAGTTCTGCATCAGTTGCATTTTTCTTATTTAAGATAGTGCGGATCTCAGATTTCAACCTGGAGATCTCAGAGTTGTTGGAACTGATCTGACCCTGGAATTCGTTGTTGCTTCCGGTTAATGAATCCAGGCGGCTCAAAGCGTCATTGTACATTAACTGTACAGAATCACGTTGGCTCATAGATGTGCTAACCTGCGTTTGAGAAGCTTCTAATTTTTCGGATGTTTGGTTTTTATCGTATAATAAATAACCCCATGTTCCTAATAAACCAGCAGCCAGAATACCGATCAGAATGTTTTTGTTGCTATTGTTCCGCGGTGTTTCTTTTTGCGGTGTAGCGGATGGATAGTTTGTGTTTGCCATTTTTAAAGGTTTTTGTTCTTTAATGAGTTGATGATAAAATTAATCTTTATAAATGCAAATTATACTTATGTGTATTAAGCGTTGGTAATTTGCTTATGTTGCTTTTCGTCAACGTTGCTACCAATTTCGAAAACCGTGCCAAAAACAATAAACCCTGTTTAGTAAGGCTTTTAGCCCGTTTTGTTAAAAAAATCAGAACAACTATCTTAGCGCCCATGTCTGCTGAAAAGATAATCTCCGACTGGAAAAGAAAGCTTTATAAACCCATTTACTGGCTTGAAGGTGAAGAAGAATACTTTATTGATAAAGTAACCGACTACGCAGAAAATAAAATTCTTTCAGAAGCTGAAGCAGGTTTTAATCTCACTGTTTTTTATGGTAAAGATGCCCAATGGCCGGATATTATAAACGCTTGCCGGCGTTATCCCATGTTTGCTGAAAGGCAGGTCGTGTTAATAAAGGAAGCCCAGCAAATGAAGGATATTGATAAACTGGAGGCCTATATAGAACACCCACTTTCATCAACCATTTTTGTGGTTGCCTATAAAGAAAAAAAAGTAGATGGCCGTACCAAACTGGCTAAACTCCTAAAAGAAAAAGGAGAGGTGCTTACAACAAAAAAATTATATGAAGAACAGGTAAAAGAATTTACGGTTGAAATGGTGCGCAACAAAGGCATGAACATTCAACCCAAAGCCCTGGCTTTATTAGTGGATCATATCGGCAGCGATCTGTCGCGGATCGATAGCGAGATTGATAAGATTTTTATCAATTTGGGTGAAGGCAAAACCATCACCGAAAATGATATTGAAAAATATGTAGGCATCAGTAAGGACTTTAATGTTTTTGAATTGCAATCGGCTATAGGATCGAAAAACTTAGCAAAATCATTGCGGATCATTAATTATTTTGAAGCCAATCCAAAGGCGGCTCCCATTCAGCTGGTCTTACCTTCTATTTATGGATTCTTCAGCAAATTGTATATGTTGTATGGTTTGCCGGCAAAAGATGATAAAAGCCTGGCTGCGGCCATTGGGGTCAATGTTTTTTTCTTCAAAGATTATCTAAAGGCAAAACAATTATTTACTTATACGGAAGTTGAACAAGCTTTATTATTGCTTCACCAGTATAATTTAAAAAGTGTTGGTATAAATGATTCAGGTACACCTTCCGCCTCCCTTTTAAAAGAAATGGTGGTGAAAATGTTTGCCTGATTTAACTTGCACTTAATATTAAACATTACCCAAAAAAAAATAAATAAAATGAAGCGTGATAAACGTGATAATTCATTTTAAATAAAAAAAATTAAATAAACTTATGAAGAAGTTAATGATGGTCTTTGCGGTGGTGGTTTCCTTTACACTCATGGGTTGCTTTGATACCGTGCAGGAAATTACGATTGCAGCAGATGGCAGCGGGACGATGGCCACCACAAATGATATGAGTGCGGTAGTTGGCATGGCCAAACAATTTGGTGGTGATCAAATGCAGGAAGTTGAAAAGATGGTTACCGATACCATCATAATGCTGGATAAAATGGCTGACAGCATTCCTGGTTTAACAGTTGGTGAAAAAGAACTGGTTAAAAAAGGTTCATTGGGTATTAAAATGAATATGCAGGAAGAGATATTTACAACCCAGATTACTTACCCTTTCAAATCTGTCAACGAAATTCCCATGCTCAATAAATTAACCACCCGCATTATGGGTGATATGATGGAAAAACAAATGAGCGCTGCAGAAAATCCCATGGCTGAAAACGTTCCACAACCATCATCAATGGATGATTATTTTGAAGTGAATTTTTCAAAAGGATTAATTACAAAAACGCTGAACAAAGAAAAGTATGTGAACGCCAATAATGATGAATACCTGCAGGGATTATTACAAACGTCCTCATTTGGTGTTCCCATGAAAAGCAGTATGGTGATCAACCTGCCGAGCGCCGCCAAAAATGTAACAGGTAAAAATGTAAAATTATCAGCCGATAAAAAGAAAGTTACAATAGAAACAAATATTGAAGATTTTTTTGACAGTCCCGATAAAATGGAATTCAAAATAGAATACTAAACAGAAATGTTTTTTTGGAAGAGCCGGCTTAAAGAATATTTAAGCTGGCTTTTTTGTCTTCATCCATTTGCTTTACCAGTTCTTCGGTTGAATTGAATTTAACTTCAGCACGCAAATATTTCTTTACACAAACCTTGAGCGTTTTGCCATAAATATGCTGGTCAAAATCAAAAAGATTGATTTCAACTACTCTCTTTGTGCCATTCACTGTTGGTCGAAAACCAATGCTCATCATTCCTTTAAATTTTGCTTCTTCAAAGTTTGCATAAACAGCATAAACGCCATCTCCCGGAATAATTTTTTCGGCACCATTTATTTTAAGATTGGCAGTAGGGTATCCAAGTTGCCTGCCGAGTTTGTCACCATCAATTACTTCGCCACTAAAAAAAAACGTATAACCCAGCAAACGATTGGCATCATCCATATTGCCATGTATTAATGCCTCCCTGATCCTGGTGGAACTGATCTTGATCTCGTTCAGTTCGTGTGCGGAAATTTCTTTTAACTGGTAATGATAAACACCAGCCATTTTTTCAAGCAGCTTATAATCACCCGAACGGTTTTTCCCAAACCGGTGATCATAACCAATAATGATCGTATGTGGTTGAAACTGGCGGATCAAAAAATCCCTGATATATTCTTCAGCCGATTGTTCAGAGAATGTAGGCGTGAATTCAATGATGACCAAATGATCGATACCAAATTCTTCCAGCAGCTCAATTTTTTCATCTAGTGTATTGATCAATCGAATGGGCTGGGAAGCTGTTTGTATAATCTTTCGTGGATGCGGGTCAAATGTTATCAAGACCGATTCTCCACCGGCATAGATGGCTTCCTGTTTTAATTTTGCCAGTACCTGGCGGTGACCCATATGTACACCATCAAAAGTGCCGATCGTTATGACGGCATTTTTAAAAACGGGCAATGATGGTGATTTGTAATGGACCTTCATAAAAAACGGTGCGAATATAGGCATTCAGTAATTACCTCCCGGCGTCTATTGATAAGTGCGCCTTTAGTTTTAGATTTGCCGCTTCAAAATTAATCATTCCGGCAAGCTAATATCAATCATCATTCCATGAGTCTTTACAGTAAAAGAGGCGTATCCGCGCAAAAAGAAGAAGTGCATGCAGCTACTAAAAACCTGGATAAAGGTCTTTATCCCAAAGCCTTTTGTAAAATTTACAGTGATGTTCTTTGTAATGATGATGAATGGGTAAACCTGATGCATGCAGACGGTGCAGGAACAAAAAGTATCCTGGCTTATTTATATTGGAAAGAAACGGGAGATATTTCTATCTGGAAAGGCATTGCGCAGGATGCCATCGTGATGAACCTGGATGACCTGCTTTGTGTGGGCATTTATGATAACCTGATTTTTTCTTCCACTATCGACAGAAATAAAAATATCATTCCGGCAGAAGTGCTGGAAGTTTTGATCAATGCGCACCAGGCATTTTTTGATGACATGAAAAAACATGGAGTAAACATTACTTACATGGGTGGCGAAACCGCGGATGTAGGCGATGTGGTGAGAACGATAGCCGTAAATGGTACCATGACGGCACGCTGGCCAAAAAATAAACTGGTAACCAATCAGAACATCAGGCCAGGGAATGTGATTGTTGGTTTGGCCGGTTTTGGACAAACGGATTATGAAACGGAATATAACAGCGGTATTGGCAGCAATGGTTTAACCAGTGCAAGGCATGATGTGCTGGATAAATACTATGCAACAAATTTTAAAGAATCCTTTGATCCTTCTTTGGAGGATGAAGTGGTTTATATTGGTGAACATCGCTTGACCGATGAAGTAGATGTAACATTCAACAATAGCCGAAAAAAGATTAATATCGGTAAATTGATCCTGTCACCCACCCGGACTTTTGCGCCGGTGATTAAGAAAATCCTGGAAGAAAAATTCGAAGCTGTAAATGGATTGATCCATTGCAGTGGGGGCGGACAAACCAAATGTTTGAAATATGTTCCGGATCATGTGCGGATCGTAAAAGATAATTTGTTTGATGCTCCTGAAATTTTTCAGCTGGTTCAACAGGCAAGCAAAGCAGATGACCGGGAAATGTACCAGGTATTTAATATGGGTACCAGAATGGAGATTTATACCAATGAAAAAGATGCTGACCAAATGATCAGCATCGCAAAAAGTTTTGGTGTTGATGCCCGGGTTATCGGCAGGGTAGAGGAAAGTGAGCAACAGGAATTGGTAATTGTGAAAAATGGAACTGGGTTAAAGTATTGAGTTTAGAGTTTAGTGTTTAGAGTTTAAGGCTTAGTTTTCATGGTAAATTCTATTATCCCAAATAATTTTCTGAAAAATACCATTCATGCAGCGCACAGAAAATTATTGTTGTCTGAAGACCATGCGACTGTTATTATTGATCTTACCATTTACCTTTCTTTTGTCCTCATGTTGGGATTTTACATATAACCGGTCATCTCCACCCATAGAACCGCCAAAAAAAGTTTGGGGTTATAAACCCGTTTTTACTGTTGATTCCTCCATATTAAAAATAGTAGCAACCAGCCCGCAGACTGTAAAAAACCCGGGAAAAATATATGTAAAAGGAAACCTGGTATTCCAAAATGATCTGGGAAGTGGAATCCATGTTATTGATAATTCCATTCCTTCTGCAGCGGCTAATATTGGGTTCATTAAAATCCTGGGGAATTCAGAAATTTCTATAAAGGGAAATACATTGTATGCAAATTCATTTACAGACCTGGTTGTAGTAGATATTACTGACTGGCAGAATGTAAAAGAACTGAAAAGAATAAAAAGCGCTTTTATCCAGGGTGCACAGGCTGGTGGTTATCCTGTATATAATTATATTCCATTGCCTGAACGGGGCGTTTATTATGAATGTCCTGGTTCTGATCTTTCGCATATACTTACAGGTTGGGTAAAGGATTCCGTGTTTAACAATAATTGTTTTTATCCTTAAATTAATTTATGCCATCAATAAAAAATATAAGGATTGCCGTCGTTTTTTTTATGTTGATTTCAATGGGTTGTACCAAGGATGGAAGCAACCTTGCGGATTCATCCGGCAGCGGAACAGGCGGTTCATTAGCGCGGTTTACTATTGCCGCTAACCATCTTTACCTGGCGGATCATTATGAAGTTCATGTTTATGATATTGCAAATGCGGCTGATCCCATAAAAAAAACATCAGTGAATGTTGGTTTTGGGGTAGAAACTATTTATCCCTACAAGGATAAATTATTTATTGGTTCACGCGATGGAATGTATATTTTTTCAATTGCCAATCCTTCTAATCCTGTTAAATTGGGCGAGGCCCGTCATGTTCGCAGCTGTGATCCAGTTGTCGCTAATGATACGGTTGCCTATGTTACTTTACAAGGTGGTTCTGCCTGTGGACCTGCCCAGGATGGATTATATGTTTACGATATAAAAGATATTGTAAAACCTGTTCAAACAAGTTTGTTCCCGATTTCTACTCCCTTTGGATTGGGTTTAAAAGATTCCGTTGTTTTTATTTGCCGCGGAAGTTCCGGGCTTTCGTTAGTAAATGTTAAAGATCCATATGCTCCCGAATTAATGTACACGGTTTCTGACGGAAATTTTAAGGATGTTATTCCTTATGATGATATATTGATCTGTTATGTATCAACCGGGTTATTGATTTATGATATCAGCAATCTTAACCAGGTAAAAAAGGTTGGTGAAGTTATTTATTGATGTTGCAGCATAAATTGCTATTGCTGACTATTATCCGTAGTTATTTTTTGTTTTTTTGAAGTAATCTCGATCACGCCATTCTTTCCTTTCGCTCCATATTTCTGAATGGCTGATTCGCCTTTTAGTACATTGATGGATTCAATATCATCGGGTGATATTTTTTTATCGAGTTCAGCGGATTGCAAACCGGTCTGTTCTTCTCCATCAATAACAAATAACGGGTTTGGTTTTACAATACCAGCTGTTGTCAAATTTGTTGTTTGATCTGCATTGTTTACGGATGTAATTGTAAATGAAGGAGTGGCAGATGTTATTTCAATCACACCATTTTTTCCTGCTGCGCCATAGGCAGAAACGGCAGCCTGGCCTTTTAATACATTTATACTTGCAATTGAAACCTCGTTCATTTTGGCTTCCTTTTCTTTTTCTGTCAGATCAGCCATTTTTTTCCCATTAACAACCAGCAAAGCTTTTTGTACATCCACTTTCGTTGCCAATGCAGGTTTGGTAACTGACACTTTATTGGTTTTATTTTGAGAGTTATCAACCGTGGTAATTTCAACTACACCATTTTTACCCTTATCCCCATATTTGGTAACAGCGGATTTATCTTTCAGCACATTAATCGATTGAATGTTTGACGGATCGGTATCATCAATTTTTGCATTTTCTTTGATTACTCCATCAACAACGATAAGTGGTTTTGCTTTTGCCGGAACGGTATCATTCAAAGCCTGGGTATTTATAACCGACAACAAGTTGTTTTTTTCTTTGGCATATTGGTGAATACCAGCCAGGATGCTTTTTGCAATTTTCTGTTGATTTTCTTTTTGAGTGATGAAAGAAAGATCGCCGGGATTTGTGAGGTAACCACATTCGATTAAAATTGAGGGGCAATTGTTTTTATCCAATACCCATATTCCGGTTTGCTTTACCAGGATTGACTTGTTAGTAGTATAAGTTTTTTCAAACTGGCTGATCATATATGAAGCCAATGCACGGTTTTGTAAATCAAACGTTTTGTTCTTACGTGAAACGACGACTTCTATTCCACCTTTTTTATCATTTATTTTTCCGGCCATTGGTCCTGCAGCTCCAACATGCAAAGAGATAAAAAGATCGGCTTTTCTTTTTGCAGCTATTTCCGTGCGACCATGCAATTGAATATATTCATCAGATTCTCTTGTAAGGATAATTTCAATGTTTGGATCCTGGTTCATTTCAGCAACAGTCTTTGCCAATTCGAGATTGATATCTTTTTCAAAAATGGTAGCCGCTGTATTGGCTCCATTATCCTCTCCACCATGTCCTGCATCTATGACTACAGTAATTTTTTCGCTTGATAATAAGGTTGGCAGGACTTCTTTGCTTTGGTAGGTAAACGCAAAGAGTGTAATGACTAAGGCACAAACAGGCAGTACCATAATTTTTCGCAGGTACTGGTAACCGGGTTTTGATGAAGTGGTGATCATAGCGATGCGTCTTTTTATTTGTGTATGAAAAAATGGGTTTACAATTTTGTGTTCGGTATCAAATGCCTGCATGAGTAACAGTTCCGCATATTCACCTTTGGAAAAATGCTGAACGGCAAATTCATCAGCAAGGAATTCATGAATGGTTTTGAGTTCTTTTTTCACCAGGTAAAAAAATGGATTGAACCAGCAAAAGACAGTGAGCCATTCCATGAACATGATATCAATACTGTGTTTTTGTTGAATGTGAAACCATTCGTGCCGGAATATCTGCTGTCCTTTTTCACTCTTCACTTCAATTTTTTTATTCCAGAATAGCCAGTTAAAAAATGAAAAAGGTGTTCCGGGTTCCGTGGTTTTTATGAATTGAATATTTTCAATGCGTGCCGAAGGATACTGGTATCTTAAACGGATAATTCTCTTCAGTGCTATGATCAGCCTGGCCAGGATAAAAAAAGTAACCAGTGCATAAAGTCCAATGCTTATATTTTGCCAGGTAAGCAATTGATTCCAGCTAAAACTATTGTCATTTATAATTACTTCTTCCTGTCCATTTATTAATTGCATGGAACGATACAGGATGGAAGCATCAGCTTCTTCACTTGTAAAATATAATGGGATCTTTAGAAAAGGTAAGATCAGGCTCACAACTGTTGCTCCCAATAAATAGAAGCGGTTGTACCGGTGAAATTTGTTATTACGTAAAAAGAAATGGTAATAACCGTAAAGCATACCGGATGCAATTATGATTTGAAAAATGACAATGAAAATTACTTTCATCTGATATAATAATGATTAGTTGATTTAATCCTGATCAAAATTCTTTTGAAACAACAAATGTTACTGGTTGTGTCTTAAATGCTTTTATTTTTTTTCCGTTTTGTTCGGCTGGTATCCATTTAGGTCCTTTTTTTATCAGATCAATAACTTCATCTTCCATACCATACCCATGATTTGTTAATGGTTTAATATCACTTATGAAACCATTCTCATTTACTATAAATTGTATTTCCACTTTATACATGCCCTCTGGAGCACCATTGTCAACCGGAACATTAGCATTGAGCTGCTTTTCAAGATATTTACGCCATTGGATTTGGCCTCCTCGAAACGATGGTTCATCACTGGCCTGTTCAATTTTTAATTTATTATCCTGGCCTGAGGAATTAGTATGAGTAGGTATATCAATTTTTGTTGCTTCTTCATTCTCAATTGCATCTTTAGATGTGCAATTAATTGCTATCATACTTATAACGATAGCTAACATGGGTAGAACCATCATTTTACGAATAAATGTATATCCCGGTTGTGTTGATTTTGTGATCATGATAATGCGTCTTTTTATTTGGTTGTGAAAAAAGGGGTTGACAAGCTTTTGATTTGTTTGTAAAACTTGCATCAATAATAATTCAGCATATTCTTCTTCTCTTTGTTGATTTGATGCAAAATCATCAGCCAGGAATTCATGAATAACTTTTACTTCCTTCTTTATTATGTGAAAAAAAGGGTTTATCCAGCAAAAAATAGTTAGTAATTCAAGGTAAATTATATCCCAGCTGTGTTTTTGCTGAATATGGAATAACTCATGTTTTAATATTTTTTGCCCGTTTGATGTATTAAGGGGAATGTTTTCATTCCAGAACAACCAATTGAAAAATGAAAAAGGTGTTCCATTTTCACTTGTGTTTACAAATAAAACATTGTCCATTTTTTTTGAAGGGTATTTATCAAGGACTCTTTTAAGTTCAAACAATGAAAAGCAAAATTGAAATAAAAAAAATACTGTAATAAGAAGGTAAATAATATTTAATAGCAAATTCCAGGCTATAGCAGGGGACAATGTTTGGTTGATATTATCACCTACGCGAACAACAGAAAGAACCTGGTAAATGGCAGGGATATCCTCCTCAGATTTAAAATAGAAGTTTAAGTCAAGAAATGGCAGAATTAAACTTACAATCGTAGCCCCCAATAAATAAAAACGGTTGTACCGATGAAATTTATTGTTTCGCAAAAAAAAGTGGTAATAACTATATAGTAATCCTGAGATTATAATTACCTGGAGGAAGTAGAATAAGATCTCTTTCATTTCTTTGGATTTTGCTGTTTCTTGATTTGTTCCAGTAATGTTTCCAGCTCTTCAATGCTGATATTGTTTTCTTTTACCATAAATGAAACCACATTGCTGAATGAGCCACCGAAATATCCTTTCATCATCTGTTTCATGGTCTTCTTAGAATATTCCGTTTTTTTCACCAGTGGGTAATATTCATGGTTACGTCCCACGACATGGATTCCCACAAAATTCTTTTCTGCCAAAATCTTTAAAATGGTTGCTACCGTATTCTGGTGTGGTTTAGGCGCAGGCAATGCATCCATAATATCGCGGATAAATCCTTTTTCAATTTTCCACAATGCCTGCATTAATTGTTCTTCTGCCTTTGTAAGGGTTTTCATGATCTTTTGACTTGAGAAGTTGAAAGTATAACTAATTGTTTAGTTGAACAACTAAATTTTTAGTTTTAATAAAATATTTTTAGGTTAAGTCAGTTTGATTTCCTTTTTGCGCCATTTTAACGGGGGTTTGACTTCAATTCCGTTATTTTGCATCAAACTTTTAAATTTAACATGGCCGAAGCAATAATAGAGTTGAGTAATGTAAGCATTTTCCAGGGTGATAACCTGATTTTACAGGATGTAAACCTGGTTGTTAATAAAGGAGAATTTGTATACCTGGTAGGTAAAACAGGAACTGGTAAATCCAGTTTATTAAAAACACTTTATGGCGAATTGCCTTTGAAAGAAGGGGAGGGAACAATTGCCGGGTATAATCTTCGGGAACTGACCTGGCGCAAGATTCCTTACCTGCGTCGCACATTGGGTGTGGTGTTCCAGGACTTTCAGTTACTGACTGACAGGAACATCAATGAGAATTTAAAATTTGTGATGCGGGCTACGGGTTGGACCAATGCCAAACTGATGGATGATAAAATCATTGATGTATTAGATAAAGTTGGTTTAAAATCAAAAGGGTTTAAAATGCCCCATGAATTAAGTGGTGGCGAGCAGCAAAGGGTAGATATTGCACGTGCATTATTAAATTCTCCGAAGCTGATACTGGCCGACGAACCAACAGGAAACCTGGATCCTGAAACTTCAGACGAGATCATGCAATTACTTTTCCAGATTTCAAAAGAATTCAACACGGCCATTGTAATGGCTACACATGATTATATGGTTATCAATAAATACCCGGCAAGAGTAGTTCGTACAGAACGCGGCCAGGTAATAGATAATGCTACCATAACAATGCTATAATGGTTTCTGCATTATTAACGTTGTCATAATGGTGCTGTAGGATTTTTTTACGTAATAAGATTTCTTCTTCTGCAAAAGGCTGGCGATACAATTGCATGATGATAGAAGCCATAGCTTCTGCATTGGATGCGATATGACATGCAGGTTCTACTTCGGACCCGGACACGGCCGCTTCATTCACAATACAATGCCTTCCCGCAAAAATAGCCTGCAACACTTTTAACTTTACACCCGTTGTATTGAAAGAAGGAATAACATTGATCTGTGCTTTCTGAATCAATTCTTCCATTTCAGTTCCGGATGGATCCGCAACAAGGCAGGTATTTTCATACATGTGAACCAGTTTCTGCAGTTTTTCGGAAGGGTTCTTACCTGCAATAACCAATGGAATATTTATTTTACTAAAAATCTTTTGTAATAACCAGGTTGCTGCTTTTTCATTTTCCGCAACAGCGAGATTCCCGTGGTAAAGACAAAAATTACCTATGCCTTCCTTAGATTCTACTTTGGTGTAGGGAATAAATGCAGGCAGGTGAATGGTGTTTTTAAGGTGGTACTGGTGATTAAAAACAGAAACATCCTTTTCGCAAATAGCCGCATACAGGCAATCTTCGGGTAATGATTGCTGGTAGGTTTGTAATAACCTTCCTTCATTGCGGTAATACATTTTTTTCAAAAATCGAAGTTCAGCATCTGCCAGTTGTTTGTAATAAGCACTTTCATCGTTGTGTAATCGCACCAAAATTTTTCTGTTAGTAGGGTGCAGGTACCGGGCAACACCTGAACAATGAATCCCTTCCAGTAAAACAGGATGGTTATCCTTGTTCAGGTTTTCAATCAGCGTATTATTTATTCTTGATGAAACGATGTAAGGCAGATCGAATGAAAAGCTTTTATGACCGGTTTTGCGTTCATAAATATGGATCGATTCGCAATAACCATTTAATTCATTCGGATTACCACGCAGGTTATAACAAAAATAGTGCAGGTGGATTTTAATACCCAGTTCATGCAGGGTTTTGATCTTATAAAACATATCAACGGCCCCGCCATAATCCGGTGGAAATGGTACATCGAGACAAACAATATGCAGGTGTTTATTTTTCAAAAGTTGATGCATAAATATCCATAAGCTTTTTTTCTTCCTGTTGCCAGTTTAAAAAAGCCCGTGCTTTTAAACAGTTTTCTTGTAATTGCTTATATAAAACATCATTATTGAGCAGATTGTTTATAGCCCTCGCAATTGTTTCCGGTTTCAGGTCATTTATGAGCAGGGCAACCTGGTATGTATCATTGATTCTTTTATACTCAGGGTAATTCATACAAACCTGTGGCAGACCGGCATTTATATAATCAAAAAACTTATTAGCCAGGGAATAATACTGATTCAACCCTTTGGCTTCAACCAGGTTAACGCCAACCATGGCCTTTGCGGCATAAACAGGCAACTCAAAAGGGGGGAGCATTCCTTTCAGCAATACTTTGTTTTCGAGGTTACGGGATTTAATACCTTTTTTAAATTGACGCATATAGTTACCATCGCCACAAACAACCAGTGTTGCATCAATCAATTTTAATGCGTCTGATAATTGATCAAGGGCTCTCCCTTCATTTACCGCTCCCTGGTAAAGAACGGTTCGCTCTTTTTGTGCAATGGGAATATCCTGTAGCAAGGGCATGTTGCGGATAACCTGGTATTGTACATTATACAATTTGTAAAATTCATCAGCAATGCTTGTGCCTACCGTATATCCATTAGGAAATTGAGGCACACTATATTTTTCAATGCTTTTCCAGATAGTTTGAATGACCGGCCGGGAAATAATTTCTTTCATCTCGCAGAACAATTCATGTGCATCATACAATCTTTTTTTATTCCTGATTTTGGATACAAATAAAACAGGAAGGATGGTGTCAAGATCAATGGCACATAAAGCATCGGTTTTTTTGAAAACCAGGTAGAAGAAAAGACGAAGACTATATTCTAAATAAAACAGGGGACCTTTATTAAAAAAGCATCTTAATCTTTTTTGTTTGAATTTTTGAGGAGTAAGTGGAATGGATGTTCGTCTTCTGCGGCCAACCAGTAATACATCATAATTATTTTCTGCAAGCGTTGTGCAGATACGATGCATACGCTGATCATAACTAAGATCGTTTGTAACAGTAAATACAACTTGTCTCAAACCTTATTGGAGATTTATTTTTTGATAGATCATTTCAATCGCTTCAACAGTTTTAACACCATCCAAAACAGTGGGGAAGGGGTGCTGATCATCCATTAATACCCTTACAAGGTTTTCATACACGTGTTGGTGATTACTCATCAAAGGCCTGGATGTTTCATGCAGCATCGGGATTTCTGCAATAAGAAAATCACTGTCATTTCGGGTACATAAATATTCCACCTTATTTATATATTCTCCACCAATTTTTACCGTGCCATTTTCTGCCACAATAGTCAATGCTATTTCCATGTTTTTTAAATAAGTATTTACAGACCAGTTCAAGGTGCCAATGGTTCCATTTTTCATTTTAATGGCAGCGGCTCCGTCATCTTCAAATTCCATAACGGTTGTATGTGCATTGTTTTTCCGGAATCCATTTACTTCCGCAATATCTCCCAATAACCAAAGTAAAACATCAATGTAATGACTGAACTGGGTATATAATGTGCCGCCATCAGGAAACACAGAGCCATGCCAGTTATTCTCGTAATATGAAATTGGCCTGTTCCATAAGCAACTTAAATGAAAATTATAGATTTTCCCTGCATGACCATTTTGAATCCAATTTTTAGCCTGCTGCAATGCGGGAATATATCTGCCTGATTTTACAACGAACAATTTGCGCCTGCAATACTTCATGGTTTCCATGATCTGCCTGGCCGCTGCTCCCGTAATACACAAAGGCTTTTCGCATAAAACATGTTTGCCCGCCTGTAAAGATTTAATGCAATGTTCCGCATGCATGCCATTGGGCGTACAAATGCTGATAACATTTGCATCTTTTTCATGCAGTAAAAGATCATCTATTGAATAGTAGGCTTTCACACTATAACGTTGCGCCATTTCATCTGCCCTGGTTTTATCCATATCGCATACAGCCACAAGCTTTCCCGTTTTAACGATCTGTTCGGCATGCCGTTCTCCAATCCTGCCACAGCCAATCAATACAAATAATAAATTATTCTCCATCCGCTATTTTTATCAGGGCCAAATATACAGGTAAGTAACGCAAAAATATTTTCCCTTAATAGAGCGAAACGATTCTTATTGAATCAATACAAATGAAAACTGTAATTCCTATAAATAAAAAAACCCCGGTGTTATTACCGGGGTTGAAGCATAATTATTTCTTTTTTAAAAATTCATTCCTTCATTAGCACCTTGCATACTTTCTCTTTCTCCTCTCATATTTTTACGTTTGAATAAAGCAGCATCAAACTTACCAAAGCGCCAGCTGAAATTTAACCGAACAACTTGCTGGTCCCTGATCCTGCTAACATTCTGAACAAAAAATGCTGATTCTGCAAATGAATCATATTCTCTTGTCCTCAAAATATCATTCACATTTAATGAAATCGATGCATTTTTCTTTTCGAGGAAATCAAATTTCACGGCCATATCCATTCCAAAATTCGGCCTGATAAATCCTTGTGCAACTGACTGGCTTCCGCCACCCCACATCATGCCACGTCCGCCTCCGCCTTGTGGCGAAATGGTTTTTGACTGGTAGTCGCCTGATAATTGCACAGTAAAATTCTTAGGTAGTTTGAAGTTGTTACTGATTTTGGCAAAATAACTTACAAACTGGTCTTGCTCTTCGATCGGTAAATTATCAATCTTGATATCGGCCGTATAAAAATTCACATTACTGGTAACATCCCACCATCGGGTGATCTTATTTTTAGCTGTTAATTCCAAACCCGTTACATAACTGCGATTCGCATTAATATAGGTGTTTACCAAAGCATCTTTACCTGTGGCCGGGTTCAGTTCTTTGTCCTGGTAGCGGGTAATCAGGTCGGTAGTATTTTTAAAATAAACAGAGGCCAGGAAATTGTCTTTATTCTTGAAAAGTTTGGAATAAGATAATTCAATGGAGTTGGTGAATTCCGGGTTCAAACCTGGATTACCACGACTCAGGTTCAAAGAATCCGAGTAATCGGTAAATGGTGATAACTGCCAGAAATTGGGGCGATTGATCCGGCGGGAATAATTCAACTGCAATTCCTGGTCATTTTTAAGTTGCTGACTTAAGAATACACTGGGGAACAAACTAACCGGAAATTTGATATCGAAAGACTCATTTTTATCCGGTAAAATTCCTTCATAATTTGAACTTTCAACACGCATACCCAACTGGTATCCGAAAGTATTGATACGGTTTGTGTAGGTAGCATATCCTGCATACACCTGGTCTGTACTTTCATATTTAACGGACAATGGTACATTCAAAACTAGTTGCCCATTAGAAGGATTCACAAAGTAAAAATTATTGTTGCTGCTGGCTTTGCGAACGGATGCACGAACACCAGCTTCAAACTTTGATTTATCATTGATCGGGTTGATGAAATCCGTTTGTACCACAAGGTTACTATTGTTCCCGCTGGCCATTTGTTGTTGCTGGAATGAGCGATCCAATTGATTTACATTATTGTAATAATCATTGCGAATGATATTGATATTGTTGTTATTGCTTTTATTAAAAGTTGCGTCTGCTGTTAATTCCCTGCCTGCTTTTGGAAAAATATGTTTAAAGCTTGCACTAACACCTTTATTACGAAAACGTCCGTCCGTATTAGATAAACGCTCAGAATAAGACGAAGTTTTTGGATTGAATAACGAATCAATATATAACTGGCTTTCAGTATTCGGTCTGAAACGTCCTTCAACATATGTTCCGCTCAATGTAAAAGTGTTGCGGTTATCAATAAAATAATCAAAACCCGCACGACCAAACATAAACCGGCCATTCATGATACTTTCATCCACCTGGTTTAAATAAGTGTCAGGAGATCCATAGGTAGTTCTTTTGGTAGTGCCATTGCTAATTGATTTGCGTTGGTTGTAATTGGCACTGGCAAAGAAATTCACTTTATCCTGGCGAATATTAATATCCGCACCGCCACCCACACGTAATCGGGAATCCACATTGGCTCTTAATCCTCCGTTATAACCTACTTTTTTATTTTTCTTTAAAACGATATTCAAAATTCCGGCAGTACCACCCGATGCATCGAATTTTGCAGAAGGATTGGTGATCACTTCCACACTTTCTATCGCATCTGCAGGGATTTGTTCAAGCGTTAACGTTGTCGGTCTGCCATCAACAAATATCTGTGGCGTATTATTTCTTAATGAAACATTTCCATCAATATCTACATTCAGCGAAGGAACATTGCGCATTACATCAACGCCTGTTCCGCCTGCTGTAACTATATTCTGGTCTACATTAAAGATTTTTCGGTCAATTCCTAACTGCATTAAAGGTTTGCTGGAAGTAACCACCACGTTGCCCAATACTTTTTCATCAATTTGCAAACTAATATTGCCAAGGTCCTTATCCAGTTTATTCATCATAGCAGCCATATCCGGGCGGCCTCCGCCCTGGAGATCCTTCATATCAAAAAAAGATACCTTTTGTTCATATGGTTGAAACCCGATACCTGAAATACGTAATGTATATTGACCCATTACCGGAACATTCTCTAAAGAGAAATCACCATTGGCTTGTGTTAACATGCCAGATACAACTACATCTTTTCTTTGTTTGGTAACAGAGTCAACTCTTGTCTGGTATAATTGAACTGAAGTAGCATCGATTGGTTTCTTTGTGATGGAGTCTACTATTTTACCATAAAACCTGCCTGTTACGCCTGCGGCCCGATTTCCCATACCATTTGGTTGTTGGGCCATCAAAATGGTTCCAAGGAAAACCGTGATTAAGCCTAATGTAAATTTTTTCATTTTTCTCATGTATTATTTTAAATGCGCTGCAAGTTGTTCAACTAAAAGTGATTATTTCGTTAATGTTGGATAAATGGTTACATCTTATTTATAAAAGGGAGGGATTCATCATTTCATCAATAAAAAAACCAAAAGAGCCTGGAATACTCCGATCATCAAACCCAATGAAACAGACCAGTAAACAATAACCCGATTGATGGGGGAAAACAATTTGTTGATCTTATCATCACTTATCGTAGCTACTTTATCACTGATCATCTCACCTGATTTCCATTCCTGTTGCAGGCTGTCCATATATTGGTTCATGACGGTTGGGAACAGTGTTTCCATTTCTTTCATAAAAACCTTCTTCAGTGCAACAATCGTTTGTTCTCCAATCAGCATTCCCACATAGGGTAATTCTTTAACCAGTCTTATCCTTAAAAAATCATCAACCTGGGAGTCTGCCAGTTCCATTAGTTTTTCGAAAGACCGTGTTCCTGTCAATTCCTTACGTACATCCGCCAATAAGACGTCTGCATTTAAAAATACTTTTGCTCCCTGTAAAAGAATTTCTCTTTTCTTTTTTTTAGACAAATAAAACCGGTTAAATACGAGACTTAAAAGGAAAGCGATACAAGGCGGAATAATGATGGCTAAAATAAAAAGCATGTACATATGATGTATTAAAATGGAAAAACCCGGTCATAAAGACCGGGCAAACCTGGGTGGCTAATGGGGCTCGAACCCACGACCTCTAGAACCACAATCTAGCGCTCTAACCAACTGAGCTATAACCACCGTTTTAATTCAGGCGCAAAAATAAGTAAAATGAATTCAGTTCAAAAAATAAAAAAACGTTTCGGGTATTATTGTTGCATTTAACAAAGTTCGGTAGCATTTACCATTTAATTCATAAATAAACCTTTGTTATAAAACCTTTGTTAAATGCCTGATATAGTACGAAATCCTCCGTTTTTGCGTTATTTTTGGAATATGCGCAATGCATTTAAATATCTTACAAATATGAAGAGACTACCCATTGTTTTGTTGATCCTGGTGGCAGGCATTTTTTTTACCATTCAAACCTTAGGCAGTGATGGAAATCCGCCATCCCGCTATGAGCGAATCATGAAGAATGTAGCGGAAATGCTATCGCAAGGACATTACAGTCCGCAAGAAATTAATGATGAATTTTCAAAAAAAGTTTTTACTAAATACATCGAACAGCTTGATTCGGATAAGAACATCTTGTTGAAATCTGATGTTGATGCATTGCGCAAACATGAAACACGTGTAGATGATGAATTGAAAGGCGCACCTGTTCAATTTTTCCTTGATGCTGCAGAAGTTTTTAATAAAAGAATGGAGGAAGCATCTACAATATATCATGATATATTATCAAAGCCATTTGATTTTAATATCAAGGAAGAAGTAGATATGGACTCAGAAAGGATCGATTTTGCGGCAAACAATGCAGAGCGTAAAGAAATGTGGAGAAAGCGTTTAAAATATCTTACACTTGAGCGTTATGTGGATCTTTTAGATGCACGTGAAAAAAATAAAGGCACGAAAGATTTTGAAATAAAATCTGATGCAGCACTTGAAAAAGAAGCCAGGGCGAAAGTGGAAACCATCATGGAGAGAACTTTCGAAAGATACCGTTTCAAATTTAATGAAGAAGAGAAGTTTAATTTATATGTGAACACCATTACCACTACAATGGATCCGCATACTACCTTCTTTCCCCCGGTAGACAAAAGATATTTTGATGAGGAAATGAGTGGCCGTTTCTTTGGTATTGGCGCTTCATTACAATATGAAGACGGTAATATTAAAATAGCCAGCCTGATCACGGGTAGTCCGGCATGGAAATCAGGTGAGATCCAGGTTGGAGATGTAATTACTAAAGTTGCCCAGGGTGACCAGGAGCCTGTAGATCTTACCGGGTATATGACCCAGGATGCTGTTAAAATCATTCGCGGTAAAAAAGGAACAGAAGTAAGGTTGACTTTAAAGAAAACAGACGGAACCGTTAAAACTGTTTCAATCATTCGTGATGAAATTGTTCAGGATGAAACTTTTGCCCGCAGTGCCATAGTTAAATCCGGTGCTACAAAAATCGGCTATATCTACTTGCCTGAATTTTATGCAGATTTTGATAATCCTAAAGGTGCCCGTAGTTATGTTGATGTGGCCAAGGAAATCATCAAATTAAAAGAAGAGAATATTGATGGAATCGTAATGGACCTGCGTGGAAACGGTGGTGGTTCTTTAATTGATGTGGTACAAATGGCTGGATTGTTTATTGAAGAAGGTCCAATTGTACAGGTTAAAGACCGCGATGGTAATCCAAGTATTTTGAGAGATAAGGATAACAAAACTGTATTATATGATGGTCCATTAGCGGTTATGGTGAATGAATTGAGTGCTTCTGCGTCAGAGATCTTCGCAGCTGCCATCCAGGATTATAATCGGGGTGTTATCATTGGCAGTACTTCAACTTTTGGTAAAGGCACGGTACAACGTAATATTGGGTTAGATCCTGGTTCAAGTTTCCTGTCTTCAAATTCTGAACTCGGAACTATAAAATTGACTTTACAGAAGTTTTACCGCATTAATGGAGGATCAACTCAATTAAAAGGTGTTTATCCGGATATTATATTACCAGATAACCTGGAGCATTTAAAATTCAGGGAAAAGGACGATCCTGATGCTTTACCATGGGACGAAATTCCGCAAGCCAGCTACACTAAATGGAATTCCGGTTATAATTTAAATTCAGTTAAACAGCTTAGTGAAGAGAGAATAAGTAAGAACGAAGCTTTCAACACCATTAAAAAAACAGCTGAATGGCTATCTGAACAAAATGACAGGAAATACTCATTGCATATCGATCAATTCCGAAAGGATATGAAGGAAATAAAAGATGCGGTTTCACGTACATCTGAAAGTACAAAACTGCCTTATGAATTGAATGTTACAGCCTTACCACAAGAAGCTGGTAAATATGCAAATGATACCAATAAGCAGGAGCGTTTTCAACAATGGTTATCAGGTCTCCGTAAGGATATTTATCTTGATCAGTCCATTAAAACGTTATCAGACATGATCAATCAAAGAAATATAGCTTTAGGTTTAAAAACCAAGGAACCCGCAAAAAAAGCTTTTTAAAACAGGAATATGATTATAAAAAAACCGGAGATTCTCCGGTTTTTTTATGTCTATTAAAATTATTTTACGATTTGTTCTGCATTTCAATTGCCCACTGATCTCTTTCATCTGGTGAAAATTTCCACGGTGCAAAATTATTTTCCACGTTGCTGAACATACCATTCCATTCCAGCGGGGCATTGCTTTCTTCCATTACCAGGTAACGTCGCAATTGTAATATAATATCCAGCGGGCTGATACCAACCGGGCATTCCTGTACACAGGCGTTGCAGGTTGTACAGGCACGCAATTCTTCTACACTGATATAATCATGCAAAAGGGTTTTACCATCATCCACAAAACTGCCGTTCTGATCAATAATCTGTCCCATATCAGCAGCCCGATCCCGGGTATTCATCATAATTTTACGTGGTGAAAGTTTTTTGCCGGTAATGGTTGCCGGGCAGGCGGCTGAACATCTTCCACATTCAGTGCATGAATAAGCGTCAAGGATGTTTCTCCAGCTGAGATCGTTTACATCTTTAGCACCAAATTTTTTCATGGGCTCGCCGCTGGCATCAGTCGGAGCAAGCTCAGGTTGCATGGCGTACAAGACTTCATTTTGAATGGCCGGCATGTTCCGCATTTTACCCAGTGGGATCAATCGTGCATAATACGCATTAGGAAATGCGAAAATGATATGCAGGTGCTTGGAATAAGGCAGGTAATTGAGAAAGGCAAATATGCCAGCTATATGTAACCACCAGGCAACCCTTTCTATGATCACTAATGTTCCACTATCCATTCCTGTTAGGGAAGGCGCTATCAAACCGGAAAAAAAGAAATTGCCAACATCAGGATATCCCGGGTGGCCTTGCAATTGTAAAGCCCTGTCGGTGCTGTTCATGGTAAGAAAAAGCGTCATCAATACGATCTCAAAAAACAGGATGATATTGGCATCACTGCGGGGCCATCCGTCCAGGTCGTGGCTGATAAAACGACGCAGTTTGATAATGTTCCGGCGAACCAGGAAGGCAACGCAAACAGCGATTACACCAACTGCCAGCCATTCAAAGGCATTGATCAAAAAAGTATAGAAGCTACCCAGTGGTTCGGCAAACATGCGATGGGTTCCAAAAATTCCATCCAACACAATTTCAAGAACTTCGATATTGATAATGATAAATCCTGCATAGATCACAAAATGCATGATGGCAACGAGCGGATAACGAAACATTTTCTTCTGTCCAAATGCCAACAACAAAACATTTTTCCATCTTTCCGCCGGCCGGTCTTTTATTTCTTCATCATAGCCCAGGTTAATATTGCGACGGATTGCTGCGATATTTTTTGCAAAAAACCAAATGGCAAAACCAGTGAGCAGCACAAATAATATTTGTTGAATAATTGACATGCTTTCAATTTAATAGATCAAAATAAACAGCAAAAAAATAAAATAATAAACAGAGTATGTATAAAAAATGATCCCCTTGTATTTTTCTTCGCTAATTTACGGGTTGTATTTATAACTGTTTAATTTAGTTGACAAACTTAGTTATGGAAAATAACAAGAACTATATTTTGGATGCAAAAACGGCTGACAAAAAACTTCGCCGAATGGCTTACCAGGTATTGGAAAATAATGGAGATGAAGAGATGATCATCCTGGCTGGCATCAGGGAAAGCGGAAGTGTAGTAGCCCGGAATATGCAAAAAATGCTCTCCGAAATTTCTTCTTTAAAAACAGAATTGATTACGATCTCGCTTGATAAGAAAAAACCTGCAAGGGTTACTATCGATAAGTCTCTTGACTTTACCGGCAAAGTGATCATTATTATTGATGATGTCTCCAACAGCGGTCGCACATTATTATATGCATTGAAACCTTTTCTTGAATTCTTGCCAAAAAAAATACAGACGATGGTTTTGGTTGAAAGAAGTCATAATACTTTCCCGGTTCATTCCGATTATGTTGGATTATCAATCGCAACTACTATGCAGGAGCATATTTATGTAGAAGTAGAAAACGAAAAAATATCAGGGGCTTATCTTTCCTGATAAAATTAAAAATAAACCGGGTAGGCTTTTATTTTTCCTTTTGAATTGATCATTAGAGCTGGGGCAGGCATTTTAATGCAATTAAGTACACTAAAAAAAGTTCTCAGGCTTTTACTGTTTGTTTTAATGCGGGTAAAATCAATATCGGGAGAAATATAGAACTGCCTGTACCTTTCAATATCATATCGGGTTTGAACTGCATTATTTTTATCGGTCCATTTGTTTTCAAATCCACCCAGCATTCCTTCAGCGCCGTACCCAAAAGCTATATTCAACCATCCGGGTAACTTGCTATCCGGCATAAATGATTTTAAATTAAATGATAACCAGTAAGCCTGGTGGTTATAATCTTTTAATAACCGTTCAGAATTTGTAGTTCCAAATAAAGCATCGGCTCTTTCAATTAAAGATGCATCATATTCACCTTTATGTGTACTAAACTTTACCTGTATGCGCTGTTCATTCCATGCTAATTCCTGGGAGGCGTAAATCGTTGTACCCGCCAGGTTGGCCGCCATATCGGACCAGCTCCATCCCCATTTTGAAGAATGTCCATCCAGGTATTCAATACCTGTTAAATAAACCAGGCTGGAAACGCTACCGGCGATCACCGCTTTTTTATTATCAATACCTGACCATTTCCAGAAATCACCTGCAAAACGGCTGAAAGTATATGCACTCCAGGTATGCCCTATCTTATCAACCTGAAGCCATTCCCTGCTGTCATCAAATGTATGAAAACCAGTCCGGGCATGATCTTTATACCAGGCATGGTTAAGCGCAATTAATGATCCCGCGGAAAACAAAACAGTGGCACCGCCCACAATCAATGGCCTGTTAATTTTAGATGATAAAGAATGAACGGTATCTTTTATATACGGATCAGGTATCGAATCATGTTGAAGGAAATCCTGGCCCTGCACATCAAACAAAAAAAGAAAGCAAAGGGTAAATATGAAAATTCTTTTAATCATGCATACAATATTATCCCGTGGGATACGGCTTTTGCACCGCAAATTTAAGGTTCTCCGGCAGTTTCACTTCCAAACCTAAAATTCTATAACTTCATTCACCAATTTTAAAGCTAAAATCAACAGATATGGATCCAAAAACACAGCAGAAGATTGACAAATGGCTCAATGGAACTTTTGATACACAAACCATAGAAGAAATTAAACGATTACAAAAGGAAAACCCGGCTGAACTGGAAGATTCTTTTTATAAAGACCTGGAATTTGGTACCGGTGGACTGCGTGGATTGATGGGTGTAGGAACCAATCGCATCAATAAATATACTATTGGCATGGCCACCCAGGGTTATGCCAATTACCTCAAAAAAATGTTTCCTGACCAGGAAGTAAAAGTTGCCATAGCGCATGATTGCCGTAATAACAGCCGTTTTTTTGCTGAAACCACTGCTGATGTTTTTGCAGCAAACCATATTAAAGTATATCTTTTTGAAGCACTTCGTCCAACCCCGGAATTATCGTTTGCCATCCGTCACCTAGGTTGCCAGGGCGGCGTTGTATGCACCGCTTCTCACAATCCCAAAGAATACAATGGTTATAAAGCTTATTGGGATGATGGTGGCCAATTGGTTCCTCCACATGACAAAAATGTGATTGCTGAAGTTGAAAAAATACAGTCAGTAGATGAAGTGCAGTGGGCAGGGTATGGTACCAATATTCAACTTATTGGTGAGGATATCGATGAACCTTACCTGGATATGGTAAAGCGATTGAGCGTTTACCCGGATGTGATTGATAAACAACATGACCTGAAAATTGTTTTCACCCCCATTCATGGAACCGGGATTACATTGGTTCCAAAAGCCCTGGAGAGATTCGGATTTACCAATGTACACATCGTTGAAGAACAAAGCACGCCTGACGGGAATTTCCCTACGGTTGTATATCCAAATCCTGAAGAAAGTGAAGCCATGAGCATTGGTTTAAAGATGGCAAGAGAGCTGGATGCAGATATTTTATTGGGTACTGATCCGGATGCGGATCGGGTAGGCATTGGAGTTAAGGACCTGGATGGAAAATGGGTGCTGTTGAATGGGAACCAGACCGCTGTCCTGGCTTTTAATTATATGATTGAAGCAAGAAAGGCTAAAGGAATTGACCGGGTAAATGATATGGTGATCAAAACGATCGTAACAACGGATATGATCGATACTATAGCTGCTAAAAACGGCATTAAATGTTATAATGTACTTACCGGGTTTAAATGGATCGCCGAACTGATCAAAGAGAAAGAACAGGATGAAAATTATGTAATTGGCGGTGAAGAAAGTTATGGTTTGATGATTGGTTCTGAAATAAGAGATAAAGATGCCATCAGTGCTGTTGCATTGCTTTGCGAAATGGCGGCATATGAAAAAGAAAAGGGTAGAAGTTTGTATCAAAAGCTTCTTGATCTGTATGTAGAATACGGTTGTTACCAGGAATCATTAATTTCTATTACCAAAAAGGGCATGGATGGCACAAGACAAATTGCCGAAATGATGGAGACCTATCGCAGTAATCCACCAAAAAAACTGGCAGGACTTGATGTGATTCAATTACTTGATTATGATACACAACAAAGCAGGAACCTGCAAACCGGTGAGTCTGCACCAATCTTGTTGCCGCGATCTAACGTATTGCAGTTCATCCTTGAAGATGGGAGTAAAATAAGTGCAAGGCCATCTGGAACAGAACCAAAAATAAAGTTTTATTTTAGTGTCAACGAACCCCTGTCCGATACTTCAGCATACGAAAAGGTAAAGACATCACTGGACCTTAAAATTGAGCAAATAACAAAAGAACTCAATTTATAACCACTCATTATTTTCGGCTAATGCTAACTGTTAAAATATTTCTTTCATACCTCCTGATCATTTTATCCAGTTGCCAGAAAGGGAATGGTGATCCGGTTGTTGTAACAGAATTCAGCACCGAGCCCCAGGTTTACCCGGTTACGCCAGGAATAATCGATGAAGTTTCAGGAATAGCAGATAGCCGAAGTACAGGGAATGCGTTATGGGTTCATGAAGACAGCGGCAATCCTGCAGAACTCACTTTGATTTCTTATGCAGGTGATTTTATAAAAAGCTTACCTGTATTAAATGCGGTTAACCGGGATTGGGAGGATATGGCCCTGGTTAACGATATTTCTTCCGGGAAAAATATTTTGTACATAGCGGATATTGGAGATAATAACCAGGAGCATCTGACCTACAATATATACCGGTTTGAAGAACCCCCAGCCGGAGCAACAGAAGTAGCCAATACGGAGAAAATTACATTCCGTTACCAGGATGGTTCACATGATGCAGAGGCTATTCTTGTGGATGAAAAAAGTAAGGATATTTATATAATTACTAAAAGGGATGCAAAATCGGGTATTTATAAGATTGCTTTCCCTCAAAGCACCATTGGTATAAACGTAGCCAGCCTGGTTGGTTCACTGGATTATAACGGCGTAACCAGTGCAGCATTTTCGCCTGGTGGTTCAGAGATCATTATAAAAACTTACTCGCACCTGTATCATTATAAAAAGAACGGTAATGAGTCTTTGACGGAAATCCTTAATAACAAACCATATAGCATACCTTATATTATGGAACCACAGGGTGAAGCATTATGTTTTAAAAAGGATAACAAAGGATTTTTTACTTTGAGTGAAAAAGGCCTGGTGCCTTTTGTTGATCTGCGCTACTACAAACGCTAATAGTTTCCTGGTAAATATTTCATTTGATATTGGATTATGAACCGTAAAAAACGAAAGCTTATTATATTGCAGCTGTCATGAAAAAGTTTGAAGACAGTTACAGGCATAAAGGACTCCGTAAAAAACTGGTGGATCAGATCCGTAGTAAAGGCATCACCGATGAAAAAGTTTTACATGCCATTAATACCATACCACGGCATTATTTCCTGGATTCAGCTTTTGAAGACAAAGCATACGAAGACAAGGCTTTTCCAATAGCAGAAGGGCAAACCATCAGCCAGCCATATACGGTTGCCTATCAATCCCAATTGCTTGAACTTAAACCATTCGAAAAAGTTTTGGAAATTGGAACGGGAAGTGCTTACCAGGCAAGTGTATTAGCAGAGATGGGTGTACAGGTATATACCATCGAAAGACAAAAAAAACTGTTTGACCAAAACAGGCGTTTTAAATATTTAGAAAAATACCGGAATATCAAATTTTTTTATGGTGATGGATATGAAGGCCTGCCTACTTATGCACCTTTTGATAAAATTCTGATCACTGCTGCAGCCCCAATCATTCCACCAAAATTAATAGAACAATTAAAACCCGGGGGATTGATGGTAATACCCGTGGGTACGGGGGAAGTTCAAAGGATGATGCGTATTACCAAACAAGCGGGTGGATCATTAAAAGAAGAAGTTTTTGATAATTTCTCCTTTGTTCCCATGGTCGGTGGAAAAAATGGCTGATCTCTCTGGGTTTAATTAATTACTTTTTACCTCTTATTTAATATACGGGGGTTTATCTTCTATTTACTTTTTATCTACCTTTCATTTTATTAACCTGCTTATCATATTATGCGTATAATTCCTTTCCTGTTAACTGCATTTCTAACTTTGGTCCTGGTTTTTTTGTTAGATAATAAATGGGGTGCCATACCTGCTATGGGTAAGTTTTTAAGTCCGCAACAAGGCTTTTGGCAGAATGCAGAATCTGCAGATCACGATTTTACGGAAGACCTCCGATTTGAAGGTTTAAAAGGTGCATCTGAAGTTTATTTGGATGAAAGATTGGTGCCACATGTTTTTGCCGAACATGATGAAGATGCCTATTTTATCCAGGGATATCTGCATGCAAAATTCAGGTTATGGCAGATGGAATTTCAAACGTTTGCCGCATCGGGCAGGATCAGTGAAAAATTAGGGAATGACCCACGATTTATTGCATTTGATAAAGAACAAAGAAGAAGTGGTATGGTTTGGGGTGCAGAAAAAGCGCTGATAGAATTAGAAAGAGATCCAAAAACAAAATCCAGTTGCGATGCCTATTCAGCCGGCGTGAATGCATATATTAAAACGCTCACAAAAAATAATCTTCCATTTGAATATAAATTACTCGGCTATGAACCCGAAGAATGGAGCAATTTAAAAATTGCATTATTCTTGAAACAAATGAGCAAGACTTTATCAGGTAATGATAATGATCTTGAAAATACAGCGACAAAAAATGGTTTTAGTTTTAAAGAATTGATGCGGTTAGATCCACAAGTTCCGGATTCATTACAACCTATTGTTCCAAAAGGAACATTATTTGCTGCCGCCGGTATCACACCTGTTAAACCAGCAACTGCAGATTCTCTTTATTTCGAAGAAATGGATTCTTTGCAATTGACACAGGTATCTAAACCAGATCCAAATAACGGGAGTAATAACTGGGTAGTGGCCGGATCCAAAACAAAAAGCGGTGCGCCGATTTTGGCAAACGATCCACACCTGGAACTTTCATTCCCTTCTATTTGGTACGAAATGCAAATAACCACACCTAATATAAATGTCTATGGTGTTTCATTTCCCGGTTCACCTAATATAATTATAGGATTTAACGACAGTATTGCCTGGGGTGTTACCAATTCCCAACGGGATGTAAGAGATTATTATGAAGTTGAATTCAAAGATGAAAATCAACAACAATACCGTTTTAATGGCGAATGGGCATCAACCAATATATTAATAGAAGAAATTAAAGTAAAAAACAGTGCTTCTGTTTTTGATACAGTTCCATATACCGTTTTTGGCCCGGTGATGTTCGATCATCGTCAAACTGAAGAATTAGCCAATAACAAAGGCATTGCTTTACGTTGGACAGCTCATGATCCTTCCAATGAAGCCCGTGTTTTTTATGACCTGAACAGAGCCAGTAATTATAATGATTATGAAAATGCCATCAAGCCTTTCAGTTGTCCCGGTCAAAATTTCGTTTTTGCGTCTAAAGGCGGGGATATAGCTATATGGCAACAGGGGAAATTTCCTGCACGCTGGTATGGACAGGGAACTTATATAATGCCTGGTCTTGATAGTAATTATATGTGGCAGGGATTTATTCCCCAGGCAGAAAATCCTCACGCAATAAATCCTGAACAAGGATTTTTACAAAGTGCAAACCAGCGTCCGGCTGATTCAGCATATCCATATTTTATTCCGGGAAATTACATCGTTCCGCGGGGTGTGGCTATTCATGATAAGTTATCAGTTATGCAACAAGTAACAGCTGCTGATATGATGCAGTTACAAAATGATTATTACAGTGTGTTCGCAGCTGATGTTGTTCCCATGTTATTAAAAAATGTACAGGAGCA